>NZ_JAFDSS010000001.1:0-649261 GCF_017831975.1 Microbacterium terrae | reverse complement strand
GTGCTGCCACGCCCGCGCCGGGGCGATGCCGGCCTGCAGCAGCACCGCCAGCCGCAGCACGGTGTCCGCTGCTGCCGCGGCATCCGTCGTCCGCGTCGCGCGACCGGCCGAGATCAGCCGGCCGAGCACGGCACATCCTCCACGCTCAGCCGCCCGCCGTCGTCGATGAACGGACGGGCGATGCCGGCGACCTGCCGCGCGCCGTCTTCTCGACGCTCGACATGCACGACGAGCCCGATTGCGCCGACAGCCTGGCGCGCGAGAGCCGCATCGTCGAGGCCGGCGAGCGCGCCGAGAGCCTCGAGCCGGGCCGGAACATCGCGCAGGCTGTTGGCGTGCAGCGTGCCGGCGCCGCCGTAGTGACCGGTGTTGAGCGCCGACAGCAGTTCGCGCACCTCCGCGCCCCGGCACTCCCCCACGACCAGGCGGTCGGGACGCATGCGCAGCGCCTCGCGGACGAGGCGCGCGAGGTCGATCGCGCCGACGCCCTCGAGATTGGCCTGCCGAGCCTCGAGTCGGACGTGGTGCTGATGGTCGATGCGCAGTTCGGCGACGTCCTCGACGGTGACGATCCGCTCGCCCGGCGCTGCTGCGCCGAGGAGGGCGGCGAGCAGGGTCGTCTTCCCGGCGCCGGCAGCGCCGGTGACCAGCAGGTTGACCCGGCGGCGGACCGCGTCGTCGAGCACGGAGCGAATGCCGGCGGCGAACATCCCGGCGCGGTCCAGGGCGTCGAGATCGACCCTGTCGAGCCGCGGCACGCGGATCGAGATCGCGGTTCCGCCGGCTGAGACCGGCGGGAGCACCGCGTGGACGCGCGCGCCTCCGTCGAGGCGCACGTCGACGGCGGGCGCGGCATCGTCGAGGTGCCGGCCGCCGAGCGCGATCAGCGCGATCGCGAGCTCGCGCACATCGGCCTCGGCCGCTCGCCACTGCGCAACCGGCTCCGCACCCCGACCACGGTCGACGAAGAGACCCGCGGATCCGTTGACGAACACGTCGGTGACGGCGGGGTCTTCGAGGTACGCGCGGAGCGGCTGCAGCAGCGCGTGATCCGTCCACGACCGCGCGGGTACGCGCTCGCCGGGCTCCGTCCGTTCGGGGCTGCGGTCTCGCGGAGTCGGCCCGCCGTCGTCGACGGCTGCCGCACGTACCGCCCGCGGCACGAACCCGGTCGATGCCGCACCCGGCGCGAACCCGGTCGACTCCGCTCCGCGCGGACCGACGTGGCGAGTGTCGTCGAGCGCCCCGACGGCGCGGATCCGCACGCGCTCCCCCGCGACCGCCGCGCGCGGGCGACGAGGCTGGACGAGGAACGGCTCGGGCATGCCCCGAAGCTAGGCGGAGGCATCCGGTCACCAGACGACGAACGCGGCCGCTGTGGAGCGCTTCCCGTCGACACCCGGGTGGGGAGGAGCGGATGTCGCGCCGCCGGAAAATAGGAGGCGGCATCCCATGGGGGGAATGGGATGCCGCCGTGCGCGACGCCTCACTTCGGGGGGTGAACGGGGCGCCGCAATGCCAGAATCGATGTTCGGCCGCTGATGAGCATATGCGAATGAATGCGCTCCCACCACCGAAAAGCGCCTCTTCCAACCGATATATCGGTTGTGTCCGATCCACGGTCCTCTCGGAGCGACCGGATGCGACTCCCCACTATCGGGGGTAGTGCGTGTCGGGGAGGCTGGGTACCGTTCTCGACAGACTCGCCGGACCTGTCCGCGAACACCCTGTCCCAGCCCGCAAAGGAGCGTGCTCAGATGAGCATCCAGTCGCCGAGCAGCCAGATCGACCACCTCCTCGACGAGACGCGCCGCTTCGCCCCGTCGTCCGAATTCGCCGCGAACGCCGTCGGGCAGGCGGACCTGTACACCCAGGCCGCCGCCGACCGCGAGGGCTTCTGGGCCGACCGCGCCCGGGATCTCCACTGGCACACCCCATTCACCCAGGTACTCGATTGGACCAACCCGCCGTTCGCGCAGTGGTTCGCCGACGGCGAGCTCAACGTCGCCTACAACTGCCTCGACCGCCACGTCGAAGCCGGCAACGGCGACCGTGTGGCGCTGCTGTGGGAGGGCGAGCCCGGTGACGACCGGCGCGTCACCTACGCCGAGCTCACCGATGAGGTCAAGCGCCTCGCCAACGTGCTCGAGGGCCTCGGGGTCGGGCACGGCGACCGCGTCGCGATCTACCTGCCGATGATCCCGGAGGCCGTCGCGGCGATGCTCGCCGTCGCGCGCATCGGGGCGATCCACTCGGTCGTCTTCGGCGGATTCTCGGCCGACAGCCTGCGCGCCCGCATCGACGACGCCGGCGCCAAGCTCGTAATCACCGCCGACGGCGGGTACCGCAAGGGCAAGGTCTCGCCGCTGAAGCCTGCAGTCGACCAGGCCCTCGCCGATCGCGGCGCGGGCGTGCAGGAGACCGTCGAACACGTGCTCGTCGTCCGACGCGGCGAGAACGAGGTGGAGTGGACCGAGGGGCGCGACCTCTGGTGGCACGACGTCGTGCCTGCGGCATCCGACGATCACATCGCCCAGCCGTTCCCCGCCGAGAACCCGCTCTTCATCCTCTACACCTCGGGCACGACCGGGAAGCCGAAGGGCATCCTCCACACCTCGGGCGGGTACCTCACCCAGTCAGCGTTCACGAACAAGGTCGTCCACGACATCCACCCCGAGACCGACGTGTACTGGTGCACGGCCGACATCGGCTGGATCACCGGCCACTCGTACGTCACCTACGGCCCGCTCGCCAACGGCGCCACGCAGGTGATGTTCGAGGGGACCCCCGACACACCGCACCCCGGCCGCTGGTGGGAGATCATCCAGAAGTACGGCGTGACGATCTTCTACACCGCTCCGACGGCGATCCGCTCGTTCATGAAGATCGGCCGTCAGGTGCCCGCGCAGTACGACCTGTCGAGCATCCGCCTGCTGGGCTCGGTGGGCGAGCCCATCAACCCCGAGGCGTGGATGTGGTATCGCAAGGTGATCGGCGACAAGAGCGCGCCGATCGTCGACACCTGGTGGCAGACCGAGACCGGCTCGATGATGATCTCGGCCCTCCCCGGCGTGACCGAGACGAAGCCCGGCTCGGCCCAGGTTCCCCTGCCCGGCATCTCGGTCGACGTCGTCGACGAGGACGGCGCGCACGTCGGCAACGGCAACGGCGGGCTGCTGGTGATCACCGAGCCGTGGCCGAGCATGCTGCGCGGCATCTGGGGCGACCCGGAGCGATTCGTCGAGACCTACTGGGAGAAGTTCCAGAAGCAGGGCTACTACTTCGCGGGCGACGGCGCACGCCTCGACGCCGACGGCGACGTGTGGCTCCTCGGCCGCGTCGACGACGTCATGAACGTGTCGGGGCACCGCCTGTCGACCACCGAGATCGAGTCGGCGCTCGTCGGCCACGACGCCGTCGCCGAGGCCGCCGTCGTCGGCGCCTCGGACGAGACCACCGGTCAGGCCGTCGTCGCATTCGTGATCATCAAGCAGTCGTATCTCGACGCGCACCCCGTCGAAGGCCTCGGTCAGACCCTGCGCGGCTGGGTCGGCGAGCAGATCGGCCCGATCGCACGCCCCCGCGACGTCTACATCGTCGGCGAGCTGCCCAAGACCCGCTCCGGAAAGATCATGCGGCGACTCCTCCGCGACGTCGCCGAAGGCCGCGAGGTCGGCGACACCACGACGCTCGCCGACACCGCCGTGATGAGCGTGATCTCGGCGCAGGTCAAGTAGCGCGTCGGCACCGACGCGAGAGGCGGATGCCGTGGCCCGGGGCCGCGGCATCCGCCTCTCCTCCGTTCGTCAGGCGACGGTGAAGACGACCTCGACCTCGACGGGCGAGTCGAGCGGGAGCACCGGCACGCCGACAGCCGAGCGGGCGTGCTTGCCGGCGTCGCCGAAGATCTCGCCGAGCACCTCGCTCGCGCCGTTGATCACGCCGGGCTGGCCGGTGAATTCGGGGACGGAGGCGACGAAACCGGTGAGCTTCAGCACCCCGGTGAGGCGGTCCACTCCTCCGACGGCGGCCGCGGCCGCGGCGATCGCGTTGAGCGCGCACTGACGCGCGTAGGCGTTCGCGTCGGCGGCCGGGACGAGCCCGTCCCCGTCGCCGACCTTGCCGGTCGCGGGGAGGGCGCCGGCGACCATGGGCAGCTGCCCCGCCGTGTAGACCAGGTCGCCGTGCGCCTTGGCCGGCACGTACGCCGCGACGGGCGGGACGACGTCGGGAAGATCGATGCCGAGTTCGGCGAGACGGTCCGCGACGCCCACGTCAGTTCCCCTCGAACTGCTTGGCTGCCTCGGCAGCTGCCCCGAGCCCGGCGTTCGACGCGGCGCTGTCGCCGCCGCCGGCCGGGCGCTTGAAGTACGCGACGAGCCCACCTTCGGGGCCGGTCACGACCTGTACGAGCTCCCACCCCTGCTTGCCCCAGTTATTGAGGATCGCTGCGGTGTTGTGGATCAGGAGGGGCGTGGTGAGGTACTCCCACGTCGTCATTCGGACTCCTCAGGGGATGGCGCGTGAGCGCTGACGGTGACTGGGAAACACCCCGATGCGGGCATGCCCGTCAGGGAATCGCCCAGGTATCTCCCCTACGATCAAGCCTATGCCTGATACCAAACGGACGGCTACCGGTGTGCTCGGCGGACTCGCGGGCCTGGTCGGCCTCAGCGCCGTCGCCGGTGTGCTCGTGACCGCGACGATCACCCCCGCGATCGCCCTTTCCGGCGCCGCCGCGTCGAGCGCCATCACGATGTTCGACAACCTCCCGAGCGAACTCGAGATCGACAAGCTGATGCTGCCGACGACGATCTACTACAAGCACGCTCAGACCGGTGAGACCAAGGTGCTCACCCAGTTCTACGACCAGAACCGGTCACCGGTCACCTACGACGAGATCTCGCCGGTCATGTACGACGCGATCCTCTCGAGTGAAGACCCCCGCTACTACGAGCACGGCGGCATCGACCTCATCGGCACGACCCGCGCGGTGCTCTCGAACATCAAGGGCGGCGCCGAGACCCAGGGCGGCTCGTCGATCAGCCAGCAGTACGTGAAGAACATCCTCGTGCAGCGCTGCGAGGCGACGGCCAAGACGACGGCCATCGAGGAGCTCACCGCCGAAGCCGAAGAGGCCGCGAAGAAGGAGGGCGTCGACCCGGTCGCCCCGACGGCGGACGAGATCAACGCGCGTCGCGATCAGGTCAACGCGAACTGCTGGTCGGCTGCGACGACCGCGAAGGGCAACGACGGCATCCAGCGCAAGCTGCAGGAGATGCGCTATGCGATCTCGCTCGAGAAGAAGTACTCCAAGGAGGACATCCTCCTCGGCTACCTCAACATCGCGAACTTCGGCGGCACGACCTACGGCATCGACGCCGCGGCGCGGTACTACTTCAACGTCGCGTCGAAGGATCTCTCGGTCGGCCAGGCGGCGATCCTCGCCGGCATCGTGCAGAACCCGAACAGCTACCGCATCGACCTCAAGGACGGGTCGATCTTCGACAACGAGGGCAACTCGTACAACAAGGCACCCGACGGCGTGATCGACGAGGGTGCGGATCTGCGCGTGCTCGACTCGCTGGTCGAGTCCGGTGAGATCACCGACGAGCAGCGCCTCGAGGCTGCTGACGGCTACACCTCGACGAAGGTCCGCCAGCTCTACGTGCTCAGCCGCATGCTCGAAGACGGCAAGATCACCCGCGAGGAATACGTCGCCGCCGCCGCTGCGCCGATCACCCCCGAGATCACCCGGCCGAAGGACGGATGCGCCTCGACCGGCGCCGCCGCATACTACTGCCAGTACGTCGTGGAGGTCATCAAGAACGACCCCGCGTTCGGCGAGACCGAGGACGACCGTCTGAAGGCGCTCCGCCAGGGCGGTCTAAAGATCTACACGACCCTCGACACCACGGTCCAGAAGGCGGCCGAGGTCGCGACGTCGACGTACGCGCCGACCTCGATCTCGATGCCCACCTCGGAGGGCGGATCGACGGGACGGTTCGGCTCGACGACGGTCAGCATCGAGGCCGACACCGGCCGCATCCTGGCGATCGCGCAGAACACGAAGTTCAGCGAGGACGCCTCCGTCGCCGACGATCCCGATTTCTCGTCCCTCGTCTTCGCTGGAGACACGACGTTCGGCGGATCGACCGGCTTCAACGCGGGATCCACATTCAAGCTCTTCACGCTCGTCGACTGGCTCGAGAAGGGCAACTCGGTCAATCAGGTGCTCAACGGGTCGCTGCGGGTCTTCCCCAAGCTCACGAACTCGTGCGACGGCGACTGGTACAACGAGTCGAACACCGTCGTCAACAACTTCGCCAAGGCCCCGGGCCGCATCGGCACGCCGATGCAGTTCACCGCGTCGTCGCTGAACACCGGCTACTTCGCGATGGCGGAGAAGCTCGACCTCTGCGACATCAAGAAGGTCGCCACCAAGATGGGCGTCACCCAGGCCAACGGCAACGAGGTCGAGATGAAGACGCTCGCCTCGATCATCGGCACCAATACGGTCTCCCCCATCTCGATCGCCGGTGCCTACGCGACCGTCGCGAACAAGGGCGTCTACTGCCAGCCGCAGGTCATCGACGCGATCGTCGATGCCGAGGGCGAGGACATGGCCGTGCCGGAGCGCTCCTGCACGCAAGTGATCGACCCGAAGGTCGCCGCGACCGCCGCGTACGCGCTGCAGGGCGTCATGGCTTCGGGCGGAACCGGCTCGCAGGGAAACACGTGGGACGGCACCGCACTCATCGGCAAGACGGGCACCCACGAGGCGTGGCAGACGTGGCTCGTCGAGTCGAGCACGAAGGTTGCCACGGCGACATGGGCCGGCAACGTCTACGGTCACGGTGACGTCTTCCGCACCTGGACCGACAGCGGCTACCGCCTCTCCGATATCCGCTACAGCATCGCGAAGGCGACGCAGGCCGCCGCGAACGCGCGCTATGCGGGCACCGCCTTCCCGGCCCCCGACACGAACCTCAGCCGTCAGGTGCTCACCGATCTGCCGAATGTCGTCGGCAAGACGGTGGAGGAGGCCACCAAGATCCTCACGGACGCCGGCTTCACGGTGACCGTCGGAAGCGCGGTGAGCTCGTCCGAAGACAAGGGCATCGTGGCCGAGCAGGACCCGGCTCCCGGCAAGGTCTCGGGCGGGGCCACCGTCACGATCAGTCCGAGCAACGGCAAGGGAGTCACCGTGCCGGACGTCTCCGGCCGCGAACTCAACAAAGCGCTGAGCATGCTGCGCAATGCCGGATTCGGAAGCGTTCAGGCCGGCACCTGCGTCCAGGACGAGGACGGGGGCCGCGCGGACCGAGCGACCGTGACCAGCCCGGCCGCCGGGTCGGTCGTGAACCGGAACACGTCGATCACCGTCGACTACACCAGTCGTGATTGCGGCGCCGGAGGCGGCGGCTCCGACGGCAGCGACGACTAGTGCCCCGCGGCTCTCAGCGCACCGCCCTCACCGTGCTCGGCACGGTGGGGGCGGTCGGCGCGGCGGCAGCGGTGTGGGGCATCGGCATCGAGCGCTACCTGTTCACGGTGCGCGAGCACGACCTCGCGGTCCTGCCGCCCGGCTCCCCCAGCGTCAGCGTGTTGCATCTGTCCGACGCCCACATGGCGCCCTGGCAGCACCGCAAGCAGGACTGGATCGCCGGCCTCGAGCGCCTCGCTCCCGACCTCATCGTCAACACCGGCGACAACATGGGCCACCCCGACGGACTCCGCGGCCTGCGCGCGGCGTTCGACGCGTTCCGCGGCGTGCCGGGCGTGTTCGTGCACGGATCGAACGACCACGCCGCCCCGTCGCCGCGCAATCCGCTCAAATACTTCTCCGGCCCGTCGAAGGTCGTCCGCGAGGAGGACCCGCTCGACACGACAGCGCTCGACTCATACCTCGGTGACGAGCTCGGCTGGCTCGACCTCAACAACGCCGTCGGGTCTCTCGAGGTCGCGGGCCTCCGCATCGACACCTTCGGCGTGAGCGACGCCCATCGCGGGTGGGACCGTCTCGAAGTCCTCCCCGACCTCCTCGCGGCTCAGCGCTCGACCGGCAGCGCGGCGATCACGCTCGGCGTCTCTCACGCACCGTACCGCCGTGTCCTCGACGCGTTCACGGGCTTCGGCGCCGACGTGATCCTCGCGGGCCACACCCACGGGGGCCAGGTGCGCATCCCGGGCTCGCGATCGGCACTCGTGGCGAACTGTGACATCCCGCTCGACCAGGCACGCGGCCTGAGTTCCTGGACCCATCAGGGACGCACCGTGCCCCTCAACGTGAGCGCCGGCCTCGGTCACTCGATCTACGCGCCGGTGCGATTCGGATGCCGCCCCGAGGCGTCGCTGATCACGCTGCGCGCCGGCCGGCGATGATAGCGCGGTTCGGAGCATCGCCCGCGATCAGGTAGACTCGTGGGGTTGCCGCGGGAGCGGCGACGGGGTGTGGCGCAGCTTGGTAGCGCGCTTCGTTCGGGACGAAGAGGCCGCAGGTTCAAATCCTGTCACCCCGACCGCAAAGAGGCTCCGCCGTGAGGCGGAGCCTCTTGTCGTACCAGGGTCGTACTCGGATGGAGACACCATGACGGACAACGCCTCGCCCCTTCTGGTGGCATTCGACCTCGACGACACGCTCGCGCCGTCGAAGTCGGCGATCGACGCCCGCATCGGCGACCTGCTCACGGCGCTCGCGGCGCGCGTGCAGGTCGCGATCATCTCGGGCGGCCAGCTCGCGCAGTTCACGACTCAGGTGGTCGACAGGCTCCCGGATGCCGCGGCCCAGGTGCACGACGCGTTCCATCTGCTCCCCACCTGCGGTACGCAGTACTACCGCATCAATGCGAGCGGGATCGAGACGGTGTACCGCCGCACGCTGACCGACGATCAGAAGGCACGGGCCCTCGCCGCAGTCGAGGGCGAGGCCCGACGCCTGGGCCTCTGGGAGAGCGAGACCTGGGGCGACATCCTCGAGGACCGCGGATCGCAGATCACCTTCTCGGCCCTCGGCCAGCAAGCTCCGGTCCACGCGAAGAGCGCATGGGACCCGACCGGCGAGAAGAAGAACTCGCTGCGGGCAGCCGTCGCGGCGCTCGTCCCCGACCTCGAGGTGCGCTCGGGCGGGTCGACGTCCGTCGACATCACCGAACGCGGCATCGACAAGGCCTACGGCATGCGGCAGCTCGCCGAGCAGACCGGCATCGCGCTCGATGACATGCTGTTCGTCGGCGATCGCCTCGACCCCGACGGCAACGACTACCCGGTGCTCGCGATGGGCGTCGCCTGCGAGGCCGTCGACGGGTGGGAGGAGACCGCCGAGTTCCTCGAGCGCCTCATCCCCACCCTGCCTGTCCGCGCCTGAGGCTGCCCCCGCATCACCGATGTTTCGTCTCGTCGCCGCGCTCCTCGCTCAACGACCGGAACGCACCCGCATCACCGACGTTTCGTCCCGTCGCCGCGCTTCTCGCTCAACGACCGGAACGCACCCACATCCCGGTCGTTGAGCGAGCGCAGCGAGACGAAACGCGTCAGCCCTGGGCCGCGGTCTTCGCGCGGGGAGCCGCGGCGCGCCGGGCCGGCGCCTGCGCCTGCCCGACCGGCACGAGCCGCTGCAACTGCGTGACGTGACGGGGCTCGAGCTCACCGAGGGCCGAGACGCCGAGCAGCTTCATCGTGCGCTCGATCTCGCTGCGGAGGATCTCGATGGTGCGGTCGACACCCTGGCGGCCGCCCGCCATGAGCCCGTAGAGGTACGCACGGCCGATGAGCGTGAACTTCGCACCGAGGGCGATCGACGAGACGATGTCGGCGCCGTTCATGATTCCGGTGTCGACCATTACCGTGGCATCCTTGCCGACCTCGCGGACCACCTCGGGGAGGAGGCGGAACGGGATCGGCGCCCGGTCGAGCTGACGGCCGCCGTGGTTCGACAGGATGATGCCGTCGACGCCGGCGTCGATCAACCGCTTCGAGTCGGCGACGTTCTGCACCCCCTTGACGACGATCTTGCCGGGCCAGATGTCGCGGATGACGGCGAGGTCGTCGTAGCTGATCGTCGGGTCCATGGCCGCATTGAGGAGCTCGCCGACGGTGCCGCCGGTCGTCGACAGCGACGCGAACTCGAGCTTGGGCGTTGTGAGGAAGTCGTACCACCACCAGGGGCGCGGGATCGCGTTGATGATCGTACCGAGGGTCAGTTGCGGCGGGATCGAGAAGCCGTTGCGCTTGTCGCGCAGGCGTGCTCCCGCCACCGGGGTGTCGACGGTGAACTGCAGCGTGTCGAATCCGGCGGCTGCCGCGCGACGGGCCAGGTTGTACGAGATCTCCCGGTCGCGCATGACGTAGAGCTGGAACCAGTTGCGACCGTTCGGGTTCGCGGCCTTCACGTCTTCGATCGACGTGGTGCCCAGCGTCGAGAGGGTGAAGGGGATGCCGGCGGCACCGGCCGCGCCGGCACCGGCGATCTCGCCCTCGGTCTGCATCAGTCGCGTGAAGCCGGTGGGCGCGATGCCGAACGGCATGGCCGACGGCCCGCCCAGGATCTCGGTCGACATGTCGACGTTCTCGGCGGGGCGGAGCACGTCGGGGTGGAACTCCACGTCCTCGAAGGCCTGACGCGCACGAGCGAGCGACAGCTCCCCCTCGGCGGCGCCGTCGGTGTAGTCGAAGGCGGCCTTCGGGGTGCGACGCTTCGCGATGGTGCGCAGGTCGTAGATCGTGAGGGCGCCGTCGAGGCGACGCTTGCGCCCGTCGAGCTCGGGCTTCTTGAACTGCATGAGCTCGAGGAGTTCGAGCGGGTTGGGGAGCTGGCGCTGGACCATGTTCTTTCCTGCCGGTCGTGGTTTCAGAGGTCGCGGGACGAGCCCGCTTCGGCGTAGTAGCCGGTGATGTGGTCGTGGACGAGGGAGCGGGCGAGCGACGCGTCGCCCGCGTCGACGGCGTCGAGGATGGCGTGGTGCTCGCGGCGGAGCCGTTCGCTGGTGGCATCCCAATCGGGCAGCCGCTGGGCACCTGCCTGCACGTACGACTCGATGGCGCTGCGCAGGCCCTCCATGGTCACGGCGATGACGAGGTTGCCCGACGCCTCGGCGAGCGCCTGGTGGAGCCGCGCATCGAGTGCGATGAACTCCTCACGGGTGAGGTCGGCGTCGTCCATCGCGTCGAGCACAGCGCGCGCCTCGGCGGTCACCCGCTGCGGATCTGCGGCGATCGCCTCGACGACGGCGGACTCGAGCACCACGCGGGTGCGCACGACGTCGTCGAGCGGGAACGCCTGCGCCGCCACCTGGAGCCGCAGCAGCGCCGACAGCCCGCCCTGCGGGCTCGCGACGATGAAGGCTCCTGAGGTCGGACCCGACCCGGTGCCGGTGCGGATGAGCCCCATCACCTCGAGCACGCGCAGCGCCTCACGCACACTCGAGCGCCCGACCCCGAGGGTCGTCGCGAGCTCGCGCTCCGGAGCGAGCCGATCGCCCGGCTGGAGCACGCCCTCGAGGAGGTCGCGCTCGATGCTCTCGAGCACGACCCGCCAGGCGCGCGCGGTGGACGTCTGCGTCACGGTACCTCCGTCGGTGTGGTCTGACCACGATAACGCGTGGTCAGACCACAATGCAAGCGCGTCGGGCGACGGCGCGCTGATCCGATCGGGCGTACGCCATGGCGGCTAGCATCCCCTCATGGATCCCCTCGTCGTCGTGCTGTGGGTGGCCGGTGCCGCGACCGCGTTCTGCTGGGTCGCTTCGCTCATCACGAAAGACACGTCGTGGGTCGATCGCCTGTGGTCGATCGTGCCGGTGGTCTACGTGTGGATCTTCGCCGTCGCCGCGACGACCGACGGCCCCGGTGCCGACCCGGTGCGACTGATCGTGATGGCCGTGCTGGTCACCGCATGGGGCGCACGTCTGACCTTCAACTTCGCCCGCAAGGGCGGCTACACGGGCATGGAGGACTACCGCTGGGCGATCCTGCGCGGGCGCATGAAGCCCTGGCAGTTCCAGCTCTTCAACCTGTTCTTCATCGTGCTGTACCAGAATGCGCTTCTCGTGCTGATCACCGTGCCGGCGTACATCGCGTGGCAGAACCCGGTGCCGTTCACCGGATGGGATGCCGCGTTCGCCGTGCTCTTCGCCGGCTTCCTGATCGGAGAGTTCGTCGCCGACCAGCAGCAGTGGGCATTCCATCAGGCGAAGCGGCGCGCAGGCGGAACGCTGGCGCCGGGCTTCGCCACGACCGGGCTTTTCGCGTACAGCCGGCATCCGAACTTCTTCTTCGAGCAGGCGCAGTGGTGGGCGGTCTACGCCCTCGGCGCGACGGCTGCCGCGACCGCGGGCCTCGGGGTCTGGGGCGGGGTGTTCAACTGGACCATCGTCGGCGCCGCACTGCTCACGCTGCTGTTCCTCGGGTCGACGATCTTCACCGAATCGATCACCGCGTCGAAGTATCCGGCCTACGCCGAGTACCGCCGCACCACGTCGATGCTGATCCCGCTCCCCCGCCGACGGCACGCCGCCACCAGGATGCCCGCGTGAGCGTCAGCCCAGCCGCCCGCCCGACTCGCGCAGATAGCACTCGGCGCACATCGACTCGTACGTGACCCGCGCGGTCGACAGTTCGTCGATGGCGACCTGGTCGCCGTCGAAGACGAAGCGCCCGCCGACGAGCCGCGCGTTGAAGAGCGCCTTGCGCCCGCAGCGGCAGATGGTCTTCAGCTCCTCGAGGCTGTGCGCCAGCTCGAGCAGCCGTCGTGAGCCCGGGAACGCCTCCGTGCGGAAGTCGGTGCGGATGCCGTAGGCCAGCACCGGGATGCCGTCGAGCACCACGATGCGGAGCAGATCGTCGACCTGATCGCGGGTGAGGAACTGCGCCTCGTCGATGAGGAGGCAGGCGACGTCGGTGTGGTCGGACTCCGGCACGAGCGCCGACGACACCCGTGACCGCAGAGCGGCGCGGTGCTCGGCAAACAGCGCGCGCACGTCGTCACCCGGTGCGATCAGGAAGTCCACCGCACGCTTCACGCCGAGACGGCTGTCGATCTGCGCGGCACCCTTGGTGTCGATCTCGGGCTTCGCCAGGAGCACGTGCTGACCGCGCTCCTCGTAGTTGTACGCGGCCTGCAGCAGAGACGTCGACTTGCCGGAGTTCATCGCGCCGAAGCGGAAGTAGAGCTTTGCCACGCACCGAGCGTAGTCGCTCCCGCGCCCGCCTCGCTCGCGTCCGGCTCGCGTCGAGGATGGCGAGGACCGTCAGGGCTCAGGCGGTGAGCGCGAGGGTGTCCGCGGTCTCGACGAGCGACTCGCGCGCGACCTCAGGCCGTGGGTTGAGCGTCTCGCCGTAGCTCGGGATCAGCTCGCGCAGGCGCGGCTCCCACGCCTCGATTCGGTCGGGGAAGCAGGTCTTCAGCAGCCCGAGCATGATCGACACCGCGGTCGAGGCGCCGGGCGATGCGCCGAGCAGGCCCGCGATCGTGCCGTCGGCGCCGGTGACGACCTCCGTGCCGAACTGCAGCACGCCGCCCTTCTCGGGATCCTTCTTCATGACCTGCGCGCGCTGACCGGCCTGGATGAGCTCCCAGTCCTCGTCCTTCGCGGTGGGCATGAAGACGCGGAGGCTGTCGACCTTCTTGGCGTGGTTCTTGAGCAGCTCGCCGACGAGGTAGGTGATGAGGCTGGGGTTGTCCCACGCCACCTTGAGCATCGGACCCAGATTGCCCGGGCGCACCTGGCCGACGATGTCGAACCACGAGCCGGTCTTGAGGAACTTGGGGCTGAACGTCGCGAACGGACCGAACAGCAGCGACGCCTCGCCGTCGACGACGCGGGTGTCGAGGTGCGGAACCGACATCGGCGGCGCGCCGACCGAAGCCTGCGAGTACACCTTCGCCTTGTGCTGCGCGACGATCGCGGGGTTGCTCGTCTTGAGGAACTGCCCGCCGATCGGGAAGACACCGTAGCCCGAGATCTCGGGGATGCCCGAGCGCTGGAGCAGCTTCAGCGCCCAGCCGCCGGCTCCGACGAAGACGAACTTCGCACGGATCTCGCCCGGGGTGCGCCCGAGCGTGCGGCGGTACTTCACGCGCCACGATCCGTCGGCGAGACGCTTGAGGCGGCGCACCTCGGTGTTCGTGCGAACCTCGGCGCCGTTCGCCGCCAGGTTCTCGAACAGCTGACGGGTGAGCGCACCGAAGTCGACGTCCGTGCCTGCCGGCATCCGCGTCGCCGCGAACGGCTCGCCGGCGCGGCGCTTCTGCATGAGCAGCGGCGTCCACTTGTTGATGACGCGCGAGTCCTCGCTGTACTCGATGCCGGCGAACAGGGGCTCGTCCTTGAGCGCTTCGTAGCGCTTCTTGAGGTACGCGACATCCTTCTCGCCGCGGACGAAGGTCATGTGCGGCGTCGAGTTGATGAACGTCGAGGGGGCGTCGAGCACCCCCGCATCGACCAGCGACGACCACAGCTGACGGCTCTGCTGGAACTGCTCGTTGATCGAGATCGCCTTGGCCGGGTCGACCGAGCCGTCCGAACCTTCGGGCATGTAGTTCAGCTCGCAGAGGGCTGCGTGCCCGGTGCCGGCGTTGTTCCACGCGTTCGAGCTCTCGAGGGCCACATCGCTGAGACGCTCGAACACGGCGATCTTCAGATCGGGCTGCAGCTCCTGCAGCAGCGTTCCGAGCGTCGCGCTCATGACGCCGCCGCCGATGAGCAGCACATCGACGGAGCCGTCGGGCAGATCGCTGTCGTCAGGATGGGGCACGGAGGGCGTTTCGGTCACCAGACGATTCTAAGTCGCTCGAGCACGGGTCCCGACCGAGGCCCAGGTCGGAGGCCGAAAGTCCGGCAGTTCTTTCCGGATGCGAAAGCGAGCGGATGCCGGTGACCCGGGCATCCGCTCGCTGTGATCGCGGAGGTCGCGGTCAGACGCTGACGCCCAGGTTCGCCGCGACGACCTCGGCGATCTGCACGGCGTTGAGGGCCGCGCCCTTGCGCAGGTTGTCGTTCGAGATGAAGAGCACGAGCCCCTTGCCCTCGGGCGCGGACTGGTCGGCGCGGATGCGGCCGACGTAGCTCGGGTCGCTTCCGGCCGCCTGCAGGGGCGTCGGGACCTCCTCGAGGACGACGCCCGGCGCCGATGCGAGCACCTCGCGGGCCCGCTCGGGCGTGATGTCGCGTGCGAACTCCGCGTGGATCGACAGGGAGTGTCCGGTGAAGACGGGCACGCGCACGCAGGTGCCCGCGACGCGGAGGTCGGGCAGCTCGAGGATCTTGCGGCTCTCGTTGCGAAGCTTCTTCTCCTCGTCGGTCTCGTTGAGCCCGTCGTCGACGAGGTTTCCGGCGAGCGGGATGACGTCGAACGCGATCGGTGCGACGTACTTCTCGGGCTGCGGGAAGTCCACCGCCGAGCCGTCGTGCACGAGGTCGATGGCGTTCGGCTGGGCGACGACTGCCTCGATCTGACCGAGGAGTTCCTGCGCGCCGGCGAGCCCGGAGCCGGAGACGGCCTGGTACGTCGAGACGATCAGCCTCTCGAGGCCGGCCTCGGTGTCGAGCGGCTTGAGGATCGGCATCGCCGCCATGGTCGTGCAGTTGGGGTTCGCGATGATGCCCTTGGGCGGGTTCGCGATCGCGTGCGGGTTGACCTCACTCACCACGAGCGGAACGTCGGGGTCCATGCGCCACGCGCTGGAGTTGTCGATGACGACGGCGCCGGCCTCGGCGAAGCGGGGGGCATGCGCGCGCGAGCCTGTGGCACCGGCCGAGAACAGCGCGACGTCGATGCCGGCAGGATCGGCGGTGGCGACATCCTCGATGATCACCGTCTCGCCGGCGAACTCGACGGCGGTCCCGGCGGAGCGGGCGGTGGCGAACAGGCGCAGCTCGCGGATCGGGAAGTTCCGCTCCGCGAGAATCTCGCGCATGACCGTGCCGACCTGGCCGGTGGCGCCGACGACGGCGACGGAGAGTCCTGAATCGGAGATGCGGGTCATGACGGTGTCCTCGGTGCTGCAGGCGGGCGCGCAGACGCCATCGGTGCGCGGGGTTGCCCGATTCTACCGCCCGGGAAGGATGCTCCGCCCCGGCGTTACGCGCGGCGTCGGTGATCGGGGTGAAGGGGGCCCGGGGTCAGCGGCCGGTGCCGGCGTGCACCACGGCGTCGTCGTCGCCGTCGAGCCCGTAGGCGGTGTGCACGACCCGTGCCGCCGCGGCCAGGTCGTCGCCGCGCACGACCACGGAGATGCGGATCTCGGAGGTCGAGATCATCTCGATGTTGATGCCCGCCACCGAAAGCGCCTCGAACAGCGTCGCGGAGACGCCCGAGTGGGTGCGCATGCCGGCGCCGACGACCGAGAGCTTGCCGATCTGGTCGTCGTGCACGAGGCTCTCGAACCCGATGTCGGCCTGGTCTCCGGCGAGCGCCTTGAGCGCGGTCGCGGCATCCGTCTTCGGAAGCGTGAACGAGATGTCGGTGCGGCCCGTGGCGGCCGCCGACACGTTCTGCACGATCATGTCGACGTTCGCACCCGACTTCGCGACGACCTTGAAGATCTCGGCTGCCTTGCCGGGGACATCCGGCACGCCGATGACGGTGATCTTCGCCTGGCCGAGGTCGGTGGCCACGCCGGCGACGATGGGCTCTTCCATGTTCTCTCCCTGTTGGCCGTCGGGGACGCTCATCCCCGGGCCGAGCACGTAGGTTCCGACACCCGACGAGAACGTCGAGCGCGAGTGGATCAGCACGCCGTGGCGCCGCGCGTACTCGACCGCGCGGATGTAGAGCACCTTGGCTCCGTTGGCGGCGAGTTCGAGCATCTCCTCCGACGAGACGGTGCCGAGCTTGCGGGCCTTCGGCACGACGCGCGGGTCTGCGGTGTAGATGCCGTCGACGTCGCTGTAGATCTCGCATACGTCTGCCTCGAGCGCGGCGGCGAGCGCGACGGCGGTGGTGTCGGAGCCGCCGCGACCGAGCGTGGTGATGTCGCGCGTGTCGCGGTTGAACCCCTGGAAGCCGGCGACGATGACGATCGCGCCGTCATCGAGCGCCTCGCGCAGCCGCACCGGCGTCACGTCGACGATGCGGGCAGCGCCGTGCGTGGCATCCGTGATCATGCCCGCCTGGCTGCCGGTGAACGAGCGCGCCTCGAAGCCCATCGAGTGGATGGCCATCGCGAGCAGCGCCATCGAGATGCGCTCACCGCTCGAGAGCAGCATGTCGAGCTCGCGGGGCGCCGGGATCGGAGCGACCTGGCCGGCGAGGTCGAGCAGCTCGTCGGTCGTGTCGCCCATCGCGCTGACCGCGACCACCACGTCGTGCCCGGCACGACGGTTGGCGACGATGCGCTTGGCGACGCGCTTGATGCTCTCGGCATCGGCGACGGACGACCCGCCGTACTTCTGGACGATCAGCGCCACGTGGAACTCCCGGAGGTGCCGCCTGGGCGGCACGGATGTGGATGCGGGGCGGACGGATGCCGCGCCCGAGCACCAATCTTACGGATGCCGCGCCCTGCCGCCGGGTCATGTGACACCCCGCCGTTAGGATCGAGGCGTCGCGCGCGGCCGAGTGCGCCGACACGGGCGCGGGAAGGTGAGCCGTCGCATGGCAGCACGACGCCGGAAGCTGTTCAGCTCGTTGAGCGGCCTGGTCCACTCCGGCGACGGCGGCCTCACCGAGACCCAGGCGCTGCCGGTGATCGATGACGCCGTGGCCGTGCGCGTGCTCGAGCTCGCGGTGCGCATCGGCGAGACGATGCTCGTGACCGGCGCGGCTGCGAGCGAGGTGACGCTCACGATCGTGCGGGTGGCGGCGGTGTACGGGCTCGAGCCGGTGCAGGTCGACGTCACCTACAACTCGATCACCGCCGCGTACTACCGCAGCGGCGCGCCGAGACCCATCACCCTGCTGCGCGTCGTGAAGGGCGCCGCACCCGATCACGAGAAGCTCCAGGGTGTGCAGGCGCTCGTCGCCGCGATCACGGACGGACTCGACCTCGATGCTGCGGTCGCGCGGTATCGCGTACTGCGGCGCACACCGTTCCGCTATCGCCCGACGGTGGTCGTGCTCGCCCAGGCACTGCTCGCCGTCGGTGTCGCGGTGATGTTCGGGAGCAGCTGGCTCGTCACGGCACTGGCCTTCGTGGCGGCCGCCCTCGCCGCCCTCACGCAGCTCGGGCTCGCACGCGCCCGCGTGCCGTTCTTTTTCAGCCAGATCGCGGGCGCCTTCGTGCTGACCCTCGTCGCCGCGATGGCGCCGCTGCTCGCGTACGTCGGGATCACGGATGCCGCCACCCTGCGCCCGTCGGTGATCGTCGCCTCGGGCATCGTGCTCATGCTCGCCGGCCTCACCGTGGTCGGCGCGGCGCAGGACGCCATCGACGGCTTCGCGCTCACTGCGGGCGGACGCATCCTCGAGCTCACCACCCACACGCTCGGCGTCGTGCTCGGCATCCTCGCCGGGCTCGAGACGGCGCGCGTGATCGGCCTGCGCGTCGACGCCCCCGACGACGCTCTGCCGCTCGGCCCGGTGCCGCTGCAGCTCGTCGGCGCTGCGCTCATCGCGATCGCCGTCGCTGTCTACAACGGAGCGGGTCTGCGGATCGTGCTCGTGAGCATCCTGCTGAGCCTCGTGGCGTGGGTCGGGTATCTCGGCGCCTCCACCCTCGGCTTCGAAGCCGCTGCGGCGAGCGGTCTCGGCGCGTTCATCGGCAGCTTCGTCGGAATCGTGCTCGCCTACCGCCTGCACGTGCCGTCGATCGCGATCACGACGGCGGCGATCCTTCCCATGGTGCCGGGCGCCGCCGTCTTCCGCGGTCTCCTCACGGTGGTCGAGTCCGGTGACAGCGCGACACAGCTGCTGCTGGGGTTCGGGACCCTCGTGAGCGCCGCGATCGTCGGCGTGAGCCTCGCCGTCGGCGCGTCGCTCGGCATCTATCTCGGGCAGCCGGTGCGCGCGTCGCTGTACAGCGTGGCCCGCTCCCGCGCGCGCCAGCGAGGATGACGGCGCGCGCAGCCGCGGCGGATCAGCGCTGGGTGTCTGCCGGAAGCTCGGCGACGAGGTCGCCGCGCGGCACCCGGAACCTGCCGCCGGTGGCTGCCAGCCAGCACCCGAGGATCACGAGCGGAAATCCGATCAGCAGGCCCGTCGTGAGCGCCTCTCCCAGCACGATCGCCCCGAGCGCGATCGCGACGACCGGGTTGACGTAGGTGAACAGCGGTGCCCGGACCGGACCGACCCGGGCGATGAGGGCGAAGAAGACGATGAACGCGAGCGCGGTGCAGAGCACTGCGAGTGCGACCAACGCGACAGTGCTCGGCACGGTCGGCACCTCGTGCTGGGTGAGGAAGGCGATCGGCGTGTAGAACAGCCCGACCGCGAAGAGCGCGAGGGTGATGGTGCCGAGCGACGGCACGTCGCGGAGCTTCGTGGCGATCACGAACGGTGCGATCGAGTACAGGACGGCGACCAGGAGCACCTCGCCGACGGCGAGGAGTCCGCCCCCGCCGGGCACCGCGAGGCCCGGCCCGGCCACGATGACGAAGACGCCGGCGAAGCCGACGCACAGCCCGATGATGCGGGCGGGGCTGAGAACGCTGCGGTCGCCTCCGCCGAACGCGATGATCGCCGCGAACAGCGGCACGGTCGCGACGAGGAGTCCGGTGAGGCCCGAGGGGAGCGTCTGCTCGGCGTGGCCCAGCAGGAGGAAGGGCCCGGCCATCTCGATCGCCCCGAACAGCAGCACCCACCCGATCTTCGCGAACGCGGGGCGAAGCGCCCGCTGCCGCAGCGCGAACGGAAGGAGCAGGAGCGCGCCGAGCAGGGTGCGCCCGGCGACGACGGCTGCCGGGGAGTACGACTCGACGGCGATGCTGATGAACAGGTACGGCACGCCCCATAGGACCGCCATGATCGCGAAGAGAACCCAGGCACGGGCGTCGAAGCGCTGTGCGTCGTTCATGCGGACCCGCCCTGTTCTCGGGATGCCGGATCCCGCCGTCGTCCATGCTCGCGTGCACCGTGCGAGCCGGCGAGTGCGTACTCCGCCAATGTACGGCGGACGTCGGACATCCCCGCCGTCAGATCGAGCGGCGGCCCTCGAACGCGCGTCCGAGGGTGACCTCGTCGGCGTACTCCAGGTCGCCGCCCACGGGGAGCCCGGAGGCGAGACGCGTCACCGAGATCTCGAGCGAGTGGAGCAGCCGGCTGAGGTAGGTCGCCGTGGCCTCGCCTTCGAGGTTGGGGTTCGTGGCGAGGATGACCTCCTGCACGGTGCCGTCGGCGAGTCGCTGCATGAGTTGCGTGATGCGCAGATCGTCGGGTCCGACGCCGGCGATCGGGCTGATCGCGCCGCCGAGCACGTGGTAGAGCCCGCGGAACTCGCGCGTGCGCTCGATGGCCGCGACGTCTTTGGCGTCTTCGACCACGCAGATCAGCGAGACGTTGCGACGCGGGTCGCGGCAGATGCTGCAGCGCTCCTGCTCCGAGACGTTGCCGCACACCTCGCAGAAGCGCACCTTCTCGCGCACGACGGCGAGGAGTTCGGCGAGGTGCGAGACGTCGAAGTTCGGCGACTGCAGGATGTGGAATGTGATCCGCTGTGCGGATTTCGGGCCGATGCCGGGGAGGCGGCCGAATTCGTCGATGAGGTCTTGGACGATGCCGTCGTACATGCCAGTCGGGATTCCTAGTTGAACCGGGTGGGCTGCTGGTGGGGCTCTTCGCGAACGAAGGTGGCGCCGAGCACCTGCCGCACCACGGCTTCGCCGTAGCGCTGAACACCGTCGTTGCGGGTCGTCACCGCGGGGGCCAGGGACGGTGCGACGGTCGGCGGTGCCAGGTCGCCGGCGACCGCATCCGTGTCGGGGTACTCGTCGGCGTCATCGCCGTCGTCGTCGGGCGCGGCCGACGACGCGGTCTCGCGCGCCGGGAGCACGTCGCCCTCGCGGGGCGGGGCGACCGTGGCGACGCGGGCGTGCATCGCCTCGCGCTCGGCGTCTTCCGGCTCGTCGTCGACGGCGAACGGCTGCGGCGACGATGTCGACTCGGGCGGGCCGGGAGGCGGTGCGTCGTCGTCGGACGGGATCGCTGCGACCGCCCACTCGGTCACCGGCGCGGCAGCGGCCGGAGCCGACGCACGGGGGGCGGCGCGATCACCGGAACGAGCCGGTGCACGCTCGGCAGACGCCGGCGCCTGTGGACCCCGACCGGCCGGAGCCGGGGTCGAGGGCCGCGGCGAGGCCTGCGCAGGCGCGGAGCCGACGACAGTCGGCGGGGCGTCTGGCGATCCGGCGCGGGGTGCGCCGGAGGACGGAGCGGTGGGCGGGGCGCCCGCCGCGGCTCGTGGACCGTCGGACGCGTCGGACGACGCTGCGCGAGGCGTGCCGGAGGCCCCGGAACCACCGCCCGCATCGCCCGCGCCCGATCCTTCGCGTGCGCTGCCGCCACGCGACGGGTCGTGCCGCGCGATGTACTTGACGCGCACGCCGAGCACGCCGAGGATCGCCTGGCGCAGGTCTTCGCTCGGCCCCTTGCCCGCGGCGAGGTGCTTGAACTTCGCGACGTCGGACTGGCTGGCGAAGGTCAGCGTGAGCACGTCGTCGGCGAACGCGGCTGCCGTCGCCCCCGATGCCAGCATCCACGACGAGCGGCTGATGGTCTCGAGGCTCGCCAGAACTGCAGGCCATGCCGCCCGCAGCGTCTCGAATGTGACGGGTCCGGCCGGAACGGCGACGGGCGCAGCCGCCGAGGTTTCGGCAGCCGGCGGCGCCGCCGGCGCAGCGGGCGGCTGCGCAGCAGACTCCGCGCGCGCGGGAGCGACCTCGGGAGCGGAGGCGGGCGGCGCCGTGACGGGCGCTGCGCCGACGACCGGAGTCGCAGCGGGAGCGGCTGCCGGCGCGGCGGGAGCGGGAGCCGCGGCCGGTGCCGGTACGGCCGCGGCAGCCGTGACCGGAGCCTGCACGGCAGCCGCGCCGCCCGCGCCGCGCGCGAGCACACGGGCGACCATGAGCTCGAGCTGCAGCCGCGGCGAGGTGGCGCCGGTCATGTCGTCGAGCGTGGCGATCACGATGTCGGCGATGCGCGAGAGCCGGGCGGCGCCGATGGCGGAGGCCTGGGCCTGCATGCGGGCGAGGTCATCGCTCGAGACCCCGCGCAGCACCGCCGAAGCCTGCGCCCCGGTCGCCGCGACGACGATGAGGTCGCGCAGTCGCTCGAGCAGATCGTCGACGAAGCGGCGCGGATCCTGCCCCGTCTGCACCACGCGGTCGATCGCGGCGAACGCCGCCGCCGCGTCATCGCCGGCGAACGCGCCGACGACCTCGTCGAGCAGCTCGGCGTGCGTGTAGCCGAGAAGGGCCACGGCGCGCTCGTAGCGCACGGCACCCTCTTCGGAGCCCGCGATGAGCTGGTCGAGCAGCGACAGCGTGTCGCGCGGCGAACCGCCACCCGCCCGCACGACGAGCGGGAGCACGCCCTGCTCGACCTCGACGCCCTCCTGCCCGCACAGCTGTTCGACGTACTCGAGCATCGCGCCCGGCGGGACGAGCCGGAACGGGTAGTGGTGGGTGCGCGAACGGATCGTGCCGATGACCTTCTCGGGCTCGGTCGTCGCGAAGATGAACTTGACGTGCTCGGGCGGCTCTTCGACGAGCTTGAGGAGCGCGTTGAACCCCTGCGGCGTCACCATGTGCGCCTCGTCGAGGATGAAGATCTTGAAGCGGTCGCGCGCCGGGGCGAACACCGCGCGCTCGCGCAGGTCGCGCGCATCGTCGACGCCGTTGTGGCTGGCTGCGTCGATCTCGACGACGTCGAGCGAGCCGCCGCCGCCGCGACCGAGCTCGACGCAGCTGTCGCAGGTGCCGCACGGAGTGTCGGTCGGCCCCTGTGCGCAGTTGAGGCAGCGGGCGAGGATGCGCGCCGATGTGGTCTTGCCGCAGCCGCGCGGACCCGAGAAGAGGTAGGCGTGGCCGACGCGGTCGCCGCGCAGCGCCGTCATCAGGGGCTCGGTGACCTGGGACTGCCCGATCATCTCCGCGAAGGACTCGGGCCGGTAGCGGCGGTACAGAGCGGTGGTCACCCGTCCACCCTACGGCGTGCGTGCGACATCGAGGCAGGCGCGATTCGCCCGGCCCACCCGGCCGCTGCTAGCGTCATGCCCGAGTGACACGGGGTGCCCGCCGCGCGGGCTGAGATCACACCCGTCGAACCTGATCTAGTTCGTACTGGCGAAGGGATGTCGCAATGAGCATCGGCACGTCTGAAAACCCCCTGTCCACCTCCGGTTCCGCGCGGGCAGCCGGCCCGGCGACGCCCGGCGAGGCCCTCGACGCGCTGCGCGCCGCGAACCCCCTGGTGCAGTGCATCACGAACGCGGTGGTGACGAACTTCACCGCCAACGTGCTCCTCGCACTCGGCGCTTCGCCGGCGATGTGCGACATCCCAGGCGAGGCCGGCATGTTCGCCGGTGTCGCCGGGGGCGTGCTCGTGAACCTCGGCACACCCCGTTCCGAGCAGCGCGACGCCGCCCGCGAAGCGGTGCGGGCGGGCACGCCCTGGGTGCTCGACCCGGTCGCCGTCGGTGCTCTGCCGGTGCGCACGGCTCTCGCCGAGGAGCTCCTCCACCATCGCCCAGCGATCGTGCGCGGCAACGCCTCCGAGATCCTCGCCGTCGCCGGGCTCTCGCGCGGCGGGCGCGGCGTCGATGCGACCGACTCCCCCGACGACGCGATCGACGCGGCGCGCGCCCTCGCCCTGCGCACCGGCGGCGTCGTGGTCGTGACCGGGGAGGTCGACCTCGTCACCGACGGCGCGCTGGTCGCCCGCGTGCACGGCGGCGACGTCCTCCTGACGCGCGTCACCGGCGGCGGATGCTCGCTGGGAGCGACGATCGCGGCCTTCCTCGCCGTGACCGATCCGTTCACCGCGGCGGTCACCGGATGCGCCGTGCATTCGGCGGCCGCCGAACGTGCGGCATCCGTCTCGCGCTCCCCCGGTTCGTTCGCGGTCGCGTTCATCGACGCGCTCGATGCGGTCGAGCCGGCGGATCTCGAGGGGCGGGTCGTCGAATACCCGGTGGATCGCGGGACCGACGAGGCCGGCGAGAGCGCCGATGACCACGCGGACCTCGAGGCCGCGATCCGATGACGGTTCACGATCTGTCGCTGCACCTCGTCACCGACGAGCGGCTGCCGTTCGAGCGACTCGTCGGGGTGGTCGACGCCGCCGCAGCCGGAGGCGTGGGAGTCGTGCAGCTCCGCGCGAAGCACGTCTCGGCACGCGAGCTGATCGCGCAGGCGGTCGCCCTGTCGGCCGTCGTCGGCGGTCGGGCGGCGCTCATCGTCGACGACCGGCTCGACGTGGTTCTGGCCGCGCGCGACGCCGGCGCGTGTGTCGACGGCGTGCACCTCGGGCAGAGCGACGTGCCACCGGAGACGGCGCGCCGTCTGCTCGGCGCCCAGGCCCTGATCGGGTGGACGGCGAACACCCCCGCCCACCTGGCTTCCGCGGCGGCGATGCCGATGCGCACGCTCGACTATATCGGTGTCGGGGTCATCCGGCCGACCGCGACGAAGGCCGACCACCCCGAGCCGCTCGGCTACGACGGCTTCGCCGCGCTCGCCTCCGCCACCCCGCTGCCGTGCGTCGCGATCGGCGGAGTCGGGGTCGCCGATGCCGCACCGCTCCGCTCCGCGGGGGCGGCCGGGCTGGCCGTGGTGTCGGCGGTGTGCGGAGCGGCCGACCCCGAAGCCGCCGCCCGCGCGTTCCGTTCGGCATGGACGGATGCCGGGCACAGCGCAGTGTCTCCCGTCAGCGTCTGAGCCAGCCGGGCACGGCGTACGAGCGGGTCAGGCGTCCGCGCCGTGCTCCACGTCGGCACCCGATCCCGCGACGATCGGGATCGACGTCGTGACCGTCGGAACCGACGCCGACAGGAGCGAGCCGTCTTCGCGGCGCTGGTCGGCGAACTGCCGCAGCGTCGGCCGGCCGGCGCGCACGGGTCCCTGGTCGGCGAGCGCGACGACGACCTCTTCGCCCGCGCCGACGACGTACCCGGTGCCCCGCACGCTGAACCCGACCGGGTCGCCGTCGCCCGCCACGACGCGCAGTTCATCGCGTGTGATCGACACCTCGAGACGCGTGCCGTGCCAGTGCAGCACGAACGAGATCTCGGGCCAGTCGGCCGGAAGCCTCGGGTCGAACGAAAGCTCGCCGAAGTGATCGCGCATGCCGCCGAATCCGCAGACGAGCGCCG
The DNA here is from genome assembly GCF_017831975.1 of Microbacterium terrae. Classification (NCBI taxonomy): domain Bacteria; kingdom Bacillati; phylum Actinomycetota; class Actinomycetes; order Micrococcales; family Microbacteriaceae; genus Microbacterium; species Microbacterium terrae. The sequence goes on along the minus strand of NZ_JAFDSS010000001.1, from coordinate 624,018 downwards.
TCCACACGCCGCCCGCCGAGGCGACGTGCACGCCGTCGGCGGCATTGTGGTGCAGGTCGGCGAGGTCGACGAAGATCGACTGGCGGAAGTACTCCAGCGCGAGGTCCTGATACCCGACCTCGGCGGCGAGGATCGCCTGCACCACCGCCGACAGCGTCGAGTCGCCCGTGGTCAGCGGGTCGTAGTACTCGAAATCGGCGAGCTTGTCCTCATCGGAGAAGTGGTTGCCCTGCAGGAAGAGCGCGAGCACGACATCCGCCTGCTTGAGCACCTGGTAGCGGTAGATCACGAGCGGGTGGAAGTGCAGCAGCAGCGGCCGGCGGTCGGCCGGCGTGTTCTCGAGGTCCCAGATCTCGCGCTCGAGGAAGACGTGATCCTGCGGGTGGATGCCGAGGCTCGGGCTGAACGGGATGTGCATCGCCTCCGCCGCGCGCTCCCAGGCCTCGGGCTCTCCCTCCTCGAGCCCGAGGCGGTCGACCATCTTGCGGTACACCTCGCCGTCGAGCTCGGCCATGTCACGGATCGTGCGGGCCGCGAAGCGCAGGTTGAAGCGCGCCATCACGTTGGTGAAGAGGTTGTCGTTGACGACGGTGGTGTACTCGTCGGGTCCGGTCACGCCGTGGATGTGGAACGTCTCGCCGTCGATCTCGCCGTCACGATCGCCGTCGAGCGAGCGCCAGAAGCCGAGCGTCGTCCACAGCCGCGCGGTCTCGACCGCGATGTCGACGCCCTCGCGGTGGAGGAACTCGGTGTCGCCCGTGGCGCGCACGTACTTCGCGAGCGCGAACGACACGTCTGCGTTGATGTGGAACTGCGCGGTGCCGGCCGCGTAATACGCCGACGCCTCCTCACCGTTGATGGTGCGCCACGGGAACAGCGCACCGTTCTCGTTCAGCTGGAAGGCGCGCCGCCGGGCGGCGGGGAGCATGAGGTACCGCATGCGCAGCGCGTTTCGGGCCCAGAGCGGGGTCGTGTACGCCAGGAACGGCAGCACGTAGATCTCGGTGTCCCAGAAGTAGTGCCCGCTGTAGCCCGACCCGGTCATGCCCTTCGCGGGGACGCCCTGGCCGTCGGCGCGGGCCGACGCCTGCGCGAGCTGGAACAGGCACCAGCGGGTCGCCTGCTGCAGGTCGTCGTGTCCCCCGATGCGCACGTCGGAGCGTGCCCAGAAGTCGTCGAGCCAGGCACGCTGCGTGCGGTAGATCGCGTCGATGCCCTCGCTGAGCGAACGGTCGAGGGTGCGGCGGCAGCGGTCGACCAGCTCACGGGCGGGGACGCCCCGCGACGTGTGGTAGCTCACGACCTTGGTGACCGAGATCGGCACGCCGGCCTTCGCCTGCACGCGGAACACGTTCTTGGCGATGTCGGGCTCGATGAGCGCCCGCGCCGTGTAGGCGTTGTCGGTCTCGATGATGTGATCGGCGACGACAGCGATCGTCATGCCCGACGCGTTCACCCGGTACGACAGCGCCGAGCGCAGGCCGTCCTGCCAGTACTCCTCGGGCTGGAGCACGCGCTCGGCCAGCTTGTCGGTCTTGCGCGGATCGAACCCGGCCTTCTTGGGAGCGGTGGGCGTGCCGCCGTAGACGTCTTCGCCGTCCTGCCGGTTGAGCAGCTGGCAGCTCACCGTCACGGGTGCGTCGGCATTGAGCACGGTGACCTCGAGGCGCATCACGGCGAGGTGCTTCTCCTCGAACGACACGAGGCGGTCGTAGTCGATGCGCACCTCCTTGCCGCTCGGAGTGGTCCACTCGATGTGACGGCGCAGCACGCCGTCGCGCATGTCGAGCGAGCGCTCGTAGTCGCGCATGTCGGCGACATCGAGCGAGAGCGGCTCGTCGTCGACGTAGACGCGCATCACCTTCGCGTCGGGCGCGTTGATGATGGTCTGGCCCACCTCGGCGAAGCCGTACGCCTGCTCGGCGTGGCGGATCGGGAAGGTCTCGTGGAACCCGTTGATGAAGGTGCCGTGCTCGTGGGCGTGCCGCCCCTCGGGCTGGTTGCCGCGCAGCCCCAGGTAGCCGTTGCCGATGGCGAACAGAGTCTCGGTGACGCCGGTGTCGGCGATGTCGAACGAGGTCTCGACCAGTCGCCAGGGATCGATCGGAAAGCGGTCGCGGTCCATTGCGGCATCGGTCATCGGACGAACTCCTCCAGGTCTTCCACCACCACATGAGCACCGGCGGCGGTGAGCACGTCGCGCCCTGCCCCCCGGTCCACTCCGACGACGAGGGCGAACCCGCCCGCCGCCGCCGACTGCACGCCACTCAGCGCGTCTTCGACCGCCGCGCAGCGTGCAGGGTCGACGCCCAGCATCCGCGCCGCCTCGACGAACACATCGGGTGCGGGTTTCGAGGCGAGGTGGTCGCGCTCGGCGATCACACCGTCCATCACCACCGGGAAGCGGTCGCGGATGCCGGCGACGCCGAGCACCTCCTCCGCGTTCTTGGAACTCGACACCACGGCGACGGGGGTGCCCTTCGCCGCGAGGACGTCGAGGAGCGCGAGCGATCCCGGATACGCGGCGATGCCGTCCTCACGGAGCGACTTCTCGAAGTACGCGTTCTTGCGGTTGCCGATGCCGCACACCGTATCGGCGGTGACGGGATCCGACGGCTCCCCCCACGGCACCTCGACGTCGCGGGAGCGCAGCAGGCTCGCCACGCCGTCGTACCGCTTCTTGCCGTCGAGATGCTCGAAATAGTCGCGCTCGGTGTACGCCGGAGTGATCTCCCACTCGGCGAAGAGTTCGTCGAACATCGACTGCCACGCGTGCATGTGCACGTCGGCGGTGGGCGTCAGCACACCGTCCAGGTCGAACAGGACGGCGTCGTAGGCGGCGAGGTCTGGCAGTGCGTCCATGGTCACTCCCTCAGGCTAGCGACGAGATGTTACGCGGAGGCGACGCTCAGCGTCTGACGGGCGATCTCGAGCTCCTCGTCGGTGGGCACCACCAGCACGATGACGCGGGACTCGTCGGTGGAGATGACGTGGATGCCGCCATCCGCCCCGGGCGCGCCGCGGCCGACCGCGTGGTTGCGCTCGGCGTCGATCTCGACGCCCGCGAACGCCAGGGTCTCGAGCGCCGCCGCACGCACGTGCGGGGCGTTCTCGCCGACACCCGCGGTGAACGAGATCACGTCGGCGCCGCCGAGGTGGGCGAGGTACGCGCCGGCGTACTGCCGCAGACGGTGGACGTACACCTCGTACGCGAGCACGGCGCTCGCATCCCCCTTCTCGATCGCCGCGCGGATGTCGCGCAGGTCGTTGGAGCCGGCCATGCCGAGCAGTCCGCTGCGCTTGTTGAGGAGCGCATCCAGATCGGCGATCGACATGCCCTCCCGGCGGGCGAGATGGAAGAGGATCGCCGGGTCGAGGTCTCCGGAGCGGGTGCCCATGACGAGGCCCTCGAGCGGGGTGAACCCCATCGACGTCTCGACCGACCGGCCGCCGTCGATCGCGGTCACCGATGCGCCGTTGCCGAGGTGGAAGACGAGCTGCTTGAGCTCGGCGACCGGACGACCCACGAAGGCCGCGGCCGCCTCGCTCACGAACTTGTGCGAGGTGCCGTGGAAGCCGTAGCGACGGATGCGGTGGTCGGCCGCGAGCTTCGCGTCGATCGCGTAGGTGTAGGCGGCAGGCGACAGGGTCTGGTGGAACGCTGTGTCGAAGACCGCGACGTGCGGCACGGCGGGGAACGCCTTCTTCGCCGCCACGATGCCGGCAAGGTTCGCCGGGTTGTGCAGCGGCGCGAGCACCGACAGCTCGTCGATGTTGATCTCGACGAGCGGGGTGACGAGGGTCGGCTCGAAGAAGCGCGCGCCGCCGTGCACGACGCGATGCCCGACCGCGACGGGTGGATGGGCATCGAGCGCAGGGCCGTTCTCGGCGAACGCCTCGAGCATCACGCGGAATCCCGCCGTGTGATCGGGGATCGGCAGACGCCGCTTGTACGTCGCCTCGGTGAAGGTGGCAGCCCCCTCGCCCGCGGTCGCGGCCGGCGCGAAGACCGTGTGCTTCGCACGGCCCTCGGCGTCGCCGATGCGCTCGACGAGGCCCGATGCGAGCGTGGTCTCACCGTCCATCTCGATCAGCTGGTACTTGAACGACGACGACCCGCTGTTGACGACCAGGACGGTGCTCATGCCGTGAACCTCTCCCCACTGCTTGTGTGACAGGCGACCGAGCGAGAGCCGATCCTCGCGCCCATGCTCACGCGGTGATCCCCTGCGCCTGGATCGCGGTGATCGCGATCGTGTTCACGATGTCTTCCACCAGGGCTCCTCGCGAGAGGTCGTTGATCGGCTTGTTCAGCCCCTGCAGCACCGGACCGATCGCGACCGCGCCGGCCGAGCGCTGCACGGCCTTGTAGGTGTTGTTGCCGGTGTTGAGGTCAGGGAAGATGAACACCGTCGCGCGGCCGGCGACCTGCGATCCCGGCATCTTCGCCGCGGCGACCGCGGCGTCGGCGGCGGCGTCGTACTGGATGGGGCCCTCCACGAGCAGCTCGGGGGCGCGTTCGCGCACCAGCGCCGTGGCATCCCGCACCTTCTCGACATCGGCGCCGGAGCCCGACTCCCCCGTCGAGTACGAGAGCATCGCCACCCGCGGGTCGATGCCGAACTGCTCGGCGGTCGCCGCAGACGAGATCGCGATGTCGGCGAGCTGCGGGCTGGTCGGGTCGGGGATGACGGCGCAGTCGCCGTAGACGAGCACACGGTCGGCGAGCGCCATGAGGAAGACGCTCGAGACCACCGACACGTCGGGACGCGTCTTGATGATCTCGAACGCCGGGCGGATCGTGTGCGCCGTGGTGTGCGCAGCGCCCGAGACCATGCCGTCGGCGAGCCCCAGGTGCACCATGAGGGTGCCGAAGTACGAGACGTCTGTGACCGTGTCGGACGCCTTCTCGAACGTCACCCCCTTGTGTGCGCGGAGGCGGGCGTATTCGTCTGCGAACCGGTGGACGTGCACGGCGTCGAACGGCGAGATGACCGCGGCCGCCGAGATGTCGATGCCGAGCTCGATCGCCCGGGCCCGCACCTCGAACGGCTCGCCGAGGATCGTGAGGTCGGCGATGCCGCGCTTGAGCACAGTCGCGGCGGCCCGCAGCACGCGGTCGTCGTCGCCCTCGGGGAGCACGATGCGCTTGCGGTCGCCGCGCGCCCGCTCGATGAGCTGGTACTCGAACATGAGCGGGGTGACCACGGTCGCCCGGGCGACGCCGAAGGCGCGCAGCAGCTCGCCGGTGTCGACGTTCTGCTCGAACAGCGACAGCGCGGTGTCGTACCGCCGCTGCGAGTCGGCCGCGAGGCGCCCGCGCGTGTTCATGATGCGCACGGCGGTCTCGTACGTGCCGAGATCGGTCGTGATGATCGGCACGTTCGATCCGAGCCCGTCGAGGAGGCGCGTGACCGGCTCCGGCAGGTCGAACCCGCCGTTGAGCACGATGCCCGAGATCGACGGGAAGGTGCCCGACGCATTCGCGAGGAGCGTGGCGAGGAGCACCTCGGAGCGGTCGGCGGGAACCACGACCACCGCTCCTTCGAGCAGTCGCGGCAGCACGTTCACCATCGACATGCCGGCCACCACGACGGCGAGCGCCTCGCGCGTGAGCCGGTCGGCGTCGCCCGAGAGCAGCTCGCCGTCGACGGAGCGCATGATGCCGCGGATCGACGGGGCAACGAGGTAGCGGTCCTCCGGAATCGCCCATACGGGCACCTCGGCGGAGGAGCCTGCCGCCACGACCGCCCGCCGCACGGCGGCGATCGTCTCGTCGGAGCGCTCCGGGTCGGTGCGGTTCGCGATGACAGCGAACAGCTCGGCGCGCCCGTGGGCGAGCTCGGCGAGGGCGAGGTCGGCGATCTGGCCGACCTCGGCGGGGGTGCGGGCGAGCGACGACCCCAGCTGCTCGGGGAGCGTCTGGGCCGCGGCCGAGCGTCCGCCCAGGACCAGCAGCACCGGTGCGCCGAGGTTGGCCGCGATGCGGGCGTTGTAGGCGAGCTCGGCCGGGCTGCCGACGTCGGTGTAATCGCTTCCGACGATGACGACGGCGTCGCAGCGGGCCTCGACCGCCTTGTAGCGCTCGACGATCACCGAGAGCGCGGCATCCGGATCGGCGCGCACGTCGTCGTAGGTGACTCCGACGCATTCCTCGTACTCGAGGTCGACGCCGTCGTGGTCGAGCAGCATCTCGAGCACGTAGTCGCGCTCCGCTGTGGAGCGGGCGATCGCCCGGAACACCCCGACCCGTGCGGTCGCGTGGCTCAGTGCGTCGAGCACCCCGAGCGCGACCGTCGACTTACCCGAGTGGCCTTCTGCGGACGTGATGAAGATGCTGTGAGCCACGGTCCCAGCCTAGGGTCGCGACGGGCGGCGGGACCAGGGCGGGCACCCGTGAGAATGGTGAGGACTACTGTCGGAGGCATGAGCGAACCGCGCCCGGGCGTCGATGTTCCCGACCATCGGGGCCGTGTCGGCCTCGACCGCACCGGGCTCGATCTCGACCGCAATCCCGATGTCCGCGTGACGGATGTGGAGCTGATCGCCGCGCCCTGGCACGTGCTGCGTCGCACCACCCTCGAGTACCGCGGGCCGTCGGGAGCCTGGGAGACCCAGCAGCGCGAGACGTACGACCGCGGCAACGGAGCGACCGTGCTCCTCTACGACCCGGCGCGGCGCACCGTGCTCCTCACGCGCCAGTTCCGCTACCCGGTGTACGTCAACGAGCACCCCGACGGGATGCTGCTCGAGACCGCGGCCGGCCTCCTCGACGACGACGACCCGGCGACCGCCATCCGCCGCGAGGCGATGGAGGAGACCGGGGTGGAGGTGGGCGAGCTCGAGCACGTGTGGGACGTGTACATGAGCCCCGGATCGGTGACCGAGCGGCTCCACTTCTTCGCCGCCGCCTACGACGGGGCGGCGCGCTCCGGCGAGCGCGGCGGCCTGGCCGAGGAGGGTGAGCACATCGAGCTCGTCGAACTCGGCATCGAGGAGTCGCTCGCGATGATCCGCGACGGGCGGATCCAGGATGCGAAGACCATCATGCTGCTGCAGTGGTCGGTCCTGGACGGGCCGTTCGGGAAAAAGTAAGACTCTCCGCGAACCCGGCAGAGCCCGGTTACCCTTGCTACGTTTCCGTCCTGGGGGAATTGGCCTGGATGCCGCCTCGCGGAGAGCTGACACCAGTCTAACCCGGCTCGCGGCTCCCCTCGACCGGTCGGCGGCTGCCCGGGCATGTCCAGCGTTCTCGCAGGCATCCCGATACCCAACCGATATCACCGCGATTAGGATCGGTCCCGGGGCGAGGATGCCTCATCAGCCGACCCATGCGGGCCGGTTGCGCACGGGGACGCAGGAGGCTGCAGTGACGGACGCCATGACCGACGCAGCGAAGACGGATGCCGCCATGACGGCGGAGGGCTTCGCGCGCACCACCGATGCGATCCTCGCCGCCGTGGGCCGCGTGATCGACGGCAAGCCCGACGCGGTCCGCAGCGCCCTCGTCTGCCTGCTCGCGGAAGGGCACCTCCTCATCGAGGATGTGCCCGGCGTCGGCAAGACCATGCTCGCGCGGGCGCTCGGGGCGTCGGTCGACGCGACGGTGCGGCGCATCCAGTTCACCCCCGATCTGCTCCCCGGCGACGTCACCGGGGTGTCGGTGTTCAACCCGGTCGAGCGCGAGTTCGAGTTCAAGCGCGGCGCGATCTTCGCGAACCTCGTGATCGCCGACGAGATCAACCGCTCCTCCCCCAAGACGCAGTCGGCGCTGCTCGAGGCGATGGAGGAGCGGCAGGTGACCGTCGACGGGCAGACCCACTTCCTCCCCGACCCGTTCCTCGTGGTCGCCACGCAGAACCCGCTCGAGATGGAGGGCACCTACGCCCTCCCCGAGGCGCAGCGCGACCGGTTCATGATGCGGGTGTCGATGGGCTACCCCGACGCGCAATCCGAGGCGCGCATGCTGCGCCAGCGCGAGTCGGTCAATCCGCTCGACTCGGTGACGCCGGTGGTCACGGCGACCGAGGTCGGCTCGCTGGTCGCCTGGGCCCGCGCCGTGCACGTCGCTCCGGCGATCGAGGACTACGCGGTCGCTCTCGCGCACGCCACCCGCAGCCACTCCGAACTGCGCCTGGGCGCGAGCCCGCGCGCCACGCTGCAGCTCGTCCGCGCCGCGAAGGTGTGGGCGGCGCTCGACGGCCGCGGCTTCGTCATCCCCGACGACGTCACCGCCCTCCTCACCCCGGTGTTCGCGCATCGGCTCATCCCGACCCGGTCGGTCGGCGGATCGCGGGCCCGCTCGGCGGCCGACGCGATCGGCGCGATCCTCGACCGGATCGCGGCGACGGTGCGTGTGCCGATCGCCGCACGCCAGAGCTGAGGCGGATCACCATGAGGCGCGCGTGGCCGCTCACCGCACGGGGCACCGGAGCCGTGCTGCTGGCGGTCGCGTGCTTCATCGCGGCGAACGAGGCCGGCCTCGTCGAGCTCGTCTACTTCGGCGCGCTGCTGCTGATCGCCGTCGCCGCGAGCCTCGGGTCGCTCTATCTCACCCGGCACGCCGAGACGGTGACACGCACGCTCTACCCCGACGTGGCCACGGTCGGCCGCGAGGCACAGGTCTCGGTGCGTGCCGGCGTGCGCACGGCGGTGCCCACTCCCCCGGGCACCTGGCGCGACGTCCTCCCCCGAGGCCTCAGCGGGTCGGCCGAGGGCGTCTTCCCGGCGCTCGGTTCAGGGCTCAGCCGAAACGAGCGGATCATCGATCTCAGCTACACCGTGCAGGGCGCCGCGCGCGGCGTGCACGCGCTGGGCCCGCTGACCGTCCGCGCGACCGACCCGTTCGGACTCGCCCGCCGCACCACCGTGTTCGGCGAGCGCACGCCCGTCACGGTTGTGCCGTCGACCACCGACCTGCCGCCGCTGGCGGACTTCGCCGGCGAGACCGGCGGCTCGCTGCACACCACCACGAACCAGCTCGGTCAGGGCGCCGACAACCTCGTCGCGCGCCCGTACGAGCCGGGCGACTCGATGCGGCGCATCCATTGGCGGGCGACGGCTCACCGCGACCAGCTGATGGTGCGCCAGGAGGAGCAGGAGTCCACCCCCGAGGCGAGCGTCGTGCTCGACCGCGGGGTGCTGCGCTGGTCGATGGACGCGATGCGGGCGCCCGGCGCCGATCCGGGCTTCGAAGCCGGGGTGTCGGCGGCGGTGTCCGCGGTGGCGCGTCTGGTGCGGGACGGCTACGCCGTCGAGGTGCTCGACTCCGACGGCACGGTCCTCGCCGAGCGCATCGACGGCGGCGACATGGACGAGGTCGAGATCTTCCTCACTCACGTGGCGACCCTCACCGCTCGGCGCGACGACACCCTGGGCAAGCTGCCGCGGGTGTTCGCCGGCGTGATGACCGGCCCGGTGATCGTCGTGGTCGGGCGATTCGACGCCGCGGATGCCGTGACCATCGGCCCGGTCGCCCACCACAGCACCCTGCCCATGCTGTTCAGCGTGATGCCCGTCGGCGACGCACTCGAGCGCGCGGCCGACGCCGGATGGCGGATCGGGGCGATCGACGTCGACGGGGACTTCTCGCGCGCCTGGTCGGGCGCCGCCGGACGCGGGGTGCGACATGTCGTCGGCTGACCGCGTCGCGACAGCACGCGCCGCCGCCCGCGGCGAGTGGGTGCTGCCCGTCGCGGTGCTCGTCGCGCTCGTGACGGCGCTCATGCCCGTGCTCGGAGTCGTCGACCCCGGCAGCTGGCTGCTCGGGTCGATCGTCATCGCGGTGCTCGTGATCGGGGCGGGCTTCGTCGCCCGCCTCTTCCGGCTGCCTGCCGTCGCCGTCAGCCTCATCGAGGCGGCGGTGTGGGCAGGCTTCCTCACGTTCATCTTCCTCCGCGACACGGCGCTCCTGTGGGTCATCCCGACTCCGGCGACGGTCCGCACGGCGGTCGACATGTTCGACGACGCGATGCGCGAGATCGTGCTGGGCGCGGCGCCCCTCGAGACGAGCGCCGAGCTCGGGCTGCTCATCACGGGCGCCATGGGGCTGCTCGCGATCATCGTCGACCACGTCGCCGTCACCGCGCGGATGCCGCTGCTCGCATCGATCGGCATCGTGGCCGTGTCGCTGATCCCGACGATCGCCGTTCCCGGCGAGGTCGACGTGATGGCTTTCGTGCTGCTCGCGACCGCGGTGCTCTTCCTCATCCGCGCCGAGACCCGGTCGCGCGAGAAGCCGCTGCAGCGCGAGGACGAGCGCTCGGCCGGGGTGCCGGCCACGGCCGTGGGGATCGGCGCGATCGCCGTGATCCTCGCAGTGGTCGCGGTGCCGCTGCTGCCGCAGCCCGCCATCCGCGGCGGGGTGGGCGGACCGGGCCCGGGCATCGACGCCACCCTGCAGCTCGGCGACGACCTGCGTCGTCCGCAGGAGATCGAGGTGATCCAGGTGCGGACGGATGCGCCGTCGCCGCCGTACCTGCGCGCGACGACGCTGTCGCGGTTCGAGGGCGGTGTGTGGGAGCCCGACCGGGTGCGCACCGTACCGCTCGACGCCGAGTTCGGACTCGGCCCCCTGCCCTTCGGCGAGGAGATCCGCTCGAGCGAGTACCTCACCAAGGTGCAGGTGATGAACCTCGCGACCACCTGGCTGCCGATCCCGTATCCCGCCGTCGAGGTGACCGGACTCGATGGGCGCTGGGCCGCCGTGCCGTACAACCGCACAGTCATCTCGCAGTCGATCACGACGCAGGGGCAGAGCTACGAGGTCTCGTCGACGCAGCCCCGGCCGACTCTCGAGCAGATCCGCGCCATGGAGGCGAGAACGCCGGATGCGCGCGACGAGACGACCGAGCTGCCCTCGGACCTGCCGCCGATCGTGCACGACCTGGCGCTCGAGGTGACCGCGGGCGCGGCGAACGACTACGACGCGCTGGTCGCGCTGCAGCGCTGGTTCCGCGGCGGCGAGTTCCGCTACTCGCTGCAGGCTCCCGTCGAAGACGGCTTCGACGGCTCGGGAGCCGAGGCCGTGGCGCAGTTCCTCGAGCAGCGCGAGGGGTACTGCGTGCACTTCGCTTCGGCATTCGCCCTCATGGCGCGAACCCTCGAGATGCCCTCGCGCATCGTCGTGGGTTACCTCCCAGGCACCGCGACCGGCGATCTCGTCGACGACGAGCCCGTGTACACCGTGTCGAGCTCGCTCCTGCACGCCTGGCCCGAGGTGTACTTCGACGGCGTCGGCTGGGTCGCGTTCGAGCCGACCGCAGGTCTCGGCGTGCCGACATCCTTCTCCCCCGCCGCATCGCTGCCCGGGCAGCCGAACGATCCGACCGACCCGCAGTCCGGGGCGACGCCCACCCCGTCCGCGTCGGCCGGTTCGCCGACGACCTCCCCGCTCAACCCCCGCGACGAGGCGGTGTCGGGCCCGACCGTGACCGAGACCAACCCGCTCCCGTTCGCGAGCGTCATGGTCGGGATCCTCGCGCTGCTGGCGCTGCCCGGTGTGATCCGCGAGGTGCGGCGTCGCCAGATGACGGCGCAGGCGGCGGGCGGCGATGCCGCGGCGGCCTGGATGCTGGTGCAGGATGCCGCGATCGATGTGGGCATCGCCGTGCCCGCGAGCGAGTCGCCCCGCGCGTTCGCCGCGCGGCTCGTCGAGCAGCACGGCGCCCCGGCCGCCGCGATGGGGTACCTGGTGAGCGCGATCGAGCGGGCCTCCTACGCCCCCGGCACCCACGGCCTCGACTTCTGGCTCGGCGAGAGCGCCGCCGAGGCCGCGGCCGAGGTGCGCACCGAGCTGCTGGGCGCGGTGCCGCCGGCGCGCCGCATCCTCGCCTTCATCGCGCCGCGCTCGCTGCTGGTCCGACCCGGAAGCACGTACGCGGCGACGGCGGCCCGCAGCCGCTGATGCGACCGCGGCCTCGGCGGTCGGGAACGGTGCGCGCGCTCGGGTAGACTGTCCTGCGGTCCTCCGGGACCATGGAGGATTCGCCTAGTGGCCTATGGCGCACGCTTGGAAAGCGTGTTGAGTGAAAGCTCTCAGGGGTTCGAATCCCCTATCCTCCGCCATTGTGATGAGTCGCGACATAGGAGACATCTGAGTCGCGACATAGGAGACATTCAAGAAGGGGAGCCCGGCCATCGGCCGGGCTCTTTTTCGTTGTTTCGCCAGTAGGTCTTGTCGGGGTCGATGGTGATCTTATCGTTGCTGCTTCCATGAGGCTGCCGCGTCGTGGTGGTTCGGGGATCTGAGCTTTGCCCTGTTACCGGCGACCTGGCAGAGAGCGCCTACACGGGAGTAGACCAGCGATGGGGATCAGGGCGAACGTACGTCGTCGGCGCCCGGCGTCCGATCGTGGAGCGCAGCTACCTTTGGACCGAGGACCACTCCGTGCTCGTTGCCTCCCCGCCAAACACGGCTGCCACCTCCGTCCAAGGTCCCGACGCTCTCGTGAGCAGGCTGCTCGCGACACCCGATCTCAACGCGCATCAATGGGTACGGTAAGCGTCGGGGATCGGTGCGGAACCCGCGCACGTGCGATACTCGCTGGCCTCCACGCGACTCCGCGCTGTGTACCAATCCTCGATGGCTGAGAGGTATTCGGCGCACCTCTGCCCGCAGCGCGGACCTTCACCGCGTCGCGTCCGCAATCACCTCGTCGATCCAACCGTGCCGGTCCATCGTGCGGATCTCGTTGGTGGTGACCCAGCGCACTTCCAGAAGCTCGCTGCTATCCAGGGTCAGGTCGGCCGCGAACAATGAGCAGCGGTAGGCGACCGTGACATAGCCGACGCGATCCCCGTTCGGGTAGACCGTCTCCAACGCCGCGCCGCCGTACACGCCGACGATGCCGTGCGTTATCGCTTCGACCCCCAGCTCTTCACGGACCTCCCGCCGCACTGCGGTCTCCGGCTGCTCTCCAGGTTCGATGCCTCCACCGATGAGGCTCCAGCGGCGTGAGTCGCGTTGCCGTGCGAGCAGGAATCGGTCCGCGTCTGCGATGACGGCAGTGACACCGGGCAGGAGCAGGAACTCGGTCCCGATATGTGAGCGGAGTCCCTTGATGTAGTCGGAAGCGGGCACGGATCGAAGCTAGCGTGATCGTGGCACAACCGGTCGCTGAACAAACGGCGCCTACTCGGTCTCGCGCCTCTCGATCTCCTTGAGGCGTTTGAGCTTTGCCCATGGCACGAATGCGATCCACACGATTGACGCGATGGATGCGCCCATCAGCATTGAGGCGATGTCCATCCAGCCAGGCTAGAAGATACGCCCCGTTGCCACCTCCCTCCAGCGGGGGAACTTCAAGCGTGCGGATGCCGGTCCTTCCTCGCACCCCATTGTGCAGTGGCTGTGCTGAGCGAATGATCGGGGAACATCCCCTGCGTCGTGATCCGTGTCGGTAGTCCGACCTAGTGTGTGATTGCGGTACGTATGGAGTAAGCCGAAGCGGATGGGGTGACTCGCATGTCGGGAACGGTGATCGAAGTCAACCGGGCAGAGGTACAGCAACGTCTGGCTGATCTTCTGCATCAGCTCGACCTGGAGAGCTATGGCGAGTTCGCCGCGCGGGAGCGCCGGGGCGAACTAGTGGATGTCGAGTGGTCGCACGTCGACGAGCTGCGAGGATACGCGTTCCTGCTCGGCCTCGAAGCGTGACGCACGACCCGATAGTCGGACAGGCCGAGGAATTGGCGGGGCGTCTGACTGCGATGCTTTGCGCGACGCTGCCTGGGGATCCGACAGTCGTTGCGGTCAAGATGGACGACCGAGTCCAGGTGATGTCGACCCTTGGCTACTCCCCTGGGAACCTGCCAAGGCCCGATCCGCTTCCGTTGTACGTCGCGGGAGAAGAAGTCGCGTCCTGGTCGCTGAGCATGCTCATGCGACTCGATAGGACAGGACGGTTCCTGAAAACAGTCGACTCCCGGGTGGTCGTCTCCTCACGCTGGGAGAAGACACCGCTTGCTCGGCTGGAATACCGATCCGACATGAGGTCAGTGCCGATCTCTCACTGGCAGTTTCACGGCGAGAGGGGTGCCTTCTCGCATCTACTCGCGCGAGCACAGATGGCCAACAACCTTCCGAAGGCCGCTCAGCCCCACTCGCTCGCTGAACTGCACTTCCCGGTCGGGGGCGAGCGCTTCCGTCCATCGGTCGAGGATGTTGTCGAGTTCCTCATTCGCCAATGTGGCGTGGACCACGTGAGCGGGTGGGAGGAGCACATCTATGAAGGGCGCGAGCTCTGGCGACGGATGCAGTTCCGCGCGGTGGTGCGGGATCTACCTGCCGAAGCAGCAGAGATACTGCGATCGGATGGGTGGACAATCGCGGCCCCGGATGGATTCTCCGACGAATCCTCCGGGAGCGAAACCTTGACCAAGTGGTGATCCAAGCGAACGGCTTCCGCCCGCAACCCGGTGGCCTGTCGGGCGCCACCTGTAGGTTGACGCCATGGTCTTTGCGAACGCGGGCACACTGGGCGCGGTCCCCGGCAAACGCGACGAGCTCGTCGCTCATCTGACGCGGCGAAGCAGCAGTCTGTCGGAAGTTGGGTGCATCGCGTACGAGGTGGGCACGAACGATGCCGAACCCGACACGGTGTTCGTCATCGAGCTCTGGAAGGATTCCGCCGCCCACCAGGCGTCGCTCGCTCTGCCGGAAGTCGCTGCATCCATCGCGGAAGCGCGCCCACTCCTATCCGGCGTGTTCGGCGGTTTTCAGTTCGAGGTGGCAGGCTCGCCACTGCGCGATTGATCCTCTCAAGGCGCACGGAGCTCGGTCGTTCTCCGGGCGCTCCAGATCGCGCTCTATGCTGAACCCATGAGCAACCGGCAACGCTAGCCCCACCCAGGGGCCGCGCTTACGGAAGGCCATTCACATGGACCGCTTGCTCTGCCGTTCCCTCTTCGCCCTGCTCGGCCATCGCACCTGCTGTGGCCGGATTCCGGAGTGGACCGCCCACGTCGGTCAGACGTGGGATACCTACGACGTCGCTCCGTGGAACCTCTACAACATCATCTGGTGCTGCCAGAACTGGATCCGCGGCCGGGTCGACTGAGCACCGCCGATGATCGGCGCGTGCAGCTCGAACGCGCCGATCATCGGGACATTCTCAACACCGGGCCCGGGGCGGATCAAGGTCGCGAGCGTGCGTTGGCCGGTCCGTGAGCGAGACAGCTGGCGAGCATGCGAGTCTTGGAGTGTGGACCTGGCAGAGATCCGAGCGCTCGAGGAAGAGCTGCTCACGGCGGCCGCGCGGCGGAATCCGGAACGACTGAGCGAACTGCTTCATCCAGACTTCATCGAGATCGGCCGGTCAGGGAGGCGGTGGTCCCGCGACGAGATCATCGAGTCGCTCGCCAACGAGGGCATCCGCGATGCGGTGATCACGGACGGATGGGACATTTTCGAGCTGGCTCCTGGTGTTGCTCTGATCACCTTCGTGATCCGCACGTCGGATCGAGTCAGCCGACACTCGTCGATCTGGACGTGGGCTTCCGGCAAAACCCAGATGCTCTTCCACCAGGGGACCTTCGTCACCGCGCGCTGACCGGTCCTCCACCGGGCGTGGATTTTGCAGGTGTCGGGTGTGACTCGTTGGCGTCTACGGGAGGAGGTCCAGCATCTGGGGTCGGGCCTTCATGGCGTGGATCACGAGTTCGTTGCCGCTGTCGAAGACGAGCACGACGAGTTCGAGCAGTCGTCCTTGCGAGTCGAAGCCGAGCCGTAGTTGGCGAGCCGGCGAGTCCTCGTCGAGGTCGTCGATCCACAGCGGCCACGACGCAGCCTGGATGATGTCCTCCGGCGCGACGCCGTGCTTGAGCGCAGAATCGTGGACCTTCACGCGGCGTATGCGGCGATTGCTTCGCGGATGAGTTCCGAGCGCGTCTTGTGCTCACGCTCGGCGCGAGCGTCGAGAGCCGCGACCTCATCAGCCGTCAGGCGGAGCGCAACGACCTGCGCCGGCTCAGCACCGCGCCCGGGCCGCCCGCGTCCGCGTCGCTTGAGAACCTCGACGTCGTAGCCGGCCTCAGCCTCGGCCGCCCACGCCGCGATCTGTTCCTCCGTCACCGGAACGCCGTCGATCGTCTCTTCACCACCCATGTCGGCATCGTAATACGAAAATACGGGCGGGTCTACGGTCGCCCGCAGCCCGGTCCTTGAGCGAACGCCGGCCGGTCACGCACCGGGACGAGCGTCGTGGAGTGGTTGGTGCGCCCGCACCCGCACCCACACGTCTGTCGCAGATACCTCGCCCGTTGAAGTGAACGTTGCGCGGGCCGCGGGCGACAAACGCTCCTGTCCGATCGCTCAATCAGAGATCGATAGGACCCGGCGACGGCACGTCGTCCGGCAGACCGAGTTCGAGGATCCTCGTGACCATGCCGACCGCTCGGTCGGTGAGCACGTCGCCGGGATAGAAGTCCTCGTACAGTTCCTCAGCGTCCTCGAGTGTGGTGACCTCGCAGAGGCGGAGCAGCTGGCGGATGTCGTTCGTGTCGCGTCCCGGCTCGATTGGCGCGAAGCTTCATGGCGAGCATCGCGTCCTTCGCGGCGACGTCGATGGCGATGCCGTCGTGGTCGAGTTCCTGCGTCGTCGCGCGGTCGAAGTAGCGCAGCGCGAGGGCGGCGCCTCCGACGAGACGGATGCCAGCGACTTCGCCGGCATCTCGCAGTTCGGCGATGAGGTCGCGGAGACCGTCGATGATGCTGTCGCGGTCAAGGACCGTCGCCATGCTCAGACGCTCGCGAATGTGTCACGCCAGACAAGCACCCCGCGCTCGGCGAACGCGTCGGGCACCTCCGACAGGGGCGGCACCGGGTCGGCGGGATCGACGTCGAGACCGCGGGGCTCGTCGAGGAACCGCCCAGGGTGATTCACCCATTCGGGAGCGGGAAGTCCCTCCTCCCCCAGTCGCCACGCGACGAGACCGGCGATCGCGGCATCCCATACCCTGTCGCGTGTGAGCTCCGGCTCGGCCAGCCCCAGGACCCCGCGGACGAGTCCGTGCTCGGCGACGAGGTTGTCATTCAACTGCAGGAGAGCCCGCAGGGCACGCTCCTTGTCGCCCGCGCGGAGATGCGCCCGGGTCTCGGCGGCGGTCGTCGCGGCGTCGTCGCGTTGGGTCGGTGCCGAGTACAGCCGGTGACCCGCCCCGGCGAGGAGGCGCGCGACTGTGCTGAACTCGGCGTCACGGCCGCGCTCGGAACGCGACACGCGCGCCTGATCGATGCGCGTACGCTCGGCGAGGCGCTGCTGTGTCAGGCCACGGCTCTTTCGAGCCGCGCGCACCAGGGTCGCAGCATCCGTCATCATCATCTCCCGGTTATGACTCCTGAGTCATATTGTAACGGAAGGGCTGCCGGAGCATCTCGCGGGATCACGAGCCGTCTCAGACCGCGCGCACAGTCGGTGACACCGCAAGCGCTGCTAGCCGAGAAGCGCCACGCCGAAGCCTGCGACGACGGCCCGCACCTCATCGAGGTAACGCTGCGCCTGCTCGGTGAGCGGAATCGAGGCGTGGCCGATCCAGCCGATCTCGATGCGTTCGTCGACGTCGAGCGGGATGGCGACGATCTCCGGGTCGAGCTGGTCGCTGATGATGCCCGTCGAGATCGTGTAGCCGTCGAGTCCGATCATGAGGTTGAAGATCGTCGCGCGGTCGGAGACCCGGATCTCCTGCTTGCTCGAGAGGGTGGAGAGGATCTCCTCGGCGAAGTAGAACGAGTTGTTCGCCCCCTGGTCGAAGGTGAGCCGCGGAAGGTCCGCGAGATCGGCAAGAGTCGCACGGTCCTGCGCGGCGAGGGGGTTGGTCCGGGAGATGAAGATGTGCGGCTCGGCGAGGAACAGCGGGTGGAATGCGAGCCCGGAGTCCCGGAGCAGCTTGTCGATGACCTTCCGGTTGAAGTCGTTCCGGTAGAGGATGCCCAACTCGCTGCGCAGGGTCCGCACGTCCTCGATGATGTCCCAGGTGCGCGTCTCACGCAGCGAGAACTCGTATTCGGCCGCCCCGGTGGCGCGGACCATCCGGACGAACGCGTCCACCACGAACGAGTAGTGCTGCGCCGACACCCCGAGCAGGCGTCGCGACGGCGGCCGGCCGAGGTAGCGCTGCTCGAGCAGCGCCACCTGCTCGACGACCTGTCTCGCGTACCCGAGGAACTCCGCGCCGTCGGCGGTGAGGCTGACCCCACGGGCGGAGCGGACGAGGAGCGCGCGGCCGACCCGGGCCTCGAGGTCTTTCATCGCAGCGGACACCGTCGGCTGTGCGACGTACAGCAGGTCGGCAGCGGCAGAGATCGAACCCTCCGCCGCGACTTCGACGAAGTAGTGCAGCTGCTGCAGCGTCACGCCGCTCGGTACCCGAGACATAGGCACACCCTATATGAATGCATAGAGATCTCGAGTTACCCGATATCCGGCGGAGATCTGCACGATGGATGCATCACTTCCGACGGCCGAGCCCGGCCATCGACACCTACCCGGATTGGCCACTCATGGCGGACGCGTTCACGTTCAGCATCACCACCACGCGCTTCGACGAGGACTACACGCCGTCTGAGGACTCGCGCATCACGACGAACTTCGCGAACCTGGCCCGAAGCGAGCACCGTCAGCAGAATCTCCGCAACGCCCTGACGATGATCGACCGTCGCTTCAACGACCTCGCCCAGTGGGACAACCCGAACGGCGACCGCTACACCCTCGAACTCGAGATCGTCTCGGTTGCGCTCCAGTTCACCACGGAGGGTGCCGATCAGGAGTTCCCGCTTCTCGAGGTTCTCGACGTGCAGATCGTCGACACGTGGACCGGCATCCGCCGCCACGGGATCGTGGGGAACAACTTCTCGTCGTATGTCCGCGACTACGACTTCAGCGTGCGCCTTCCGGCGGTGAACGCGGATTCGACGAAGCCCACCGTCCCGGAGGACTTCGGCGATCTCCACGGCAAGCTGTTCCAGCATTTCCTCGACTCGCCCGCGTACCAGGAGCGCTTCACTCAGTCGCCCGTCATCTGCATCAGCGTGTCGACGAGCAAGACCTACCACCGCACCGCGAACGAGCACCCGGTGCTCGGCGTCGAGTATCAGCAGGAGGAGTACTCCCTCACCGATGAGTACTTCGCGAAGATGGGGATGAGGGTGCGGTACTTCATGCCGCGCGGCGGCGTGGCGCCGCTCGCGTTCTACCACCGCGGCGACCTGCTCAATGACTACGCCGACCTCCAGCTGATCGGCACGATCAGCACGATGGAGACGTTCCAGAAGATCTACCGGCCGGAGGTCTACAACGCCAACTCCGCCGCCGCACCCGTCTACCGGCCGAGCCTGGAAGCGCAGAACCACTCGCTCACCGACATCGCCTACGACCGCGCCGAGCGCAGCCGGCTCGCGATCACGCAGGGGAAGTACACCGAGGAGCACTTCATCAGTCCTCACGGTGACGCGCTCGCCCGGTGGGCCGCCGACTACCTCGCTCCCGTCGCATGATCAGTGGAGGATCGCCCATCATGAACACGCTCCTGCCGACCTCGATCGTCGGCAGTCTGCCGAAGCCGTCGTGGCTCGCCCAGCCCGAGGTCCTGTGGTCGCCCTGGAAGCTGGAGGGTGATGCGCTGGTCGAGGGCAAGCAGGATGCCCTGCGCATCGCTGTCCAGGAGCAGAGCAGACGCGGCATCGACATCGTCAGCGACGGCGAGCAGACCCGCCAGCACTTCGTCACGACCTTCATCGAACATCTCAGCGGGGTCGACTTCGAGAATCGCCAGACAGTGCGCATCCGTGATCGGTACGACGCGAGCGTGCCGACCGTCATCGGGTCGGTGACGCGGGAGAGGCCCGTGTTCGTCGACGACGCGAAGTTCCTCCGCGCGTCCACCGATCGTCCGATCAAGTGGGCTCTCCCGGGGCCCATGACGATGGTCGACACGCTGTACGACGCGCACTACAAGAGCCGCGAGAAGCTGGCGTTGGAGTTCGCGACCATCCTCAATCAGGAGGCGAAGGAGCTCGAGGCGGCGGGAGTCGACATCATCCAGTTCGACGAGCCCTCGTTCAACGTCTTCTTCGACGAGGTGCAGGACTGGGGAGTCGCCGCGCTGGAGAGGGCCGCGGAAGGGCTGCGAGCCGAGACCGTCGTGCACATCTGCTACGGCTACGGGATCAAGGCGAACACCGACTGGAAAGCGACCCTCGGCTCGCAGTGGCGGCAGTACGAGGAGTCGTTCCCCCTCCTGCAGCGGTCGAGCATCGACATCGTCTCGTTGGAGTGCCAGCACTCCCATGTGCCGATGGACCTCATCGAGATCCTCCGCGGCAAGAAGATCATGCTCGGCGCCATCGACGTGGCCGACGAGACGATCGAGACCCCGGAGGAGGTCGCCGACACCCTCCGGAAGGCCTTGGAGTTCGTCGACGCCGACAAGCTCATCCCCAGCACCAACTGCGGCATGGCGCCGTTCCCCCGGGACGTCGCATTCGAGAAGCTGAGCGCACTGAGCGCGGGGACGAACATCCTTCGCGAGGAACTGGCGGTCGCGCAGCCCAGCCTGGTGTCCTGAACATGTCGCAGCCATCCCCGGCCGGCGCTGAGACCAATGACGAGATCCCGGAGCACAGGTTCTCGTCGTCGCTCTCACCCGAGGATTTCAAGGCGCTGTTCCGCGGGCACCCCGGCGGCGTCGCCGTCATCACGGCGGATGCGGGCGACGGTCCCGTTGCGCTGACGGCGACGTCGGTCGCGTCGGTGAGCGCTGAGCCGCCGTTGCTGATCTTCTCGATCTCAGCGCTGTCCTCGGCATCCGACGTGCTTTCGCGCGCCGGGACCGTCGTCGTGCACCTTCTGGACGCGAACGACATCGAGGTGGCCGAACTCGGTGCGGCCCACGGGGTCGATCGCTTCGCCCAGACCCACCGCTGGTCGCGCCTGGTCACCGGTGAGCCCGTGTACAGCGATGTGCGTGCCTGGGTGCGCTGCGCTGTGATCGATCGCATGGATGCCGGGACCTCCACGGTCATCGCCGCTCATGCGCTGCAGTCGCACATCGAGCGCGACGTCCAGCCGGGCGGGGCCGGCGACGCCCTGGTGTACCACAACCGCTCCTGGCACCAACTGGGTGCGCACTCCCGCATCGAGCCCTGACGCCGGGGGGCCTCACACCCGCCACCGGGTCTATGTCCCCGCGTTGCTCTACCCTGGGCCGATGCGAATGCTCCTCACGTCGAACGGCCTAGCCAGTGACATCGTCCGCGGCGCGCTCGTCGATCTGCTCGGCAAGCCTCTCGCGGAGTCCCGCGTCGTCGTGGTGATCGACGCGATTCTCGGCTTTCCGGGCGACAGTTCCACGCTCGTCGAGCATCTCGAGAGCCTGCGATCGCTCGGGTGGGCGGAGTTCGACGTGGCATCGCTCTTCGCCGGTCCGGCGACCCTCGTGGAGTCGCGGCTGCGCTCAGCCGACGTGATCCTCGGATACGGCGGCAGTAATCTCTGGGCGGCACACGCCTGGCAGGCGACCGGTCTCGCACCGGTGCTCGCGGAACTGCTCCACGAGAAGGTGTACGTCGGATGGAGCGCGGGCTCGATGATCTTCGCCCGTCGGCTGGACCGGTGGCCCGGGGATTTCGACGATCAAGACGAGCTCGACATGTTCGGACTCGAGGTCGCGGCCCCCGCAGTCCCCCTGCTCGACTGGTTCTTCGCCGGTCACCTGGGTGCCGACTGGATGCCCGCGAACGCAGAGGAACGGTTCGCGCGAGGCGCCCGACTCTCTGGCCAGGAGGTGTGGTTCATCGACGACGACTCGGCGCTTCTCGTCCGCGATCCCACCGCAGAGCCGATCATCATCTCCTCCGGCCAGTGGCGCCGGTACGGCGCCGACGGCTCGCTCATCGCGTCGCACTGATAGCAGCGGCGCGGATACTTCGCGCACGGGATCGATGATCGGCATCGAGCGGCCTGCCGATAGGCAAGACTCCTGAGACCCCCCGACAGCAAAGGACCCTCGATGATCACCGTTCATCTTCGCTATGAGATCGACCCGGACAAGCTCGACGACTTCACCGAGTACGGCCGTGCGTGGATCCACCTCGTCAACAAGCTCGGCGGAACACACCACGGCTACTTCATGCCCAGCGAGGGCGACAGCGACGAAGCGTTCGCCTTGTTCAGCTTCCCGTCGCTCGCCGAGTACGAGGTCTATCGGAACGCCTCGAAGACCGACCCGGGGTGTCAGGAGGCGTTCGATCTCGCACGACGCACCGGGTGCATCCGCCGCTACGAACGTCGGTTCCTCTCACCGGTGTTCGCATAACGGCCACGGGCCGTCGGACCCCCGGACGCGGATAGAGTCGCGCCATGCGCATCGTCGTCTCGGGCACGCACGCCAGCGGGAAGAGCACGCTCATCTCCGACTTCGCCGTCCGCCACCCGGAGTTCACGGTGCTGCCGGATCCGTTCGAGCTCGTGGACGAATCGTGGGATGCCCCGGATGCTGCTCTGTTCGCCGCGCAGTTGCGCATCTCGGCTGCACGGCTCGACCCCGCGGAGTCCGATGGCAGGCTGATCGCCGAGCGCGGCCCGATCGACTTCCTCGCCTACCTGCTGGCGCTCGACGACTTGACCGGAATATCCGGCTCGCGCGACCTGGTGGAGCGCGCAAGCGCCATCACGCGAGAAGCGCTGAACCACGTCGATCTCCTCGTCGTGCTGCCGCTGACCGCCGCCGATGGGATCGTCGCCGGCGCCGACGAGCATCCAGCCCTGCGAGACGCGATGAACGACGTGCTCCTCGACCTCATCGAGGACCCGTACGTCGTGGGCGACGAAGCCGACGTGGTGGAGATCACGGGCGATCGGAGCCGGCGGCTGGCCGCGCTCGAGGCTCTGGTCGCGGACCGAACGGCGTAGCCCACCGCCGGCTGAACTCAGCCGCGGAAGTACGCCTCGGCGACACGGGAGAGGTCCCACAGGTCGCTCACGCCGGCGAGCTCGCGGGCGGAGTGCATCGACAGGATCGGGATGCCGACGTCGACGGTGCGGATGCCGAGACGCGTCGCGGTGATCGGACCGATCGTCGACCCACAGGGCACGCCGTTGTTGGAGACGAACTCCTGGGTGGCGACGCCGGCCTCGGAGCACCAGGCGTTCCATGCCGCCGCACCGGCGCCGTCGGTGGCGTAGCGCTGGTTCGCGTTGATCTTGAGGATCGGGCCCGAGCCGAGCACCGGCTGCACGTTGGGGTCGTGGCGGTCGGCGAAGTTCGGGTGCACCGAGTGGCCCACGTCGCTCGAGACGCACCACGACGCCGCGAGGGCGCGCAGCTGCTGCTCGCGGTCGGCGCCGAGCGACAGCCAGATGCGCTCCAGCACATCGGCGAGCATGGGGCCAGCCGCACCGGTGCGCGTGCCCGAACCGACCTCTTCGTGGTCGAACACTGCGAGCATCGCGATGTGCTCGGCATCGAAGCCGTCGGCGGCGCGCTCGAGCGCGACGACCCCGGCGTGCACCGAGGCGAGGTCGTCGAGACGGCCGGAGGCGAAGAACACGTCGTCGAGGCCGAACGTCGCGCCGCGCGCCGCGTCGGCGGTGACGATGTCGTAGCCGCGGATGCGCGCGGCATCCACTCCCGCCTCGCGGGCGAGCTCGGCGAGGATGTCTGCCGATGCCGACTCTCCGAGGCCCCAGACGGGCTGGGTCTGCGACTGCTTGTCGAGGGAGAGTCCGTCGTTGACCCCGCGGTCGAGGTGGATGGCGAGCTGCGGCAGGCGCAGCAGAGGCCCGGTCGCGGCGAGCACCGACGTGCCGTCGTCGAGCACGAGGCGTCCGGCGAGGCGCAGCTCGCGATCGAGCCACGAGTTCAGCAGCGGACCGCCGTAGATCTCGACGCCGGCCTGCAGCCAGCCGAGCTTGCCGGTGGTGGGCTGCGGCTTCAGCTTGAACGCCGGCGAGTCGCTGTGCGCGCCGAAGATGCGCACACCGGTCGACGCCGTCGCGCCGCGCGGAACCACCCAGGCGATCACGGCGCCGTCGCGCACGACCAGGAAGCGGCCGCCCGGTGCGTCGGGCCAGGCATCCGTCTCCTCGAGCCGGGTGAACCCGGCGGCCTCGAGTCGAGTCGCGACCTCGGCGGCGGCGTGGAAGCTCGACGGCGACGCGGCGACGAAGTCCGCCAGATCGGCGGCATGGGTGAGCGACTCGGATGCTGCGGGCACGGATCGGCTCCTCGGGGATCACGGCAGGGGGATGCTTCGATCGTAGTTGCGCCCGCACCCGGCCCGCCCCGACCCGGCCCCGGAACCGCCTCAGCCGCCCCGGCCGGCCGCCCGACGAACGGTCGCGCGAAGGACGGGTCAATCTCAGTGCGGCGCGTGGAACTCCACGTCGCCGCGCTTCCAGTAGCCCTTCACGACGATCCGCTCGGCGTCGAGACCCCACCGGTCGATGGTGAGGGCACGCCCCGGCTTGACGATGCTCTGCTCGGTCGCGATGAACGCGAAGACATCGCCGGCCGGGCGGTCGCTCTCCCCCAGTGCGTCGAGCCGGGCGGCGAGCGCCGTTCCGCCGAGGGCCTCGCCGCGGTGGGCGTACGAGACGTCGACTCCTGCCGGGGCGTCGACGGCGAGCTCGTGAGCGGAATCCGGAACCTCGACAATGATCGTGCCGACGGCATCCGCATCCATTCCCGCAGCGAACCGGCGGATCGCCGGCACCGCCGTCTCGTCGCCGGCGAGGAACCAGGCGTCGGGGCGGCCGTCGATGAGCATCGATCCGCGCGGGCCGCCGATGCCGGCCACCGCGCCGAGCGGAGCGGTGGCCGCCCATTCGGCGGCGATCCCCCGGTCTCCGGGTGCCCCGTGGATGGCGAACTCGATATCGACCCAGTCGTCGCCCCAGGCGAACGGCGTGTATTCGCGACTGGGTGCGGCTCGCAGCTCGTCGACCGTGTCGACGGCCCGATCCGGGAAGAACAGCCGGCAGTGGTCGTCGGCCCCCGGCGAGTCGAAGCCGGTCAGGTCGTCGCCCCGGAGCCGCACACGGACGTACTCGTCGGTCTGCCAGGTGCGCTCGACCAGCCGCGCGAAGCGGAACTTCAGGTCGAGGCCCGCGCGGGTGAGGGTGAAGGTGCGGATGGTCGTGTCGGTCACGGTGTCTCCAGACGGTGTCGTCGGGTGGGGTGGATGAGTCCCCGGGTGGCGTGGATTCGAGAGAGGATGCATGCGGTCACTCCCACAGCACGACCCGGCGCCCGGCGAGCTCGGTCACACGGGCCGGGGTGTCGTACAGCGCGCTGAGGTTCGCCTCGGTCACGACCTCGGCGACCGGTCCGTGGTGGACCACGCGACCGGCGCGCATCGCGATGATGTCGTCGGCGAACTGGGAGGCGACGTTGATGTCGTGGAGCACGACGACGATGGTCATGTCGCGCTCGGCGGCGAGGCGGCGCAGCAGCTTCATGAGGCTCACGCTGTGCCGGGGATCGAGGTTGTTGAGCGGCTCGTCGAGCAGAACATGGTCGGCATCCTGCGCGATCGCCATCGCGACGAACGCCCGCTGTCGCTGTCCGCCCGACAGCTCGTCGAGGAACCGGGTGCGCACCGCTTCGAGGTCGAGCAGCGCGATGGCGTCCTCGATGTGCGTGCGGTCTTCGGGTGTGCGCCCCGAACCGCCGTGCGGGAAGCGTCCGTAGCCGACGAGATCCTCCACGCTGAGCCGGATGGCGAGGTGGTTGTCCTGCCGGAGGATGGCGAGGCGCTGCGCGAGCAGGCGCGACTTGGTGGTGACGACGTCGAGGCCGTCGACCCGCGCGGTGCCGGCATCCGCACCGACGAGTCGCCCGACCGCGGCGAGCAGCGTCGACTTGCCGGCCCCGTTCGGACCGATGATCGCGGTCACCCCCGTGCCGATCGTCAGTTCGACGTCGTCGACGGCGACCACTGCGCCGTGGCGCTTGGTGATGTGATCGATCTCGATCATGTCAGCGGGCCCTTCCGGTGAGCACGAGCGCGATGAAGAACAGGCCTCCGGCGAACTCGATGACGACCGGCAGCTCGGTGCTGAAGCCGAGGAGCCGGGCGAGGATGAACTGACCGCCCACGAGGGCGATCGTGCCGATGGCGATGGCGGCGGGGATGCTGCGCAGATGCCGGTGCCCCACCGCGCCGTAGGCGAGGTTGGCCACGAGCAGCCCGAAGAACGTGACGGGTCCGACGAGCGCGGTCGACGCCGCGACCATGACGGCGATGGCGAGCACCACGTGCATCACGACGCGGCGATGCTCTACGCCCAGCGAGATCGCGGCGGACTCGCCCAGCGACAGCACGTCGAGCGAGCGGCGGATCGGCCAGAGCGAGCCGATCGCGACGGCGACCAGCACGGCAGTGGGCACGAGAAGCTCACGGTCGACCGAGGTGAAGCTCGCGAAAGCGAGGTTCTGCACGATCGCGAACGTGTCGGGGTCGAGGAGGCGCTGAAGGAACGCGGTGACGGAGCGGAACAGCACCCCGAGCACGAGGCCCGCGAGCACGATCACGTGCAGATCGAGGCGTCGGCGCAGGAACAGCCACCAGTACAGCAGCGAGATCGACCCCGCCATGAGCACGAGCTCCACCAGCCACGACGCGAAGGCGGGAGCCGACACGAGAAGCGCCGGCCCGATGGCGAATGCGGTGACGACCTGGATCGCCAGGAACACGGCGTCGAAGCCCATGATCCCGGGAGTGAGGATGCGGTTCGCGGTGATCGTCTGGAACAGCACGGTCGCGACGCCGACGGCGGCTGCGGCGATCACCATGCCGGCGACGGTGCGCCAGCGCAGCCCCAGCGCGTACTCCCACTTTCCGGGGAGGTCGGTGAAGACGAAGAGGGCGACGGCGACCAGCGCGACGGCGGTGAGGGCGAGCAGACGGACGCGCGGAGAAGCCAGGATGCCGCGCACCCGGCTGGTGGATGCGGCGGTGGTCATCGCGCCACCTCCGCCCTCGCTCGTCGCGCCGCGCGTCGGGTGGGCGGTGCGGCCGACGCCGGCGACGCCGTGCCGAGCAGCAGCCAGAGGAAGACGATGCCGCCGACCACACCCATGACCACCGAGATCGGGATCTCGAACGGGAAGCGCACGACCCGGCCCACGAGGTCGCACAGCAGCACGAGCGCCGCGCCGAGGAGAGCCACGAGCGGCACCGCGCGGCGCATGTTGTCGCCGATGAGCCGACTGACGATGTTCGGGGCGATGAGGCCGAGGAACGGCAGAGCGCCTGTGACGACCATCATGATGCCGGTGACCATCGCGATGATCCCCACGCCGAGGCCCATCACGCCGCGGGTGTCGAGACCGAGGCCGCGCGCCGCGTCGTCGCCGAGGCCCGCGACGGTGAAGCGGTCGGCGGCGATCCAGGCGATGAGGGCAGCGGCTGCAGCGAGGTAGAGCATCTCGTAGCGCCCGCGGAGGATGCCCGAGAAGTCGCCGACGCTCCAGCTGAGGAGCTCCTGCAGCACGTCGGCGCGGTACGCGATGAAAGTCGTGACGGCGCCGATGACCCCGCCGTAGAGGATGCCCACGATCGGCACGAGCACGCTCGAGCGGGACGGGATGCGGCGTGCCAGCGCGAGGAACCCGAACACACCCACGAACGCGCCGATGGTGCCCGCGATCGCCTTCGCCCAGATCGGCAGCCCCGGGGTCGTCATGAGCACGGCGAGGAGAGCCAAGCTCGCGGCATCCGTCGCTCCCGTCGTGCCCGGTTCGACGAACCGGTTGCGCGTGAGGAGCTGCATGATGAGGCCGGTGATCGCGAAGGCGGCACCGGCGAGGATGAGCGCGACGGTCCGCGGGATGCGGCTCGCGAACAGGATGAACGCGTCGAGGTCGGCGACCCCGACGAACAGCGAGATCGCCGCAAGGGCGGCCACGACGGCCACCCCCACGACGATCAGCGCGGTCGGTGAGAAGCGCTTCAGAGCTCTGCGCTCGATCAGGCGGACAGGCCGTCGTGCACCGCGGTCAGCACGTTCTCGATCGCGGTGAGGCCGTTGATCACGATGTAGAGCTCGCTGGCGGGGAGGTAGATGATCTGGCCCTCCGCACCGGCGGTCGTCTGCGCGACGAGCTCATTGTCGAGCGTCTCCTCGGCGCTCGCCGCGTCACCGGTGGCCGCGCCGCGATCGAAGGCGATGATCCAGTCGGGGTTCGCGGTGAGGATGAACTCGTTCGTGACGGTGTCGCCGTGCGACGAACCCTCGGCGCCGGGCAGGTCGGCGGCCGCGACGGCCGGCTCGAAGCCGAGCTCGTCGAAGAAGTAGCCGAAGCGCGAGCCCTCGCCGAATGCTCCGTACTCGCCGCCCGAGACCGACAGCACCAGGGCAGTGCCCGTGGCCTCGTCCTGAACCGTGGTGACGAGCTCGTCGATCTCGGCGACGCGCTCGGCCACCGCATCCTCTGCGCCGAAGATCTCGCCGAGCTGCTCAGCACGCTCGAGGCCCTCGGCCGGGGCGAAGGTGCCGGCGTACGCGCCGGTGAGGTCGATCGTGGTGGCGATCTCCGACAGCTCGTCATACTGACCGGTGCTGCGCGCCGCGACGACGATCAGGTCGGGCTCGAGCTCGGCGACGGCCTCGAAGTCGGGCTCGAACAGCGTTCCGACCTTGGGGAGGTCGGCGTACTCCGACAGGTACTCGGGGAGGGCGATGTCGGGGATGCCGACGACCGCGTCACCCGCACCGATCGCGTCGAGCGTGTCCAGGGTCGCGATGTCGAACGTCACGACGGCCTCGGGCTGGTACGGCACCTCGACCGATCCGCGGTCGACCTCGGTGTCCTCCTGGTAAGAGGACTCGCCGTCCTCCTCGACGAGCACCAGCGTGGGCTGGGCGTCGGCGACGGTGACCGTCTGAGGTGCAGCCTCGGCGGCGGGTTCGTCGGCCGGGGCGGCCGTGGCACAGCCGGTGACTGCGAGGCCGGCGGCGGCGAGGAGGGCAAGGGACCAGGATGCTCGTGTGGTGGTGGGCATGTAGGCAAGCCTAACCTAACTTGAACTACCTCCCAGACACTGCGAGCGCGTTGAGCTCCGCTCCCGTCATGCGCTGCGTGGTCCACTCCGCCATGGGCACGGCGCCGATCGAGCGATAGAACCCGATCGCGGGCGCATTCCAGTCGAGCACCGTCCATTCGAGCCGCGAGTACCC
This sequence comes from Microbacterium terrae, assembly GCF_017831975.1. NCBI lineage: Bacteria > Bacillati > Actinomycetota > Actinomycetes > Micrococcales > Microbacteriaceae > Microbacterium > Microbacterium terrae. Next base: position 594,841 of record NZ_JAFDSS010000001.1, on the reverse strand, counting down.
GCGTTCGACGCACACCTCCGCCAGCGACGAGATGAGGGCCTTGCCGTAGCCGTACGCCCGCTGGTCCTCGTTCACGTAGAGATCCTCGAGCCAGATGCCGAGGCGGCCGGTCCAGGTCGAGTAGGTCAGGAACCACAGGGCGATCCCGACGATCGTCCCGTCGCGCTCGACGACGTGCCCGAACGCCTTCGGCATCTCGGAGAAGAGCGTCTCGGTGATCATCTCGACGGTGTTCTCGACGGCATCGGGCTCGCGTTCGTACACCGCGAGGGCGTGGATGCAGGCGAGGATGCCGGGCTCGTCGCCGGGTCGCGCCGGTCGGAGGACGGCGCCGTGGGCGAGGGTGCGAGGGGTCACCCGTCGAGGCTATCGGTGTGGGGGGTCAGCCGCGGAAGTCGTCGGGGTCGACGTCTTTGAGGAACTCCTGGAACTCCGCGATGGAGTCCTGCGCCGCCTCGGCCTCGTCGGCGCCGACGGTGATGTCGGCGACCCCGGCCTCTGCGAGCACGGCATCGGCGACCCAGATCGTCGCCCCGGTGCGGGCTGCGAGTCCGATCGCATCCGACGGCCGCGCGTCGACGATCCGCTCCCCCGCCGGGCCCGTGACGGTGATCTCGGCGTAGTACGTGCCATCGTCGATGCGCGTCACCTCGACCTTGTCGACCTGTGCGTCCATCGCCTCCAGGAGCGAGCGCATGAGGTCGTGCGCCATGGGTCGAGGCACGTCCGCACCCTCGACGGCGACGAGGATCGACGTCGCCTCCAGTGAGCCGATCCAGATCGGCAGGATGCGCCCCTCCCCCGGAAGGGCGTCGATCGGCCCCAGCAGCACCACGTGCTGCCCGCTCTCGTCCATCGCGATACCGACGACCCGCACCTGCACCATTCCGCCTCCCATCACCAGGCTTCCTGCCATCGTAGGCCGGGCCGGCGCCGCGCGGCATCGCCCCGGACCCTCTGCCCCTCAGTCGTATGCATTCACCGGAATGGATAGCGTCCGCGTACCGTTGAGTCCGTCATGCAGAGATTCGGAACCCTCTCGTTCGGCCACTACGGCCCCCTCGGCGGTGGCAGGCAGCTGACCGCCGGCGACTCGATGCTCCAGGCGATCGACCTCGCCCAGGGCATGGACGACCTCGGCGTCAACGGCGCGTACTTCCGCGTGCACCACTTCGCGCGCCAGCAGTCCTCGCCGATGCCGCTGCTCGCCGCGATCGCGGCGAAGACGCAGCGCATCGAGATGGGCACCGGCGTCATCGACATGCGGTACGAGAATCCCCTCTACCTCGCCGAGGAGGCCGCCGCCGTCGACCTCATCTCGGACGGCAGGCTGGCGCTCGGCGTCAGCCGTGGGTCACCCGAGACCGTCGTGCGGGGCTACGAGGCGTTCGGCTACACCGGGTCGAGCGATCCGCGCGGCGCAGACCTGGCCCGTGAGCACTTCGACCTGTTCCTGCGCGCGATCGCCGGCGACGGGCTCGCAGAACGCGATGGATCGAGCCCGTTCGGCACCGGTGCGAGCGGGCTGCAGCGCATCGAGCCGCACTCGCCCGGCTTGCGCTCGCGCGTCTGGTGGGGCGCGGGCAACCGCGACTCGGCCGAGTGGGCGGGCCGCATGGGCGTCAACCTCATGTCGTCGACCCTGCTCACCGAGGCCGACGGCACGCCGTTCGATCTGCTCCAGGCCCAGCAGATCGATGCGTTCCGCTCCGCCTGGCGCGAAGCCGGGCACGCCGGCGAGCCGCGCGTGTCGGTGAGCAGGTCGATCTTCCCGCTCACGACCGCGGAGGACCACATGTACTTCGGCGGCCGGCAGGACGGCGATCAGATCGGCGTGATCGACGGGATGCGCTCGACCTTCGGCAAGACCTATGCGGCCGAGCCCGACGTGCTCGTCGAGCAGCTGAAGGAGGATGCCGCGATCGCGGCCGCCGACACGCTGATGCTCACCATCCCGAGCCAGCTCGGTGTCGAGTTCAATCTCCGCGTCGTCGAATCCTTCGCGAAGCACGTGGCTCCGTCACTGGGCTGGGAGTCGACGCTGCGGAGCGTGTGAGCCTCCGCAACGCGTGAGCCTCCGCCGTTCTCGGCCCGTAGACAGACGCAGGCCCCGGACCCGTCGCGGGTCCGGGGCCTGATCCGTCAGCGCGAGACCGGTCGCGCGGCGGCGAACACATCCTCCGGATCGAACTGCTCCTTGAGCTCGCTGAGCCGCTCGGCGGCGTCGCCGAATCCGGCGCGCGGGTCGGCACCCCCGTCGATGAAGGTGAGGGCGAGCGCGTCGGTGCGCCACGGCGTGAAGGCTGCAGCTCCCGCCTGCACGGTCGCGAGTGCCCCCGGCCGCGCCTGCGGCACCGGCACGACCGTGATGGCGTGCAGCAGGAACTCGCCGGCGATCGCCGAGACCGCGCCCCCGTGCGACGCGGGACGTGCAGCCGCCCCGCCGATGTGCCGGATCTCGGTGACGAAGAGGCCGGGTGTCGCCGAGACCGTGACGAACGTGTCGACCGCATCCGCAGGGAAGCCGCTGAGCACGACGTGCGCGTTGACCGACGGTGTGGGGTCGGGCGGATCCATGTGCACCGCGACGAGGGCGGCGGCCGGGATCCGGGAGAAGGTGTCGATCTCGGGCGCCAGCGAGCGGAGCGGAGCGAGGATGCCCTCGGCGACAGCATCCGATTCGAGGATCGCACCGTCGACGACCACGACCGACCGACCCGACAGGAATGGCGGGAGCTCGGGCATCGGCGGGAAGTTCATGACTCGCAGAGCTGTCGTGGCGGACTCGGGCGCGGATGCTGCGAACTGCGCCCACGCCTCCGTCACCTCCGCGGTGTGCGAGGCATCCCACAGCAGCATCCCGGCGAACACGTCGGCCAGGGGCAGCAGCTCGATCTCGAGGGAGACGACGACGCCGAACGAGCCCGAGCCGCCGCGCACCGCCCAGAAGAGGTCGGCGTTCTCGGTCGCGCTCGCCCGGACGATCACGCCGTCGGCGGTCACGAGCTCCACGGCGCGGACGCTGTTGACGGCGAGCCCGTGGGCGCGTGCGTAGAACGAGAGTCCGCCGTTGAGGCTGTATCCGGCGACCGACACGTCTCCGGCACTGCCGTGCAGCGCCGTCAGCCCGTGGTGGGCGGCGACGAGCAGCACGTCGTTCCAGTGGGAGCCGCCGAGGACGGTCGCCGTGCTGGTCGCGGGGTCGATCGACACACCGCGCAGCCGCGAGAGCGACATCAGCACCGTGTCGCTCAGATCGGTGTCGGCGAGCGCGCCCGCGCCGTGCCCCGTGGACTGGGGAGCCACGCGCAGTCCGACGGCGACGGCGGCGCGCACCGCGTCGACGACGTCTTCGGTGTTCTCGGGGCGCGCCACGGCGAAGGGCCGCTGATCGAAGGCGGTGTTCCACGGCCGGCGCTGGTCGTCGTACCCCGCGTCGCCGGCGAACAGGATGCGGTCGCCCAGGGCGTCGCGCAGGATGCCGCGCTGCTGGTCGACGGTGAGGGCGAGCAGATCGATGGTCATATGCGTTCCTTGGTGAGTCGGGCCCCGAGGCAGAGTGGACGGGAGCGGTTCTGAGCGGACCCGGCGGGGCGAAGACCCGGCGACCGAACCCTGAGGCCGGCGTCCAGCGCCGAGCCATCCCCGAAGAGGAGCAGCCTCGGCGCACTCAGATACGTGCGGCGTCCATTTCGAGTGGACTGTTCACCCCGGTCCGGTCACGCCAGCCCGTCATTCACGCCAGCCGGTCACGCCCGCCGGTCACGCCAGTCCGGTCACGCCCACCCCGAGCCACTGTGCGAGCTCGTCGATCTCCGCGCGGACCATCTCGGCCTCTTCGGGTTCGAACGGCAGGAACTCGTGCACCGCGTTGACGCGCAGCACCTCACGCTCGCGGTCGACTTCGGCCTCGAGCATCCCGACGAATCGATCGCCCGACAGGATCGGATGCGCGAAGTAGCCGTACCTGCGCTGCGGTTTCGGCTTGAACTGCTCGAGCACGTACTCGAACTCGAAGAGGTCGCGGAGGCGCCCCCGGTCGAACAGAAGCCTGTCGTACGGGTTGAGGAACGCGACGCGGCCGCCCGCATCGTCGTCTTCGCGCAGAGAGGCGAGGGCTTCGGGGTCGACCCGGAACTTCCCCGTGCTCCCCTCGACGACTGCCGGCTCGCCCGACGTCTTGCCGGCGCCGTTCCACCACCAGTGCGGCTTCGCGAGGCCCGCGGCACGGAGCATCCGCTCTTCGAGCAGGCGGGCGGCCTCGTCGTCGCCGTACTCCGGAAGGTCGTTCGGATAGACCCGCTCGGCCAGATCCCAGCGCTTGCGCCTCCCCTCCCGGCCGACGACGGCGACCTCGCCCTGTCGCAGCAGGAAGTCGAGCATGATCGGCACCTGGTTCGACCCGCTCCATCCGTCGGGCGCGCGACTGACCTGGGCCGTGTCGGGGATGTCGGAGGTGAGGAGCGCGCCGTCCGATCTCAGGCGGTCGAGGATGTCGCGACGGAACCGGTCGTTCGCCTCGAGCCACTGCTTCGTCTTCTCACGGGTCGGCCACCGCCGCATCGCCGGACGCATGAGCGGCAGCAGGCTCATCGGGCGGAAGCCGCCGTCGAATTCGAACAGCAGCCGATCGAGTTCGACCGCCTTCTGAAGCTGTCCCGGCTCGTACGACCAGCCGATGCGCGACCAGAGCACGGTGTGCTCGCACGGGGCGATCGTCGCTGTCGGGTCGATCTTGACGTACCCGATCTGCTCGGCGACCTCGACGACGTCGCCGGGGCGGTCGGCGTCGAGCAGCTGCGCGCGCACGATGATGCGACGCGCCTCGTCACGGGTGAGCCGGTGCGGGGTCACCCGTGCAGGCTACCGCCGGACCGAGTGTCACTGCGCGCCTCGTCACGGGTGCCGGGCACATCACGGTCGGGGAGCCTCGCCGTCACACGACAGCGCCGACGGCGAGCGCCTCACCCGTGCCCCACGCGCGAGCGCCATCGGAGCGGTCGGTGAGGGTGTGGAACGGACGCTGCTCGCGCGGCGGGCCGCTCATGCCGAATGCCCCGGCTGGGGCGAACATGCGCGGGCCGACGATCTCGGCGGTGCCGTACTCGGCGCGCAGCGCGGCGAGGGCCGTGCGCGCCGCCGACGCCGGAGAGTGGCCGAGCCGCGCCGCCAGGCGCGCCCCCGCACCCGTGCCCTGCTTCTCACGGATCGCCGGGGCGATGCCCGTGTCGGGCACGACTCCGGGGTGGCAGAGGTTCACCGCGAGCCCCCAGTGATCTGCGGCGCTGCGCCGGGCGAGCTCGACCGCGAACAGGCCGAGCAGCATCTTCGACGACGCATAGGCACGGAGCGGCGCGTACCGCTCGGTGCTCTGCAGGTCGCGCCACGGCACATGCCCGCGGGCTGCGGCGAGGCTGCACTGCACGGCCACCCGCGTGCGCGACGACCGCAGCAGAGGCAGGAGCGCGCGGGTGAGGGCGTAGTGCCCGAGGAAGTTCGTCTGGAAGTGGGCCTCGAACCCGTCGGGTGTGACGTGGCGCACCGGATCGCCGAGGAGCACGATGCCGGCGTTGAGCACGAGCAGGTCGATCGGATCCTCTTCGGCGATCAGCTCCTCGGCGACCGCGGCGACCGATTCGAGTCGCGTCAGGTCGAGATCGCGCAGCTCCACGGCGGCATCCGGCACCGTCTCCCGGATCCGCGCGATCGCCGCGTCACCGCGAGCGCGGGAGCGGACCGGCATGATGACGCGGGCGCCCGCCGCCGCGAGGGCGCGCGCGATCTCCAGGCCCACCCCGCTGCTGGCTCCGGTGACGAGGGCTGTTCGGTCGTCGAAATCGTGCAGGCTCGGCTGTGACGTCATGGCATCCCCCAGGATGTGTCGTCTCTTCCCCGCGGCGCGCGCGCCGCCTCCCCCTCAGAGCATGGCGCGGATCGCGCTGATACGGAATGGCTTCCGCGAAACGCGTGCGTCAGGCGGAGACGTCGTACGCGAACACCGGATGCTCCGCCACGATGGCCTCGAAAGCCTCGAGCGGCTCCTCCGGCCCCGCGGCGACGACCGGACGGACGACCGGCGTCTTCTGCACATACCGCTGGAGCACGCGTGCCGCGGTCGCGGCATCCGTCACCTCTCGCGCCTCGATGCGCTGCATGCGGCGACCCTGCTGAAGCGTCGCGACACGTGCTGCCCGGAGGTTGTGCACCCAGGCGACCGGCCCATACGGCGCGACGAGGTAGTCGATGCCGTCGACCGCGATGGGCGTGACGGGAACGGTGCGCGGCTCGCCGCTCGTGCGACCCACGACGGTGAGCGATGCGACGCCGCCGGGCGTGATGCCCCGGCGGGCGAGCCAGGCCATCATCCGATCGATGCGGCTGCGGAACGGTGTGCGCTTGTAGGTGTCGACGGTGTTCCTTCCCTTTCCATTATCCGCGCAGGAGGGGGGCTTGCCGCAAGGGCCCCCTGCTGGGGCAGAATCGCAGGTCGGCCGGAAGATCCGGCCGACGGAACAGAAGGACCACGTGACCGAGACCCCCGTCTTCGACCTGCCCCCGAACCTGTCGGCGAAGGCCGACCGCGCCCTGATCGCCGCCGACGTCGAGCACTTCGCCGCGATCGACGTCGCGCTGCGCACCCAGCTCGCCGACCTGACTGCACGCCTGGAGGTCACGCGCCTCGCCCCGGCGCGCGGTGGGCAGCTCGCCCTCGATCGTGACCTCGAGGTGCACCGTCTCACGGCGCGGATCCGGGCGCTGCGCCGGTTCGGACTCGATGCGTGCCTCGGCCGCGTGGTTCCCGCCGACGGGTCGCCCCCGACCTACATCGGCCGGTTCGGACTGTCGGATGCCGATGGCCGGCGCCTGCTCGTGGACTGGCGCGCCCCCGCCGCCGAGCCGTACTTCGCCGCGACGTTCGCCGACCCGCGCGGCCTCGCCTCACGCCGGCGCTACCGGTGGGGCGGCGGACGCGTCCGCGATTACTGGGATGAGGCGTTCACCGCGGAGGCAGCCGCCTCGGGCACGGCGCTCGACGACGAGTCCGCGTTCATCGCGAGCCTCGGCACGAGCCGTTCGCCCCGGATGCGCGACGTGCTGAGCACGATCCAGGCGGATCAGGATGCGATCATCCGAGCGGACTCGGCGGGCGCCCTGGTCGTCGACGGGGGTCCCGGAACGGGCAAGACAGTGGTCGCGCTGCATCGCGCCGCGTATCTCCTCCACGCCGATGCGCGGCTCGGTGAAGGGCACGGCGGCGTGCTCGTCGTCGGGCCGCACGAGCCGTACCTCGCCTTCGTGGCCGACGTGCTGCCCGCGCTCGGCGAGGACAGCGTGCAGACCTGCACGCTGCGCGACCTGGTGCGCGAGGGAGCGGATGCCGCGCCGGAGGGCGACCCGCGCATCGCGCGGCTGAAGGCGGATGCGCGGCTGGTCGACGCGATCGAGCCGGCGGTGCGCCTGTACGAGGAGCCGCCGACCCGCGATCTCGTCGTGGCGACGCCGTGGATGGACCTGCTCGTGACCGCGACGGACTGGGCGGAGTCCTTCGCGTCGGCCGAGCCCGGGCTCCCCCACAACGATGCGCGCGATCAGGTGTGGGAGAGCCTGCTCGACATCCTCGCCGATCAGGTCGACCCCGACGCAGTCGCCCCGCATCTGCTGCGCCGGGCCCTGGTGCAGAACGAGGAGCTCGGCCGCGCGTTCACGCGTGCGTGGCCGCTGGTGGAGGCATCCGTTCTCGTGGCCGACCTCTGGACGGTGCCGGCGTACCTGCGGCGGTGCGCGCCGTGGCTGAGCCCCGACGAGGTCGCGGCGCTGCAGCGCCCGGCGGGGTCGGCGTGGACGCTCGCCGACCTGCCGCTGCTCGATGCCGCGCGGCGGCGACTGGGCGACCCCGCGGCATCCCGCGACCGTCGCGTGCGCCGGGCCCGGCTCGACGCCGAACGCGAGTACATGGCGCAGGTCGTCGACCGGCTGAAGGAGGCCGGCGACGAGCTGATGCAGTGGATGGACGGCGATGACCTGCGCAACAGCCTGGTCGACGAAGCTGTGCTGACACCGCGCGATGCCGATCTGCTCGCCGGGCCGTTCGCCCATGTGATCGTCGATGAGGCGCAGGAGCTCACCGATGCGCAATGGCGGATGCTGCTCGCCCGCTGCCCCTCGCGGAGCTTCACCATCGTGGGTGATCGCGCCCAGGCTCGCCACGGCTTCACCGAGTCGTGGGAGGAGCGCCTCGACCGCGTCGGATTCACGCGGGTTCGCCGGGCCGAACTGCGGGTGAACTACCGCACGCCGGCGGAGGTGATGGCCGAGGCGGAGCCGGTCATCCGCGCGGCGATCCCCGACGCGAACGTGCCCACCTCGATCCGATCGAGCGGCATCGCGGTGCGCCGCGGGACGGTCGGCGAGCTTCGGGACGTGCTCGAGGAGTGGCTCGCCGCGCATGCCGAGGGTGTGGCGTGCGTGATCCTGGCTGCCGATGGCGGGGTGCTCAATTGCGGGACGGTCGATGGTGGGGTGCTCAATTGCGGGACGGTCGATGGTGGGGTGCTCGATGGCGGGGCGGTCGATGGCGGGGTGCTCGAGGACGCCGCTGCGCTTCTCGATGAGGCGAAGACAGATGCCGGCTTCTGGAGCGACGTCGCCGACTCGTCACGTGTGCGTGTGCTCACTCCGGAGACGGCGAAGGGGCTCGAGTTCGACCTCGTCGTGCTGGTCGAGCCCGAACGGTTCGGCGACGGGATCGAAGGCGCCGTCGATCGATACGTCGCGATGACGCGCGCGACGTCGACACTGGTCGTTCTCGAGTGAAGTGACATGATCGCGGAATGGAAGCCGCACTGCTCATGACCTGGACGCTCCAGCAGGAGATCCCCGTTCCCACCGATGTGACGCCGCTGCTCGTGGAGGGCGAGCAGCCCGTCGCGTCGTTCAAGACGTTCCGCGACTCCGCCACCTTCACGACCAAGCGGCTGATCGTGCGCGACGCCCAGGGCATCACCGGGAAGAAGGTCGAGGTGTATTCGCTGCCGTACCGCTCGATCGAGATGTGGTCGTCGGAGAACGCCGGCAAGCTCGACTGGAACTCCGAGATCGAGCTGTGGACGAAAGCCGGCCACATCAAGATCAAGCTCGGGAAGGGTGCAGACGTTCGGCGCCTCGACAGCCTGCTCGCCTGGGCGGTGCTGCAGCAGCATTGAGCGCGGCGGCGCCACAGCACTGAGGGTGGTGCCGCATCACGGACTCGGCACGGCGCCACGGCGGCGCGGCGCTCAGCGACCCAGCGGCAGAGAGCGCAGCGCATCTGCACGTCAGAACGGGGCCGGCTCGACCGACGGACGGAACACGGGCATCGCGCGCTCGGGCTGCACCCGGTACACCCGCCCCGCAGGTGAGGTCCATTCGAGCTCGCCGGCACCGCCGACCTGGCGCACCGACCAGCCGCCGTGATGTTTGACCATGTGGTGCCCGCGGCACAGCGGAGCGAGATTGTCGATCGATGTCGTGCCGCCGTGCTCCCAGGCCACCGTGTGGTCGATCTCGCACCGGGACGCTGGGATCGAGCACCCGGGAGCCAAGCATCGGTCCGCTCGCCACCGCACCAGCCGTCGCAACGAGGGCGGCGGACGATAGAGCTCTCGCCCGACCGACAGCACAGCCCCCGTCTCGGGATGCGTGAGCACCCGCATCCAGCCTTCCGCACCTCCGCACAGCTCCCGCGCCCGATCGAGCGGGATCGGGCCAACGCCCTCGACGATCGGCAGCTCGTGCCACGTGGGAACGGGCGTCACCCCGCCTCCGCTCGGATCGCCCGCGCCCGCACCAGATCGAGCACCGGCATCAGCACCCGATCCAGCACCAGCACCGGCACCAGCACCCGATCCAGCACCGGCACCGGCACCAGAACCAGCGCCCGCTTCAGCCGCAGCCGCGCCGTCGCCGTCAGCCGCACCGCCGATCCGCACGCAGCCCTCGAGCAGCGAGAGCACCGGAACGGTGACGGAGACCGTCGCACGAACGCCCGACGCCTCGCGCGGGTGGTCGCCGGTCACGCCGTCCACGAGCAGGTCGCCGACGATGTCGGCACGCAGCTGATCGAGCGTCCGCGACTCCCCCTCCGCAGCTGCGAGAACCTTCGCCATGCGCGTCACCCGACCGTGGGCGGCCTGCACCTCTACGGCGGGTGCGAGAAGCACCAGCCAGGCCATGCCATCGGGCGCCGGCTCGACCACCAGCCGTCGCTGCACCAGGGCAGCTTCGTGCCGTTGCGCGAGCGACTCGTATCGCACGGCCTCGATCAGCTTCGAGAGCAGTCGACGAAACCGGCCGACGGGCTCCGCCTCGGCGATCGCAAGCGCCCGGGGCAGGATCGTCGATCGATACTGCGGCTCGACATCGTCGAGGGCATCGACCAGCAGGTCGGAGTGCCGCTCCGTGATGCGCCCCTCGGAGAGGGCATCGAGCGCAGGCCGATACCGATTCACCAGAGCCTCGGCGCGGGTGATCAGCGCCCCGGCTGCGTACTCGGTGACACGCAGCGCCATCGCGATCTCGAGCCGCACGGCCCGCTCGACCACGTCGGTCTGACGGCGACCGTCGTGCGCGGCGTCGACCAGAGCCTCGCGTCGCATCGCATTCACCCGCACCGCGCGCTGCGCCGCGTAGACGGCCATCATCACATCGACCTCGCGGACGAGATCGAGCGCGTCGGGTCGGCAGTCCTCGGCGAACCGCTCCCAGTCGTCACCACCCGGGTCGGAACCCTGCTGTTCCGGTGTGGGTTCGCCGACGTCTGCCATACCCAGACTTTAGAACATACCTCCGACATCCCTGCCGGTCGTGCATACCTCACGTCCGCCTCCGACGGCCAGGCCCGCGAGCCCGCGACTACTCCACCCGCCCAGAGCCACCCCACCGCTCCATGGCGTCGCGCAGATGCGCCGGAGTGAGCATGAACATCGGCTCGAGCTCTTCCCAACCGGGTTCCTTGACGCGACGGCTGTAGGCGGCATGCGCGGCGTCGACCGGATTCGACTCGTCCAAGCCGCCGCCGTCTTCGCCCATCAACGCCAGGTGATAGATCCAGAGCGAACCATCCGCTTCGCGGTGCTTGAACGTCGCTTCGAACACCGCACGCTCGGCCGGCAGCGTCTCGACGCATTCGTCGTAGCGCTGGGTGAGCATCGACATCCACTCCTCGAGCTCGACCTCCTTGCCGTCCACGACACGGGAGCGACTCAGCTCGAGGCGCAGCCCGGGCGGCACCGTCGCCGGCATCGCATGGCCTGCGAAATCACGCGGCACGGGACGGAACGGGATGCGCGGCACAGCATCATCAGCCATGCTCAGAACCCTTCCACACTCACTCTCATCCGGGTGCGGCCGGTCCCGCCCCTGGTCGACCCCGCCGTCGACTCAGCGGCCCTCAGCCCCGCGGCTTCGGTTTCATGTCGTAGGTGACCCACTGCGTCGCCACTGCGTGGCTGTCGTAGAGCGAGCGCGCCGTCGCATTGTCGGCCGCCGTGATCCATCGCACGACGCTCGCTCCGCCGTCGGCTGCCAGACCCGCAGCCGCCTCGAGCAGCAGAGCCCCGGCACCCTTCCCTCGAGCCGCCGGCGCCGTGAACAGGTCGTCCAGATACAGCGCCATAGTCGCCGACGACGGGCGCGCGAACCAGCGCAGGTTGGCGAGAGCCACCGGTACGTCTCCATCGACGGCGATGAGTCCGACCATGCCGTGCTCGCCGTCGCGCACCCAGCGCCACGTCGTCTCGACAGCACCCGCATCCTCGGCGAGCCGATAGAACCGGCGATACCCCGCGTACAGCTCGGCCCAGGCCTCGGCATCCCGCGGCTCGACCGGCCGCACCGTCATCGTCATCCGAACACCGTAACCGCGTGCGCGCGCCTCGACACTCCCGTCGCCGAGCCCGGCCCGCACAGGCCCGCGTCACACCTCGGGATCGACCGCGCCGAGACCGACGAGCGGCAGCTCGCGCGCCCGGTCCCACGGCTCGGTCCAGCCGAGTCGGTCGAACACGCCGTCGAGCAGCATCGCGGTGAACCCCCACACCAGGTGGGCGCCGGTCGCATGCGGCACCAGGAACCCCGGCCCTCGCCACTCGTCGCCGCCCCGCCGGAGCACCGTCACGCCGCGCCGCGAAGGATCGAGCAGGTCCGCCACCGGCGCACGGAACACCGCCGACGACTCGGCCTCGTCGACGACATCGACAGGCGACGGATGCCGCCACCAGCCGACGACCGGGGTGACCAGGTGCCGCGAGTAGTCCAACGGCACGGCGGCGAGGGTTCCGAGCACGTCGACACCGGCGGGGTCGAGGCCGGTCTCCTCGCGGGCTTCGCGCAGTGCCGCGGCGACGGCATCCTCGTCGCCGGGATCGATGCGCCCACCTGGGAACGCGACCTGGCCCGCGTGCGAGCGCAGCGTCGACGCGCGGGCGAGCAGGAGCACGTCGAGGTCGCGCGACACGGGCGCGGCGCCGACCCGATCGCTCGGCAGGTCGTCGAGCACGCCGAACAGCATCAGCACCGCCGCAGGGCGGGCATCACGCGGCAGGGGCCAGTCGCGACCGACGGCGCCGCTCCCCGCACCCGCCGCGACCAGAGCCGAGAGCTGTGCCCGTGCGGACGTCGGATCGGCAGCTGTCGGCATCCGCTCAGGCTACGCCCGACATCCGACACACAGGCGCGACACCGTGGCCGGCCCGGTCGCTCGACCCGGCTCACTCAAACCGCGCAGACCTCGTCTACCCCACGCAAGCGAGACCCGCACCCCCCAGGCCCGCACCGCGCGAGAGTCCCTCACTCCGGCCGCACCACCCGGTACCGCACGTGGGTGGCAAGCGATACCGGACGGACCGAGATCTGCTCGAGTTCCAACGGCCCGACACCGTCGAAGAGCCGCAGTCCGCCCCCGATCACGGTCGGCGAGATCTGCAGCATGAGTTCGTCGACGAGCCCCGCGGCCAGGTAGGCGTTGGCGGTGGTCGGGCCGCCGGCGATGTGCACGGTGCCGTCGCCCGCGGCATCCTTCGCCCTCTCGAGTGCCGCGTGGATGCCGTCGGTCACGAAGTGGAACGTCGTGCCGCCCTCCACCTCGAGCGACTCCCGCGGGTGGTGCGTCAGCACGAAAACCGGCCGGTGGTACGGCGGGTTCGGCCCCCACCAGCCGCGCCAGTCACCCGTCCACTCCCCGCGGACCGGACCGAACATGTTCCGGCCCATGATGTACGCACCCGCCGACACGATCGCGTCGATCTCGGCCCGGCTCTCGTCGGGGGTGTCGAACATCCAGCGGTGGAGGTCTTCCGGCGCCACGTCGCCGAATGGGCGCTCCTCGGTCTGGTTGTGCCCCGAGCCGACGGCGTCGAGGGAGATGGACATGGTCGCGATCACACGGGTCACGGGGATGCCTCCGATCAGTCGGGCTGCTCGAGGTCGACGCTAGCGTCCGCCGGCCGAGGACGGCACCCGCCCCCAGCATCCGCCCCAGAGCGCCCGCTCACCCCACGGGGCGTAGACTCGCCATCCCCCCGATCCGAAGACCCGACAGACATGCAGCCTCTCACCGACACCCAGATCCGCGCCTCCTTCATCAACGCCTCGCGCAGCGAGCGCAAGAACCTCAGCCTCCCGGCGGACTTCGACTCGCTGGACTGGGACCGCCTCGACTACCTCGGCTGGCGCGACCCGAAGCTGCCGCAGGTTGCGTACCTCGTCGCCTCGATCGACGGCGAACCGGCCGCGCTGCTGCTGCGCCGCACCGATGCACGACCCCGCACGCGTCCGCAGTGCTCGTGGTGCAGCGACATCCACCTGCCGAACGACGTCGTGATGTACGTCACGAAGCGCGCGGGCGACGCCGGCCGCCGCGGCGACACCGTCGGCACCCTCATCTGCGAGGACTTCGAGTGCTCGCAGAACGTGCGCAAGCTCCCGCCGCTCGCCTACACCGGGTTCGACCGCGAGGCGGCGCGCGACCGCCGCATCGACGCCCTGCGTGCAAGCGTGGAGGCCTTCGTGCGCGATGTGCGGGGCGACTGACCGCCCGCTGCGAACGGACGGATGCCGCGACCCGGCGCCCGGCTCAGCGCCGCCCCACCCCGGCCAGCAGCGCGTACGCCGCCGGCACCGTCGACAGCCACATCAGCACCGCGCCGAACACGATGCCGTCGACGTGCAGCACGGCGCCGGCGACGAGCATCCCGGCGAACACGACCCCGGCGACCGCTCGGCGACCCATCCGCTCGAGCGCGCGCATGCGCGCATCCAGCTTCGGTGTCTCGACGGCCACGCGTCCGTCCTCGATGCGCGTCACGAGGTCGTCGAGACGTCGGGGCAGCCGAGCGGTGATGCCGGCGACGGCCACCGCCTCACGGGCGAACGCCTGCACGGCGTTGCCGCTCTCGGCGCGCAGCAGGCGCTGCGCGTACGGCTCCACGGCATCCCAGACGTTGAACTGCGGATCGAGCGAACTGCACATGCCCGAGGTGAGCGAGATCGCCCGCACGATGAGCAGGAAGTTCTCGGGCAGCTGGAACGGCATCGCCCGCATCGTGTCGCCGAACTGCGCCGCGAAGTCGCGGAACTCGCGCTCGTCGACCTTCTGCAACTCGGCGAACCCCATGCCGCCGAACCGGGCGAACAGGGCCGTCATCGCGCGCTCGAGCTCGGCGGTGTCGGCGCTCGGCAGCAGCACGCCGATGTCGCGGATGCTCTCGATGAGCCGGGCGCCGTCGCGCGAGGCGACCGCGATGATGACCCGCTGCAGCCCGGTGCGGAGGCGATCAGGGACCTCGCCCATCATCCCGAAGTCGATGAAGGTCAGGTGCCACGATCCGTCGTCGTGCGGGGTGACGAAGATGTTCCCCGGGTGCGGATCGGCGTGGAACCAGCCCCGATCGAACAGCTGGTCGAACATGACGGATGCGAAGCGGTCGGCCACCTCCGACGGATCGATGCCGGCGGCCCGCAGGCCCTCGACGTCGTTGATCTTGATCGCCGTGACGTCTTCCAAGGTGAGCACGCGCCCCGTGGTGCGCTCCCACGCCACCTCGGGCGCCGCGACCCGCTCGTCGTCGGCGAAGGTCTCGCGGAAGCGCTCGGCGCTGCCCGCCTCGTGGAGGTAGTCGATCTCCTCCGCGCTCGTGACGGCGAACTCCTCGACGAGCTCGGGGAGGTCGACGTGCTGGCGCACCACGCCGACGCGGTTGAGCCACCCGGCGACCTTGCGGAGTGCCGCGAGGTCGACCGCGACGACCTCGTCGATCCCCGGGCGCTGCACCTTGACGACGACGTCGGCGAAGCCCGCGTCGGCGGCCTCGGCGTCGGCCAGCCGGGCCCGGTGCGCCTGACCGAGGGATGCCGCGGCGACCGGCACCGGATCGAACGCGGCGTACGCCCGATCGAGCGGCATCCCGAGCTCCGCTTCGGCGAGCGCGCGGATCGCGGCGAACTCCACCGGGGGCACCTCGTCCTGAAGCCCTTCGAGCTCGCGGGTGATCTCGGGGGGAAGCACGTCGAGGCGCGACGAGAGGAACTGCCCGACCTTGATCATGAGCCCGCCGAGGTCGATCGCGAGGCCGTGGAACCGGCGGGCGATCCGCTGGAACCGCGCCGTCCGACCGCGTGCGGCGAAGGACGCCAGGCCCACCCGCGGCAGCACGAGTTCGAACCACCACGCCTGCACCATGTACCGCCCGGCGAACCGCAGGATGCGGCGGTAGCGGGCGCGCGAGCCCCGGGCACCGGTCATCATGCCTCCATGATGCCGACGCCGGGGCGCTCCGGGGCCGTCACTCCTGCGCGAGGATCGCGTACAGCTTGCGCCGCGCGTCGTCGAGCACGGCGACGGCCTCGGCCACCTGGGTGCTCGTGCCGGTGCGGCCGACCGTGGCGGCCGCCTGCGCCAGCTTGGCGCCGGCCTTGGGCAGCGCGGTCGCGCGCGCGGCATCCTTCATGCCCGCCGACTCCCACGGCGCGGACTGGTCGGCCCCCTCGGCCTCGGTGCGTCCCGACTCGGTGAGCGAGTACACCTTCTTGCCCCCCGACTCCTCGGCGGAGATGAGGCCTTCATCAGAGAGCATCTGCAGCGTCGGGTAGACCGAGCCGGGGCTCGGCTTCCACAGGCCGCCGCTGCGCTGCTCGATCTCGTGGATGATCTGGTAGCCGTGCATCGGCTGCTCGGCGAGGAGCGCGAGCACCGCCGCGCGCACGTCACCGCGTCCCATTCGCGAGCCGAAGCCCGGACCAGGCGCCCCGCCGAATCGCTGCTCGAATCCTTCCCGCAGCTGATCGAGCGCGTCCCACAGACCCTGTCCACCCCAGTTCGCTCCGGGGATGTGACCTGCCCCGAAGCGGCCGTCGTCGTTCTGACCGTTCATGCTCCGACTCCTCACTCTGGTGCTCGACCTTCGCCGGGCGATACTTACCGATATATCGCTGACGACGGTCGCGCGGAAGACCCCGCCGCCTATTCACACCCGGCATCCAGGTTCCGAAGAAGAATCTTCACGTCGATGTCGATTCCGTCGGGCGCCGTTCGACGCGATAGTGAGAGGGGACGAAACAGTCCCCGCCGAACAGGGAGCAAGAGATGAAGCACATGCTGATCATGCGGGCCACGGCAGAGGGCGCGTCCCGCTACGAGGAGATGGACTTCGAGGCCGTCATCGACGCGATGGGCCGGTACAACGAGGCCATGATCACCGCCGGCGTGCTGGTCGCGGGCGACGGTCTCGCACCCGAACCGGGCTACGTCGTCGACTTCGAGGGCGAAGCCCCGATCGTCAGCGACGGCCCCTACGGCGAGGTTCACGAGCTGTTCAACGGCTTCTGGATCGTGCAGACCGCGACCGCGGAGGAGGCCCTCGAGTGGGCCAAGCGCTGCCCGCTCGGGCCCGGCGCCAAGCTCGAGGTGCGCCGCGTCACCGACGAGAGCGACTTCGCCGACTTCGCCGACAACGAGTACATCCAGAAGGAGAAGGAGTGGCGCGCCGCCGAGGCCGCATCCTGAGCACCGCCCGATCATGGGCACGTCTCCAACCATGAGCACCCTTCGAAAATGAGCATCGACGACACCCGGCGCACGGTCGACGACGCGATGGACGCAGAGCAGGACGCAGTCGTCGCATCGGACCGCGACACCCGGCGCACGGTCGAGGCCGTCTGGCGCATCGAGGGACGACGGATCACCGCATCCGTCGCCAAGATGACCGGCGACCTCGGCCTCGCCGAGGACGTCGCCCAGGAGGCGGTGCTCGAAGCGCTGCAGTCGTGGCCGGATGCCGGCATCCCCGCCAATCCGGGTGCGTGGCTCACGGCGGTCGCGAAGCGCCGCGTGATCGACGCCTGGCGCCGGCGCGAGCGCCTCGACGATCGGTACGCGGCCATCGCCCACACCCTCGACGAGGCGACCGACGAGGACTGGGAGCCGATCGACGACGACGTGCTGCGCCTGGTGTTCACCGCCTGCCACCCGGCGCTGTCGCGCGAGTCGCAGGTGGCCCTCACGCTGCGGGTCGTCGCCGGCCTGTCGACCGACGAGATCGCACGGATGCTGCTGACCACCGTCCCGACGGTGCAGGCGCGGATCACGCGGGCCAAGAAGTCCCTCACCGCCGCCCACGTGCCCTTCGAGACTCCCGACCCGTCGGAGTGGCCGTCGCGCCTGGGAGCCGTGCTCGGCGTCGTCTACCTCGTCTTCACGGAGGGGTACGCCGCGACCGGCGGGGGCCGGTGGGTGCGCCCCGACCTCGCCGACGAGGCGCTGCGACTCGGCCGCATCGTGTCGGGACTCCTCCCCCGCGAACCCGAGCCGCTCGCGCTCGTCGCGCTGATGGAGTTCCAGCGCTCCCGCTTCGCCGCACGCGAGACGCGCTCCGGCGAACCGGTGCTGCTGGCGGATCAGGACCGGTCTCGGTGGGACCACGGGCAGATCGCGCGTGCGGTCGCCCTTCTCGGCAGAGCGGATGCCGCGGCCTCCGCACGCCGGACCGGCCGAGGCGCGTACGCCCTGCAGGCCGCCATCGCAGGCTGCCACGCGATCGCGCCGAGCGTCGCCGACACCGACTGGGACCAGATCGTGCTGCTGTACGAGGTGCTCGGCCGGGTGGCCCCGAGCCCGGTCGTCGAGCTCAACCATGCGGTCGCCGTGTCGATGGCGAGCGGCCCGGCCGCCGCGCTCCCGCTCGTCGACGCGCTCGAGGCGTCGGGGGCGCTCCGCGGATCGCACCTCGTGCCGAGTGTGCGGGGCGAGCTGCTGGCACGGCTCGGGCGCCGCGACGAGGCGCGCTCCGAACTCCTCACGGCCGCCGCCCTCACCGCGAACGCCGCCCAGCAGCAGGTGCTGCGGGGGAAGGCCGAGGCGCTCCGCTGAGGCGCACCGGCGGCCGCGTCTCCGACGGACCGGCGCGGCCTCCTCGCCGGTAGAATCGGCGAGGCCGCAGGAGCGGCATCCGCACGATCGCGCGGCGCACCGGCGCGCTCCACCCGCCGACATCGAGGAGCGCCATGACAGCCGTCGCCCCATCCCCCGATCGCGCTTCGCGCTACCGCAGCGAGCCGACCGTTCTGCAGGCGCTGCGAAGCCCCCGCCTGCTCACCCGCGAAGTGCTCGCCGGGCTCGTCGTCGCACTTGCCCTCATCCCCGAGGCGATCGCCTTCTCGGTGGTCGCGGGGGTCGATCCGCGCGTCGGCCTCTTCTCGTCGTTCGTGCTCGCGGTGGTCATCGCCTTCACCGGCGGCCGTCCCGCGATGATCACCGCCGCAGCCGGCGCGGTCGCACTCGTGATCGCCCCGCTCGTGCACGAGCACGGCAGCGAGTACCTCATCGTCACCGTCGTGCTCGCGGGACTCATCCAGGTTCTCCTGGCCGTCCTCGGCGTCGCGAAGCTCATGCGGTTCATCCCGCGCAGCGTCATGGTCGGGTTCGTCAACGCCCTCGCCATCCTCATCTTCGTCTCGCAGCTGCCGCAGCTCATCGACGTGCCGTGGGCGGTGTACGTGCTCGTGGCCGCAGGTCTCGGCATCCTCGTCGTCTGGCCGAAGATCACCCGGGCGATCCCCTCGCCGCTCGTGGCGATCGTGCTGCTCACGGCGGCGGTCGTGCTGTTCGGCATCGACGCCCCGAACGTCGGCGACCAGGGCGAGCTGCCGCGGAGCCTGCCGGAGCTGCTCATCCCGTCGGTGCCTCTCACGTGGGAGACGCTGCAGATCATCGCCCCGACCGCGTTCGCCGTGGCCCTCGTCGGCCTGCTCGAGTCGCTCATGACCGCCAAGCTCGTCGACGACATCACCGACACGCACTCGCGCAAGACCCGGGAGGCCTGGGGCCTGGGCGTCGCGAACATCGTCTCCGGCTTCTTCGGCGGCACCGGCGGCTGCGCGATGATCGGCCAGACGATGATCAACGTGAAGACCGCTCGCGCCCGCACCCGCATCTCCACGTTCCTCGCCGGCGTCTGGGTGCTTGTCCTCGTCGTCGTGCTCGGCGACGTCGTCGCACTCATCCCGATGGCGGCGCTCGTCGCGGTGATGGTCCTCGTGTCGTTCTCGACGTTCGACTGGCACAGCATCCGTCCGTCGACGCTCCGGCGGATGCCGCGCAGCGAGACGCTCGTGATGGTGCTGACCGTCGTGGTCACGGTGTGGACGCACAACCTGGCGGTCGGCGTGATCGCCGGCGTCCTCGCCGCGATGGTGCTCTTCGCCCGCCGCGTCGCGCACTTCACGTCGGTGACGCGCACCGTCGACGGCGACACCGCGCGCTACCGGGTGCAGGGCGAGCTGTTCTTCGCGTCGAGCAACGATCTGACGACGCAGTTCGACTACGCGGCCGACCCGGCGCGGGTGGTCATCGACATGACGGGTTCGCACGTGTGGGATGCCTCGACCGTCGCCGCGCTCGACGCGATCGTCACCAAGTACGCCGCACGCGGAACGACCGTCGACTTCGTCGGCATGAACCCGGGCACCGCTGCCTTCCACGACCGCCTGAGCGGCGGGCTCGGCCCGGCAGCCTGATCGCGTTCTGCACTATCGCGCAGATAGTGCAATAATGCACTCCGTGATCGAAAGTGCAACCGGCGTCCGCGACCGCCGCCGCGCCGAGACGACCCGCACCCTCGTATCGCTCGCGCGCCGCGCGACGGCGGCGTCGGGACTCACCGGCTTCACCGTCGAGGAGCTCTGCGACGAAGCAGGCATCTCGCGGCGCACCTTCTTCAACTACTTCGCATCGAAGGAAGACGCCGTCCTCGGCTTCGCCCTGCACCACGACACGACCGAGATCGACGAGTTCTTCGTCGCGATGAGGCCGAAGACCGCACCCGGGGAGCTCTCGGCGAACCTCGTCTCCGACTACGCGGCGCTCACCGAGGCCCGGTGGACGTCCTTCGAGTTCGATCACACGGATGCAGCCGAGCTCATGGCCGCCGCGGAGCGCGAGCCGCGCCTGGTCACCCACATGATCGACCGCCATCGCGCAGACGAGGTGAAGGACTTCGCCCTCGTCGCACGTCGCGAAGGTCTTCCTGCTGACGACCCGCGCGTCGTCGCCGCAGTGCAGATCGTCGGCCACCTCGCGCGCATCGCCGTTCCGGCCTCGCTCGATCCCGACTCCCCCACGACCTTCGCCGCGGCGCTCGACCGCCAGATCGCCGCGGCCCACGCCCTCTTCTCATCGCAGACCCCGAACGACACCGAAAGCACCCGATGACAGCCACCGCCCCCACCCCGACCGTCGCCTCCGGCGACGGTCCGATGCTGCTGACGCAGCGACGCATCTGGATCATCTTCTCCGCCCTGATCGCGGGCATGCTCCTGTCGAGCCTCGACCAGACGATCGTCTCCACCGCGATGCCGACCCTCGTCGGCGAGCTCGGCGGCGTCGAGCATCAGGTCTGGATCACGAGCGCGTACATCCTCGCGACCACGATCGTCATGCCCATCTACGGCAAGTTCGGCGACGTGCTCGGACGGCGCAACCTCTTCCTGATCGCGATCGCGATCTTCACGCTCGCCTCGGTGGGATGCGCGTTCGCCGGCGACTTCTGGATGTTCGTCATCTTCCGCGCGATGCAGGGCCTCGGCGGCGGCGGACTCATGATCCTCTCCCAGGCGATCATCGCCGACATCGTGCCCGCGTCCGAGCGCGGCAAGTACCTCGGCCCCCTGGGCGCGATCTTCGGCCTGTCGGCGGTCGCCGGCCCCCTCCTCGGCGGCTACTTCGTCGACCACCTCACCTGGCAGTGGGCGTTCTACATCAACATCCCGGTCGGCATCATCGCCTTCCTCATCGCCCTGTTCGCGCTGAAGCTGCCGAGCAAGAAGGCCACGCAGCCGATCGACTGGCTGGGCGTGCTGTTCCTGTCGGCCGCGACCACGTGCCTCATCTTCTTCACCGACTTCGGCGGCGACCGCGACCACGGCTGGGACGACCCCGTCACGTGGGCCTGGGGCGCCGGGCTGCTCGCGGCGATCGCCCTGTTCGTCTTCACCGAGTCGCGTGCGGCCGACCCGGTGATGCCGCTGTCGCTCTTCAAGAACCCGGTGTTCGTCAACACGACGCTCATCGGCTTCGTCATCGGTATCGGCATGTTCGCCGCCATCGGCTTCGTGCCGACGTTCCTGCAGATGTCGTCGGGCACCTCGGCCGCGGCATCCGGTCTGCTGATGCTCCCCATGATGGTGGGCCTCATGGGCACCTCGATCGTCTCGGGACTTCTCATCACCAAGACCGGGCGCTACCGCATCTTCCCGGCCCTCGGCACGCTCATCACCGGCGCGACCATGGCCGTGATGACGACACTCACCGCGGAGACGCCGATCTGGCTCATCTGCGTGTACCTGTTCTTCTTCGGCGCCGGCCTCGGCCTCGTGATGCAGGTCGTCGTGCTGGTGGCCCAGAACTCGGTGCCCGCCACGCAGGTCGGCACGGCGACGAGCTCGAACAACTACTTCCGCGAAGCCGGTGCGGCGCTCGGCATCGCGGTGTTCGGCGCGATCTTCACCAGCCGCCTCACCGAGAATCTTCTCGCCGCGTTCACCGATGCTGGCGCCTCGCCCGATCAGGCCGCGGGCGCGGCCGCGACGATCGATCCCGCAGCCCTCAACGACCTGCCCGGACCGGTGCGCGACGCGATCGTGACGGCGTACGCCGATGCCCTCGCGCCGGTGTTCTGGTACCTGGTGCCGTTCATGGCCGTGGCGTTCATCCTGTCGCTGTTCCTCAAGGAGATCCCCCTGTCGGACGTGGCCGGACTAGTCGCGCGCGGCGAGGCGATCGGCGGCGAGGAGGCCGAGCGCCTCGAGGCCGAGCAGCGGGCCGCAGCGACGGCCGCGAAGGCCGCCGGAACGGGTGCCGGAGGCTCCTCGGGAGCCTGAGAACGGGTCGGAGAGACCGAACAGCGGGGCGCGTGATCAGGCATTTTCACGCGCCCCGCTCACATGTAACGTTCAGGTAACGCACCGGAACCGTCCAGACGAGGTGGGCAGACTCGGGGCCTTGTGCCGCCCGAACGGGTGCACGAGCGCCACCCGAAGGCGCGTACACCCGATACGGAACCGGTTTTCTCTTCATGCGATCCACCTCTGCTGCTGCCCTTGATCGTCGCGCCCGCCGCGCCCGCGCCCGCGCCGGACGCCGCACCACCGTCGTCCTCTCGGCACTCGCCGTCGGCGTCCTCGCGACCGCCGGCGCCGCCGTGCCGTCGCCCCTGTCGGCTGCCGAGGCGTCGACCGGACTGGGCGACTTCGCGCTCGCGTCGTTCACCACGGCCGCACCGACCGCCATCGTGACCGACGACGCGACCGACCCGATCTCGACGTCGGCGCACGACGCCCTCGACGCGGCCACGGCGTCGGTCGAGGCGGCGGCGGCGATCGAGGCCGACATCGAATCGGCCGGACTCGACATCGGCACCGACGACACCGACGTCGACACCACGGTCCTCGCCGCCGCGGCGACACGCCTGACCAACGGGCTCGACCTGCCCGCCCCGCTCGTCCCCAGCCTGACCGACGAGGTCACCGCCGGCGTCGCCGCGGTCGACGGCGAGGTCGCCGAACTGCGCACCGCGCTCGACGCCGCGAAGAAGCGCAAGGCCGAGGAGGAGGCTGCCAAGAAGGCCGCCGCCGAGAAGGCCGCACGCGAGGCCGCTGAGAAGGCCGCCGCTGAGAAGGCCGCGCAGGAAGCCGCCGCCGCATCGAGCTCCTCGGGGTCGTCGACGGCCACCAGTGCACCGCGCCCCGCGTACGCCGCGGCCGGCACCAGCGCCGCCGAGGCGCAGTCGATCGCCAAGGGCATGCTCGCGAGCTACGGCTGGGGCGGCGACCAGTTCTCCTGCCTCGTGTCGCTGTGGAACAAGGAGTCGGGCTGGAACGTGTCGGCGTACAACGCCGGCAGCGGCGCCTACGGCATCCCGCAGGCCCTCCCCGGCAGCAAGATGGGCTCGGCCGGCGCCGACTGGCAGACCAACGCCGCCACGCAGATCAGCTGGGGCCTCGGCTACATCCAGGGTCGCTACGGCACGCCGTGCGGCGCATGGGGCCACTCGCAGTCGACCGGCTGGTACTGACCCCGCCGCACCCGGCCGAGGCCGGGTGCCCACACCTACATCACGGGCCCGACAGGCTGACGCAGAATCGTGCGCAGCCTGTCGGGCTCGGTGCGTCTGGGGTCGTTCAGGTACACCTCATGGTGCCGGCCCGTCATCTGCAGCCCGGCTGCCGGGATGAATTCGCCGTGCATCGCGGCGAGCACCGGGGCCTCGTCGTCGTACGAGCCGACGTGGAGGGTCTGCACACAGCGGCCCTCCGCGAGTTCCTCCAGCCGCAGCCGGACGACCGCGGGCGACGCATCCTTCGCGCGGGCGACGGCGTCCTGCGTCTCGGCGACCAGATCCGCGTCGATCCAGTCGGGCACGAGATTGAGCAGCGTCCACTGCCATCGGCCCTTGTCGCGTGCCGCCGTGAACGCGTCCATGTCGTCAGCCCACCACAGCGCCTCGAGCGGCATCACGACGTAGTCGCGCCCGAGCTCGCGCTTGCTGCGGAACTTCAGCTTGTACGCGACCGAATAGAGCGCCGAGACCGCCTCCGAGTACGCAGCCGCGGTGTTCGGGTCACCGGCGCCCTCGATCATGAGGTAGCGCAGCGGCGGCACCTGGACGATCTCGAACCGACCCCGCTGTGCGCGGTAGGCGGGGATGACCGCCTTCAGATCGACCTTGTCCATCGCTGCTCCATTCGCCCGGGGCCACGCTATCGATGACGGTCGGGCGCCGCATCCGTCGCGATTCACGGCCCGCTCCCAGTTTGGCGGGACCGAATCGGGCTCCCCGGGCGTTGACCCTGGATGACGGTAGGGCCTGCGCCTCAGCCGTCACCCTGGGATAATTCTCGAGACAGCGAAGGACACCGACATGACCAGCGGACCCGCCGACACCGGCAGCATCACCCAGACCCCCGGCAGCGAGACGGCAGTGCTCGCCGGCGGCTGCTTCTGGGGCATGGAAGACCTCATCCGCCGCCAGCCCGGCGTGCTCGGCACGCGCGTCGGCTACACCGGCGGCGAGAACGCGCACGCGACCTATCGCAACCACCCCGGCCACGCCGAGGCGGTCGAGATCGTCTTCGACCCCGCGAAGACCACGTACCGCGACATCCTCGCGTTCTTCTTCCAGATCCACGACCCGTCGACCCTGAACCGTCAGGGCAACGACATCGGCTCGAGCTACCGCTCGACGATCTTCCCGCTCTCGTCGGAGCAGGAGCAGGTCGCGCGCGACACGATCGCCGACGTCGACGCCTCAGGCCTGTGGCCGGGCCGGGCCGTCACCACGATCGAGCCGGCCGGCCCGTTCTGGGAGGCCGAGCCCGAGCATCAGGACTACCTGATCCGCATCCCGAACGGCTACACCTGCCACTTCCCGCGCGCGGGATGGGTGCTGCCCAAGCGGGCCGACGCGACGGCCTGACCCGCCGGGGCGCTGACGCAGCGCCGCGAACTCACGAGACGACGGATGCCGCGACCCGAGGGCCGCGGCATCCGTGCATTCGCCGTCGGGTCAGTACGAGCCCTGCGCCACCTGATCGTCGAGGATGGCGCGGGTGGCCGACAGGCCGAGGCGGGTCGCGCCGGCTCCGAGCATCGCCTCGGCGTCGGCGAGCGAGCGGATGCCGCCCGAGGCCTTCACCTCGAGGCGGTCGCCGACGGTCTGCTTCATGAGCGCGACCGCGTGGACGGATGCACCGCCCGCGGGGTGGAATCCGGTCGAGGTCTTGACGAAGTCGGCCCCGGCAGCCTCGGCCGCCCGGCACGCGCCGACGATCGCCTCGTCGGAGAGCGCAGCCGACTCGATGATGACCTTGAGCACGATCGGCTGCGGCGCGGCCTCGCGCACGGCGCGGATGTCGGCCTCGACGTCGTCGTACCGGCCCTCGCGGGCTGCGCCGAGGTCGATCACCATGTCGATCTCGTCCGCTCCCTGCGCGACGGCGATGCGCGCCTCGGCAGCCTTCGCCTCCGGCTGGTGCTTGCCGCTGGGGAACCCGCACACGACCGTGAGCTTGAGCCCGGACGGAACCTCGACGGGGAGCGCGGAGGGCGAGACGCACACGCTGTAGGCGCCGAGCGACGCAGCCTCGGCGATGGCCGCGTCGATGTCCGCCGTGGTGGCCTCGGGCTTGAGCAGCGTGTGGTCGACGGTGCGGGCGAGGGCTGCGGGAGACATGGTCCTCCAGAAGTGGGGCGGATGACGGGCGGATGCCGCGCCGCGCGGCGGCGAGGCGACCTGTCATTCTCGCAGACCCACCTGGCAGGAGGCTGATCCCGCCCAGGTTCACGACGGGGTCGGACGCCCGTACGCCTCGAGCAGCCGGAGCCACACCTCGCTGATCGTCGGGTACGCCGGCACCGCATGCCACAGCCGCCCGATCGGCACCTCGCCGACGATCGCGACGGTCGCCGCGTGAAGCAGCTCGGCCACATCCGGCCCGACGAGGGTCGCCCCGACGAGCACGCCGCGGCTCTCGTCGACCACCATCCGCGCGCCGCCTCGGTAGTCGTCGGCGTACTCGCTCGCCCCCGACACCGCGCCCAGGTCGTAGTCGACCACCCGCACCTCGAGCCCACGCTCCCGCGCGCGATCCGCTGTGAGCCCCACGGCGGCGACCTCCGGATCGGTGAACACCACCTGCGGCACCGCGTCGTGGTCCGCCGTGGCGGCGTGAGCACCCCAGGGCGCGGCATCCGTCGCCGTTCCGTTCGCGCGCGCGGCGATCACGTCTCCCGCGGCGCGCGCCTGGTACTTGCCCTGGTGTGTCAGCAGCGCCCGGTGGTTGCTGTCGCCGACGGCGTAGAGCCAGTCGGTGCCGCGCACGCGCAGGGTGTCGTCGACGTCGAGCCAGGTCCCGGGCGCGATGTCGATGCTGTCGAGCCCGAGATCGCCGGTGCGCGGAACGCGCCCGGTCGCCACGAGCACCTCTGCCGCACGGACCTCGCTGCCGTCGTCGAGGGTGAGGACGACGTCGCCGGCTCCGTCGCGGCGCACCTCGGCGGGCGACACCCCGGTGCGGACGTCCACGCCGCGCTCGCGGAGGGCTGCGGTGACCAGGTCGCCGGCGAACGGCTCCAAGCCGCCGAGCAGACCGGATCGGGCGAGGACGGTGACGGATGCTCCGAGGTCGGAGAACGCGGTCGCCATCTCGCAGGCGACCACTCCCCCGCCGATGATCGCGAGCGACGGCGGGATCTCGCGGGCGCCCGTCGCCTCGCGGCTCGTCCACGCAGCGGCATCCGCGAGCCCCGGGATGTCGGGGAGGAGCGCCGCCGAGCCGGTGCAGACGGCGACCGCGTGCAGCGCCACGAGGCTGGTGACGGACCCGTCCGCGCCGGTCACCTCGACCGCGCGCTCCCCGGTGATGCGGCCGTGGCCGCGCACCAGATCGGCGCCGATGTCGATCAGCCAGTCGACCTGCGACGTGTCGTCCCACTCGTGCACGAACGTGTCGCGCCGCCGGAGGACGGCTGCGACGTCGAGATCGCCCGTCACCGCCTGCTTCGCCCCGTCGACGGCGCGGGCTGCGCGCACCGCGGCCCCCGGTCGCAGCAGGGCCTTCGACGGGATGCACGCCCAGAACGAGCACTCGCCGCCGACGAGTTCGCTCTCGACGATCGCGACCGAGAGGCCTCCCGCCCGAGCCCGGTCGGCGACGTTCTCGCCCACGGGGCCGGCGCCGATGACGATGAGGTCGTATTCGCGTGCGGTCATGGGGCAACGCTAGATGTGCGGCGTCCGGCGCGTCGAGCCCTTGCGCGCCGCGGCCGCATACCTTACCGCGCGCGGACGGAATCTCCGAGCCCCGCCCCGGTGTCCGCGGGGTGTGGTTGGCTGGTTACCCCGAGGAGGTACGACCATGTCGATCGAGTTCGAGGCTGTGACCAAGCGGTTCCCTGACGGAACCGTGGCCGTCGACGACTTCTCGATCACGATCCCCGCCGGCAAGACGACGGTGTTCGTCGGATCGTCGGGATGCGGCAAGACCACCCTCCTGCGCATGATCAACCGCCTGGTCGAACCCACCGCCGGGCGCATCACGATCGACGGCGAAGACATCGCCAGCAAGGATGCGGTGCAGCTGCGCCGCGGCATCGGCTACGTGCTGCAGAGCGCCGGACTCATGCC
Source organism: Microbacterium terrae (assembly GCF_017831975.1). NCBI lineage: Bacteria > Bacillati > Actinomycetota > Actinomycetes > Micrococcales > Microbacteriaceae > Microbacterium > Microbacterium terrae. The sequence goes on along the minus strand of NZ_JAFDSS010000001.1, from coordinate 567,131 downwards.
GCACTTCAGCGTGATCGACAACGTCGCGACGGTGCCGATCCTGAAAGGCGCGCCGAAGGCTGCCGCCCGCGAGCGGGCGCTGGAGCTGCTCGACCTCGTCGGCCTCGACCGCTCCCTCGCGTCGCGCTACCCGAGCCAGCTCTCCGGCGGGCAGCAGCAGCGCGTCGGCGTCGCCCGCGGCCTCGCCGCCGACTCGGCGATCCTCCTCATGGACGAGCCCTTCGGCGCCGTCGACCCGATCGTGCGCCGCGAACTGCAGGCCGAGACGATCCGCCTGCAGCGCGACCTCGACAAGACCGTCGTCTTCGTGACCCACGACATCGACGAGGCGTTCCTGCTCGGCGACCAGGTGGTGATCCTGCGCCCGGGCGCGCAGATCGCGCAGGTCGGCAGCCCGAGCGAGATCATGGAGAACCCCGCCGACGACTTCGTCGCCGACTTCATCGGCGCCGAGCGCGGGGCCCGGGCGCTCTCGCTCAAGCACACGCCGCGCGGCACCGTCCTCGTCGACGCGCAGGGGCGCACGCAGGGTGTGCTCGTCGGGGAGGCCGTCGAGGCGGGCACAGCGTGAGAGGGGCCGGCACGTGACCTGGGTGCTCGACAACCTCGATCTGATCGGGGCGCTCACGGTCGCCCACCTGCGGCAGAGCCTCATCGCGATCGTCCTCGGCTTCGCCCTCGCGATCCCCCTCGGCTGGCTCGCGTTCCGGTACACGGGGCTGCGCGGCCCCATGCTCACCACGGTCGGCCTGCTCTACACGATCCCCTCGCTCGGGCTGTTCCCGCTCATCACCACCCTCTTCGGCGTGCCGCTGCTGTCGGAGACCAACCTGATCATCGCGCTCACGATCTACGCCGTCGCGATCATGACGCGCGCGGTCACCGACGCCCTCGCGTCGACGGATCCCGCCGTCCGTCAGGCGGCGGCCGCGGTCGGCTTCGGGGCGTGGAAGAGGTTCTGGCGCGTGGAGTTCCCGCTCTCGGGCCCCGTCACCCTCGCGGGTCTGCGGGTGGCGGCCGTCTCGACGATCTCGCTCGCGACCGTCGGCATCCTCATCGGCGTCGAGAACCTCGGGTACCTCTTCACCAACGGCTCGCAGCGACGCATCATCCCCGAGGTGCTCGCCGGCGTCGTCGCCGTGGTCGTCGTCGCACTCGTCATCGATCTCTTCCTCGTGCTGCTCGGCCGCGTGCTCATGCCGTGGACCCGTGCGACCACCGGCCCCGCTCCGGCGGCGAAGACCGTGGGGGCAGCGGCATGAACCCGATCATCGACGCGTTCGCGTGGATCTTCTCTCCCGAGCGCCTCACCGGGTCGCTTCCCCTCCCGGAGGCCATCGCCCAGCACCTCGCGTTCACCTTCGCCTCGGTGGCGATCGCCGCGCTGATCGCGATCCCCGCCGGCTGGGCCATCGGCCACACCGGCCGCGGGCGCGAGTTCGCCGTGGCGCTGTCGGGCGCGGCTCGCGCCGTCCCGTCGTTCGGCCTCATCGTGCTCCTCGTGCTCATCCTCGGCGTCGTGCACAAGACCGAGGCCGCGGTGATCGTGTTCGTGCTGCTCGCGATCCCCTCGATCCTCGCCGGCGCCTACTCGGGGGTGGAGGCGATCGACCGTCACGTGATCGATGCGGGCCGCGCCATGGGGATGACCCCATGGCAGGTGTTCTGGCGCATCGAGGTGCCGCTCGGCCTGCCGCTCCTCATCGGCGGCCTGCGCTCGGCGACGCTCCAGGTCGTCGCGACGGTCACGATCGCCGCCTACGTCGGCCTCGGCGGGCTCGGCTACTACATCCTGCAGGGCATCCCGCTGCGTCGCTTCGACCAGATCCTCGGCGCATCGATCCTCGTCGTCGCGCTCGCACTCATCCTCGACGGCCTGTTCGCGCTGCTGCAGCGCGCCGTCGTGCCGCGGGGCGTCAGCCGACGCTTCGACCCGTCACCCTTCGACGGAAGCCCGCGCACGCTCACCGAGCCCGCGCACTCCGGCAGCGCCGCACCCGCCGCCGAACGCGAGCCCGCACCAGCCTGATCCTCGACCCCACACCACACCAGGAGGCCCCATGTCCATCTCACGAATGCGCATGACCACCGCGATCGCCGCACTCGGCGTCGCGGCCCTCGCCCTCGCCGGATGCGCCTCGAGCGACCCGATCGGCGGCGACACCGGCGACGGCGGCGACGGCGGCTCGTCGACCATCGTCATCGGCTCGCAGGCGTACTACTCGAACGAGATCATCGCCGAGATCTACGCCCAGGCTCTCGAGGGCGCCGGGTTCGAGGTCGAGCGCAACTTCAACATCGGCCAGCGCGATGCGTACCTGCCGTCGCTCGAGGACGGATCGATCGACCTCTTCCCTGAGTACACCGGCAACCTGCTGCAGTCCTTCGATCCCGCGACCACCGCCACCACGAGCGACGACGTGTACGCCGCGCTGCAGGAGGCGCTGCCCGACGGTCTGACGGTGCTCGACCAGTCGCCCGCCACCGACCAGGACTCGTACAACGTCACCGCCGACTTCGCCGAGGAGAACTCCCTCACCGCGATCGGCGACCTCGCCGGCATCGAGGGTCTCGTGCTCGGCGGCGCACCCGAGCTCGAAGAGCGCCCGTACGGCCCGACCGGGCTCGAGGACGTCTACGGCGTCACCGTCGGCTTCGAGGCGACCGGCGACACCACCGTCGACGAGCTCGTCGCGGGCAACATCCAGATCGCCAACGTGTACAGCGCCGATCCCCTGATCGAGACCCAGAACCTCGTCACGCTCGAGGACCCCGAGGGCCTCTTCCTCGCATCGAACGTCGTGCCGCTGGTGAGCACCGACGTCGCCGACGAGATCGCGGATGTGATCAACGCGGTGAGCGCAGCCCTCACTCCCGAGGGCCTCGTCGCCCTGAACGTCGAGTCGACGGTCGACCAGCGGTCCTCCGACGACATCGCGGCCGACTGGCTGGCGTCGAACGGTCTCGACTGACGCCTTCCACTCTCCGATGAGCACGAAACCTGCGCGTGGGCATGCGATCTGCTGCCCACGCGCAGGTTCTCTGCCCATCCGGTGGGTTCCCGGTGGGTTCCGGCTCGCGCCGCCATCCGAGACACTGGGCGCATGAGCGAAGACCGGCATCCGTGGGTGCTGCACGTCGATCTCGACCAGTTCATCGCCGCCGTCGAGGTGCTGCGGCATCCCGAGCTCGCCGGGCTGCCGCTGATCGTCGGCGGGCACGGCGACCGCACCGAGCGCGCCGTCGTCTCGACCGCGTCGTATGAGGCGCGCGCGTTCGGCGCGGGCTCGGGCATGCCGCTCAGCGTCGCCCTGCGGAAGGTGCCCGACGCGGTGCTGCTCCCCGTCGACGCCGAGGCGTACACCGCCGCGTCTGAGGCCGTCATGGCGACGCTCCGCGCCTGGCCCGGAGCTGTCGTGCAGGTGCTCGGCTGGGACGAGGCGTTCGTCGGTCTCACCGCGAGCGACCCGGAGGCCGAGGCGCGCGGCATCCAGCAGTCCGTCCTCCAGCAGACCCGGCTCCACTGCAGCGTGGGCATCGGCGACACCCTGGTGCGCGCGAAGGTCGCGACCGGCTTCGGCAAGCCGCAGGGCGTGTTCCGCCTCACGGCCGACAATTGGCTCGCGGTGATGGGTGCCCGTCCGACCCGGGAGCTGTGGGGCGTGGGGTCGAAGGTCTCGACCCGACTCAAGACGCTCGGCATCGCGACCGTCGCCGAACTCGCCGCGGCCGACGACGCTCCCCTCGTCGCCGAGTTCGGCCCGCGGATGGGGCCGTGGTACCGGCAGCTCGGCCGCGGCGACGGTTCGTCGATGGTGGACGACACCCCGTGGGTGGCGCGCGGCCACAGCCGCGAGACCACCTTCGCGCACGATCTGACCGCGCGCAGCGAGATCGAGCACGCCGCTCTGACCCTGCTCGATCAGGTGCTGGGCGACGTCGAGGCCGAAGCACGACCGGTCGTCGGCCTCGCCCTCAAGGTGCGCTACGCGCCGTTCACGACGAAGACGTTCACACGCCGCGTGAAGGAGACGCATGACCGCGAGGCCGTGGTCGCCGAAGCCCGGGGGCTCATCGCGAAGATCGACCCCGAGCGCGCGGTGCGCCTCCTCGGGATGCGCGCCGAGATGGCGATGCCGGGCGACGCGCGAGACGACCACACACCCACCCGCAGCGGGTGGTGACCCGCACCGGGCGGAAGGTCAGGAGGGTGCGCGCGACGCGCGGCGATGCGAGACCAGCGCCGCGATGGCTCGCCATCCCACGAGGAAGACGCCGAGGGTGATCGTCGCGACGATGATGAAGGCCACGGCGGTGCCCTGGCCGGTGAGGGCGCGGAGCAGCATCCCGATCACGACGGCCGCCGCCCACACGCCGATGCCGGTGCGAAGCGGCGCGGCCGGCATCCGCCATGCCCGTGTCACGGCCCAGCCGACGAGCATCCCGACCAGGAACGGCCAGGCCGTGATCCACAGTCCGTCGAGCGCCGCCTCACCGTGGCTCGCGCGGCCGATCGCCGCGAACGTGGTGACGAGCGCGGCATCCAGCGCCAGCGCTCCGACGACGACGGCCCGGGAACTCACCCGTCGAGCCTACGTCAGCGCCGCTCGCCGGCGGCGTTCAGCCCGGGTCCAGGCCCGCTCGCACGCCGGGTTCAGGCCGGGCGCGGGCTGAGCCCGGCGTCGAGCAGGCGACGCTCGTCGAACACGAAGCAGTCGCCGTCGTAGTGGTCGCCGCCGACGTGCTCGAACCAGCCGAGGATGCCGCCGTCGAGCTGCAGCGCCTCGACGCCGAGGTCGCGCAGGTGGATCGCCGCCTTCTCGCAGCGGATTCCGCCGGTGCAGAAGCTCACCACGGTCTTGCCTGCGAGCTCGTCGCGGTGGGCGGCAGCGGCATCCGGGAACTGCGTGAACTTCTCGATGCGCCAATCGACGGCACCGGCGAACGTGCCGTGGTCGACCTCGAACGCGTTGCGCGTGTCGAGCATGACGACCGCGCGACCGTCGTCGTCGTGGCCCTGATCGAGCCAGCGCCGCAGGGTCGCCGGCGCGACGGCGGGTGCGCGCGCGCCCTCGGGCCGGATCGTCGGGTGGTCCATGCGGATGATCTCGCGCTTGACCTTCACGAGCATCTTGCGGAACGGCTGGTCGGCCGACCAGCTCTCCTTCGTCGAGAGGCCGGCGAAGCGAGGCTCGGCGCGGAGGGTGTCGACGAACCCGCGCACGGCGTCGGCGTCGCCCGCGAGGAACATGTTGATGCCCTCCTCGGCGAGGATGATCGTCCCCCTGAGGCCCGCCGCCGTCGCGCGTTCGAGGAGCACCGCGCGCAGAGCAGTGGGGTCGTCGATGCGCGAGAACAGATACGCCGAGATGTTGAGAACGGATGCCACCGCTCAAGGGTACGCGGGGCGGCCTGGGCGACACCCGCCGAGGGCGTGCCACCGCCACCCGCTACGGTGTCGGAATGGATCCGACCGACCGCGCCCTGCTCACCGATCTGCAGCGCCTCGTCCAGCGTCTGAACGAGCTGCCCGACACCCGCGAGCCCGCCGAGACGCCGCTCGGAGCCGTGGTGCGAGCGCACCTCGGAGTGGATCCGCGATCGGTCCCGGTGACCACCGAGCAGGTGAGCGCACACCGGCTGGCCGACGTCGACATCGCGCTCTCGATCATCGCGGCGGAAGACCCGGATTCCAGACTCGTCGGCGTCAGCGGCGGCATGGAGCGCCACCACGAGGACTCCCAGAACCTGTTCGCCCACCGCTACACCACGTTCGCGCCCGGGCCCGTCGAGTACGTCTCCACGGCGACGGGGCCGGACTCCACCCGGCAGACGGTGTCGTTCGGGCTCCATCTGTTCCGCGTCGGCGACGCGCCCGTGACCGTGCTCGTGCGCAACGCCTCGCGCATGCACGGTCGCGAGGCGGTCACCCTCGAGGTGTTCACCGCCGAGCGCGACACCGCCACGCAGCTCATCGCCCGGGTTCATCGGCTGATGACCGAGCGCAGTGTCATCCGCGGCAACGTCGTCGGCTTCGCCGCCGACGAGTTCGGCCAGGGCATGGGCGAGCTCACCTTCCTCCCCCGGCCCGACGTCGGCCGCGGCGACGTCATCCTGCCCGAGGGCGTGCTCGACAGCATCCGCGGGCATGTCATCGGCATCGGCGAGCACGCCGAGCGCCTCCGCGCCGCCGGTCAGCATCTCAAGCGCGGCGTGCTCGTCTACGGGCCGCCCGGAACCGGCAAGACCCTCACCGTCGCGCACCTCCTCGCCGAGACGCCCGAACGCACCGCGATCATCCTGCAGGGCGGCAGCCTCCGCTTCGTCGCCGAGGCCGCTCGTCTGGCGCGCGCCATGACCCCCGCGCTTCTCGTGTTCGAGGACGTCGACCTCGTGGCGATGGAGCGCGGCATGTTCGGCGGGCCGCAGCCGCTCCTGTTCGAGATCCTCGATGCGCTCGACGGCGTCGCCGGCGACGCCGACATCGCGTTCCTCCTCACCACCAACCGGGCCGACGTGCTCGAGCCGGCGCTCGCCCAGCGCCCCGGTCGCGTGGACCTCGCCGTCGAGGTGCCCCTCCCCGACACGGCCGCGCGACGCGCGCTCCTCGGCCTGTACGCCCGCGACACCGCGCTGAGCAGCGAAGCGCTGGATGCCGCGGCCGGACGCTCCGAGGGCGTCACCGCATCGTTCGCGAAGGAGCTCGTTCGTCGTGCGGCGCTGCGGGCGGCCCTCGCCGGCGAGGAACTCGGCGACGAGGCGCTCGCACGCGCGCTCGACGAGATGCTGCATGCCGCGGAGTCGCTCTCACGCTCGCTGGTGGGCGGCCACGGCGCCGAAAGCACCGAACCGGAGGGCCCGACGACGTTCGGCACGTTCGGCGCCTACAGTCCGTTCCCGGGGTGATCGGCGGGGCTCCCGGCGCGCAGTAGAGTCATCGTCATGCCTGAACAAGAAAACGAACTCCGCGGCGGCGTCCTCAGCGGCAGCGGCAGCCCGGCGCTGTGGGGCTCGCTGATCGGGATCATCACGTTCGCGTTCATCGCGTTCCCGCTGTCGGCCGCGGTGTCGTTCGCGACCCACCCGCGCACCCAGCAGCTGTTCGGAGGACGCCTCGAAGAGGCCTCGAGCGGCGGCTACGTCGCGTTCTGGTGGGTCGTCGCGCTGCTGCTGTTCGCGATCCCGTTCCTCGTCGGCTTCGGCGTCGCCAAGCTCTCGGGCAAGACCCTCGCGATCATCGGCGCCATCGTCGTGGCGTTCTTCGTGGTCATCCTCATCCTCGGGCAGACGTTCGTCTTCTGACGTCGACGGCTGAGCCCGCACCCGGTGCCGCCGCGATAATGGGTATGTGACCCGTCCGCCGTACAGCGCGATCTCCAACACCGCACGCGTCGAGATGCTGCACCTCATGCAGCTCGAGCCGCGGCGGACGGTGGCCGAGCTCTGCGAGGCGACGGGGCTGCACGCCAACACGGTGCGCGAGCATCTGCAGCGCCTGATCGACGCGGGCTACGTCGTGAGCGAGACCGAGCGCCGCACCACGCGCGGACGCCCGCGCGTGCTCTACAGCGCGGCCACGGGCGCCGAGGCGTCATCGCCGGTCGCGCAGCGCAAGGCGCGCGACGCGGCGGTGCGGGGTGACCTGCTGCGGCGGATGATCCCGGGCACCGCCCCCGACGGGCTCACCGGCGAGGCGCTGCATCAGCTCGACGCGCTGGTGGAGGACCTCATCGAGGAGGGGTTCGATCCCCTCGTCGACGCGGATGCGCTCACGATCGACCTTTCGCCGTGCGCCCACGCGGAGAATCAGGGTCGCGCAGTGGTCTGCGGTGTGCACCTCGGGGTGATGCAGGGCGTGCTCGCCGAGGCCGGCGGGCCGCTCGCCGTGGCCGGCATGGAGCCCGCGTGCGATCCGACGACGTGCGTCGTCGTGCTCGAGCGCCGCTGAGCGGATCAGCCCGCGGCGGCTCGTCCCGACGCGGATGCGCCCGCGTCCATGGCATCCGTCGCCAGCGTCACCCGCTCGGCTCCGGTGTACACGTTCAGCGACGCCCCACGCACGAACGCGACGAGCGTGAGACCCGACGCCGCGGCGAGCTCGACCGCGAGCGACGACGGCGCCGACACCGCGGAGAGGACCGGGATGCCGGCCATCACGGCCTTCTGCGCCAGTTCGAAGCTCGCCCGGCCCGACACCTGGAGCACCGTCGCCCGCAGCGGCAGACGACCCTGCTGCAGCGCCCAGCCGACGACCTTGTCGACCGCGTTGTGCCGGCCGACGTCTTCGCGCAGCACCAGCAGCTCTCCGGTCGCGATGTCGAACAGGGCGGCGGCGTGCAGCCCGCCGGTCTTGTCGAAGATCGTCTGCTGCGCTCGGAGCACATCGGGCAGTGCGGCGAGCGTGTGCGCCGGCACCGTCGTCGCGTCGGCGCCGAGGTCGAAGCGCGACACGGTGCGCACCTCGTCGATCGAGTCCTTGCCGCAGATGCCGCAGGCGCTCGTCATCGAGTACGACCGGTTGGGCCGCGGCGACGGGATGCCGGGGGCCAGGGTCACATCGAGCACGTTGTAGCTGTTGCCGTCGTCGGCTGCCGGCGGTCCGCTCGACGGTCCGGCGCAGTGGATCGCCTGACGCAGGTCTTCTGGTGCGGCGATGACACCCTCGGAGACGAGGAAGCCGGTCGCGAGCTCGACGTCGTGCCCGGGCGTGCGCATGGTCACGGCGAGCGCCTCGCCGCCGACGCGGATCTCGAGCGGCTCCTCGACGACGAGCGTGTCGGGGCGGCGCCGCGACGAGGCGGTGTCGCCGGTCAGCGTGATCCGCGTGACCGGGCGGTTGACCGTGAGCCTGCCCACCTCAGCCGCCGATGGCGTTCATGCCCCGCGCGGGCTGCAGGAACGACGGGTCGTTGATGGCGTGACCGGGGAGCTTACCGTGCACGCAGGCGCGCAGCATCCGGTCGATCAGCGTGACGTGGTCGCCCGGATCACCGCGCAGGATCGGCAGCAGGTCGTACTCGGTCGTCGAGAACAGGCAGTTGCGCAGCTGTCCGTCGGCGGTGAGGCGCAGCCTGTCGCAGTCGCCGCAGAACGGCGCGGTCACCGACGCGATGACGCCGACGGCGCCGGGGCCGCCGTCGAGGGTCCAGCGCGCCGCGGGCGCGCCGCCGCGGCCGGGGACCGGGGTGAGGGTCCAGCGCTCGGCGAGCGCGCCGAGGATCTCGTCCTGCGTGACCATGCGGGCGCGGTCCCAAGTGTGTCCCGCGTCGAGGGGCATCTGCTCGATGAAGCGCATCTCGGCGCCGTGGTCGAGCGCGAACGCCACGAGGTCGACCAGTTCGTCGTCGTTCACGTCGCGCATCGCCACCGCGTTGAGCTTGAGCGGGCGAAGCCCCGCCTCGGCGGCGGCCGCGATGCCCGCGAACACGTCGTCGAGGCGGTCGCGGCGGGTGAGGTCGCGGAAGCGGTCTCGTCGGAGCGTGTCGATCGAGATGTTCAGGCGTGACAGACCGGCGTCGACGAGGCCGGGCAGCACCTCGGGCAGACGGATGCCGTTGGTGGTCATCGCCACCTCGACACGGCCGCCGCCGGGAGCCTGGATCTCCGCGAGTCTGCGCACGACCTCGACGATGTCCTGGCGCAGCAGCGGCTCGCCGCCGGTGAGGCGGAACGTGGTCACGCCGTCGGCCGCTGCGACGCGGGCGATCTGCACGATCTCGTCGAGGGTCAGGATGCTCGACTTCGCGAGCCACTCGTTGCCCTGCTCGGGCATGCAGTAGGTGCAGCGCAGCGAGCAGCGGTCGGTGAGCGAGATGCGCAGGTCGCGGTGGACGCGACCGTGGGTGTCGACGAGCGGATCGCCCGGCGCTGCGGCGATCGGGTCGGCGGCGGCACGCGGCATCCGCGACGAGATCATCACGGGGATCGCGGTCATGCCCCCGCCCCCGCGCCGATCCGTCGCCTCGTCATGGATCGAGCGTAGCCCGGACCGCCGGACGGGCGGCCCGCACTGCGTGGATTATTCACGGCGCGCGCTCTGTACGAAACGCCCCCGTTCCTGGGATTCTGAGGGCGGGACGGCCCGGCAGGGGCCGCCGGATGATGTGGTCCGACCACATGGTACTGTGGTCGGACTGCACAGCCGCTCGAGCGATCGGAGCACGCATCGTGGATCTGTTGGACCCCCTCCTGCTCGCCCGTTGGCAGTTCGGCCTCACCACGCTGTACCACTTCCTCTTCGTGCCGCTCACGCTCGGCATGGCGCTCACGGTGGCCATCTTCCAGACGACCTGGTTCCGCACCGGGAACGTCAAGTGGCTCCACCTCACGCGCTTCTTCGGCAAGATCTTCCTGATCAACTTCGCGATGGGCGTCGTCACCGGCATCGTGCAGGAGTTCCAGTTCGGCATGAACTGGTCGGCGTACTCCCGCTTCGTCGGCGACGTCTTCGGCGCTCCCCTCGCCTTCGAGGGCCTCATGGCCTTCTTCTTCGAGGCGACGTTCATCGGCCTCTGGATCTTCGGCTGGGACAAGCTGCCCAAGGCACTGCACCTCGCCTCGATCTGGATAGCCACGATCGGCGCCTGGTTCTCGGCATACTTCATCCTCGCGGCGAACGCCTTCATGCAGAACCCGCTCGGCTATCGGATGGCGGAGGACGGCTCCCGCGCCGAGATGACCGACTTCTTCGCGGTGCTGACGAACCCTGTCGCCCTGGCAGCCCTCCCCCACACGCTGTTCGCGGCGTTCATGATGACGGCGGGGGTCATCATCTCGATCTCGGCCTGGCACCTGCTGCGGGGGCAGAACGTCGAGATGATGCGCTCGTCTCTGAAGTACGGGCTGTGGGGGATGATCGTCGCCTTCGCCGGCGTCGCCCTCTCCGGCGACCAACTGAGCCTCGTCATGGTCGACACCCAGCCGATGAAGATGGCTGCAGCCGAGGCGACCTTCGACACCGTCTGCGGGGCGGATGCCTCGTTCTCGATCTTCACGCTCGGCACCCCCGACGGCACCAGTGAGCTGTTCTCCATCCGCGTGCCGTACCTGCTGGCGCTGCTGTCGACGCATTCGCTCGACGGCTGCGTCGAGGGCATCAACGACCTGAACGCGGAGTACACCACGCAGCTGTTCCCGCAGTTCGCAGACCAGGTCGACGGCAACTTCGCACCGGTGCTCTGGGTCACCTACTGGGCGTTCCGCTGGATGATCGGCCTCGGCGGCGTCGCCGCGCTGACCGCGGTCGTCGGCCTCTGGCTGACGCGCAAGAAGGCGAAGCGCGACGTGCCCGCGTGGGCCTGGAAGCTCGCGATCTGGGCCTGGCCGGCATCGCTGTTCGCGATCCTCGTCGGCTGGGTCTTCACCGAGATGGGCCGCCAGCCGTGGATCGTCTTCGGGCTCATGCTCACCGAAGACGGCGTCTCGCCGAGCGTGCCCGGCTGGAACGTGCTCGTCTCGCTGATCGCCTTCACGCTGATCTACGCCGTGCTCGCCGTCGTCGAGATCGGGCTGATCATCAAGACGTCGAAGACGGGCCCCGATCCGCTCCCCGGCCCCGACGACCCCGATCCGCGCGAGCGCGCGGTCGCAGACACCCCGACGACGGTCTACTGAGGATTCCGGAGCACATCATGGATCTCGCCTACCTCTGGTTCTGGATCGTCGGATTCCTCTTCGTCGGCTACTTCGTGCTCGACGGCTTCGACTTCGGCGTCGGCATGTCGCTGCCGTTCCTCGGCAAGGACGACGTCAGCCGACGCCAGGTGATCAACACCATCGGCCCGGTGTGGGACCTCAACGAGACGTGGGTCATCGTCGCCGGCGCGTGCCTGTTCGCCGCGTTCCCCGAGTGGTACGCGACGCTGTTCAGCGGGTTCTACCTGGCTCTGCTGCTGATCCTGCTCGCCCTCATCCTGCGCGGCGTCTCGTTCGAGTACCGGCACCAGCGCGACTCCCTGCGCTGGAAGAAGGGGTTCGACACGATGATCGTCGTCGGCTCCGCCGTGCCGGCCCTGCTGTGGGGCGTCGCGTTCGCCAACATCGTGCAGGGCGTTCCGCTCGATGCCGCTCACGAGTTCACCGGGTCGCTCCTGACCCTCCTGAACCCGTATGGCCTCCTCGGCGGACTCACGACGCTGCTGCTGTTCTTCACCCACGGCGTGTACTTCGTGGCGCTGAAGACCGACGGTCAGGTGGCGGCGGATGCTCGTCGCCTCGCCGGCCGCGCCGGCCTCGTCACCATCGTGGTCGCCGCCGCGTTCCTGATCTGGACGGTCCTGCTGGCCTTCGCCGAGGGGCGCGACCTCGCCGTGGTCACCGCCGCCCTCGCTGCGGTGGCCGCCGTGCTGCTCATCGCCTCGTGGATCTCGAACGCCCGCGGCCGTGAGGGCTGGGCCTTCGGATTCGGTGCCGGCACGATCGTCTCGGCGGTGCTCGCGCTGTGGTTCGCCCTGTTCCCGTACGTCATGCCCTCGAGCACCGACCTGGCGAACAGCCTCACGATCGAGAACGCGTCGAGCACCGACTACACGCTGACGATCATGTCGTGGGCGGCGCTCATCTTCCTGCCGCTGGTGCTGCTGTACCAGGGCTGGACGTACTGGATCTTCCGCAAGCGCATCACCCGCTCGCACATCGAGAAGGCAGCCGCCGTCGTCCACTGACCGGATCCCCGGCCACCCGCCGGTAGTCTCGAGGTGTTGTGGGAACCGAGCACGAAGAGTCGACACCCGAGCGCGTCTCGGCGAAGCCGGTCGATCCCCGACTGCTGCGATACGCGCGCGGTTCCCGCGGCTACTTCGTCGCCTTGGCCGCGATCTCGCTGGCGCAGACGACGCTGATCATCGCCTTCGCGTGGCTGCTGACGCGCGCGATCGTCGACGCGATCGACGGAATGCCTCTCGACGGCCTCGCGCCGACGCTCGCCGCTTTCGCCGCCGTCGTCGTGCTCCGCGGGGTGGTGCTGTGGGTGCGCGAGCAGGTCGCCTCGCGTGCTGCCGCCCGTGTGCAGGTGGAGCTGCGCGAGCGGCTGTTCGACGCCGTCGGCGCGCTCGGACCGGGCTGGCTCGCGACGCGCAACTCGGCCCAGCTCGCAGTCACCGCCGGTCGCGGACTCGACGCCCTCGAAGCCTACTTCGGCCGCTACCTGCCGCAGCTCGTGCAGACCGTCGTCGCGACCCCGATCATCCTCGCGGTGATGTGGTGGCAGGACTGGATCTCTGGGCTCACCGTGCTCCTCACCCTGCCCCTCATCCCCGTGTTCATGGTGCTGATCGGGCTGGCCACCCGCAGCGTTCAGCAGCGCCAGTGGAAGACGCTCCAGCGGCTCGCCGCCCGCTTCGCCGACACCGTCCAGGGCCTGTCGACGCTGAAGGTCTTCGGCCGGCAGCATCGGGCCGCGGCATCCATCGAACACGTCACCGACGACTATCGGCGCGAGACCATGAAGGTGCTGCGGGTGTCGTTCCTCTCCGGGTTCGCGCTGGAGTTCCTCGCCTCGATCTCGGTCGCGATCGTCGCGGTGTCGATCGGCTTCCGGCTGATCGACGGATCGCTGGCGCTCGCCGTCGGACTCTTCGTGCTCCTCCTCGCACCCGAGGCGTACCTGCCGATCCGGCAGGTGGGCGTGCAGTTCCACGCCGCATCCGAGGGCGTCGCCGCGACCGACGACGTCTTCGCCGTCCTGGATGCCGCACGGGCTCAGGCGCCGACCGAACCCTCCACTGCCGAGCCGGGCCCCGCACCATCGCCCCTGGTGCTGCACGATGTGCGCGTCCGCCGGGGCGGCCGCGTGCTCGCGCCGGTGGGCCTCCACGTCGCTCCCGGTCAGGTGACGCTCCTGGAGGGCCCGAGCGGAACAGGCAAGTCGAGCGTGTTCGCCGCGCTGCGGGGCTCTGCCGAGTTCAGCGGAACCGCCGAACTCGCGGGGATCGACGTCCGCGGCATCCCGTCGTCGTCATGGCTGGCATGGTCGGGCCAGCAGCCGGGTCTCACGAGCGGCACCATCGCCGCGAACGTCGCGCTCGGCGACGACGAACCCGATTCCGCCACCGTCGAGCGGGCGCTCGATCTCGCGTGCGCAGGCGATCTGTCGCCCATGCTCGTTCTCGGGGTGCAGGGCGCGGGACTCTCCGGAGGCCAGGCGCAGCGCGTCGCCGTCGCCCGGGCGTTCTACCGGCACCTGCGCGGCCGCGCCGGCGTGATCGCGCTCGATGAGCCCAGTTCGGCGCTCGACGCCGAGACCGAGGCGCGCCTGTGGCGATCGGTGCGGATGCTCGCCGACGACGGGGCAGCGGTCATCCTCGTCTCGCACCGGCCGTCGGCCCGCGGGATCGCCGACACCGTGGTGCGACTCGAACCCACCGAGGAGCAGTCGAACGAGCAGTCGGAGGTGCCGGCATGACCGCACGCCCGACCGCCGCGGCAGGCAGCCCGGCGCGCCCGACTGCCGAGACCCGGCGCGTGCTGCGCGGCGCGCTGCCGCCTCTGCGCCGCTTCTGGCCTGCTCTCGCGGCAGGCTTCGCATCGGAGGCGTCCGCCGTCGCCCTCCTCGCCGTGAGCGCCTGGCTGATCGTGCGCGCGAGCGAGCAGCCGCCCGTGCTCTACCTCAGCTTCGCCGTGGTGGGCGTGCGCTTCTTCGCGATCTCGCGCGCGGTGTTCCGCTACCTGGAGCGACTCACCGGGCACGACGCCACCCTGCGTCAACTCGCAGCCGCCCGCTCCTCGCTCGTGCGGCGCCTGGTGCCCCTCGCCCCCGACGGGCTGCAGCGAACGCGGCGCGGCTCGGTCCTCGGCGCTCTCGTCGACGACGTGGACGACCTCCAGAACCTGCCGCTGCGGGTGGTGCAGCCCCTCGTCTCGTCGGCGACGGTCGCCGTCGGCGCGGTCGTGCTGATCGCGTTCGTGTGGTGGCCTGCGGCCCTCACGCTGCTCGTGTGCCTCGTGGTCGCCGCGCTCATCGCCACCGCGTGGGGCTGGGCCGCGGGCGCGCGCGCCGAGCGCTCGGTCGCCCCGCTGCGCTCCGCACTCGCCGATGCCATCCACGACCACCTGGGCAGCCTCGACGTGCTCGCCGCATACGGCGCCGAGGCGGCGAGCCGGGCGAGGATCACCGCCGCAGACACCGCCCTGCGCACCGCGATCGTGCGCCGCGCCGGCGCGCAGGCCGGCACGACCGCGGTCGTCTCGGTGCTGGCAGGCGCGGCGTCGCTGCTCGCCGTGTTCACCGCTGTGCCCGGCCTCGACTCCGGTGCCCTCAGCGCACCGGCGCTCGCGGTGATCGTGCTCGTGCCGATGGCCGTCTTCGACGTGTTCGCCACCGTCCCGTTGGCCGCGGCATCGTGGCGGCAGGTGCGAGGAGCCGCCGACCGCATCGCGTCGGCGGTGCCCCCCGGTGTGCCGGACGGCCTCGTCGACGAGCGGATCGCGCCCACCGGTGACGCTCCCCCGCTAGGAGACGGCCTGCGTCTGCGGGGCGCAGACGTGCGCTGGCCCGGGGCCGACTCCCCCGCACTGCACGATCTCGACCTGATCCTGCGGCCCGGCGAGCGCGTGCTCGTCGTGGGCTCGAGCGGTGCGGGCAAGTCCACCCTCGCGCACGCGCTCGTGCGCTTCCTCGAGGTCGACGGCGAGTACCGCATCGGCGAGGCTTCGGCCCACACTCTTGCGGGAGACGACGTCCGGCTCACGGTGGGGCTGTGCGAACAGCATCCGATGCTCTTCGACGAGGACGTGCGCCAGAACCTGCTGTTCGCCCGTGACGACGCGACGGATGCCGACCTCGAGGCGACCCTCGACCGCGTCGGGCTCGGGCCGTGGCTGCGCGAGCGCGGCGGTCTCGACGCGCGCGTCGGCGAGCGCGGCGCCCTCGTGTCAGGCGGACAGGCGCAGCGCATCGCGCTCGCCCGCGCGCTGCTGCGCGGGTTCCCCGTGCTGGTGCTCGACGAGCCGACCGCGGGCGTCGACGCCGACGCATCCGACGCCCTCCTCTCCGACCTGCTGCGCGCCGTCGGCCGCGACCAGGCGGTCGTGCTCATCTCGCACGTGCGGGTGCCCGACGGCCTCGTCGATCGGGTCGTGCGTCTCGACGCCGGGCATCTCGCGGGCTGAGCGACGAGTCGCTACCGTCTGTGGCATGACGACGGTGACCGTCCGCATGGCCGAGCAGCGGGATGCGCGCACGATCGCCCGCATCCGGGTCGACGCGTGGCGCGCCGCCTACGCGAGGCTCATCTCCTCCGCGGTGCTCGACCAGCTCGACGCCGAGGCCGAGGGCGACCGCCGCGTCGCCAACTGGGACCGCGGCCACGCGGACCCGCGCCGGGTCGATGTGATCGCCGAGGTCGACGGCGTCGCCGCGGGGTGGGCGGCGTGCGGGGCGTCGGACGATCAGTCGTCACCCGGTGGCGGCAAGCTCTTCGCCCTCTACGTGTCGCCCGCGCACTGGAGCACCGGAGTCGGGCACGCCCTCATGTGCGACGTCGAGGCCCGCCTGCGCCGCGCGGGCCATGCGCGCGCCCACCTCTGGGTGCTCGCGGGCAACACCCGGGCGGCCGACTTCTACGAGCGTCACGGCTGGCACGAGGACGGTGGCGTGATGACCGACGACCGGGTCATCGGCGGCCACACCGCCTTCACGCTGCACGAGCGTCGTCGGGTGCGCGATCTTCGGCTTCCGCCGTCGCCGTGATGCGAGCCGCCATGCCCGCGAAGATGAAGCCGTGGAAAGGCAGCACCGCGAGCCAGTAGAGCCTCCCGGCGAGTCCTCGCGGGAAGAACACGGCCCGCTGGTCGTAGCGCGAGCCGTCGCCGCGCGCCGAGGCGCGCAGCTCGAGCCACGCCAGACCCGGAACCTTCATCTCAGCCCGCAGACGCAGCATCCGCCCCGGATCGATCGCCTCCACCCGCCAGAAGTCGAGGGCGTCGCCGACGCCGAGGCGCGCGCGGCTGCGCCGCCCGCGGGCGAGCCCCACACCGCCGACGAGGCGGTCCATCCAGCCGCGCGCCGCCCAGAGCATCGGCGACGAGTACCAGCCGTTCTCGCCGCCGATCCCCTCGATCACGCGCCACAGGGCGTCGGGCGAGGCGGGCGTGTCGACGGCGCGCACGTCGGTGAAGACGACGCGGCCGGCCCAGTCGGGATCGCTCGGCAGCGGTGAGCTCGGCACCCCCAGCACCTCACCGTCGAGCCAGCTCGTCTCGACCGCGTCGGCCTCGAGCCGGCTGAGGGCCAGGCGCACGGCCTGACGGTACGGGGTGAGACCGTCCGCGGGCGGTGGGATGAGCGCATCGACCCGATGGTCGGTCATGATGCACTCGTTCTGCAGCGACTCCACGAGCGGACGCGCGATCGAGCGCGGGATGGGGGTCACGAGGTTGACCCAGTGCGACGCGAGCCGCGGCGTGAGCACCGGCAGCGCGGCGATGGGGCGCTGCCGCAGCCCCGCCTCCACCGCGTAGCCGTTCATCATCTGGCCGTAGCGGAGCACGTCGGGGCCGCCGATGTCGACGGCGTCGTTCACCTCGGCCGGCACACGGCCGGCGCCCAGCAGGTAGTGCAGCACGTCGCGCACCGCGATCGGCTGGATGCGGTTGCGCACCCAGCGGGGTGCCGGCATGTAGGGAAGCACGTCGGTGAGGTGGCGCACCATCTCGAACGACGCCGACCCCGAGCCGATCACGACGCCCGCCTGCAGCACGAGCGTCGGCACCGGCGAGTGGAGGAACACCTCGCCCACCTCGACGCGCGAGCGCAGGTGCGGCGACAGGGGCTCCGCCGAGGGGTGGAGGCCGCCGAGGTAGACGATGCGCGAGACGGATGCCTCCGCAGCCGCCCGGGCGACGGTGCGCGCCGCGGCGCGATCGGCGTCCTCGAAGCCGGCGCCGGCCGACATCGAGTGCACGAGGTAGTAGAGCACGTCCACGTCGTCGCACGCCTGCGCCATGGACGCGGGATCGGCGGCGTCGCCGACGACCACGTCGACCCGATCGCCCCACGCGAACGAGGCGACCCGCGTCGCATCGCGTGCGAGCACCCGCACGGCATAGCCGGCGGCGAGCAGACGCGGCACGAGACGGCCGCCGATGTAGCCGGTCGCCCCGAGCACGAGGACTCGGCGCGGGGTGCCGTCGGCGCGGGGCACGGCCACGAGAGCAGGCTCTCGCCCCGTGGGTGCGGACAGGTCGTCCATGCCCGGAAGGCTACAGGCGCCTCAGGCGCCGGGGGCCGGATCCCACGAGATCGTCAGGCTTCGCCCGGGTCGCCCACCCCCGCTCGGCCGGTACGAGCATCCGTCCGTCAGAGGAGCGTGCCGAACGCCCGCGACCCCTCGTCCGACGGCAGGGGTGCGAACCCCACCCGCGGGTAGAAGGCGATCGCGCCGGCGTTGTCCGCCCCGGCGACGAGGTGCAGACCGGGCACGCCGGCCTCGCGCAGCGCATCTTCGAGGGTCGCGATGAGGCGGCGGCCCCACCCCCCGCCCTGCGCCTCGGGCAGCAGGTCGATGTGCAGGTGCGCGGGGTATTCGTCGGCGAACGCCACCGCACCCGTGCCCCGGCCGTACGCATACGACAGGATGCCGTCCTGGCGCGTCGTCTCGCTCTCGGGCCGCGGCCAGCGCACCGCGTGCCGCGGCCACCACGCGTCGCGGAACCACGCCTCGAACGCGGCGGTGTCGGGCGCGCCGACGATGTAGCCGACGACCCGTTCGTCATCGGTCTCGACGACGAACGCGAACTCCGGATGCCGCGCCACGTAGGGCAGCACGAAGATCTCTGCCCAGAGGTCGTCGTCGTCGAGCACACCCGTGGCATCTTCGCCGGAATCGGCGGTCTTCAGGCAGATGTCGGCGAGCGCCGGCTCGTCTCCGGCGCGGTACGGGCGAATGCGGGTCACCCGCGCGATTCTAGGCCCGCGGATCGTCCGCCGTCAGGTGCGCGCCGAGCCAGGCAGGAATCGGACGACGGATGCCGCGACACGCAGTCGCACGCGCGATCCCCGTGCGATCGAGAGCGCGGCGACGCGATCGGCGGCGACGTCGACCGCGACGTCGGGCTCGCGCGTTCGGATCCGCACGCCGGCGGGCGTCTGCTCGAGGCGCACGACCTCGGCGATCCACTCCGCGCCGGGTTCTGCCTCCGGCGCCGGATCCGTCGCCGCCGCCGGCGCCGGACGACCCGACGCCTCCGCGAGGAGCAGCCCGACGTCGCTCGGGCGGAACACCGCCGCGACGGGGCCATCGCCGGCGTCGCACGCGAGCGCGAGTCCGCCCGCACGCCACACGCCCGATCGAGCGTCTCCGGGCACGCGGTTGAGCCCGGCGACGGCGGCGGCGAACCGCGTCGCCGGAGCGGCCAGCACGTCGCGCACCGGACCGTGCTGCGTGACGGCGCCCCCCTCGAGCACCAGCAGCTGCGAGGCCAGGGCGACCGCGTCGACCGCGTCGTGGGTGGCGACCACGGCCGTGGTTCCCGTCGCCCCCAGCTGATCGTGAACGAGGGCGCGGACGTCTCCTGCCGTCTCCGCGTCGAGAGACGTGAACGGCTCGTCGAGCAGCAGCACGGCCGGCGACGTCGCAAGCGCGCGCGCGAGGGCGACCCGCTGCTGCTGCCCGCCCGACAGCTGCGCGGGGCGTCGGCGCCCGAAACCGGCGAGACCCACGCGATCGAGCCAGTCCTCGGCGGTGGCATCGGCGGCGGCGCGCGACACCCCGTGCGCACGCAGACCGAACACCACGTTGTCGCGGGCGGTGAGGTGCGGGAACAGTCGCGCCTCCTGGCCGAGCATCACGACACCCCGCGACGCCGGCGCGGTGCGGGTCGCGGGCGGAGCATCCAGCATCCGACCTCCGACGCTCACGTACCCGGCATCCATGCGCACGAGACCGGCGAGCGCGCCGAGCAGCGTCGACTTTCCGGCGCCCGACGGCCCCATCACCGCGACGACATCGCCCGGCCCCGCCGCGATCTCCGCGTCGAGCCCGAACCCGCCGCGCTCGACGACGACGCGGGCGTCGAGCGCCACCTCTCCGAGCGCGCCGGTCATCGAGGCGTCTCCACGCGCCAGGCGCGCACGAGCAGCAGCACTCCGACCGCCGTCACGAGCAGCATCAGCGACAGCGCGACGGCGGTGCCCTGCGACACCCCCGATCCGTTGAACGCGGTGTAGATCGCGAGCGGCATGGTCTGGGTCACACCCGGCGCGTTCCCGGCGAAGAGCGCCGTCGCCCCGAACTCGCCGATGGCGCGCGCGAAGCACAGCACGACCCCGGCGACGAGGCCCGGGGCGGCGAGCGGCAGCGTCACCCGGGCGAGGATGCGCCAGCGTCCGGCGCCGAGTGCGGCGGCCGCCTCCTCGTACCCGACGCCGGTGGCGCGGAGCGACCCCTCGAGGGCGAGCACGAGGAAGGGCAGGGCGACGAAGGCCTGAGCGAGCACCACCGCGGCGGTCGAGAAGGGGAGACGGATGCCCCACTCTCCGAGGATGCCGCCGAGCCAGCTCGTGCGCCCGAACAGGAAGAGCATCGCGACGCCGCCGACCATGGGCGGCAGCACCAGCGGCACGGTCACGACGGCGCGGAGGATCGCCGCCGTCCGCGCCGCACTGCGCGCGATGACGAGGGCCAGCGGCACACCGAACAGGATGCACAGCGCGGTGGCGATCGCACCGGTGAGCAGCGACAGCCCGAGGGCCGACATCGCGGTGTCGGACGTGACGTCGCCCCACAGCGACGACCACTCGACGCGAGCGACGAGCGCCGCGAGCGGAAGCACCAGGAAGGCGAGCCCGACGATTGCGGGCACGGCGAGAACCCGCGGCACGAACCCGGCGCGCGTCGCCGCGTCGCCGCGCATGGCGCCCGCGGCGTCCACGCCGCTCACGGCGCTCATGGAGCTCCGAAGCCGAGGCTCTCCAGCACGTCCTGTCCCTCATCGCCCAGCACGAACGCGACGAAGGCATCGGCCGCCTCGGGGTTCGACGACTCGGTGAGGGCAGCGACGGGGTACCGGTTCACGACCTCTTCGGCACCGGCGGCGTCGACCTCCTCGACACGGTCGTCGCCGCGCACGTCGGTCGCGTACACGAGCCCCGCGTCGGCTTCGCCGGCGGCGACCTTGGTCAGCACGGCGGTCACATTCTGCTCGAGACTCGCCGGCGTGACGGTGACATCGTTCGCAGCGAGCAGGGTCTCGGATGCCGCCCCGCACGGCACCTCGGGCGCGCACAGCACGACCGTGAGGTCGGGGGAAGCGAGGTCGTCGATCGCCTCGACCTCGCCGGGGTTCCCGGCGGGCACGGCGATGACGAGGGTGTTCGTCGCGAACAGCTGCGGATCGGCGATGAGACCCGCGTCGACGACCTTCTGCATGTTCTTCTCGTCGGCGGACGCGAAGACGTCGGCGGGGGCGCCTTCGATCAGCTGCGTCGCGAGGGTGCTCGATCCGTCGTACGAGATCGGCAGCACCCCGAGCGACGGATGCTGCGCCTCGAACCGCTCGGCGAGTTCGTCGAACGCGGTGCCGAGCGAGGCTGCGGCGTAGATCGTGAGCTCGCCGGTCAGCTGCTCCTCGGCGACCGTCGGCTCGGAAGCCGGGGTCTCGGTCGCCGCGTCGGGCGTCTGGGCGCATCCGGCGAGCGACAGTGCGACGAGGATCGCCACGGAGAGGGGTGCCAGGGCGGTGCGGCGGGTGCGAGGCATCCGGAGTCAGCCTTTCGGGGTCTCGACGATGACGTGGGTGGCTTTGATGACGGCGGTGGCGAGCGAGCCGACCTCTAAGCCGAGCTCGTCGGCGCCTTCGGCCGACATCAGCGACACCACGCGGTGCGGACCCGCCTGGATGTCGATCTGCGCCATCAGCCCGTCGCGCTGGATGCGCGTGACGATGCCGACGAAGCGGTTGCGCGCGCTCGAGAGCACGTCTGCCGGATCGCGGGGCGCGCCGGCGAGCTCGGCCGCCCGCGCGGCAAGCGCGTCGCCGGGGATCTCGGCGGGGCTGGAGCCGGTCGTGGTCAGTGTGCCGCTGTCGACCCAGCGGCGCACCGTGTCGTCGCTCACTCCCAGGAGGCGGGCCGCCTCGGCGATCTTGTAGCTCGGCATGACGCTCAACCTAGCACCGCAGATGCGGGTGCTTCGGCCGCATTTCGACCGCTTTCGCGGAATTGTTGCAGTGCGAATCACGACGACGAACCCGGCACCGGCGGTCGGCCGTAGCCTGTCCCCATGGCTTTCCCCCCACTGGTCGAGCCCCTCGGCGCTCTGAGCGACGCGGAGCGAGTGCGCACGGCGCGTCACGCGGTGCTCGCAGGATTCGGCGACGAGGCGCAGCGGCGGCTCGCGGCATCCCGCGTCGCCGTGGTCGGCGCCGGAGGGCTCGGATCGCCCGTCGTGCTCGCCCTCGCCGCAGCCGGCGTCGGCACGATCACGGTGATCGACGACGACGATGTCGACGCGTCCAACCTGCAGCGCCAGGTGATGCACCGCGTGGGCGACGTCGGTCGACCCAAGGTCGACTCCGCGGTGCGGGTGGCGGCGGGCCTGTCTCCCGAGACGGTCGTCGTGCCTCGGCAGGAGCGACTGGGCGCGGACAGCGCGGAGCGGCTGCTCGCGGACGCCCACGTGGTCATCGACGGCAGTGACACCTTCGAGACCCGAAGCATCGTCGCCGACGCCTGCGAGGCGCTCGGCGTGCCTCTCGTGTGGGGCGTGGTGCAGGAGTTCCATGCCCAGGCGACGGTGTTCTGGTCGTCACCGCCCGGCGGCGCAGGCATCCGGCTGCGCGACCTCTATCCGCCCGAATCGGTGGGCGACGTGCCGTCGTGCTCGGCCGTGGGCGTGCTGGGTCCGCTGTGCCTGCAGGTCGGATCGATCCTCGCGACGGAGGCGATCAAGCTCCTCACCGGTGTCGGCGAGCCCCTGTTCGGCCGCGTTCTCGTGATCGACGCGCTCCGAGGCCGCACCACCGAGGTTGCGCTTCGCCCGGCATCCGCCACGTCGCCTTCGCCCTCGGCCGTGGACGCCGCGCCGATCTCCGCGGGAACGCAGCCGCCGGAGCTCACCGCCGCCCAGGCGCGCACGGCCGTCGCCGCCGGGGCGGCACTGGTCGATGTGCGTGAGCCGCACGAGACGGCGCGCGGGGTGATCCCCGGGTCGGCGCTCATTCCGCTCGCAGCGCTCTTGGCCGATCCTCGGCGGCTGGACGCGCAGCAGGCCGTGGTCGTGTGCGAGGTCGGGGTGCGCGCGCAACGCGCCGCCTCAGCACTGCGCGCCGTCGGGGTCGACGCATCCGTCCTCGCCGGGGGCATCCGCGCCTGGGACCGTGCGACGGTGCCCGCGTGAGCGGGCTGCTCACCGTCGAGGAGCACCTCGGCGCCATCCTCGACGCGCTCGTCGCACTCCCCGCAGAAGAGGTGCCGATCTCGGCGGCAGCCGGGCGCACGCTGCACGGTGCCGTTCATGCCGCCGTCGACATCCCGGTGTTTGACAACTCGGCGATGGACGGGTTCGCGGTGCGCTTCGCCGACGTCGCGGCCGCGGGTGCGGACGCACCGGTGTCGCTGCGGGTGGTCGCCGATCTCCCGGCGGGCACGGCGGAGGATCCGCCGATCGCATCCGGCCAAGCGGCGAGGATCATGACCGGGTCGGCATTGCCGACGGATGCCGACGCCGTCGTGCCGTTCGAAGACACCGCCGGCGGACTCGACGACTCCCTCGACACGGTCACCGTGCTGCGTGCGCCGGTGCGGATCGGAGCGCACATCCGCCGCGCGGGCGAGGACGCCGCGCGCGGCGCCGAGGTGCTGCCGTCCGGAATCGTGCTCGGCCCGTTGCAGGTCGCCTCCGCGGCGGCGGCGGGAGTCGCGACCGTGGCGGTCTCGCACCGACCCCGGGTGGCCGTCGTGTCGACCGGCAGTGAGCTGGTCGAGCCCGGGATGCCGCTCCACCGCGGCCAGATCCCCGAGTCGAACAGCCTGCTGCTCGCGGGGCTCGCCGCGGAGGCGGGGGCCGAGGTCATCGCCCGGGCGAGCGTGCCCGACGAACCCGACGCATTGGAATCCCTCCTCACCGAGCTCACCGCCGCCGGTGTCGACGCCGTGGTGTTCTCGGGCGGCGTGAGCGCCGGGGCGTACGAGGTCGTCAAGCAGTCGCTCGCGGGCACGATGGCGTTCCGCCGGATCGCGATGCAGCCGGGCAAGCCGCAGGGCTTCGGTGTGCTCCCCAGCGGCACGCTGCTGTTCGGGCTGCCCGGCAATCCCGTGAGCGCCGCGGTGTCGTTCGAGGTGTTCGTGCGCCCGGCGCTGCTGCGCCTGCAGGGGCGCGCCGACCTGCAGCGGCCCGTCGTCCGTCTGCCTGCGGCGACGGGGTGGCGCACCCCCCCGGGCCGCCGTCAGTACCTTCCGGTGACCGTGGACCGCGCCGATCCTGCGGTGTGGCGGGCGGTCCCCGCCACGAGCGGCGGGTCGCACCTCGCCGGCGGACTCGGCCGCGCCGAGGCCTACGCGATCGTGCCCGCCGACGTCGACGCGGTCACCGCCGGCGACCCCGTCGATGTCATGCTGATCTCATGACCTTCACGCACCTCGACTCCGCCGGACGCGCTCGGATGGTCGACGTGACCGAGAAGAGCCCGACGGTGCGATCTGCGACCGCGCGCGGGTTCGTCCGCTGCTCGCCCGAGGTGGTCGCAGCGCTCCGAGATGACACCGTCCCCAAGGGCGATGTGCTCGCGGTCGCCCGGATCGCGGGCATCCAGGGCGCCAAGCGCACCCCCGAGCTCCTTCCGCTCGCGCACGTCATCGGCGTGCACGGCGCCGTCGTCGACCTCGTCATCGTGGACGACGGCGTCGAGGTCGAGGCCACGGTGCGCACCGCCGACCGCACGGGCGTCGAGATGGAGGCCCTCACTGCCGTGTCGGTCGCGGGCCTCGCCATCGTCGACATGGTCAAGGGCCTCGACAAAGGCACCTCGATCGAGTCCGTGCGCATCGTCGCGAAGACCGGCGGCAAGAGCGGCGACTGGCACCGGCCCGACGAGCGGTGAGCACCCCGATGGTCACGATCGACGGCTGCAACACATGAGCCCGGACGAGATCTCCGAACGGCGGAGCACCGGACCACGGCATCCGCCGAATCCGTCGCATCCATCGCTCGGCGCGATCCTGCTCGCCGGCGGTCGCGGCACGCGCGTCGACGGCGCGGCCAAGCCCATGTTCGACGTCGGTGGCCGAACCCTCCTCGCGGCGGCAGTCGATGCCGCCCGACGTGCCGGAGCAGACCCGATCACCGTCGCCGCGCCCCTGCTCGACCCGGCCCTCGCCGTGGACTGGGTGCGCGAGGATCCGCCGTTCGGCGGTCCTGTCGCAGCCGCCGTCACGGCGCTCGACGCCTGGGCGGCGTCGGGGCTCGCGCCCGCGTGGACGCTGCTGCTCGCATGCGACCTCCCCACCGTCGACGCCGCCGTGGCGCGACTCGTTGCAGACATGGTGCTCCTCCCCTCCGACACCGATGGCCTCTGCCTCGGCGACGCATCGAGTCGGCCGCAGTGGCTGATCGGCGTGTACCGCACCGCCGCACTCCAGCGCGCGGCATCCGACCTCCCCGACGGCGGCCGCGACGCTTCCGTGCGCGCGCTCGTCTCCGAGCTGGCGATCGCCGTCATCGCCGCGCCCGACGCCCTCACGCGGGATGTCGACACGTGGGAGGATCTGGAAGAGGCGCGCGCACGCGCCGCCGGCGTCGCGACCGAGGAGCACCGATGAGCGAGCAGTCCCGCACCCTCCCGCCGGAGGCGCTCGATGCCTGGGCAGCCGCCCTGCGCGAGCACTTCGATCTCCGCCCCGATGACGTGCCGATCGCGCTCATCCTCGACCTCGCGCGTGAAGCGGCCATCGGCGTCGCACGGCCGGCGGCTCCGCTCAGCGCCTTCGTCGCAGGACTGGTCGCCGGCAGGGCCGGCGGCACGCCCGACGACACCCGTGCCGCCGCGGCCGCGATCACCGAGCTCGCCGCGAGCTGGGAGGGCTGATGGCCGTCGTCCGCTACTTCGCTGCGGCGCAGGAGGCCACCGGCATGGACCGCGAGCACCGGGGCGAGACCACGCTCGGGGCGCTGCGCGCCGCCGTGGCCGCCGACCACCCGGGGCTCGGCGGCATCCTCCCCCGCTGCGCAGTGCTCGTCGGCGGATCGCGGGTCGACGATACGGCGATGCTCGGCGCCGACGACCTGGTCGACGTGCTGCCGCCGTTCGCCGGAGGCTGACGCGGGCGCTCCGAGGCCCTCACGCGGGCGTGCGGATCGCGACTGACCCGACTCCGGCTCAGCCCCCGAGGCCGAGCCAGGTCGCGGTGCCGTCCTGCTCCAGCTGGCGCTTCCACACCGGGAGGCCGGTCTTGATCGTCTCGATGACGGTGCGGCACACCTCGAACGCGGCGGCGCGATGCGGTGCGGCTACGGCGATCACCACGGCGGCGTCGCCGACGCCGAGCCTCCCGACGCGGTGCGAGACGGCGACGACGGCATCCGTCTCGCCGACCGCCTGCTCCGCGATCGCCCGAAGTGCTGCTTCCGCATCAGGATGCGCGGAGTACTCCAGCGCGACGACGGCCCCGGCGGCATCCGGATCGTGATCGCGAACGCGCCCGACGAACGTCGTGACGGCACCCATCGCCGGGTCGTCCACGGCGGCGAGGTGGGCGTCGAGCGAGAGCGGTTTGGAACTGATCGCGGCGAGTCGGACCGACATCAGTGGTCTCCTCCGCCGAGCTGGTCGATCACGTGCCGCGCGACCGACAGCACGACCGGCATCCCGTCGGCGACGGCGCCGGGCGAGCCGGGCAGGTTCACCACGAGCGCCCCGTACGGGTCGACGACACCGGCGATGCCCCGGCTGAGCAGCGCGGCGGGCTTCTCCTCGGCCCCGCGTCGACGGAGCTCCTCAGCGATGCCGGGCACCACGCGGGTGACGACCCGTGCGGTGCCCTCGGGAGTCTGATCGCGCGGGGCGACGCCCGTGCCGCCGGTGGTGACGACGAGCTTCGCACCGGCGAGCACCTCGGCCGAGATCGCCCGTTCGACGCTGTCGGCCCCGTCGGCGACCACGACCGCGTCGTCGCACGTGAACCCGCGCCCGCGCAGCGCTGCAACAGCGACCGGGCCGCTCGCGTCGACCCGTTCGCCGGCGGCCGACCGGTCGGAGACCGTGATGACGGCTGCGCGCTGGCTCATGACGTCCAGCCTAGGTCGGCGGCCGGGCCGCGCGTGCCTAATGCAGGACGGATGCCACGACCCGCCCGCCGGCTCCGCGTGATCATGCGCATACGCGACGGCCCGCCCACGGTTCATCCTGCATCAGGCACGCGGCCAACCCGCGAAACCCGCGACGGCCGCTCGTCGCCGCCGCCACCGGGCACCACCGGGCGCCACCACGGGGCGCGATGCGACCTCAGCGCCGCTCCAACCTCACCATCACCGACTTCGACGTCGGCGTGCCCGAGACGTCGGCTACCGAGTCCAGCGGCACCAGCACGTTGGTCTCGGGGTAGTACGCGGCGGCATTGCCGCGCGGCGTGGAGTACGGCACGAGCCGGAAGCCCTCCGCCCGGCGCTCCTGGATCTCGCCGTCGACGCCGGTCCACTCCGACACCAGGTCCACCACGTCGCCTTCGACGAAGCCGAGCTCGGCGATGTCGCGAGCGTTGGCGAGCACGACGCGGCGGCCGCCGTGGATGCCGCGGTACCGGTCGTCCTTCCCATAGATCGTGGTGTTGTACTGGTCGTGCGACCGCAACGTCTGCAGCAGCAGCCGCCCGCGCGGGATCACGGGATACTCCAGCGGGTTCACGGTGAACCGCGCCTTCCCGTCGACCGTCGCGAACCGCCGGGCGTCGCGGGGTCCGTTCGGCAGGTGGAGGGTGCGCCCCTTGTCGATGCGCTCCTCATAGTCGTCGAAGCCGGGGATCACCCGCTCGATGTGCGAGCGGATCAGCGCGTAGTCCGCCTCGAGCGCGGCCCAGTCCGCCTGCGGAGCGGTCGACGGATGCCTCACCGCAGCCGGGTCGGCTTCGCTCGCCTGCTCGGCGGCGGGTCGCTCGGCCTGGCCGCGATCCACGTCGCCGGCGTGCGCACTGTTCTGCCAGGAGTCGACCCCGTCAGTCGACCCCGATGCGCTGGGGGGCGGAGGTGATGTGACCGGCGGCGGACCGGGGACCGCAGTTTCATCCTCCGCTCGCCTCATCTCCTCCGCGCGCGACACACCGTGGTTGATCGACGCAGCATCCGCCGCGCCGCCGAACAGCAGCGCGCACAGCCGCGCGACGATGGCCACCTCGCTGAGCAGCTCCTCCGACGGCGGCGCGAGGCGCCCGCGCGAGGAGTGGACCGCGCCCATCGAATCCTCGACCGTGACCCGCTGCTCGCGGCCGCCCCGCCGGTCGCGGTCGGTGCGCCCCAGGGTCGGCAGGATGAGCGCGCGGCGCCCCGTGACCACGTGCGACCGGTTGAGCTTGGTCGACACGTGCACGGTGAGCCCCACGCGCGCCATGCCCGCCTCGACGACGGCGGTGTCGGGCGTCGCCGACACGAAGTTGCCGCCCATGCCGAGGAACACCCCCACCCGCCCGTCGCGCATCGCGCGGATCGCCTCGACCGTGTCGAAGCCGTGCGCACGCGGCGCCGTGAACGCGAATTCGGAGTCGAGCGCCGCGAGGAACGCCTCGGACGGCTTCTCGTAGATGCCGACCGTACGGTCGCCCTGCACGTTCGAGTGGCCGCGCACCGGGCACACCCCGGCGCCCGGACGGCCGATGTTCCCCTGCAGCAGGAGCACGTTCACGACATCGCGGAGCGTCGCCACGGAGTGCTTGTGCTGGGTGAGCCCCATCGCCCAGCACACGATCGTCGCCTTCGAGATGCGCACGGCCTCGCCCACGCGCCGCAGGGTCTTCTCGGGAAGGCCTGTCGCCGCGACGAACTCGCGCCACGGCGCATCCGTCATCGCCTTCCGATACTCCTCGAAGCCGCTCGTGTGCTCCGCGATGAACTCGTGGTCGAGCACGTCGTCGCCGGCCTCGAGCAGGTGCTTGCCGATGGCCTGGAACAGCGCCTGGTCGCCGCCGAGACGGATCTGCACGAACTCGTCGGCGAGCTTGGTGCCGCCGAACGCCACCCCGCGCACCGTCTGCGGGTTCTCGAACCGCATCAGCCCCGCCTCGGGAAGCGGGTTTACCGCGATGATCGTCGCTCCGCGCTGCTTCGCCTTCTCGAGCGCCGACAGCATGCGCGGGTGATTCGTGCCCGGGTTCTGCCCCGCCACGATCAGCAGGTCGGCCTCGTGGATGTCGTCGATCGACACCGTTCCCTTGCCGATGCCGATGGTCTCGGTGAGGGCCGAACCCGACGACTCGTGGCACATGTTCGAGCAGTCCGGCAGGTTGTTGGTGCCGAACCCGCGCACCAGCAGCTGGTACAGGAACGCCGCCTCGTTCGACGTTCGGCCCGAGGTGTAGAACACCGCCTGGTCCGGGTCGTCGAGCGCCGACAGCTCGCCGGCGACGAGACGCAGCGCGTCGTCCCACGCGACGGGACGGTAGTGGGATGCCCCCTCCTCGAGGAGCATCGGATGCGTCAGCCTGCCCTGCTGGCCGAGCCACCAGTCGTCGTGCCCGCGCAGCTCGTCGACGGAGTGCGCCGCGAAGAACTCCGGGCCCACGCGACGCAGGGTGGCCTCCTCAGCGACGGCCTTCGCCCCGTTCTCGCAGAACTCCGCGACGTGCCGCTTGTCTTCCTCTGGCCAGGCGCAGCCCGGGCAGTCGAAGCCGTCCTTCTGGTTGACGCGCATGAGCGTCTGGACCGACCGCGCGACGCCCATCTGCTCGTGCGCGATCTGCAGCGCATGCAGCACGGCAGGCACACCGACGGCGACCTTCTCCGTGCCGGTGACGCGCACCCGCGCTTCGTCGATGTCGGTGGTCGGGGGCCGCTTCGCCATGCCCCCAGGCTAGGCGCATCCCGCCCGATCAGCCGATCAGCGATCGGCGATCGGCGATCAGCCGCGCAGCTGCGCGATCACCGCGGCTTCGGCCACTGCCTCGTCGAGGGTGCGTCGTGCCGACTCCGCGACGAGCGGGTGCGACGGTGCATCGAGCGTCTGCGCGGCGAGATCCTGCACGCCGGCGTTCAGTCCGGCGATCAGCTCGAGGAACAGATCCTCGGCTGCCGCGCCGTCCGCGGCCGACAGCTCGCCGCGCTGAGTACGCGTGGGGATGCCCGGCATCGAGGCGTGCTCGCCGTGACCGGAGCACGCTCCGTCGTCGGTCTGCTCCAGCGGGCGCGCCGGCACCCACTCGACGTACCGTTCGCGCAGGCCCTCGAGCTCGGTCGCCTGGGCAGCCGCGACCTTCTCGGCGAAGTCGCGCACGTCGTCGTCCACGCCGTCCGCCGCCAGCACGACGGTCGCCAGCTCCTCTGCTTCGACGCGGTAGAAGATCATCGCCTCGACGTAGCAGAAGTCCGACGCCGACACGGGCTCGGCGGTGGGAGATCCGGATGCCGTCGCCACGACGTCGGCGGGATCCTCGGCGCCGGCCGACCACAGCACGACGGCGATCCCGGCGCCCGCGGCGGTGAGCGCCGCCGCCAGCGCGACGGCGAGGACGGTCCTGCGCACCGTCAGCGGCGTCCGGTGCCGAAGATGCCCCGGATCACGCCGTTGAGGATGGTCTGGGTCGACTTCGAGTTCAGCACCTGCTCGATCGGCGACTTCGCCGCCGCACCCGAGCGCGGCGTGCGCGACGTGCCTGCCGTCTTCTTGAGCAGCCGCTCGTACTCCTGCTGCGCCTTCCTCTCGGCGGTCGCCTGCTGCTTGTCGATCGCCGCCTGCTGCTTGGCGAGGTCGGCGTCGACCTTGGCCTTGTCGAGCGCCGCCTGCTCAGCAGCATCCGCCGCCGTCGCCGCGTTCATCCGCGCCGTCAGCACTTCGCGCGCCGACTCACGGTCGATCGCCGTGCCGTACTTCGCCAGAAGGGGCGAGGCCTTCACCGCGGCATGGATCTGCGGTTCGGGCGTGGGCGACATGAGTCCCTGCGGCGCGCGCAGCCGCGTCCAGGCCACGGGGGTCGGCGCGCCCTTCTCGCTCATCACCGTGACGATCGCTTCGCCGGTGCCGAGCTCCTGCAGCACCCGCTCGAGGTCGTAGCCGGACTTCGGGTAGGTGCCGACGGTGGCCCGGAGCGCCTTGGCGTCGTCGGGGGTGAACGCGCGGAGCGCATGCTGCACGCGCGAGCCGAGCTGGGCGAGCACGTCGCTCGGCACGTCCTTGGGCGTCTGGGTCACGAAGAACACGCCCACGCCCTTCGACCGGATGAGGCGGACGGTCTGCACGATCGCCGAGAGGAACTCCTTCGACGCATCCTTGAACAGCAGGTGGGCCTCGTCGAAGAAGAACACGAGCTTCGGCTTGTCGGCGTCGCCGACCTCGGGGAGGATCTCGAACAGCTCGGCGAGCAGGTACATGAGGAACGTCGAGAAGAGCGCCGGCTTGTCGATCACGCCCGGCACCTCGAGCAGGCTGATCACCCCGCGTCCGTCGGCGGCCACCCGCAGGAAGTCGGCGACCTCGAACTCGGGCTCTCCGAAGAACACGTCGGCGCCCTGGTCGGCGAAGGTGATGAGCTCGCGCAGGATCACGCCCGCGGTCGCCGACGACAGCCCGCCCAGCGACTTCAGCTCGGGCTTGCCCTCGTCGCTGGTGAGGAAGCTGAGCACGGCACGCAGGTCCGACAGGTCGACGAGCGCGAGCCCCGCCTTGTCCGCGTAGTGGAACACCAGCCCGAGGCTCGACTCCTGGGTCTCGTTGAGCCCGAGCACCTTGCTCAGCAGCAGCGGCCCGAACCCCGACACCGTCGCCCGTACCGGCACGCCTTTGCCGACGCCGCCCAGAGCGAAGTACTCGGTGACGGATGCCTCGGGCTTCCAGTCCTGCCCGATGGCGCGGGTGCGCGCGAGGAGCTTGTCGCTCGACTCGCCCGGCGTCGCCACACCGGAGAGGTCGCCCTTGATGTCGGCGGCGAACACGGGCACGCCCTTGGCGGCGAGCTGCTCGGCGAGCCCCTGCAGCGTGCGCGTCTTGCCGGTTCCCGTCGCCCCTGCGACGAGACCGTGACGGTTCATCATCGCGATCGGGATGCGCACCTGCGCGTCGGGGACCGGGTCGCCGTTGACGAGGGCACCGACGTCGACCGTCAGCCCCTCGAAGGCGTAGCCCTTCACGACTGCCGCGACCTGGTCGGCGTCGAGCGGCCCCGCGACGGACGCTGCGGGAGGCGACTCGACCGGTGCCGCGGCGGGAGGCGACTCGACGGGCGCAGCGGCCGAGGGCCGCGGCTCGACAGCCTCGACAGGCTCGACGACCGGAACCTCGCCCGCGGGCGCACCCCCGGCCTTGGCCTTCGCCGCGGCCGCCTCGGCGGCGGCGAGCGCGGCCCGAGCCTGCGCCGCCTTCAGCAGCGCCTCGGCAGCCTCCGCCTCTGCCCGCAGCCGCGCGAGTTCGGCTTCGGCGGCGGCAACAGCGGGATCGGGCGTCGTCGGCGCAGTCATGCGCTCAGCCTAGCCAGGGGCCGAGCGGGCGGCATCCGTCCGCTCGCCGCGCTCCTTCGCGAGCACGACCTCGAACGCCGCCGCGACAAGCAGCGCTGCACCCGCGCCGAGGATCGCCCCGCCCAGGGTGTCGCTCAGCCAGTGCGCGTGCACGTAGGTGCGGCTGAAGGCCATCAGCACGACCCACGCGGCGCCGACGACCGCCACCCACGCCCGCGGGAAGATCACCACCGCGGCCACCGCGATCGTCGCGGCGTTCGCCACGTGCCCCGACGGGTACGAGCCGTAGTCCGACACCACGATGATCTCCTCCGGGCGCACCCGGCCG
This sequence comes from Microbacterium terrae, assembly GCF_017831975.1. Classification (NCBI taxonomy): domain Bacteria; kingdom Bacillati; phylum Actinomycetota; class Actinomycetes; order Micrococcales; family Microbacteriaceae; genus Microbacterium; species Microbacterium terrae. The sequence continues at coordinate 534,218 of NZ_JAFDSS010000001.1, read as the reverse complement.
AACAGGTGCTTGAGCACCTGCACGAGCGCGGCCGACACCGCCGAGGCAGCGAGGAAGTACGCCGCCGACCAGGGGCGCCGAAGCAGGATGAGGGCAAGGGCGCCGCCGATCGGCACCGCGAGCACGCCGATCCAGCCGCCGCCGATCCGGTCCATCACGAGTGCGAACCCCGCGAGCACCGGCGACGACACCTCGACCAGGAGCGAGTTCCACCAGCTGTCGACGGCGAACGGCTCGTCGCCACGGGCGAGGATCCAGGCGCCGAGAAGGCAGGCCAGCAGCACGAGCACAGCTCCCGCACCCAGCATCAGCGCGATCGTGCGCCGTCGGTGCGACTGCTGTGCCGTGTCCATCGCCCCATCATGCCGTGCGTGCCCCGGGTCGCCGGCACGGCTCGCGCACGGCATGATGGCCCCATGTCCCGTACCGTCGCGGTCGTCCGGGCGCTGGTGGCGCCGCTCACGCAGACGCGCGTGTTCCGCCGCGTCGCGCCGCACGTGCTGCCTGTGCTCGAGCGCATCCTCGCGCGCCTCTCGGGCGGCAGGCTGCAGGTCAGCGGCATCCTCGTGCCGTCGCTCGTGCTCCACACGGTCGGCGCGAAGTCCGGCGAGCCCCGCGACGCGGTGCTGATGTACACGCCGGACGGGCACGGCCGGGCGCTCGTCGCCGGCTCGAACTTCGCCGGCGAGAGGCATCCGGCGTGGTCCGCGAACCTCCTCGCGCATCCCGACGCGACGATCTCGGTCCGCGGTCGCACGATGCACGTGCACGCCACGCTCCTCCCCGACGACGAGCGCGAACAGGCGTGGCTCGCGATCGAGCGCCAGTGGCCGCGCTACCGCGGCTACGAGCGCGCGTCGGGTCGCACCGTGCGGGTGTTCCGGCTGCAGCCGGTGCGCTCGTCCTGACCTCCCGACGGCGGTACCCAGACCGCCGGCACCCCGAGACCGCCGGCCTCAGCCACCCGGCTCAGGGGGCGAGACGCTCGACCGTGCGCGGGCGCACGATCAGCCAGAGCGAGAGCACGCCGATGAGGGCGCAGCCGACCATCACGGTCGCCATCGTGGTGGCCGTGATCCCGGCGTCGCGGGCGATCCAGCCGACGAGCGGAGAGATGATCCCCGCCACACCGAAGTTGGTCGCGCCGATGATCGACTGCGCGGTCCCCGCTGCCTTGCCGTGGCGGTCGAGCGCGAGCACCTGCACACACGGGAAGGTGAACCCGCAGGCGGTCATGAAGACGAACAGCGGCACGATCGTGCCCCACAGGCCGAGGCCCAGCTGGTCGGTGATGATGAGGGCGGATGCCGCGGCCACGAGCACCGCGGTCGAGAACGCCAGCACCCACTGCGGGCCGAATCGTGCGGCAAGTCGCGATGCCGTCTGCACGCCGATGACCACACCGAGCGAGTTCACGGCGAAGAGGATGCCGTACTGCTGGGGGTCGAATCCGTATGTGCCCTGGAAGAGGAACGGCGAGCTCGAGAGGTATGAGAACAGGCCCGAGAAGGTCATGCCGCCGATGATCAGCACGCCGATGAACACACGGTCGCTGAAGACGCTGCGGTATCGCTGCCACACCGTCGTCGCGCCCTTGTCGTGGCGACGGGCGGGCGGCAGCGTCTCGGGGATGAAGAGGATCGCCGAGATGAGCATGACCGCGCCGTACACGGCGAGCACGACGAAGACGCCACGCCAGGGCATGACCAGCAGGAGCGCCGAGCCGACGAGCGGCGCGAGCACCGGGGCGACGCCCGAGACGAGCGCGAGGCGCGAGAGCATCACCACGAGTCGTCGGCCGCCGAACAGGTCGCGCACGATCGCGGCGGCCACGACGCCGCCGGCAGCGGCGCCCGCGCCCTGGAACACCCGGGCGATCGAGAGGAGCTCGAGCGTCGGAGCGAGGGATGCCGCGATGCTCGCGACCACGTGCAGCGCGGTCACCGAGACCAGGGGCACACGGCGCCCGACCTTGTCGGAGAGCGGCCCGACGATCAGCTGACCGAGCGCGAAGCCGAGCATCGTGCCGGTGAGGGTGAGCTGGATGGCGGCGGCCGTCGTCTGGAAGTCGGCCTCGAGCGTGGGGAACGCCGGCAGGTAGAGGTCGATCGTGAAGGGGCCGAGCGCGGTGAGCGCGCCCAGGAGCACGATGTAGAGCACGCGGCGACGACCGGAGATGGAGTCGCCGGGGTGGAGCACGATCGGCGCGGTGGCCGGGTTCGGCCCGAGCGTGCGGATCGCCCCCGTCGCCGTGGAGCGGTGTGCCTCGCCGGCAGCGGGCGTGGGGTGGTTCTCGGAGTTGCGCGTGGGGACAGGTGATGTATCGAGCACAGACGTTTCGTTTCAGCGGCGATCGGCCGGGCCACGGGCCGGATGTCGGCGGGCGCTCGGCGGCGAAGAGGGGTGAGATGCGGAGAGGCGAACCGTCGAATCGATTCGGATGTCCGGCCTCAATGGTAGCGGATGCCGCTTTCCTCCGGCATCCGCTCGGCCTCCTCCCAGGCCCGAAGCGCATTCGCTCGCATAGGATGACAGGGCACCCGACCCATCGCCCCGTGCGGGCACCGAGAGCCGAGATCACACCATGACCCCGACATCACAGCGCCCGTCCGACAAGCGCGCGAGCGGCAACCCCGCCACGCAGGCCACGATCAACCTGACCGTCAAGCAGCAGCGCGAGCAGAAGAAGCAGGAGAAGCTGGCCGAGTACCAGCGCCAGCTCGCCAAGCGCCGCCGCGGCAAGATCGTCTGGTGGACGGTCGGCATCACCGCCACGCTCCTCGTCGTCGCCCTCATCGTGGCGTCGATCGTCTTCGCACCGCAGCCGCGCGAGCGCGGCGACAGCGACGCCTCCGCCATCACCGGCGTCGAGACGTTCGAGCACACGGCGAACCACGTCGACGGCGACGTCGCGTACGAGCAGACGCCTCCCGCCGGCGGCGACCACAACGCGATCTGGCTGAACTGCGGCGTCTACACCGAGCCGGTTCCGAACGTGAACGCCGTGCACTCGCTCGAGCACGGCGCGGTGTGGGTGACCTACGACCCCGCCCAGGTGTCGGAGGGCGACATCGCCGCCCTCGACGCGAAGCTTCCGTCGACGTACACGATCCTCTCGCCGTACGAGGGCATGGACACCCCCATCGCCGTCAGCGCCTGGAACGCGCAGCTCAAGGTCGACTCGGCCGACGACGAGCGCATCGACGAGTTCATCACCGCGTTCTGGCAGAGCACCAACGCCCCCGAGCCGGGCGCCGCGTGCAGCGGCGGCCTCGACGCGGCCGGCAAGCAGTAGGACTCCCCATGACCGACGGGTCGGCGACGACTCCCACGCCGACGGGCCGCAGCACCTGGTGGCTCGTCGTCGTCGCCCTCGTGCTCATCGCCGGGCTCGCGTTCGCAGTGGGTCGGTTCTCGACGTTCGGCTCGCAGGGCGAGGCGTCGACCCCCGGCACCACGTCGCCCGAGGCGGGCTTCTCGCGCGACATGCAGGTGCACCACGCCCAGGCGATCGCCATGGCGATGGAGATCTACCGCAAGACCGACGACGAGGACCTGCGCGCACTGTCGTACGACATCGCCACCGGCCAGGCCGGGCAGCGCGGCGAGATGTACGACTGGCTGGTCAAGTGGGGACTCCCCCGCCAGGGCGGCCCGATGATGCAGTGGATGTCGTCATCGGATGCCGGGCACGATCACGGTGTGACCGACGAGGCCCTCACCGACGACGAGGCCGAAGCGGCGATGGGCATGGCCACGGATGCCGAGCTCGATGCCCTCGCCCAGGCCGACGGCCAGGCTGCCGACTGCCTCTTCCTCGAGCTCATGATCCGCCACCACGAAGGCGCCGTGCCCATGGCCGAAGCGCTGCTCGAACTCGGCTCCGACAAGCGGGCGCTGCAGGTCGCCGAGGCGATCAAGGCCGGTCAGACCTCCGAGATCGCGGCCATGCAGTCGATGCAGGCCCGCCTGGGCTGCACCGGCTGAACCGCTGCCGACCGCGGGTCTGCACGAGGTGCGGAGCCGCGGCATCCGTCACGCGCGACGCCGCGGCATCCGTCACTCCTGGGTCACCCCTTCGTCGCTCCGGCGAGCAGTCCGCGAACGAAGAACCGCTGCAGTGCGAAGAAGACGACCAGCGGCACGATCAGCAGCAGGAACGCGCCCGCCGACTGCAGATACCATCTGTCGCCCCAGGAGCCCGACAGCGAGTTCAGCGTCTGGGTCATGGGCAGCGACGATGTCGGCGCGAATATCGTCGCGACGAGCAGGTCGTTCCACACCCAGATGAACTGGAAGATCGCGAACGAGGCGATCACCGGCATCGACAGCGGCACGATGATGCGGAAGAACACCTGTCCGTGACCGGCGCCGTCCACCCGCGCAGCCTCGATCACGTCGCCCGGGATCTCGGCCATGAAGTTGTGGAGCAGGAAGATCGCCAGCGGCAGCCCGAAGATCGAGTGCGCGATCCACACCGTCGCGAAGCTGTGGTCGACGTCGCGCAGCGAGAAGCCGGGGAAGATCCCGACCTCGCCGATCTCCAGCCCACGGGAGAACATCGACAGCAGCGGCACCAGCGCCATCTGGATCGGCACGATCTGCAGCGCGAAGATCGCCACGAACATCCACGTGCGCCCCTTGAAATCGATCCACGCGAAGGCATACGCCGCGAACGTCGCCAGCGCGATCGGGATGAGGGTCGCCGGGATCGTGATGGCGAGCGAGTTCAGGAACGACTGACCGAGCGTCAGCGCCGTGCCGCCCGCGGTGAGCGCCTCCTGGTAGTTGCCGAGCGTGAAGTCCGGGTTGGTGAACACCGTCCACCACCCCGTGCTCGACGAGTCGGCGCCCGGGCGGAACGAGGTGATGAGGAGCCCGAGTGTCGGGATCGTCCACAGCAGCGCGATGGCGATCGCGACGATCGTCGCCACGGGCGAGGTCAGTCGCTTGCGGGCCTGCGCCTCGTGACGGCGGGTCTCGCGCGCGACCCGGCGGGCCGCAGCCTTGTCGAACTGGGGGTCCGACGTGGTGATCGCTTGGGTGGCGGTCATCATCGCACCTGCCTTTGCCTGCGGAGTTGGACGATGTTGTAGATGATCAAGGGCGACACGAAGATGAACAGCAGCACCGCCAGCGCCGCGGCGTGCCCGTAGCTCTGGAACCGCTGCTGCTGGTTGACCATCTCGAAGCCGAGCACGCTCGAGTTCGAGCGGCCGCCGGTCATCACCGCGACGATGTCGTACACCTTGAGGGCGAAGATCGTGACGGTGGTGAGCACGACGACCAGTGAGGTGCGGATGCCGGGGATCGTCACGTTGCGGAACCGCTGCCACGCGCTCGCCCCGTCGAGCTGGGCGGCTTCGAGCTGCTCGTCGGGGATCGCCTTGATCGCCGCCGAGAGGATGACCATCGCGAATCCGGTCTGCGCCCACACGAACACGAACAGCAGCAGGAACGTGTTGACGAACGGCGTGGTGTCGAGCCACGGCACCGGCTCTCCGCCGAATGCGACGACGATCGCGTTCAGGAGGCCGATCTGATCGCCCTGCCGGTAGTCGTAGACGAACTTGAAGATGATCCCGGCGCTCACCGGCGCGATCGCGAAGGGCATGAAGACGAACACCTTCAGTAGACGCTCACCGCGCGCCCGGTCGATGAACGCGGCGTAGGCGAGTCCGACCACCGTCGCGAAGATCGGGGCGAACAGCGCCCAGATGATCGAGTTGACCACCGACCAGAAGCCCTCGGGGTTCGTGAACGCCCAGACGTAGTTCTCGAGGCCGACGAACTCCTCGCCCGTCTTGTCGAAGAACGACTGGATGATGGTCGCGATCGCCGGGTAGATCAGGCCGATCAGCAGCATCACCAGCGCCGGGGTGAGGAACAGGAACCGCTGGTAGAGGTAGCCCGCCCCCTCACGGGCGCGGTAGTCCGCGTAGAACAGCAGACCGCCCGAGATCAGGGCGATCAGGATGACGTAGATCACCGCGTTCTGGTAGGGCCGCAGCAGCATCATCGCGAGGAAGGGGATCGCGAAGCACGAGATCAGTCGCAGCCAGAAGTAGCGCGTGCCACTGCGGGGCGCGTACTCGACGAGCACGAGGAGCACCACGACGACGACGGCGAACGCGGCCAGGACGATCGGGATCTGCAGGATCGGGCCCAGTCCGCCGATCCAGACGAAGAACGAGTTGAGCGAGAACCCCAGCGACACCGGCCGGGCGTCGGGCTGCGGCGTTCCCATCAGCAGGAAGATGATCAGCGCCGCGATCGCGGCGAATCCGACCGTGACGACGATGCGCGTCGTCGCCTGCGAGTGGACCTTGCGCGGGCCCGGTGGTGGTGCCTGTTCGGCGTCGGTCTGCGACGTCGTCGTTGCGGTGTCCGACATGAGGTGCCCTTCTGCTCACGGAGGAGAGTGGATGGGTGGTCCGGAGGGTGGCCGGCCCTCCCGTGTGCCGTGGGCACGCGGGAGGGCCGGCCGGGACTCAGTCGTCGTAGCCGGCCTGGATGTCTTCCAGCACCTGCTCGGTCGGACGGCCGTCGATCCAGTTGACCATTCCGCGCCAGAACGATCCCGAGCCGACCGTGGCCGGCATGAGGTCGGAGGCGTCGAATCGGGCGTCGGGGCTCTGGAGGAGCTCCATCGCGTCGGTGAGGAACTGGCTCGATGCGAGGGACGGATCGGCGTTGATGTTCGCCGAGATCGCCCCGCCCAGTTCGACTCGAGCGTCGGCCCACTCGGGCGTCGACATGTACTCGAGCACCGCGACGGTCGCAGCGTCGTCGGAGAAGCCGGTGACGAACTCGCCGCCGACCTCGACCGCGCTCAGCTCCTCTTCGAAGCCGGGGAGCACGAACGCGTACACGTCGCCGTCGGCCTCGACCTCGGGCGTCGCTCCGTCGGCCGTCTGCACGGTGAGGAAGTTGGCCGTGAGGAAGGACGCCTGGTGGGTCAGCGCGCACGAGCCGTCGGCGACCTTCGCCGCGACATCGGCGAACGCCGTGGAGTTGATGCTCGTCACGTCGCCGAATCCGGCATTGACCATCTCGGGATCGAGCAGGATCGTCCCCACCGTGTCGAAGGCCTCGGCGATGTCGGGGTCGGTGAACGGGGTCTCGCCCGCCGCCCAGCTGTCGTAGACCTCGGTGCCCGCCTGGCGGAGCACGAGGTCCTCGATCCAGTCCGTGCCCGGCCAGCCGCTCGCATCGCCCGATGCGAAGCCGGCGCACCACGCGGGTTCGCCGGTCTTCTCGCTGATGGTCGTCGCGAGCGTCATCATCTCGTCCCAGGTGGTCGGCACCTCGACGCCCCATTCGGCGAACTTCTTGGGCGAGTACCAGACGTAGCCCTTGATGTTTCCGAGCATCGGAGCCGAGTAGAACGTGTCGTCGACGGTGCCGTACTCCTTCCACGACGGCGACCAGTTCGCCTCGACGTTCGCGACCACGCCGTCGGGCGCGGGCTTGGCCTCGCCCGTGTCGACGAGGGCACGAAGAAGGCCCGGCTGCGGCACGATTGCGATGTCGGGGGCGTTGCCGCCGGCGACCTTGGTGACGATGTTGCCCTCGAAGCCCTTGTCGCCGGTGTACTTGACGATGATGCCGGTGTCTTCGGTGAACGCGTCGAACGTCGACTGCAGCGCATCCGCCTCGGTCCCGGTGATGCCTCCCGAGATCTCGACGGTCTCGCCTTCGACCGAATCGCTGTCGCCGCTGTCTCCGCCTTCGGCGCAGCCGGCGAGCGCCAGCGCCGCGACGGCCGTCACCCCCAGCACGAGCGATGTGCGACGGTGCGATCGCATTGCTTTCATGGTCTGCCTCCTCATTGAGCGTGCGGAGCCATATTGCTCGGACTCCGCAGGCGAGTGATCTCGGGAACCGATTCCATGCACACGCTAGGCGATGCACCATTCGCGCACAATCACCCTGGATCACAAGTCGATAACCCGGTACTGTGTGCTGGCACCGGTCCGCTCAGGTCTGTCACAGGGCACAAGGAACCGGTTCCACAATGCGCAGGCCAATGACGGCGGAGCAGGAGGAGGCGCCATGGCGGGCATCGCCGATGTGGCGCGGAGCGCGGGCGTGTCGAAGTCCACGGCGTCGCGTGCGCTGACCGGCAGCGGGTACGTCTCCGACGAGACGCGAGCGCGCGTCCGCGCAGCAGCGAGCGCCCTCGGCTACGTGCCGACGATGTGGGCGGTGAGTCTTGCCACCGGGCGAACCAACACGGTCGGCGTGATGGTCCCGTCCCTGGACCGCTGGTTCTTCGCGAGCGTCGTCGAGGGCATCCAGTCGGCCCTCCTCACCGACGGATACGACCTGGTGCTGTGCTGCGCTCCCCCGGGCTCCGACTCACGCCGCCGCATGTTCGCGCACTCCCTCGCCCGAAAGCGGTTCGACGGTCTCATCGCGGTCGGCGTCGAGCCCGATGAGACCGAGCGCGAGCAGCTGGCGGCGTTCGCTCGCCCGATCGTGAGCGTCGGCCACGACGGTGGCGCGATGTCGATCTCCATCGACGACCGGGCCGCCGCGCGCATCGCGACCGAGCATCTCCTCGGGCTCGGCCACACCGACGTCGTGATCCTCGGGGGCGACCCCGACGGCCGGCGCACCAGCGTCGGCGACGGTGAGCGGCTGCTCGGGTACCGGTCGGCGATGACGGATGCCGGCCTCGGCGCGGCTGCACGACACATCCCGTGCGAGGTCAGCCTCCCGGGCGGCTACGGCGCCGCGGTCGAGATGCTCGCGGATCGCCGCACCCGCCCGTCGGCGCTGGTCGGTGTCTGCGACGAGGTCGCGGTCGGCGCCATGATCGCCGCGCGTCGCCTCGGCGTGCGCGTGCCCGAGCATCTGAGCGTCGTCGGCATCGACGACCACAGCTACGCCGACATGTTCGCGCTCACGACCCTCCAGCAGCGTCCCGACGAGCAGGGCCGCACCGCCGCCCGACTGCTCCTCGACATGCTGGCCGGCGAGGTCGCGCCCCCGCGGCACCTGCTCGAGGCGCCCCGACTCGTCGTGCGCAACTCCACCGCCGCGGTCAGTGACGCGGCATCCGCCATCGTCGGCGCGTCGCGCCGGCGCACCTGACGCTCACGCCCGCTCGAGCCGTCGCTGCAACGGCAGCAGGGCGTCAGAGGAGGCCGAGGCCGCGGAAGGTCCGCCCCTCCCACGCGACGCGCTCGACGGCATCCCCGACCCCGTCGACGAGGCGGAACCACTCCGCGTCGTGCTGCACGCGTGTGATGAGCGATGCCGCGATCGGCAGTGGCTCGGGGCCCGAGACGACGGCCTCGAGGATGCCCGTGAACGCTCCCGTACGGGCGATCGGAACGGCGGCGGGCGTGCCCGTGCTGGCGTGCGCGACCAGGTCGGCGAGCAGACCGCGACGCGCGAACTCGTACGTGCGCGGCAGGGCCGAGCCGTCGCGGAACACGTGGAGGAGGTCGAGCGTGTAGTGGTAGACGAGGTGGCCGCGCGTGCCGCGCACGAGCACGTACGGCTCGTGGCGCCGCGGGGCGGTGACGGCTAGCCCGGCCGCGATCCGTCGCCCGTCGGCGAGGGTCACGACGAGCGACGAGGTGTCGTCGGCCGCGATGTCGTTGGCGCGCCGCAGGTCGAGATCGACATCGGCGACGGCATCCGGATGCTCCGCCCCGGCGATCGCGAGCGCCGTCATCAGTGCGTGCGCGAGGGGGTTCGTCACCGCCCCGTCGGCGACCAGGCGGCCGTCGAGCACCCGGTGGCCGGCCCACGGCGCCCGGCGCCAGTACTCCTCCGACCGCGACCACAGCCCGACGGCGCCGTAGTGGACCACATCGCCGATCACACCCGACGCGGCTGCATCGACCGTCGCCTGCACCCCGTCGCTGCCGAGCGACTGGAAGCCGACCTGCACCGTGCGCGCCGACGCCGTCGCCGCGTCGACGACCGCGTGATGGTCGGACACCGACGGCACCGGCGGCTTCTCGAGCAGCACATGGGAGCCGCGACCGAGCGCGGCGATGGTGAGCTCGGCGTGCGTCGGGATCGGAGTGCTCAGCACCACGATGTCGAGGCTCTCGTCGGCGATCATCGCCGCCGCATCCGCGAAATGGCGCGTCGTGCTCGGAACCTCTCCCGGTCCGCGGGGATCGGCGACGGCGGCCAGGTCGACCGCGTCACCGAGCGACAGCGCCGCCTCGACGTGCGACCGGCCGTGGCCGTGCACGCCGGCGATGCCGATCCGCAGGGGGTCGCTCACAGGCCGGACTGCTCGCGCAGCGACGGCAGAGCGCGCTCGACGGCCGCGGCATCGGCGAGTTCCTCATCGAGGACGAACGCCGTGAGCTCGAGGTTCAGCTCGCCGCCCTCGGGGAGGGTGCGCGCCTCATCCCACGCCACCGACGGCCCGGCTCCGAGGTATTCGGCGAACCGCACGAACCACGGCATCTGCTCGTCGCCGCCCTGCGCGAGGATGACGGTGCTCCCCCGCTCGGGGAACGTGAACGCCACCCACGGGGTCGCAGCTCCGTGCACGGCGCGCTCGGTGTCGCCGGCCGGGCTGAACACCCGCGCGATCTCGGGGGCGAACCGCCAGAAGATGCCGCCGTAGCCCGCGCCTTCGCGGCCGTTCGTGGCCGGGGATCCGAAGGTGATCGCGTCGAGCGTCGCCTTCAGGTGACTGCGCCAGCGCAGCGCCCAGCCGCCGTCGAGCTCGGCCGACTCGAGTTGACGCACCTCGACGAGCTGCGTGACGCCGTTGTGGTCCACCCAGCTGAGGCGCTCGTCGAGCGAGTGCCCGTCGATGTGCAGCCGATCACGACGCTGACGGCCGTGGTTGGGGACCATGACCGAGCCTTCGCCGCGCACGTAGGTGCGGCCGCCCCAGTACGACGTGCCGTTCACATCGGCGATGGCGAGGCTCACCCCGAGGTGATGCGGGTGATCCGTCGGCTCGGTCACCGTCAGCGGCGTGCCCTGACGCGAGATCACCGCGTCGAGGAACGGGCGCGGCGAGAGCACCGAGTCGACGGTCGTGCCTTCGTCGTACTGCGCGACGACGGTCGAGCCGAGTCGGAGCACGGGCCGGGCGGGGCCGACCCAGCCGCTCGCGTGCGAGGCGGGGCCCGAACTCGATCGGGGAACGAGGACGGGACGATAGAAGAGGGGGTGGTCGGCGTTCTCGCCGTCCAGTGCTTGACGCATGCGATTCCAAGCCTGCCGCCCGATCTCGATCCGCGGCACCGACATCGTCGTCAGCGGCGGGGCGGCAAAACGTGACTGCGGGATGTCATCGATCCCGACGATGGACAGTTGCTCGGGGACGCCGACCCCGACCTCGCGCAGGCGCGAGAGCAGCCCGAGGGCGACGAGGTCGTTGAAGGCGATCGCGGCGGTGGCCCCCGTTTCGAGCACGGCGTCGGCGGCGTCGTAACCCGCCTCCATGCTCGATCCCGCCGAAATCGTGAGGAATTCCAGCTCCGGATGCTCGCGCGCCACCTCGCCGAGGCCCAGTGCCCGCTGCTCGTTGGCATAGCTGAGCGCGGGGCCGGCCACGTAGGCGATGCGGCGGTGGCCGAAGCCGTGCAGATGCATCGCCAGCTCCTTGACCGCCGAGACGTAGTCGACCGACAGCTGAGCGGCCGGCGCGTCGACGCGGCGGTTCACCACGACCACGGGCGCGGTGCGCTGGATGAGGTCGCGCAGCTCGGCATCGGGCATGCGGGGCGAGACGAGCACGAGGGCGTCGCACTTGCTGCGCGCCTCGCTCGCGATCTCGGCCTCGACGCCGACGGCCTCGGCGCTGTCGGCGACGAGCACGCGATAGCCCTCGCGCACTGCCGCCATGGTGAGCCCCTTGAGCACGCCCTGGAACAGCGGGTTCTCGAGGTCGGGGACGAGCAGGGCGATCGTGTGGCTGCTCCCCCGCACGAGGCTGCGGGCAGCCTCACTGGGCGAGTAGTTCAGCGCCGCCACCGCGCGGTTGACCTTCGCCACGATCGCAGGGTCGACGGTGGCGACACCGTTGAGCACTCGCGATACGGATGCCTGCGAGACTCCTGCGTGCTGCGCGACCTGCGCCATCGTGATGGGGCGCGACGTGACCTCGGTCAACCGGGACTCCTTCCTGTGTCAATTGTGGGCGTGACGGGGCGCGGGGGGCGCATTCAGCGCCACCCCTTTCGGGTGCCACCCGGGATCGGACCCCTCATCACTTCGATCCGATCCCGGGCGTCTGGTGGATGGGCGGGCGGCGTCCGGGGTCTCACCGCCCGCCCATCGGTCCTCAGATCGCGGCGTCGTCGAGGGCGCGCTGCAGCTCCTCGATGAAGTCGGCCGCGGCCTGCTCCGGGGTGGCCTCGCCGAACAGCACACGCTGGGTCTGCTGGTCGATGATGGTCTCGATCGCGCCACCGCCCGGGGGCGTGGCCGGCGGCGCGTCGCCGACGCGCGGGGCGATCAGGTCGAGGAAGTCCACGACCTCCTGGTTGACCTCGTCGAGCTTGGGGGTGATGTACTCGCGGATCTTCTCGTTGGCGGGCACACCGCGCTCGGCGAGCAGCAGATCGGCCGCTTCCTCGCTGTTGGCCAGGAAGTCGAGGAACAGTGCGACCTCGCCGGGGTGCTCGGTCTTCGCCGAGGCCGACCAGAACATCGACGGCTTGTAGTACGCCGCGCCGTCGTCGCCGCCCTCGAGGGTCGGGACGCGCAGCGGCACGAGGTTCTGACCGCTCGCCTCACGCAGCGCCGCCACCTGGTTCGACCACCACGGACCGAACGCCGACTGGTTGGTCGCGGTGAACGACTCTGCCAGACCTGCCGACTCGCGCTCGATCGTCGCAGACGGCTCAGGGGTGCCGCCCGCCTCGGTCACGTCGAGCAGGTTCTGCCACCACGCCGCGAGGGTCGCCTCGGTCGCAGCGACCTCGGGCGAGCCGTCCTCGGCGAACAGCGACTCGCCGTTCTGACGCAGCCAGTTGTTCAGTCCGCCGTCCTCGAAGCCCCACGACTGCGATCCGACCACGGTTCCGCCGCCGGCCGCGCTGACCTCTTCGGCGATCGCGTTGAGGTCATCCCACGTCCACGTCTCGTCGTCGGGGAGTTCGATGCCGAGGTCGGCGAGCACGTCGGCGTTCGCCATGTAGGTGTAGGTGTTGATGCCCACCGGGACCCCGTACTGCGTTCCGTCGAGCGCACCCGTGCCGAGCACGGCCTCGGGGAAGTCCGACGTCGGGAGTCCCTCGCCGAGGGTTCCGAGGTCGAGGAGCACGCCGTTCGCGGCATAGGTCGACAGCTGCTTCTCATCCATCTGGATGATGTCGGGCGCATCGCCGGCTGCGACCGTCGTGGCCAGCTTGTCCCAGTAGCCGGCCCAGTCGGTGAACTGCGGCTCGATGGTGATGTTCTCGTGCTCGGCCTCGAAGGCCGCGATGAGCTCCTCCGTGATGCCGTGGCGCACGTCGTTGCCCCACCAGGTGAAGGTGAGGGTCACGGGCTCGTCGGACAGCGTGGGTGCAGTGCTGGGGGTCTCCGCTGACCCGGCGCATGCGGTCAGCGCGAGCGCCGTCGCTGCGCCGACAGAGGTGAGCATCAACCAGCGCTGTGCGCTTCTGGTGCGTCGCATGTCTTTCATTCCTTTCGACCGAAGTCGTCGTGTGGGTGTGAAGGGTGGTGCGTGTGATGAGGGTGGGCCGAGGCCCGCGAAGGACTCAGTGACGACGGGCCGTCACTTGATTCCCGTGGTCGCGATCCCCTTGATGAGGAACCGCTGGCCGAACAGGAAGATCAGGAAGATCGGGATGAGCGAGACGACGCTCATCGCGAACATCTGCGCGTAGTTGGTGCTGCTCTGCGCGTCTTCGAACGAGCGCAGCGCCAGGGGCACGGTGTACAGCTCGGGCTTGGTGAGGAAGATCAGCTGCGAGAAGAAGTCGTTCCACGTCCAGATGAAGGTGAAGATCGCGGTGGTCGCGAGCGCCGGCACCATCAGCGGCAGGATGATCTGCAGGAAGATGCGCGGGTGGCCGGCCCCGTCGATGCGGGCTGCCTCGTCGAGCTCCTTCGGGATGCCGCGGATGAACTGCACCATCAGGAAGATGAAGAACGCGTCGGTCGCGAGGAGCTTCGGCACGATCAGCGGCAGGAAGGTGTTGACCCACCCGAGCTGCGAGAACAGCACGTACTGCGGAACGATGATCACGTGGATCGGGAGCATGATGCTCAGCAGCATCACCGCGAACCAGAACCGCTTGCCGCTGAAGTGCAGACGGGCGAACGCGTAGGCCGCCATCGAGCACGACACCAGGTTTCCGATGATGCAGCCGAGCACGATCACCGCGGAGTTCCACATGTAGGCGCCGAACGGGGCCGCGAGGGCGGTCCAGCCGTCGGTGTAGTTCGAGATCTCGAAGCTGTCGGGGATGATGCTCGGGTCGCGGAAGATCTCGTCGTTCGGCCGCAGCGAGCTGACGACCATCCAGATCACGGGGTACAGCATGCCCACCGCGAGCAGGATCAGCAGTCCGTGACGGATCACGCTCGCCAGGGGCTTGCGGAACGGGCTCCGTCGGCGGGGCACGGCACGGCGACCGGTGACGATCGTCTCGGTTGCCAGGGGCGCGGACACGGGCGCGTCGTCAATCTTGGTCATCGTAGAAAACCCAATACCTCGAGGTCCAGAACATCAGGACCGTCAGAACACCGATGATCACGAGCAGGAGCCAGGCCATGGCCGAGGCGTAGCCCATGTTGTAGCTGCGGAACCCCTGGTCGTAGAGGTACAGCGTGTAGAAGAGCGTCGAATCCACCGGCCCGCCCGTGCCCCCCGAGACGATGTACGCCTGGGTGAAGGACTGGAACGTGCCGATCAGCTGCAGGACGGCGTTGAAGAAGATGATCGGCGTCAGGAGCGGGATCGTGATGCGGAAGAGCTGCTGCCGCCGGCTCGCACCGTCGACGTCTGCCGCCTCGTAGTACATCGTCGGGATCTGACGCAGGCCCGCGAGGAAGATCACCATCGGAGAGCCGAACGTCCAGACGTTGAGGATCATGAGGGTGCCGAGGGCGGTGTCGGGGCTCGAGATCCAGCCCTGCCCCTCGATCCCGAACACGGCGAGCACCTGGTTGACGAGCCCCTCGGTGCCGAAGATCTGGCGCCAGAGGATCGCGATCGCGACACTCGCACCGAGCAGCGACGGCAGGTAGAACACCGAGCGGTAGAACGCCAGGCCGCGCAGACCCCGGTCGAGCACGATGGCGAGGAACAGCGCCACCGCGAGCTGCAGCGGGAGCGAGACGAACACGTATGTGAACGTCACCTGGAGCGACGTCCACAGCCGCTCGTCCTCGAGCATGCGCGCGAAGTTCTGGAAGCCGATCCACTTGGGCGGGCTCAGCAGGTTGTAGCGCGTGAACGACAGGCCGAACGAGGCGACCATCGGGCCGATCGTGACCAGCACGAGCCCGATGAACCACGGAAGGAGGAACAGGAACGCCGTCTTGTTCTGCTTCTTGCCGTCGCTCTTGGCCGTCTTGAGCTTTCCGAGCTCCCCGAGAGCGCTCATGTCGCCACCCCGGTGCAGGTGCGGGCCCTGCTGATCGAGTGGTGCGTCGTCGTCACCGTGTGTCCTCCGGTCATCGTCTTCGATGTGAGAATGCGCTTTCTGGAATGCGCATTCTCTTTCTAGCAGGCACCGGCTATCGATGCAAGCAGTCCCGGAAAATCAAGGATCATCCGTTACCGGACCGTGAGAATGGGCTATCTCAGCATGCGCAATCTCCGACCGGCTGGTGGTGAGCGGAGAAGGTGACGGCATGACGAAGGCCCCGCATGCCGGAGCATGCGGGGCCTTCGTGGATCGCTGCGAGATGCAGCGCGGGATTACTTGAGGGTAACCGTCGCGCCGGCCTCTTCGAGAGCGGCCTTGGCCTTCTCGGCGGTCTCCTTGTTCGCGCCCTCGAGCACGGCCTTGGGAGCGCCGTCGACGACAGCCTTCGCCTCGCCGAGGCCGAGCGAGGTGAGCTCGCGGACCGTCTTGATGACCTGGATCTTCTTGTCGCCGGCAGCCTCGAGGATGACGTCGAACGAGTCCTTCTCCTCCTCGGCCTCGGCAGCGCCTGCGCCGCCCGCGGCGCCGGCAACGGCGACGGGAGCAGCAGCGGTGACGTCGAACTTCTCCTCGAACGCCTTCACGAACTCGCTGAGCTCGACGAGGGTCAGGTCGGCGAACTGCTGAAGCAGCTCCTCAGTGGTGAGCTTCGCCATGATGTATCTCCTAGATAGATGGGGTTTGTGGTGAGGAAATCGCCGGACGCTTACGCGGCCTCGGCGGTCTCGAGCTTCTCGCGAAGAGCATCGATGGTGGCCGC
This sequence comes from Microbacterium terrae, assembly GCF_017831975.1. NCBI lineage: Bacteria > Bacillati > Actinomycetota > Actinomycetes > Micrococcales > Microbacteriaceae > Microbacterium > Microbacterium terrae. The sequence goes on along the minus strand of NZ_JAFDSS010000001.1, from coordinate 517,859 downwards.
AGCCTTGCCCATCGTGGCCTTCATCATGCCCGCAGCCTTCGCCAGCAGAACCTCACGGCTCTCGAGCGAGGCGTACTTGTCGACCTCAGCGGCGTCGAGGGCGTTGCCCTCGAAAACACCGCCCTTGATCACGAGAAGCGGGTTGGCCTTGGCGAAGTCACGCAGAGCCTTGGCAGTGGCGACGAAGTCACCGTGCACGAATGCGATGGCCGACGGACCCTTGAGGTCGTCGTCCAGCGCCGTGATCCCCGCGTTGTTCGCGGCGATCTTGGTCAGCGTGTTCTTCACCACGGCGTATTCCGCGTCCTGACGGATCGTGTTGCGCAGCTGCTTGAGCTGGGCAACCGTCAGACCGCGGTACTCGGTAAGCAGGACGGCGTTCGAGTTCTCGAAATTCTTCGTGAGCTCGGCGACCGATGCATCCTTCTGCGCCATGGTCACTCCTTGTCGCCTCGCGGGACGGATCCCGCGAAGTGTGTCTACGAGACGCTCCGCGATGGCGGGGCGCCGCCTCGGCACCGTGATCATCTGGTCGCTTCACTGCGACAACAGAAAAGCTCCGGCGCAAGCGCACGGAGCTGGATTCCCGAATCTGGGAGAAGTTCGTGACACCTGCGCGGGCCTCTGCAACTGCAGTGCTTCGATCTCACACGTTTGCACGCGTGATGATGACCGGCGGTCTTTGGCTCCGACAAGTTTACGTGACCGGCCCGCGTCCGCCAAATCGGGGCCGATCGTCCTCGTCAGCCGCGCCAGGGGCTGAGGTCGATCCGGTGGCCGTCGGCGTCGGCCAGCGTCCACCAGCGCGGAGCGTGCGAGTCGTCGACGACCACGCCGCCGGCGGCGACCGCCGCCTCGAGGCGCTCCTCGATCACATCGCGCGGCGCGTTGACATCGAGGTGCGAACGCCCGCGCAGCGGCTTGTCGACATGCTGGAACCAGATGAGCGGCCCGCGCCCGTCGGTGTCGAAGAGCACGCCGTCGGCGACCTCGTCGAATCCGGTCGCGGCCTTCCAGAACGGCACGACGGCGTCGGGGTCGGGGGTCGCGACGGCGAACATGAGGTCGTTCATCCGCTCGGTCTCGGCGCGCACGTCGAGCTCGCGCGCGGCTTCGGAGATCTGCGCGGCGAGCGCGGCATCCTTCGCCGTCAGACCGCCCGCGGAGTGCGTGACGAGCCGCACCCGCACCGTCGCGTAGCGCACGTCGACATCGGGATGATGGTCGGCCGCATCGGCGAGCTCGGCGATCGCCGCAAACAGCTGCGATCCGGTCGCGAAGCTGCCGGTGCGGAACAGGGCGAACGCGCCGGTGATGCGCGGACGCCAGTCGTCGACCCCGGGGAAAGCACGGAAGTCGTCGTTCGTGAGGGTGTCCATGTTCCCGAGGATGCCACCGTGAGCGCGGATCGCAACCCCCTGCGGAGCGTCGCTGCGGTGGGCGTCGGGAGGCGGGGTTACCCTCGAACGGTGACACCCGAGCTCGCCGCACGTTCCCCTGAGCTCGCCGCCCGCATCGTCGCCGACTCCCGCGACCGGGTGGCGTGGGTGCGAGCACGCTCCCGCGGGATCACGGCGACGGATGTCGCGACCCTCACCAGTGAGAACGCCATCGCCCGGGCAGCCGACGCGAAGCTGATGGGCTCGGGGTTCTCGGGCAACGCCTTCACCGCGCACGGGCGCGCCCGCGAGCCCGAGATCGCCGCCTGGGTGGCTGCGACGCACGGCATCCAGCCCTCGTCCGCCCTCTTCCACGCCGTGGTCGAGAAGCGCCACCTCGCGACGCCCGACGGCATCGCCGTCGACGAGGGCGGGCGGGTGCTCCTGGCCGAGATCAAGACGACGAACAAGTCGTGGCGCAGCATCCCGCGCTCGTATCTGCGTCAGGTGTGGTGGCAGCAGCACGTGCTGGGGGCCGAACGCACACTCGTGGCGTGGGAGCAGCACGACGACTTCGTGCCGGTCGGAGACGAGCCGCGGTGCGCGTGGGTCGACCGCGACGAGGTCGAGATCGGCAGACTGGTCGGCCTCGCGACGGCGCTCATCGACGAGCTGTACCAGCGCACCACCGGCCGCTCCCTCCCCGCGACGGGCGAGCGGATGCCGCAGCCCACGGCGCCGCGCCAGCCGTTCCGCGCACTCGCGCTCGCCGACTGAGCGCGCCCGGCTGAAGCTCGCCGACTGAGCACGTCCGGCTGAAGCCAGCCGACTCAGTACCGCCGGCCCGCGCCGTGCCGCCGGCGAGCACCCGCAGCGATCCGGCTTCGCACCGGCGGGAATAGTTGACTCACATCAACGATTGCCATATAGTTGACCGATCTCAACTGTTGACGCACGTCAACCATCTTGCGCCGTCGTTGCCGCACACCCTCCCAGAATCCTCACTCGAAGGAACCGCATGTCCACGCCCTCTTCCCCCGTGCAGGAGACCGCCGGCCCACGCCGGGGCGTCCTCCCGGCACTGTCCGGACTCCTCCTCGGGATGTTCGTGTCGATGCTCGCATCGACCGTCGTCTCCACGTCGCTCCCCGTCATCATCCACGACCTCGACGGCGACCAGGCGGCGTTCACCTGGGTCGTCACCGCGACCCTCCTGACCACGGCGATCTCGACCCCGATCTGGGGCAAGCTCTCCGACCTGTACAACCGCAAGCTGCTCATCCAGATCGCGATCGTCATCTTCGTCCTCGCGACGGCGGCAGCCGGGTTCTCACAGGACCCCGGAACGATGATCGCGTGGCGCGCGGTGCAGGGCCTCGGCGCCGGCGGCCTCGCCGCCCTCAGCCAGGTGATCATGGCCGACATCATGAGCCCGCGTGAGCGCGGCCGGTACATGGGCCTGTTCGGCGCCGTCATGGCGGTCGCCACAGTCGGCGGCCCGCTCCTCGGCGGTCTCATCACCGACACCCTCGGATGGCGCTGGAACTTCTACGTGTCGATCCCCTTCGCGGTCCTGGCGCTCATCATCCTGCAGCGCACGCTCCACCTGCCCGCTCGCGTCCAGCGCAAGGTGAACATCGACTACATCGGCATCATCCTGCTGTCGGCTGCGGTGTCGCTCCTGCTCATCTGGGTGACGCTCGCCGGCGACTCCTTCGACTGGTGGAGCACCGAGACGATCCTCATGGTCGGCGGGGCGATCGTCGCCACGGCGCTGTTCATCGTCGTCGAGCTCCGCTCGAAGGAGCCCCTCATCCCGCTGTCGCTGTTCCGCAACCGCACGTTCACGCTCGCCGTCATCGCGTCGATCGCGACCGGCATCGCGATGTTCGGCGCCTCGGTGTTCCTCAGCCAGTACATGCAGCTCGCTCGCGGCGCCACCCCGACCGAGGCCGGGCTCATGACCATCCCGATGATCGCCGGCCTGCTGCTCTCGTCGATCGGCGTCGGCGCGCTCATCACGCGGTTCGGGCACTGGAAGCCCTACCTCATCGTCGGCAGCGTGTTCCTCATCGCAGGCTCGTACCTGCTCTCGACGATCCACTACGACACCAACTTCGCGCTGGTCTCGCTGTACATGTTCCTTCTCGGCGCGGGCGTGGGCATGACCATGCAGAACCTCGTGCTCGTCGTGCAGAACACGTCGAGCCCGAGCGAGATCGGCGTCGCAAGCTCGGGCGTCACCTTCTTCCGCAGCCTCGGCGGTACGATCGGCGTCTCCGTCATGGGCGCCGCACTGGCATCCAGCGTCACCGACCTGCTGTCGGACGCCAAGGAGCAGCTGACCGCCGCCATCGTGAGCCTCGGCGCCGGCGGTGCCGAGATCGCGGAGCAGATCCAGAGCGGCACGCTCCCGCAGGTGTCGTCGATGCCCGAGGTCGTCCGCGTGATCTTCGAGGACATCTACGCGCAGGGCATCTCGCACTCGTTCCTCATCGCCGTGCCGTTCGCCGTCATCAGCCTGATCGCGATCGTGTTCCTCCCGAACGCATCGCTGACCCGCATGACGACCAGTGAGCGGATGCGTGCGAGCGAGGCGGACCTCGCGACCGTGTCCGTGCCGCAGGGCATGGATGCCGTGACGGCGACGGGCACCGTGCGCACGATGACGGCCGACTCCGGCTCCGCATCCGCCGACGCGGCTGACGACGCATCCGTCTCACCCCGCTAATGTCGATCGCGATGGCCTCCGACGACACCCGACTGGCGCGCACCGACGCGGTGCGCGCCCTCGAGGCGGAGTTCGGCGAGCTGATCAACCGCTTCCGCCGGATCATCAGCGAGAACGCCCACCGCGTCAGCCCGGGCATGCTGCCGGGCGCATACAAGGTGTTCACCACGATCGTGCGGCGCGAGTCGATCACGCTCTCGGCGCTGGCCGAGTCCCTCATGTCGGACAAGGGCCAGATCAGCCGAACGGTCCGCGAACTCGAGCAGCTCGGGCTCGTCGAGCGCACACCGGATCCCTCCGACGGCCGATCGAGCCTGCTCTCCCCCACGACCGTGGGTCTCGAGCGTCTGGCCGCCGCCCGCGCGCCGCAGGAGAGTTCGCTGGTGGATGCGCTGGAGGAGTGGCCGATCGACGACATCCGCAACCTCACCCGACTGCTCCACGCCCTGACGGCCGGTGAGAACCCGGCGATCTGACGCCAGGCATCCCGTGAAAGAGCGCTCGTCGACGACCGGACGGGCGCTCTTTCGCACGCGGTAGCACCGGCGTAACACGTGCGAGACATTCGCGCGGTTGACTGTTTGCGTAGCAACGAGTGCTGCCGATGACGACACGCACGTGGAAGGGAGCGACCATGAGATTCCGGCCGCTGCGATCTGCACAGACCACCGCCGACGAACCGGTCGCGATGCCCGAACCGCCCGAAGCGATGCGCGCGATCGTCTACGACGCGCCGGGCGGCGTCGATGCCCTTCACGAGGCGACGGTGCCGGTGCCCGCGCCGGTGCTGAGCGAGCTCCTCGTGCGCGTGGTCGCCGCGGGCGTCAACCCGATCGACGCCAAGACCCGCTCGGGCACGGGCGTGCACGGCGCAGTGTCTGCGCTCCCCGCCACCCTCGGGTACGACTTCAGCGGCATCGTGGTGAAGAGCCCCTACGAGTCGCATCCGTTCCCGCCCGGCACGCCCGTGTTCGGGATGGCTTCGTTCCCCCGCTCCCCCGGCAGCTACGCCGAGTACGTCGTCGCGCCGACGCTGTCGGTCGCCCGCAAGCCCGCCTCGCTCTCGCACGTCGAGGCGGCCGGCGTGCCGCTCGCCGCCCTCACCGCCTGGGGGCTCGTCGTCGAGACCGCTCACGCGCACGAGGGTCAGCGGGTGCTGATCCACGCCGGCAGCGGCGGCGTGGGCCACTTCGCGGTACAGATCGCCGCGTACTTCGGTGCCCACGTCACGGTGACCGGCTCCGGCCGCAACTCCGCGTGGCTCCGCGAGATGGGAGCATCCGTCGTCGTCGACTACACCACGACGCGCTTCGAAGAGGTCGTCGGCGAGGTCGACGTCGTGATCGACCTCGTGGGCGAGGGCGTCGATCACACCGGATCGCGCTCGCTCGGCGTGCTGCGCCCGGGCGGCCTGTACATCGTGGTCCCCACCGGCTCGTGGCCCGGCTTCGCCGAGGCCGCCGCCGCGGCGGGGGTGCGCGCGACGTCGTACAAGGTGATCCCCGACGGCGGTGCGCTCGCCACGATCGGCCGCCTGCTCGACTCCAACGCGATCCAGGTGTACGTCGACCGCGTGTTCGACCTCGGCGATGCGCAGGACGCGCACACCGAGCTCGAGCAGGGTCACACCCGCGGCAAGATCGTGCTGCGGGTCAGCGACGACTGACGGCGCCGAGCACGCGGCGCCCCTCGGCCACGACCGCCCCCGCGACCGCGTCGAGCAGGGTCGAGTGCAGATTCCACTGCTGCCAGTAGAGGGGGACGTCGACCGCGGCGCCCCCGAGGGTGACGAGTTCGCCTGACGCGAGGGCATCCGCCGACTGGAGCGCCGGCAGGAGGGCCCACCCGAGCCCGAGTCGGGTCGCCGCGGCGAAGTCGTTCGATGCGGGAACGCGGTGACGCGGAGGCAGCGACGCATCGACGCCCTGCGCACGCAGCCAGCGGGTCTGCAGCTCGTCGCGGCGGTCGAAGTCGATCACCGGGGCGACCGCGAGCGCCTCGGCCGTCGCTCCCCCGCCGAGCCAGCGCGAGACGAATGCCGGCGTGGCGACCGCCTCGTACCGCATCAGCCCGAGCGCGTCGACGCGGCACCCGGCGACGGGTGCGGCCTGCGAGGTCACCGCCGCCATCACCGTGCCCGAGGTGAGCAGCCCAGCCGTGAAGTCCTGGTCGTCGCGGTGCAGATCGAAGACGACCGGATGCCGCTCCCCCAGCGCGGCGAGCGGGGAGAGGAACCAGGTCGCGAGCGAGTCGGCGTTGACGGCCAGCGACACGGTCGCCCGCGCGCTGTCCGTGCCGGCGCCGAGCTGCGCGAGGGTGTCGTGCTCGAGCAGCGCCGCCTGCCGCGACAGGCGCACGACCGCCGCACCGGCATCGGTGAGCCGGGCGGGTTTCGAGCGCACGAGCAGCACCTGCCCGAGCTGCTGCTCCAGAGCCTTGACGCGCTGGCTCACCGCAGACGGCGTCACGTGCAGTCGGGCGGCGGCCGCATCGAGCGTGCCCTCGTCGACGACCGCGGCGAGCGTCTCGGCCAGGTCGAAGGGGATGCGCGCCATAAGCACAGCTTACGCATCGTCAGAATCGTGAACTGGGCTGATCACGAGAACCGCCCTAGCCTCGAGGACGTGCTCCCGTCCCTCTTCGCCGGCCTCGGCCTCGGCCTCTCGCTCATCGTCGCGATCGGCGCGCAGAACCTCTTCGTGCTGCGCCAAGGTCTCCGCCGCGAGCACGTCGTCCTCGTCGCCGCCATCTGCGCGGCATCCGACGCCGTGCTCATCGTGCTGGGCGTCTCGGGTGTGGGGTTGGTCCTTCACGCCGTCCCCTGGCTGGTCGACGCGGTGCGCTGGGCAGGCGCCGCGTTCCTCGTCGGCTACGGGCTGCTCGCCGCCCGGCGGGCATGGCGCCCCGCGGCCGGCGCACTGACCGTCGCCGCCGATGCCCCGGCGGGTGCACCGGGTGCCCGTGCGGCGAGTGGCCCCGCTGCGTCGCCGACGGCATCCGTCGCCTCCGCTCCCCCCGCACCCGCTCTGGCCACGGCGTCGCGCTCGCGGGTGTCGACGCTCGTGCTGACGTGCCTCGCGCTCACCTGGCTGAACCCGCACGTGTACCTCGACACCGTGTTCCTGCTCGGAACCGTCGCGAACACGCACGGCGACGAGCGCTGGGTGTTCGCGATCGGCGCGGTGACCGCGAGCATCGTGTGGTTCTTCGGGCTCGCGCTGGGAGCTCGGTGGCTCGGCCGCTGGCTGGGCTCGCCGCGCTCGTGGCGCATCCTCGACGCGGTGATCGCCGTGGTGATGATCGCGCTCGGCGTCAGCCTCGTGCTGCCGCACTGAGCGCGCGGCGTCACCCTTCGATCTGGCTCCGGCGGGCGGTGACGAGCGCACGCACCACGTCGGCCGGCAGCGGATGCTCCGGCTGGAAGCGCACCGTGCCCTTGTCGAGACCCGTCGCAGGGACCCGGCCGACGGCATCCGCGACGGCGCTCACCGCTTCGGGGCTGAACGGGTAGACGCCGATGTGCTTCTGCGTGCGCTTGACCGAGATCAGCGGCTTTCCGCGGTGCACGAGAGCAGGCATGCCGTAGCCGAGACCCTGCTCGGCCTCGGGCACCACCTCGCGTGCGATCTCGTACACGCGCGCGATCGCGGCGCGGTCGGCAGCATCCAGCCCCTGCAGGTAGTCGTCGACGGTGCCCATGCGGGCATCCTGCCAGGTCTCCCTCGCGCTGCGCAGCCCCACCGCGGCACGATGGAGACATGAAGCGCGTGCATGTCATCGTCCGCGGCGACGTCCAGGGCGTCGGCTATCGCTACACGATGCGCATCATCGCGCGCGAAGCAGGAGTGAGCGGCTGGGTGCGCAACCGGCACGACGGGAGTGTCGAGGCAGAGGTTCAGGGCGGCGCCGCCGAGGTCGACGAGGTGCTCGCGTGGATGGCCGGGGGCCCGCCCGGGTCGCGCGTGGACGCGGCGACGGTGACGGATGCTCCACTCCAGGAGCAGTCCTCGTTCGAGGTTCTCCCGACGGCGTGACCCGGGAGGTCAGCCGGGGAGACCGGCCACCAGGTCGGCGAACACCTCGGCGGCGTCGTCGCTGGTCGCCAGCGCCGCCGCCTGCCCTGCCCACAGCGACACCAGGTCCCCCTCGCCGCGGCGGCCGGCCTCGGCGCGGAAGAGTCCGGTGAGCCAGTTCTGAGCGGGGAACGGCGCGATCACGCCGGAGGCCTCGATCGTGCGCATCGCGTGATTCGGGATGCCACGGGCCAGGCGCCCGCTCATCGCCCGCGTGAGCACGGTGCCGGTGTCGCTCGACGCGACGATCGCCGCGCGGTGGGCCGGGGTCGCAGCGGACTGCCGCGTGCCGAGGAACGCCGTGCCGACCACCACGCCGGCCGCGCCGAGCGCCAGTGCTGCCGCGACGCCCCGGCGATCGGCGATCCCGCCGGCGGCGACGACGGGCACCGAGACGGCGTCGACCACCTGCGGCACGAGGGCGAAGGTTCCGACGAGGGAGTCCTCCGGTGGCGCGAGGAACGACACGCGGTGGCCCGCGGCCTCCGCCCCGCTGGCCACGATCACGTCGACGCCGGCGGCTTCGAGCGCGAGCGCCTCGGCGACGGTCGTGGCGGTGCCGATGACGCGGATTCCGCGGTTGTGGGCGGCATCCACGATGAGCCGCGACGGCGCTCCGTAGACGACGCTCAGTGCTGCCGGCGCGGCATCCAGGACCGCCGTGAGCTGCGCCTCGATGTCGGGCAGGAACTCCGTCGGCGGCGCGGGCGGTGCGAGGCCCAGCTCCGCGAACAGTGGTGCGATGGCGTCGCGTGCGGGGCCGAGGTCGAGATCGCCCGGTGCGACCTCGTCTCCGGTCGGCAGCCAGAGGTTCACGGCGAACGGGCGGTGCGTCGCCGTGTGGAGCGCTGCGATCGTGTCGCTGATGCGGTCGGCGTCGTAACCGTACAGCCCATACGACCCGAGCCCGCCGAGCGCGCTGACGGTGGCGGTGAGCTCGACCGACGAGAGCCCGCCGAACGGCCCGAGCACGATCGGGTGGGTGATTGCGAGCAGGTCTTCGAGCGGTCCGGCCATGACCCCGACGCTACTCCTCGGCCTCGTCGCGCGGCCGCCCGTGACGTGCCCGCCCGACTCGATGCGGGAACGACGAACGGGACCCCACCCGAAGGTGGAGCCCCGTTCGTTCAGTCGCTGAAGACTCAGACGATGGCGTTGACGTCCAGCGGGATGCCGGGGCCGAACGTGGTCGACACAGCGCCCTTCTGGATGTAGCGGCCCTTCGAGCTCGAGGGCTTCAGGCGCACGATCTCCTCGAGCGCGGCCTGGAGGTTCTCGTCGAGCTGCTCGGCCGAGAACGAGGCCTTGCCGACGACGAAGTGCACGTTGGCGTGCTTGTCGACGCGGAACTCGATCTTGCCGCCCTTGATCTCCTCGACGGCCTTGGCCGGGTTGGGGGTCACGGTGCCGGTCTTCGGGTTGGGCATGAGGCCACGGGGGCCGAGCACCTTGCCCAGGCGACCGACCTGGCCCATGAGCTCGGGGGTCGAGACGGCGGCGTCGAACGCGGTCCAGCCGCCGGCCACCTTCTCGATGAGCTCGGCGCCGCCGACCTCGTCAGCACCCGCGGCGATCGCGGCCTCAGCGGCCGGACCCGTCGCGAACACGATGACGCGGGCGGTCTTGCCGGTGCCGTGCGGGAGGATGACGGTGCCGCGCACCATCTGGTCAGCCTTGCGCGGGTCGACCGAGAGCTTGAGCGCGACCTCGACGGTCGAGTCGAACTTCGCCGAACCGGTCTCCTTGGCGAGGGTCACTGCCTCGGTGGGAGTGTAGAACTTGTCCGCCTCGATCTTGGCGGCAGCGGCCTGGAAGGCCTTGGACTTGGTAGCCATGGTTGTTGTTCCCCTCAGTCCTCGACCGTGATGCCCATGGAACGGGCGGTGCCGGCGATGATCAGCGAGGCGGCCTCGATGTCGTTGGCGTTCAGGTCGGGCATCTTCGTCTCGGCGATCTGTCGCACCTGCTCCTTGGTGAGCTTGGCGACCTTGACCGTGTGCGGCGTCGACGAACCCTTGGGCACGCCGGCGGCCTTCTTGATGAGCTCAGCTGCCGGCGGAGTCTTCAGGATGAACGTGAAGCTGCGGTCCTCGTAGACGGTGATCTCCACGGGGATGACGTTGCCGCGCTGCGACTCGGTCGCGGCGTTGTACGCCTTGCAGAACTCCATGATGTTGACGCCATGCTGACCGAGCGCGGGGCCGATCGGCGGCGCCGGGTTGGCTGCACCGGCGTTGATCTGAAGCTTGATCAGGCCGGTCACCTTCTTCTTCGGTGCCATTCTTTCTTCCTTTCATCGAACGGATGCCTGGCGGCATCCCTTCTCCCGCACGTCCGGCATCTCCGGACAGCGGTTCCCCCGGGCGGAACCCGGGAAGTCTGCGATTACTGCTTGGTGACCTGGTCGAACGACAGCTCGACGGGGGTCTCGCGCTCGAAGAGGGAGACGAGCACGGTGAGCTTGCCGCTCTCGGGCTTGATCTCGCTGATCGAACCGGGGAGACCGGCGAACGAGCCTTCCTTGATGGTGATCGTCTCGCCGATCTCGAAGTCGACCTCGGTGACCACGCTGCGGGCCTGCGTCGCCGAGCCCTTGGCTGCGGCGCCCTTGGCCGGCGCGACCTCCTTGATCTCGACGAGGCTCTTCAGCATGTTGAAGGCCTCCTCGAAACGGAGGGGGGTCGGGTTGTGGGCGTTGCCCACGAAGCCGGTGACGCCGGGGGTGTGGCGCACGACCGACCAGGTGTCTTCGTTGAGCTCCATGCGCACGAGCACGTAGCCGGGGATCCGGACGCGCGTGACCATCTTGCGCTGACCGTTCTTGATCTCGACGACGTCCTCCATGGGGACCTCGATCTGGTAGATGTCCTCCTCGACCTCGAGCGTCGACTTGCGCTGCTCGATGTTGGCCTTCACCTTGCGCTCGAAACCGGCGTAGGAGTGGATGACGTACCACTTGCCCGGGAGGAGGCGCAGCTCGGTGCGGAACGCCTCGTACGGGTCCTCGTCCTCGTCGGACGGCGCCTCGTCTTCGTCGCCGTTCACGTCGGGACCGTCGTAGGGGGTGACCTCGGATGCGGCCTGCGCCTCGAGCTCTTCCACCTCTTCGGCGATCGAGTCGTTGAGCACCTCGGCAGCCGCCTCGGACTCTGCGGTCTCGTCGAGGTTCAGAGCGTCGTTCACGATGGCGTCAGCCTCCGGGTCGTCGATGTCGTCCAGGTCTTCGTCGTCGCCGTCAGCGTCTTCGTCGTCCACCACGTGGATGGCGACGTGCTCGGCCGCGGTGTTGGCGGCGTCTTCCTCGGCGAGGATGTTGCCCTCCTGGGCCTCATCGTCTTCCGAGCTCTGCTCTGCTGCCGTCGCCCAGTCGGCGTCGTCGACATATCTTTCAGACACTTTGCGTTCTCTTCCGTTCCGTCCGCGGCGGGCGCTGCCCGACCGCGTCCCGAGCTCAGTGGGCTCAGGCGGCGCCGGGGGCCCCGAACACGTACTGCATGACCCACACGAACAGGACGTCGAGGCCGTAGACGATCGCCATCATCACGACGACGAACCCGAGCACGACGCCGGTGTACTTCAGCAGTTCCTGGCGTGTCGGGGTGACGACCTTGCGAAGCTCCGCGAAGACCTGTCGGACGAACAGCGCGATCCGGGAGAAGACGTTGGGCTTCTTCTCGCGGGGTGCACTGCCGTTCGCCGCGACGATCTCGCCCTGAGGCTCGTCCTGGACCATCGATGCCACCTGATTACCTTCCATGTGCCAGCTCACGCTGACGCGCAGGGCGGACAGGAATCGAACCTGCAACCTGCGGTTTTGGAGACCGCTGCTCTGCCAATTGAGCTACCGCCCTAAGATCCGTCGGATCCGGGTCGCCCGCACCATCTCACCACGATCTCCTGAGAGGAAGACCCACCCGACAGGCGGGCACGGCGAAAGAATGCAGACTTCTACTGCATCTACAAGCATACGGCATGCCCCGAGGGGTCGCGAACCGGGGCCGCCCCGCGGGCGCGTCGGCGGCGGGGCTACGATGCCGACGTGACCCTCGCGCAGCGCACCCTCGACGACCTGTGGGACTACTCCGACCCGGCGGCGTCGGAGGTCCGTCTGCAGGCGGCGGCGGACGCGGCGACGGATGCCGACCAGCGCAGCGAGCTCCTGACGCAGGTCGCGCGCGCCCGGGGCCTGCAGGGGCGCTTCGACGACGCCGACGCGGTGCTCGACGCCGTCGAGGTGACGACGCCGGCGGTCGCCGCCCGCGCCGCTCTCGAGCGCGGGCGCGTGCGCAATTCGGCGGGCGCCCCGCAGACGGCGGCGTCGTACTTCCTCGCCGCGGTGGACGCGGCATCCGTCGACGGTCTGGTGTTCCTGCAGGTCGACGCCCTGCACATGCTGGCGATCGCCGAGCCCGACCAGGCCGAGACATGGACGCAGCAGGCCCTCGACGCGCTCGACGGCGTCGACGACCCGCGCACGCTGCGCTGGCGCGTCTCGCTGCACAGCAACGCCGGCTGGGGTCACCTCGACGCCGGGCGCCCGCAGGAGGCGATCAGCGCGTTCGAGGCCGCTCGCGACGCGGCCGTGCGCTGGGGGACACCGCAGCAGGTGCAGTGGGCCGATGAGGCCCTCGCCGAGGCGCGTGCGGCCGCCGAGACCGACTGACACGCTCCGTCTCGCCGCGCCTGCTCGACGCGACGAGACGGACCGCGTCACGGAGCGACGCGGATCAGCTTCTTGTTGACGAACTCGTCGGCTGCGAGCAGGCCCATCTCGCGCGAGGTGCCGGAGCGCTTCACGCCGCCGAACGGCAGCTCGGGCGAGTCGGCGAGCACGAGGTTGACGTAGACCATGCCCGCGTCGATCTTCTCGGCGACGCGCTCGGCCTGCGCGGCATCCGTCGTGTACACGTACGACCCGAGGCCGTACGACGTGTCGTTGGCGACCGCGACCGCCTCGTCTTCGCCCGACACCTTGTAGACGACGCCCGCGGGGCCGAAGAGCTCTTCGCGGTAGACGTCCATGTCGCTGGTGACTCCGGTGAGCACCGTGGGCTCGTAGAACGCGCCGTCGCGGCCTCCGCCGATGACGAGCGTCGCGCCCTGCGAGACCGCGCGGTCGACCTGCTCCTGCAGTCGCTCGGCCGCGGCCAGCGACGAGAGCGGTCCGAGCAGGGTGTCTTCGGCGAACGGGTCGCCGAGCTTCTGCTCTGCCATGGCCGCCGCGAACTTCTCGAGGAAGGCGTCGTAGAGGTCCTCCCCCACGATGAAGCGCTTGGGCGCGTTGCAGGACTGGCCGTTGTTGTCCATGCGCGCCTCGACGGCCGCCGCGACGGTGCCGTCGAGGTCGTCGGTCGACAGCACGATGAACGGGTCGGACCCGCCGAGCTCGAGGGCGACCTTCTTGAGGTTCTGGCCCGCGAGCGAGGCAACTGCGGCGCCGGCGCGCTCGGACCCCGTCACCGAGACGCCCTGCACGCGCTTGTCGGCGATGATCGTCGCCGCCTGATCGTTGGTGGCGTACACGTTGATGTACACGCCCTCGAGCCCTGCATCGCGGTACATCTGCTCGATCGCAGCCGAAGACTCGGGGCACTGCGGTGCGTGCTTGAGGATGATCGTGTTGCCGACGACGATGTTCGGGGCCGCGAAGCGCGCCACCTGGTAGTACGGGAAGTTCCACGGCATGATCCCGAGCAGCACCCCGAGCGGCGAGCGGCGGATGACCGCCGTGCCCTCGGCGAGGATCTCGAGCGGCTGGTCGGCCGTGATCTTCTCGGCGTTGTCGGCGTAGAACTCGGTGATGTCGGCGGCGAAGTCGACCTCACCCTCGGCCGCGGCGAGGGTCTTGCCCACCTCGCGCACGATGATCGCCGCGAGCTCGTCGCGGCGCTCGCGGTGGAGCTCGGCGACGCGCCGGATCTTCGCGGCGCGCTCGGCCACCGACGTGTCGCGCCAGGCGCGGTAGGCGGTGTCGGCCTGCGCGATCGCGGCCTCCAGCGCCTCGTCGGTGATCGTCGGGTACGTGGCCAGGGTCTCACCGGTAGCCGGGTTGACGACGGCGTAGTCGCTCATTGTGCTCTCTCTCCGATCGGGTGTGGGTACAGTCTGCCGTCAGCGGCGGGTGCGGCGAAGGCTCTCGGGAGCATCCAAAGCAAGTGTCTCGCCACGGAAGAATGCCGGACGCTTGATCGCCTGCCAGATCATCACGATGAGCCCGATGCCGATGATCCCGACGCCGAGCACGAAGACGCTTCCGACGCCGAACCACTCGGTTCCGCTGCCGTAGTCGGGGTCGAGGCTCTCGACGAGCGTGATCACGAACAGCGCCGCGAGGATGATGCCGCCCACGAGCGGGAACAGCAGCGTGAAGAAGAACGTGCGCACCGAGTCCATCCACTGCTTGCGGAAGTACCAGACGCACGCGAAGGCGGTGATGCCGTAGTAGAAGCAGATCATCATGCCGAGGGTGGTGATCGTGTCCCACAGCACGTTCTCGTTGAGGAATCGCATGACGGCGTAGAACACCGACGCGACGATGGCAGAGACGATCGTGGCGTAGCCCGGCGTGAAGAACCGCGGCGAGACGCGGGCGAACGCCGGCGGGAGCGCGCCGTAGTGCCCCATCGCCAGGAGCGTCCGCGCCGGACCCACGAAGGTGGACTGCAGCGACGATGCGGAACTCGTCAGCACGGCGAGCGACACGAGGAAGGCGAGGGGCCCCAGGATCGGCCCCGACAGGTAGAAGAAGACGTTGGCCTGGATGTCGGGGTTGCCGAGGCCGAGCCCCGACTCGCCGGTGCCGGCGAACGAGAGCAGCGCGACCGAGATCAGCAGGTACAGCGTCACGATCGTGATCACGGTGACGGTCGCTGCCCGCCCGGGCGTGCGCTCGGGGTCCTTCGTCTCCTCGTTCATGGTGAGGGTGACGTCCCACCCCCAGAAGATGAAGATCGAGAGCGAGAGACCGGCGACGACGGCGATGGTCGGGGTCACCACGAACGGGTTGAACCAGGATGCCTCCACCGGGCTCGCATCGAACGCGGTGCCGTTCGCGACGTGCACGAACGCCGCGATCGAGAAGACGATCAGCACCAGCACCTGGAAGCTCACCAGGAAGTACTGCAGCTTCTGCGTCGTCTGCATGTCGCGGTACGAGATGTACGTCGCGGCGAGCATGAAGAGCAGGCACACCGCCACATTGATGAACGGGTTGAATGCGAGCTCGGCGATCGTGCCGGGGCTGCCGGCGATCTGGTCGATCAGCAGGAACAGGAACTCCACCGCGATGCCGGCGAGGTTCGAGAGCACCAGGATGGTCGCGGCGATGAGGCCCCAGCCGGCCATCCAGCCCACCCACGGGCCGAACGCGCGCGCGGCCCAGGTGAACGAGGTGCCCGAGTCGGGCATCGTGCGGTTGAGCTCGCGGTAGCCGAAGGCGACGAGCAGCATCGGGATGAACCCGAGCAGGATGATCGCGGGCACCTGGAAGCCGACCTCCGACACCGTCGGACCGAGCGCCGCGGTGAGGGTGTACGCCGGGGCGATGCACGAGATGCCGATGACGACCGCGCCGATGAGCCCGACCGTGCCTGCGGAGAGGCCCTTGCTGGAGAGCCCTCCGGTGGGCTGTTCTCCGGCGGGTGCGAGAGGCGCTCCCGCGCCGGGGGAAGCGGTCATCGCTGCGCCCCTTCCTGCTGTGCACCGCGGGTGCGCGGCACGACGATCATGGGAACCGGCAGTTCGTGCAGCATCTTCGCCGCAGTCGAGCCGAGGAAGAGCCTGCGTGGCTGGGCCAGCCGGCTCGAGCCGACGACCGCGAGCTCTCCGGGCTCCCACCCGAGGTTCGCGACCGCGTCTTCGATGCTCTCGCCGCGGGCGATGACGACATCGGCCTCGATGCCGTCGGGCAGCGCGTCGAGCGCCGTGCCGAGCACGTCGTCTGCGTGGGCGGCTCCGGCGAGCCGGATCACCCCTGTGTCGACCGTCGCGGGGAGGTCGACCGAGACGAGCGACAGCAGACGCAGCTCGGAGCCCGTCGCGGTCGCCAGCGCGACGCTCTCGTCCATGAGCGCGTCCGCGCCGGGACGCGTGCCGATGGCCGTGGTGATGCGGGTCACTCCGGTGCCGGGATCGATCCGGCGCGAGCCCTCGGGAGCCAGCACGACCGGCACGTCGCTGGAGTGGAGGAGTTCGGATGCCACGGTGCCGAGGCGGTGCCGCCCGCGGATGCCGCCGTTGGCCGCGCCCACCACGATGTGCGAGGCGCCGAGCTCGCCGGCCGCGGCCACGAGGCCCTCGGCGAACGACTCCGCGTAGCGCACGTGAGTACGCCGGGTGACGGCATCCGGGATCCCCGCCGCCGCTTCGGCGAGCCACGCCTCGGCCTGGGCGAACAGGTACCGGTCATAGCCGGCGTCGGGCGGCGTGATGACGCTGCGCTCCTCCCCCGGCAGCACGACGATCAGGTCGACGACGGCGCCCATCGCCTGCGCGAGGCGCGCGCCGACGGAGACGGCGTCGGCTCCGGCATCCGTCGCCGTGTACCCGACGACGATGTGCGGGCTCATCGCCGCGCAGCTTCCACGATGTTCGACGCGACGAGGCGCCCCATGCGCACCGCCCCGTCGACGTGCTGGTAGCCGGCGCCCGCCATGTCGCTGCAGGCGAAGTGGATCGGACCGACGGGGGTGCGCAGGTCTGCGCCGTAGCGTGCGAGCCCGCCGAGGTCGAAGCTCGCGGCGTAGGCGCCGCGGGTCCACTCCTCTGCTCCCCAGTCGCTCTCGAAGTACACCACCGGGTTCTTCGCCTCCGGGCCGTAGTAGTGCGACAGCGACTCGAGGATGCGCTCCTTGCGCTCCTCCGCCGACACCCGGAACAGGTCGTCGGCGTTGCGGTCCGACACGAAGCCGACCAGGGTTCCGCGCTCGTCGCCGTGGTTGGTGTTGTCGTACGCCTCGTGCGAGATCTCATAGGGACTGAACGCCGTGCCCGACAGCCCCTGCTCGCGCCAGAACGGGCGGTCGTAGACGGCGTGGACCTTGATCACGAACCCCATCGAGATGTGCTGGTGCATCTGCTGCTTGAGGCGCGGAAGTGCGGGGACGAACTCGATCCAGGGGTAGAGGATCGGCGCGTGGGCGAGGATCGCGTACCGCGCGCGCACCTCGAGGCCGTTGTCGGTGACGATCCGCACGCCGTCGCCCGAGCCTGTCGAGGGGTCGGACCAGTGCACCTCGGTGACGGGCTGGTCGAGCATCACGTCGTCGCCGAGGCGCTCGGCGAGCAGCAGCGGAACCTGCTGGAGACCGCCGATCACGCGCTCGTCGAGGATGAAGTCGGCGTCGACCAGGTGGCTGAAGCTGCCGGCGCTGGCGGCCATGAGCAGCGCCTGCAGCGCCGAGAAGGCGTAGGCGGGCTTGGTGAGCATCGCACCGGCGATGAAGAGGGCGATGTTGTCGCGCGCCTCCTGGTCTTCGGTCTGCTCCTCGAGCCAGGCCTCGAACGAGATGCGGTCGAGCGCCTCGGCATCCGGATGCTCCCAGGGCCGATCGGGATCGACCTGGGCGACGAGGTCGTCGAGCACCTCGATGAGGCGCACGATCTCCTTCTCGGTCTCGGGCGCCACCGGGAAGATCTCCCCCGTGAAGCGCGTCAGCTCACCGTTCGGCCCGATGTAGACCGAGTCGCCCTCGCGATAGCGGCTGTACGTCTCGAGCCCCAGCTCTGCGAGGGTCTCCTTGAGGGCATCCTGATCGGGCGACACCCACTGGCCGCCGATCTCGAGCATCGCCCCGTCGACCACATCGGTCCACAGGCGCCCGCCGACGCGGTCGCGCGCCTCGAGCACCACGACCGAGAGCCCGGCCTTCTTCAGTTCGTTGGCCGCTGTCAGTCCGGCTGCGCCGGCACCGACGATGACGACATCACGCGTGATCTCGGTCATGGGGACTCCTTCGTCAGATGAGAAGTGGATGGATGTCTGTCTCGGCGGCAGAGCCACCCGGCCGTCGAGCGACGAGCTCAGCGAGGAGACGAAACGCCCGTCAGGATGCGGCGAGCGCTGCGGCGACGACGTCGATGCCCTCGTGGAGCAGGTCGTCGGTGATGGCCAGCGGCGGGAGGAAGCGGATCACGTTCCCGTAAGTGCCGCAGGTGAGCACGATGACGCCCTCCGCGATGCAGGCCTTGGCGACCGCAGCGGTGAGGGCTGCGTCAGGCGACCCGTCGGCCGTGACGAACTCGGCGGCGATCATCGCGCCGTGCCCGCGCACGTCGCCCACGCGGGGGTCGCCCGCCTGGATCTGCGTGAGTCGCTCGGTGAGGATCGCGCCGATCTCGCGCGCCCGCTCGATGAGGCCCTCGGTCTCGAACGCCTCGATCGAGGCGAGCGCCGCCGCACAGGCGACGGGGTTGCCGCCGTATGTGCCGCCGAGGCCGCCCGCGTGCGAGGCATCCATGATCTCGGCGCGGCCGGTCACCGCCGCGAGCGGCAAGCCGCCCGCGATGCCCTTGGCCGTCGTGATGAGGTCGGGGACGATGCCGAAGATCTCGCTGGCGAACATCGCGCCGGTGCGGGCGAAGCCGGTCTGGATCTCGTCGGCGATGAAGACCACGTCGTTCGCGCGGCACCAGTCGACGATCGCGGGCAGGAAGCCGTCGGCGGGCACGATGAAGCCGCCCTCGCCCTGGATGGGCTCGATGATCACGGCGGCGAGGTTGTCTGCACCGACCTGCTTCTCGATGATCGAGATGGCCTTGGCCGCGGCATCCGCTCCGCTCAGCCCGTCGCGGTAGGGGTACGAGAGCGGGGCGCGATAGATCTCGGAGGCGAACGGGCCGAACCCGCTCTTGTACGGCATCGCCTTGGCTGTGAGCGCCATGGTGAGGTTGGTGCGGCCGTGGTAGCCGTGGTCGAACGCCACGACGGCCGGCTTCTTCGTGAACTTGCGGGCGATCTTGATCGCGTTCTCGACTGCCTCGGCGCCGGAGTTGAACAGTGCGCTCTTCTTGGCGTGGTCGCCGGGCGTGATGCGATTGAGCGCCTCGGCGACGGCGACGTACGACTCGTACGGCGAGACCATGAAGCAGGTGTGGGTGAACTGCGCGACCTGCGCCTGCACGGCCTCGACGACCTTCGGGTGCGCGTTGCCGACGCTCGTGACGGCGATGCCCGAGCCGAGGTCGATGAGCGAGTTGCCGTCGGCGTCGACGACGACGCCGCCGCCCGCGGCGACGGCCTCGATCGGTGCGGTGTGGCCGACGCCCGCCGCGACGGCGGCCGCCTTGCGCTCCAGCAGCTGCTGCGAGCGCGGACCCGGGATGCTGGTGACGAGACGCCGCTCCTGGGGAAGGCTCGGCCCGCCGAGGGGCGTGGTGGTGAGGGTGTCGGCTGCGGTCATGCTCGCGAGCGTAGGCGGGGCATCGGCGCCCCCGCACCCGCCTCCGCGTACATTCTCGGTATCGTCATGTACGCCTCGTACACCTCTACCCCCGGGAGTCGCTGTGGAATCGCCGTCGGAGACCCCCACGCTGCGCGCCCTGCTGTCGCGGCCGGCGCTGCGGCTGCGGCTCGTGGAGACCGCTCAGGTGCCGACGGAGGCCCTCGACCGCGAGGTGCGCTGGGTGCACAGCACCGACCTCGCCGACCCGACGCCCTTCCTGTCGGAGGGGCTGGTGCTGCTCACGACGGGCACGCAGTTCGAGGGGCGACCCGACGCGCAGTACGCCGAGTACGTCGAGCGCCTCGCAGGCCGCGGTGTGGTCGGCCTCGGCTTCGGCACCGAGGTGGTGCGCGAGGGAGTGCCCCAGACCCTCGCCGACGCGTGCGTCGCCGCCGGGATGCCGCTGTTCGAGGTCCCGTACGAGACGCCGTTCATCGCGGTGGCCCGCGCGAACGCCGAGGCGATCGCCGCGCAGGCCTACTCCCGACGCAGCTGGGCGCTCGCCGCGCAGCGCGCGATCGCCCTTGCCGCGCTGCGCCCCGACGGGTTCGGAGCGACGGTCGCCGAGCTCGCCAAGCAGCTCGATGCGTGGGTCGGCATGTTCGACGCCGCCGGCGAGCTGATGCGCGAGCATCCGATCGGGGGGCTGGATGCCGCCACCGCGGCGGCGCTGCACGACGAGGTCGACGGGGTGCTGCGTCGCGGCGCCCGCGCCGGATCGTCGCTGCGGCTGGGCGAGACGCCCTTCTCCCTGCAGACGCTCGGCCGCGGCGGTCACCTGCGCGGTGTCATCGCCATCGGGGCGGGTGACCTCGACCAGGAGGGCCGCGGGGTCGTGACGTCGGTGATCGCGATGGCGGGGCTCGCGCTCGAGCAGCAGCAGGGCCTGTCGCGCGCGCGCACGTCGCTGCGGACCGGTCTCGTGCACTCCCTCGCCTCGGGCGACCCCGCCCTCGCGCGCCGCATCTCGCGCGACCTGTGGGGACCGCTCCCGGCGGCGCCCGTGGTCGTCGCCCTCACCGACGCGGCGGCCGCGCGGGTCGACGGCATCCTCGAGCTCCTCGAGCTGCGCGCCGACGAACGACGCGGTGCGGTGTTCTTCGGACGCATCGACGACGGGCTCGTGATCGTCGGGTCGGCGGGCGACCTCGCCGCGGTCGAGGAGGTCGTCGACCGGTTCGCCGTGCGCGCGGGGCTGTCGGATCCCGCCGCGTACGAGTCGTTCGCTGATGCCCTCGGCCAGGCGCGCACGGCGCGCGACCGCGGAACGGCCGCGATCACGGCGTTCGCCGAGGTGGCGCGCTCGGGGGTGCTCTCGGCGCTCTCCGACGAGGCGCGCACCCTCGCCCGCGCCGAGCTCGCTCCGCTCGTCGAGCACGACGCGGCGCAGGGCGCGCGACTCGTCGAGACGCTGCGGAGCTGGCTCGACCACGACTGCTCGCACGAGGCGACAGCGACGGCCCTCGGCGTGCACCGGCACACCGTGCGCACGCGGCTCGCAGCCGTCGACCGTGTGCTCGGGCGAGACCTGGCCTCTTTCGCGACGCGCGCCGAGCTGTGGGCGGCGCTGCGCGCGCTCGACGCGCCCTCCCGCTGATCGGACCCGCGTGACGCTGCCTCCCGGTCGCTGAGCGAGCTGCAGCCCACCTCCCGGTCGCTGAGCGAGCTGCGGCCCACCTCCCGGTCGTTGAGCGAGCGCAGCCCACCTCCCGGCCGTTGAGCGAGCTGCAGCCCACCTCCCGGTCGTTGAGCGAGCGCAGCCCACCTCCCGGTCGTTGAGCGAGCTGCAGCCCACCTCCCGGTCGTTGAGCGAGCGCAGCGAGACGAAACGCGGACGGATCGCCCGGCACAGAGCCCGACTCCGGATGCATCGCCCGCGCACTCCCCGTGAAGATGGACGGATGGACCCGACCGCAGTGCCCAACGGCGACATCTCGTGGTGGTGGCGCGATCTCGGCGGCGCGCCGACCCCGCGGGCATCTCTCACCGGCGATCTCGAGACCGACGTCGCGATCGTCGGCGGCGGATACACGGGCCTGTGGACCGCGTACTACCTCAAGACGCTCCAGCCCGACCTCCGCGTCACGGTGCTCGAGCAGCGCTTCGCCGGGTTCGGAGCATCCGGCCGCAACGGCGGCTGGCTCACCAACTCGGTGACCGGCGGCCGAGCCCGCTACGGGCGCGAGCGCGGCGCCGCGCAGCAGCGCGCCCTCAACGAGTCGGTCGACGAGGTCATCGCCGTCGCCGCACGCGAGGGCATCGACGCCGACATCGTCAAAGGCGGCGAGTTCGAGGTGGCGAGGACGCCGTCCCAGCTCACCCGGCTGCGCGCCCACGCCGCCTCGGAGCAGACTCAGCCCCACACCGACCTGCAGCTGCTCGACGCCGCGGACGCGGCTTCCCGCATCGGCGTCTCGGGGACGCTGGGCGGCACGTGGCACCCGCACTGTGCCCGCATCCACCCCGCCAGACTCGCCCGCGGTCTCGCCGAGACCGTCGAGCGGCTCGGTGTGCGCATCCACGAGCAGACCCGCGTGAGCCGGATCGAGCCGGGGCGGGCGATCACCGACCACGGCACCGTGCGCGCGACGCACGTCATCCGCGCGACCGAGGGGTTCACGCCCGACCTCGCCGGGGAGCACCGCACCTGGCTGCCGATGAACTCGTCGATGATCGTGACCGATCCCCTGCCCGCGTCGTTCTGGGATGCCGTCGGCTGGAGCGGCCGCGAGACCCTCGGCGACTACGCGCACGTCTACATGTACGCCCAGCGCACGGCCGACGACCGCATCGCCTTCGGCGGGCGCGGCGTGCCGTACCGCTTCGGCTCGCGCGTGGACTCGGACGGGCGCACCCAGGAGCGCACGATCGCCTCGCTCACGCGGCTGCTCCGTGAGTTCTTCCCGGATGCCGCGGGCGTGCCGATCGCTCACGCCTGGGCCGGGGTGCTCGGCGTGCCGCGCGACTGGGCCGCCACCGTCGGCCACGACCGCGCCACGGGGCTCGGGTGGGCGGGAGGCTACGTCGGCACCGGCGTCACCGCCACGAACCTCGCCGGCCGCACGCTCGCCGACCTGGTGCTCGGCCGCGACACCGACCTCGTGCGTCTTCCGTGGGTCGGCCATCGCGCGAAGCGCTGGGAGGTCGAGCCGCTGCGCTGGACGGCCGTCAACGCGATCTACACCGCGTACCACTGGGCCGACCGCATCGAGGCCTCGGGCTCGTCGGATCGCACCGCGTGGCCGGCATCCGTCGTCGACGTCGTCGCCGGCCGGCACTGACCCGGCCCTGCGCGCGCGCCCGGCCTGCGCGCCCGGCCTCACGCCGCGCTGCCGCTTCCGCCAGATCAGGACATCTGCCGGGCGACGATTCGCGCAGGCTGGCGCTTGCGCCAGACGTTCTGATCGGGTTCGCGTGCGTCAGCGCGGGGCGTGGGCCTCGAGGAACTCGTACACGTCGGTGGTGTCGACGCCGGGGAAGGCGCCGGTGGGGAGGGTCGCCAGCAGCGTGCGCGGGGTGCGGACGTTCGGCCACGAGTTCTCGCGCCAGGATGCCTCGAGGTCGGCGGGCGCCCGGCGGCAGCAGGCCTCGACCGAGTGCTTCGACACTCCGCGGTTCTGGGTGTCGCGCCCGAGGAACCACTTCGTGTCGTCGAACCGCACCCCGACCGACACCGAGTGCGCACCCTCGCTCGACAGCTCGACGCGTGCGGTGCACCAGTACGTGCCGTTGCCGGTGTCGGTGTACTGGTAGTACGGGTTGAAGTGGTCGTCTTCGTCGAAGACGACGCGCGAGGTCCACTTGCGGCAGCACATCTGACCCTCAATCGAGCCGAGGCGGTCGGTGGGGAAGTTGACGTCGTCGTTCTCGTACGCCTTCGTGATGGTGCCCGACTCGTGCACCTTCAGGAAGTGCACCGGGATGCCGAGGTGCATGGTCGCGAGGTTGGTGAAGCGGTGCGCCGCGGTCTCGTACGACACCGAGTAGGCGTCGCGCAGGTCTTCGATCGAGATCGCGCGATCGCTCTTGGCATCCTGGAGGAACGGGACGACGTGCGCCTCGGGGATGAGGAGCGCGCCGGTGAGGTAGTTCGTCTCCACGCGCTGGCGCAGGAACTCGGCGTACGAGGTGGGCTCGGTGTGCCCGAGGATGCGGCTCGACAGCGCCTGCAGCACGGCCGTGCGGGGGTCGCCCTTCGACGCGAGCCTGCTCGACAGGTACAGCCGGCCGTTCTTGATGTCAGCCACCGACCGCGTCGTCTGCGGCAGGTCTGCCACGTAGTGGAGCGTGAAGCCGAGATGCGCGGCGATGTCGGATGCCGTCCGCTGGGTGAGCGGGCCTCCGGGGTGGTCGACAGCGTCGAGGATGCGCCGGGCGTGGCCCTCGAGGTCGGCGAAGTAGTTGTTCTGCGTGCGCATGAGTCGCCGCAGCGCCACGTTCGCCCGCCGGGCCTCTTCGGGGGTCGCCGCCCGCTCGTCGCGGAGCCGCTCGATCTCGCCCTGCAGCGCCAGCATCGCCCGCAGCGCCTCGGTCGGGACGGTCTTGCCGATGCGGAACGGCGCGATGCCGAGCGCCTGGTAGGTCTGGCCGCGCATCGCACGCTCGAGCTGGATCTCGAGGGTGGACCGCTCGTCGAGGGGCTCCGATTCGAGCAGGGCGTCGAGCGTCGTGCCCAGCGCCCGCGCGATCGACTGCAGGAGGGTGAGCCGCGGCTCGCGGCGGCCGTTCTCGATCATCGACAGCTGGCTCGGTGCGCGCTCGACGGCGGTCGCGAGCTCTTCCAGGGTCATTCCGCGGTCGGTTCGCAGCTGCCGGATCCGCCGGCCGATGGTGAGTGCATCCACCACTTCATCGTCGTGATCTTCGCTGCGCGCGTCGCGGGTGAACGTCGTCGTCATGGGGCGATTCTGTCACGAATGCAGAAATTAGCGAAAACTTCACACCGGATTTCGTCGGGTCGGCACCTGAACTTCACCGCAGAGTGGTCTCACGGCCCACCACCCAACGATCCGGAAACGCGGATCACGGGAGACCCGGAGCCGGCGCACACGCCGGATCGGGGCATCCCGACGATTTTCACCGCTCCCGCTCACAGGAAGGCAGAGTCATGACTCCCGCCACCGCCACCCCGATGCGCACTCGCACCGGACCCATCCCCACGCAGACCCACCAGCCCACGATCGAGATCGCCGGGCCGATCCGCGACCGCTACGACGAGATCCTCACCCCCGATGCGATCGCGTTCCTCACGGAGCTGCACCAGCGGTTCGGTTCGCGCCGCCACGACCGCCTCGCCGACCGCATGCGCCGCCGGTTCGAGGTCGGCAACGGCCACGACCCGCAGTTCCGCAGCGACACCGCCCACATCCGGGAGGACGCGGAGTGGCAGGTCGCCGGCGCGGGCCCCGGACTCGAGGACCGCCGTGTGGAGATCACCGGCCCCACCGATCCGAAGATGACGATCAACGCGCTCAACTCGGGTGCCAAGGTGTGGCTCGCCGACCAGGAGGACGCCACCAGCCCCACCTGGAAGAACGTCATCGAGGGTCAGCTGTCGCTGCGCGACGCGATCCGCGGCGAGCTGAGCTTCACCAGCCCCGAGGGCAAGCGCTACGAGGTCACCGCCGAGCAGACGCCCACCATCGTGATGCGCCCGCGCGGCTGGCACCTGACCGAGAACCACCTCCGCTTCACCGACCGCACCGGTCGCACGATGAACGCGTCGGGCTCGCTGGTCGACTACGGGCTCTACTTCTTCCACAACGCGAAGCAGCTCATCGAGAACGGCCGCGGCCCCTACTTCTACATCGCCAAGCTCGAGTCGAGCGAAGAGGCGAAGCTGTGGGACGACATCTTCTCGTTCAGCGAGGAGTACATCGGCATCCCGCACGGCACGATCCGCGCGACGGTGCTGATCGAGACTCTGCCGGCGGCGTTCGAGATGGAGGAGATCCTGTTCGAGCTGCGCGACCACATCGCAGGGCTGAACGCCGGTCGCTGGGACTACATCTTCTCGATCATCAAGAACTACCGCGGCCGCGGTGCGCGCTTCGTGCTCCCCGACCGGAGCGAAGTCACCATGACGGTTCCGTTCATGCGGGCTTACACCGAGCTGCTGGTGAAGACGTGCCACAAGCGCGGCGCCTTCGCGATCGGCGGCATGAGCGCGTTCATCCCGAACCGCCGCGATCCCGAGGTGACCGAGCGCGCGTTCGAGAAGGTCGCCGCCGACAAGAAGCGCGAGGCCGGCGACGGCTTCGACGGCACGTGGGTGGCCCACCCCGACCTGATCCCCGTCGCGCGCGCCGAGTTCGACGCGGTCCTGGGCGAGCGGCCCAACCAGCTCGACCGGCAGCGCCCCGAGGTGGAGGTCGCGGCATCCGATCTCATCGACGTGCACATCGGTCGCCCGGTGACCGAGCAGGGCGTGCACGGCAACGTGTCGGTGGCGATCCGCTACATCGAGGCGTGGCTGCGGGGCCTCGGCGCCGTCGCGATCGACAACCTGATGGAGGATGCCGCGACGGCCGAGATCTCGCGCTCGCAGGTGTGGCAGTGGATCCACCAGGACCGCTCGACCGCCGAGGGCACCCGGATCACCCGCGAGTACATCGAGGGGCTGATCGACGAGGTGCTCGCCACGGCCGACCGCGGCGACGGAGACCGGTTCGACGATGCCGCCGAGATCTTCCGCGACGTCGCACTCGGTCAGGAGTTCCCGGCGTTCCTGACGCTGCCGGCGTACTCGCGCTTCCTGGTCGAGACCGACTGACATCCCCTCTCCGGTGCGCGCGAGCCGCACGCTCGCGCGCACCGGACCACCACTTCGACGAAGGACGAGACATGACCACCTACCAGGACGACCTCGCGGCCATCCGCGCACTCACCGAGCAGCACGGCTCCCCCTGGAGCGCCATCGACCCCGAATCCGCCGCCCGCATGCGCGCGCAGAACCGCTTCCGCACCGGACTCGAGATCGCGCAGTACACCGCCGACATCATGCGCCGCGACATGGCCGAGTACGACGCCGACTCGTCGGTGTACACCCAGTCGCTGGGCGTGTGGCACGGCTTCATCGGGCAGCAGAAGCTCATCTCGATCAAGAAGCACCTGAAGACGACGAACAAGCGCTACCTCTACCTGTCGGGTTGGATGGTCGCCGCGCTCCGCTCGGAGTTCGGACCGCTGCCCGACCAGTCGATGCACGAGAAGACGTCGGTGCCGGCGCTCATCGAGGAGCTCTACACCTTCCTGCGTCAGGCCGACGCCCGCGAGCTCGACCTGCTCTTCACGAAGCTCGACGACGCCCGCGCCGCCGGCGACGACACCGCGGTCGAGTTCATCCGCTCGCAGATCGACACGTACGAGACGCACGTCGTGCCGATCATCGCCGACATCGACGCCGGCTTCGGCAACCCCGAGGCCACCTACCTCCTCGCCAAGAAGATGATCGAGGCGGGCGCGTGCGCCATCCAGATCGAGAACCAGGTGTCGGACGAGAAGCAGTGCGGCCACCAGGACGGCAAGGTCACGGTTCCGCACGAGGACTTCATCGCCAAGCTCAATGCGGTGCGCTACGCGTTCCTCGAGCTCGGCATCGACAACGGCATCATCGTCGCCCGCACCGACTCGCTCGGCGCCAGTCTGACGCAGAAGCTCGCGGTCAGCCACCAGCCGGGCGACCTCGGCGACCGGTACAACGCGTTCCTCGACGCCGAGGAGATCGCCGAGTCCGACCTCGGCAACGGCGATGTCGTGATCAAGCGCGACGGCAAGCTGCTGCGCCCCAAGCGCCTCGCGAGCAACCTGTACCAGTTCCGCCCCGGCACCGGCGAGGAGCGCGTGGTGCTCGACTGCATCACGGCACTGCGAAACGGCGCCGACCTGCTCTGGATCGAGACCGAGAAGCCGCACGTCGAGCAGATCGCCGGCATGGTCGACGCGATCCGCGAGGAGATCCCGAACGCGAAGCTCGTCTACAACAACAGCCCGTCGTTCAACTGGACGCTCAGCTTCCGCCAGCAGGCCTACGACCTGCTCGCCGAGCAGGGAGCGGATGTCTCGGCCTACGACCGTTCCGACCTGATGAGCGTCGACTACGACGAGACCGAGCTCGCCCGGCTGGCAGACGAGAAGATCCGCACGTTCCAGCGTGACGGCGCCGCGCGCGCCGGGATCTTCCATCACCTCATCACCCTGCCGACCTACCACACGGCTGCGCTGTCGACCGACAGCCTGGCGAAGGGCTACTTCGGCGACGAGGGGATGCTCGCGTACGTGAAGGGCGTGCAGCGCCGCGAGATCCGCGAGGGCATCGCGACCGTCAAGCACCAGAACATGGCGGGCAGCGACATCGGCGACAACCACAAGGAGTACTTCGCCGGAGACGCGGCCCTCAAGGCCGGCGGTCAGCACAACACGATGAACCAGTTCAGCTGAGCCGGAGTCGTCAGACAGACGGATGCCCCGACCCGCCGCGCGCGGGGGTCGGGGCATCCGTCGTCTGCCGGGCCGGGTGGCGACCTCGCCACCCGCGACACCCAGTCGCACCGAATGTGAGACTCGGTACAAAAACGGGAGGCGGGCCGCCGCGTCGGTTGTACCTGACGTGCAAGTTAACCGGGCATCACGGTCGGTCCCGGCAGATTCCGGAGTGTTTCCCCACCCCACACGAAGTCCACTGGAGGCCTTCATGCGTCGCAGCGTCGCGATCGCCGTGCTCGGAGCACTCATGCTCGGAGCCCTGTCCACCACTCCCGCACACGCGGCGGGCTCGTTCTACGACCCGCCGCCCTCGCTCCCCGCAGCCGCCGGCGACCTCGTGCGCACGGCGCCGATGAAGCTCGCGGCATCCGTGTCGTTCGGCGGCGCCATCTCGCCGCTGCCGGGCACCGCTACGCAGATCATGTATCGGACGACCGACGCCGACGGCAACGCCGCCGCGGCGACCGGCGTGTACATCGAGCCGACGAAGCGGTGGTGGGGCGGCGGCGATCGCCCCTTGGTGTCGTTCGCCGCCGGCACCCAGGGTCAGGGCGACGCCTGCGCTCCGTCGAAGACGCTCCAGTCGGGCCTCGTCGTCGAGTCCGACGCGATCGCCATCGGGTACGAGATCCCCAACATCTACAGCTTCCTCGCCCGTGGCATCGCCGTCGTGGTCACCGACTACATCGGACTGGGGATGACCGACCGCGTGCACTCGTACGTGGTGCGCCTGGATTCGGGCCACGCGGTGCTCGACGCGGCCCGCGCCGCTCTCGCGCTCGAGGGCGCTTCGGTGACGGATGCCTCCCCGATCGGCCTGTACGGCTACTCGCAGGGCGGCGGCGCGGTCGCGTCGGCCGCGGAGCTCGCACCGGTCTACGCGCCCGAGCTCAATGTGAAGGGCACGTACGCCGGCGCGCCGCCTGCAGACCTGCTCGAGGTGATGAAGTCCGCCGACGGAACCTCGCTGACCGGCGTGCTCGGGTTCTCGTTCAACGCCATCGCGCAGTACGAGCCGGGGCTCGCCGAGGTCGGCACCCTGCTGAACGACACGGGCCGGAGCACCCTCGCCCGCCTCGCGAACGCGTGCATCGGCGATGCGCTGCTGACCACAGGCACGGCCTTCACGAAGACGTCGAGCTGGACGACCACGGGCGAGACCTTCTCGCAGCTCACGGCCCGGCTCCCGCAGGCGCGCGCGGCCATCGCCGCACAGCGCATCGGCACACTGGCGCCCGCTGCGCCGGTTCAGGTGCTCACCGGCACGAAGGACGACATCGTCGCCCACGGCCAGGCCAAGCAGCTGGCGAAGGACTGGTGCGCCAGCGGCGTGAACGTCACGTACGTTCCGGTGGTGCAGCCGGTAGGCTCCGCAGGCACGGCGCTCAACCACCTCGGCCCGGCGATCACGCGGAGCCTTGCGAGCCAGGACTGGCTGGTCGATCGCCTGCAGGGCAAGCCCGTGGCGTCGAACTGCTGGGCCTTGCGCGTCCTCCCATAGCCCACGCACACACGCCCGCAACACGCAGGCGGTGAGACGGGAGACGCACCTGGGAGAGGCGGCGGAGCGGCGGAGCGGGATGCGCCGGCGCAGGGTCAGGCGATCTCGCCGGCCTCGACCGTCTCGGCGAGCGATGCGACGCGCGACAGGTGGTGAACCCCGTAGAAGTCGGCCTCGATCAGCCGCCGCGCGTCGGCGGGCGCGGCATCCGCGTGCCCTGCGACGGCGACGACGGCGAGAGCGTGCATCCATCCGCCGACGAGGAAGCCGAGCAGCATCAGGTACGGCACGCTCACGGCGTAGGCATCGCGGGGCGACGAGGCGAACCCGAGAACGGCGTCGGTCGCGCGGCGCGCTGCGGCGACCGCGCGCTCGAGCCGATCGGCGGTGCGCGTGGCGACCGCGTGGTCGACGGCGCGGAGGGCGGCGACGGTGGCCGTGATCTCGTCGAAGAGAGCGGATGCCGTCGCCCCGCCGTCGCGGATGACCTTGCGTCCGACCAGGTCGTTCGACTGGATCGCGGTGGTGCCCTCGTAGATGGGCATGATGCGCGCATCGCGGTAGTGCTGCGCGATTCCCGTCTCCTCGATGAAGCCCATGCCGCCGTGCACCTGGATGCCCTCCGATGTGATGCGCAGCGCCTCCTCGGTGCTCCACCCCTTGAAGATCGGCACGAAGAACTCGGCCATCGCCAGCGTGCCGTCGGACTCCGCCCGGTCGAACAGGTCGCCCAGGCGCACCCCCATCGCGCGCATCGCGAAGATCTCGCTCGACATCGACAGCAGCAGGCGCCGCACGTCGGGGTGCTCGGCGATCGGCGCGCCGGCCGGACGGTCGAGCACGGGGCCCTGGAGGCGGTCGGCCGCGTAGGCAGCGGCGCGCTGCAGCGCGCGGTCGGAGACGCCGGTCGCCTGCAGGCCCATGCCCGCGCGGGCGGAGTTCATCATCACGAACATGCCGGCGAGTCCGCCGTGCAGGTCGCCCGCCAGGTAGCCGGTCGCGCCTTCGTAGGCGAGGACGGCGGTCGGGCTGCCGTGGATGCCGATCTTGTGCTCGAGCGAGACCGTCTGCACACCGTTGCGCTCCCCCGGCGTGCCGTCGGGGTTCACGAGGAACTTCGGCACCACGAAGAGCGAGATCCCCTTCGCGCCGTCCGGCGCACCCGGCGTGCGCGCGAGGACCAGATGCACGATGTTCTCGGCGACGTCGTGGTCGCCCCACGTGATGAAGATCTTCTGACCGCTGATCGACCAGGTGCCGTCCTCGTTCGGGGTCGCCGTGGTGCGGATCGCACCGAGGTCGGTTCCGGCCTGCGGTTCGGTGAGGTTCATGGTGCCGGTCCAGCGACCCTCGACCATCGGGGCGAGGTAGATGCGGCGGATCTCGGGAGATGCGACCGCGTCGAGCGCGTGGATGGCGCCCGCCGTCAGCATCCAGCACAGCGCGAACGCCATGTTCGACGCATTCCAGATCTCGCCGAGGCCGTTCTGCACGAGCGTGGGGAGGCCGTCGCCGCCGGCCGATTCAGGCGCCTCGGCCGTGATCCAGCCGCCCTCCACGAGCGCCGCGTACGCCTCGGCGAAGCCTTCGGGAAGACGCGCCTGGCCGTCGACGAGTGTCGCGCCCACCCGGTCGCCCACCTGGTCGAGCGGAGCCAGCACCTCGCCGGCGAACTCGCCCGCGGCGGTGAGCACGTCGATGGCGTCGTCTGCCGTCATCGCGTCGGCGGTGGCGCGCGCGACGATGTCGGCGCCGAAGGCCTCGCGGTACAGGAACGCGTAGTCCTCGACGGGAGCGGTGTATGTCGACGCGTCGACCATGGCGGAACCTCCAAGTTTGAAACTGCGGTCCATCATACGCGACACTCAGTGCCACACCAGCGTGGCACTGCCCAAACGCCGCCCGCAGCGCTACCGTGGGCCCGTGGACGGATGGATGTGGGGCTCGATCACCATGGCGATCGCGATCGTGATCGCCGGCGGGATCACCTGGTGGCTCGCCAAGGGGTGCGCCGTGACCCTCACGGGCGCCGCGGGCGGCATCCTCGGCGGCGTCGCCGCCCTGCTGGCGCTGGCACTGCTGGTCGATCCTGACGTCGCGTTCCGCGTGTCGGCCGGCCTGACCGGCGTCGCGGGCGTGTGGCTCCTCGCCTTCGCGCTGGCGGGCGGCATCCGCGGACAGCGCCTCGCCCGCGCCGAAGCCGCGCAGGCCGCCGCCCCGCCGTCGCTGCCGTCGCAGCCCATCGCGCAGTGACGACCTGCGAGACGGATCGGTCGGTCACCCGGCGGAATCCGGACTGACCTTCACCGCCCGGCCGACTACGCTCGAAGGCGTGACCGAACGCGCCCCTCTCTCACGCAAGCTCTCCGCCATCGCCGAGTCCGCGACCCTCAAGGTCGACGCGAAGGCCAAGGCCCTCCAGGCCGCCGGCCGCCCCGTCATCTCATATGCCGCGGGTGAGCCCGACTTCGCCACTCCCCAGTACATCGTGGATGCCGCGGCCGAGGCGCTGCGCGACCCTGCGAACTTCCGCTACACCCCGGCCGTGGGGCTGCCCGTGCTGCGTGAGGCGATCGCCGCGAAGACTCTGCGCGACTCCGGCCTCGAGGTCGACCCGTCACAGGTGATCGTCACCAACGGTGGGAAGCAGTCCGTCTACCAGGCGTTCCAGGCCGTGGTGAACCCCGGCGACGAGGTGCTCCTGCCGGCGCCGTACTGGACGACCTACCCCGAGGCGATCGCCCTGGCCGACGGCATCCCGATCGAGGTGTTCGCCGGCGCCGACCAGGACTACAAGGTCACCGTCGAGCAGCTCGAGGCCGCGCGCACCGAGCGCACCACCGCACTCGTGTTCGTGTCGCCCTCGAACCCGACCGGCGCCGTGTACACGGCCGAGGAGACACGGGCCATCGGCGAATGGGCGGTCGAGCACGGCATCTGGATCATCTCCGACGAGATCTACCAGAACCTCGTCTACGAAGGCGTGCGCGCCACCTCGATCGTCGAGGCGGTTCCGGATGCCGCCGGGCAGACGATCCTCGTCAACGGCGTCGCCAAGACCTATGCCATGACCGGCTGGCGCGTGGGCTGGATGGTCGGCCCGAAGGATGCGATCAAGGTCGCCGCCAACCTGCAGTCCCACCTCAGCTCCAACGTGAACAACATCGCCCAGCGCGCGGCCCTCGCCGCGCTCACGGGGCCCCAGGTCGAGGTCGAGGACATGCGGCAGGCGTTCGACCGTCGTCGCAAGCTCATCGTCGCCGAGCTGTCGAAGATCGACGGCGTCGCGGTGCCCAACCCGCTCGGCGCGTTCTACGCGTACCCCGATGTGCGCGGCCTCCTCGGCCGCGAGTGGCACGGTGTCACGCCGACCACGTCGCTGGAGCTCGCCGACCTCATCCTCGAGAAGGCCGAGGTCGCGGTCGTGCCCGGCGAGGCGTTCGGTCCGAGCGGCTACCTGCGCCTGTCGTACGCGCTCGGCGACGACGCGCTCCTCGAAGGCGTGCAGCGGATGCAGCGACTGTTCTCCTGACGCCCGATCGTCGCGAGATCGCCCGGACCGGAATCCTCCGTCCGGGCGATTTCTCGTGCGCTGTCGATTGCGGCACGCCCCGTTCGTCGGCATTGCAGAAGCTGAAGATCGAGGAAAGGATTCAGCCATGCGCTATCTGATGTTCGTCGTGTCCGACCCGGCGGCGGAGCCCTACGACCACGAGCAGGACACGATCGGCCACTGGGTCGACGAGATGGTCGAGCGAGGAGTGTCGGTGGCCGGGGACCGGCTTCGCCCGCCGACCGACGCCACCACCGTGCGGGTGCGCGGCGGAAACCTGCTCGTCACCGACGGCCCGTACCTCGAGGCGAAGGAGTGGGTCGCGGGGTTCGACATCCTCGAGTGCCGCGACCTCGACGAGGCGATCGAGGTCGCCTCGAAGCATCCGATGGCCAGGTTCGGCACGCTGGAGCTACGCCCGTTCTGGCCGCTCGAGACCGACGACGCCGGGCGTCCGCTCGACGGTGACGCCGATCCGGCGCATCCGTCCGGTGACGCGGCGCCGCAGCCCGAGAGCGGCCGCGGCTGAGCACCGTCTCCGACGCGCTGATCCGCGCCCACCGCGAGGAGTGGGCGCGGATCGTCGCGACGCTCATCCGGGTGACCGGCGACTGGACCCTCGCCGAGGACTGCGCTCAGGACGCGTTCGAGAAGGCGGCCGGGCGATGGCCGTCCGACGGCGTGCCGTCGAGTCCGGGCGCATGGCTCACCACGGTCGCCCGCAATGCGGCGATGGACCGGCTGCGCCGCCGGGCGACGGAGGTCCGCAAGATCACGGAGGTGGGAGTGATGCGCGAGCGGGACGGCGAGTCGTTCGCCCCGGATGCCGCCGAACTGGCTCTCCGCCCCTGGGAGGAGGACGCCGACGACCGGCTCCGCCTGATCTTCACGTGCGCGCATCCGGCCCTGGAGATGCCCGCGCGGGTCGCCCTCACGCTCCGGACGGTGGCGGGGCTGTCGACACCCGAGATCGCGCGCGCGTTCCTCGTGCCCGAGGCCACGATGGCGCAGCGGATCGTGCGCGCGAAGCGAAGGATCGCGCACGCCGGCATCCCCTATCGGGTGCCGGCGATCGACGAGCTGCCAGGCCGGCTCGACGGCGTGCTGTCGGTGCTGTATCTGGTCTTCTCGGAGGGCTACGCCGCCTCGTCGGGCGACGACATCGTCCGCCGCGACCTCGCCGCCGAGGCGATCCGCCTCACGAGGCTCGTGCTCGAGATCGTGCCGGGCGATTTCGCCGGCGAAGCCCGTGCGCTGCTCGCACTCATGCTGCTGCAGGATTCGCGGCGGGATGCGCGCACCGACGCGTCGGGCGACCTCATCCCCCTCGAGGAGCAGGATCGCGCGGTCTGGGATCGGAGCGCGGTCGAGGAGGCGGTGCTGCTGCTGCGCGCGCCGGCCGTCGTGCACGGGGCCTATCGCGTGCAGGCGCTGCTCGCCGCCGAGCACGCCACCGCGCCCTCCGCGGCGGCGACCGACTGGGGCCGGATCGTCGAGCTGTACGACGAGCTCGCGACGTTCACCGCCTCGCCGATGGTGCAGCTGAGCCGGGCGATCGCGATCGGCTTCCGCGACGGCACCGCCGCGGGGCTCGCGGCGCTCGACCGGCTCGACGCCGACGGGTCGCTCGCCGGACACCACCTGCTGCCCGCCGCGCAGGCCGATCTGCTGCGTCGCTCCGGCGACGAGACGGCGGCTGCCGAGCGCTATCGCGCCGCGCTCGACCTCGCTCCGACCGCGCCGGAACGGCGCTTCCTGCTCCGCCGGCTGCGCGAACTCGGCGCATCCGGCTGAGAACTGTCGATTCCGCCCTCGCTCGTTCGTCGACTGTGCAGATGATCGAAGGAGGACGACATGTCCCTGCACAGCCTGTTGACCGAGCTGGCCGGTTCCATCGCGAACCTGCGGCCCGACCAGCGCGAGACACTCGCGAACCACACCGGCGTCGCGAACGACGCGGATGCCGGCGAGGAAGGCTGCTAGAGCTCGACGCCGACGAGCACCGGCTCGGGCTGCAGGATGAGGCCGAACTCGGACTGCACGCGCCCCTGGATGTAGCGGGCGAGCTCGGCGAGCTCGGCCGCCGTGGCCGACCCCCGGTTCGTCAGGGCGAGCGCGTGCTTCGTCGACAGCCCGGCGCGCGACCGCGGGAAGCGGAAGCCCTTGCGCAGCCCCGAGTGCTCGATCAGCCAGGCGGCGCTCACCTTCACGTCGGGAACACTCGTGGGCGTCGGCGCGACATAGCCGTCGAACGACTCGAGCGGGATCACGAGCAGGTGATCGACATCGGGCGCCACCGGCCAGCGGGGGCACGCATCGGGAAGGGTGCGGGCGAAAGCGGCCGAGACGACCGCGTTCTGGAAGAAGGACCCCGCGCTGGCGGTGTCGGGGTCGTCGGGGTCGAGCACCATGCCCTTGCTGCGGCGGGTGGAGAGCACGTGCTCGCGGATCCACGCGACGGTCACCGCGTCGTCGGGTGCCAGCCCGAGGGCGGCGCGCAGCTGGTCGCCGCCGATCGGGCGCGGCTCTCCCCCGGTCTCGAGCAGCTCGAGGGTCACCGACAGGATCACCGCGCGCCGCTCGGGAACCGAGCCGTAGTGGTGCTTGAGCACCGACGTGCGGAAGCCGAGGCCCAGCTCCGCCGCCGGAACCGTCGCGACCTCACCGGTCGACTCGTCGACGAGGTCGACCTCGACGAGGGTCTGCACGATCTCCTGACCGTACGCGCCGATGTTCTGCACCGGCGCCGCGCCGACGGTTCCGGGGATCCCCGACATCGCCTCGATGCCCGCGAGTCCGTGCTCCACCGCGTACGCCACCAGGGCGTCCCAGTCGTGACCGGCCTCGACGCGCAGCAGCGTGCGCCCAGGACGCGGCGACGGCATCCGTTCGATCCCGTTCGTGAGGATGCGCACCACCGTGCCGTCGAACGGCTCGTCGCCGACGAACAGGTTCGACCCGCCGCCGAGGACGAACCAGGGATCGCCCGACTGCCAGACATCGCGGAGCGCGTCGACGAGCTCGTCGCGGGTGGCGGCGTCGATCATCCGCTCGGGCGCACCGCCGGTGCGCAGGGTGGTGAGCTCGGCAAGGGGAAGAGGAACGACCTCGGGCATGGCTAGGCGACCCGGATGCGCACCTGCGCCTTGCCGAGCACGGTCGTGTCGGCGTGCGTGACCGTCAGATCGATGCGAGCGGTACCCTCGTCGACGGCCCCGACCTTCGCGACGACGGTGACATCGGCGCCGGTCTCGGGATCGACCACGACAGGCCGGGTGAAGCGGGCGCCGTACTCGACAATCCGCCCTGCGTCTCCGAGCCACGGCACGATCGTCTCGACCGCGAGCCCCATCGTGAGCATGCCGTGGGCGAGGACGCCCGGGAGGCCCACCGACGATGCGACGTCGTCGCGGTAGTGGATGGGGTTGAAATCGCCGGATGCTCCCGCGTAGCGCACGAGCGACTCACGCGTCAGGTGCACGGAGCGCTCGGCGACGACCTCGCCGACGGTGAGCTCTGCCACGGCGATCATGCGTCGTCTCCGACCAGGAGCACCGAGGTCGCCGTCACGACATGCGCGCCCGTCGCGTCGGTCACTTCGGCGTCGCACGTGACCATGGCGTTGCCGCCAAGGGTGCGGATGCCGGCGACGGTGAGCTGGCCGGTGAGCTCGTCGCCTGCGACGATCGGCCGCGAGTAGCGGAACTTCTGCTCAGCGTGGATGACGCGCGAGAGCACGATGCCGGCGTCGGGCGCGGCGAGCAGCTGCTGCAGTGTGAAGTCCTGCACGACCATCGCGAACGTCGGCGGCGCGACGACGTCGCTGTAGCCGAGCGCCTGCGCTGCGGCGGGATCGTGGTGCTGCGGGTCGTCGGCGAGAACGGCGCGCGCGAACTCGCGCACCTTCTCACGACCCACGAGGTACGGTGCCGTCGGCGCGAAGGCGCGACCGACGAGCTCGGGGTTCACTGGCATCGGACCATCCTACCGAGGGGGCATTCCGGGCCGGCCATGCGCCGGGCCGGCAGCGCCGAGATCAGCGCTTGCGTCCTTTGTAGGCGCGCATGCCCATCTGCACCGCGATGACGACGAGGAATGCGGCGAAGAGCATGTTCGCCACGAACGGGTCGAGGAGCGTCGCGATCCACGCACCGAGGGCGGTGGTCGTGCACGCCGCGCCGCCGACGAGGACGGCGACGAGCAGATCGACGTTGCCGCGGCGGATGTTGCCGATCGTGCCCGAGACCGCGGTCGGGATCATCATGAGCAGCGACGTGCCCTTGGCCACCAGATCGCTCGTGCCGAAGAGCACCATGAGCGCCGGCACGACGATGATGCCGCCGCCGACGCCGACGAGGCCTGCGACGGTCCCCGTCGCCACGCCGAGCGCGACGAGCGCGATCCCGCTCCAGACAGTCAGGACCAGCTCCGCCTCGCGTGAGGGGATCACGAGGAACAGGCTCACGATGACGGCGGCGAGGAACGCGACGAACCCCCATCGCAGCGCGCTCTGCGAGAGCCGCGCGAGCAGCCAGGTGCCGATCTGCGCCCCGACGACGGCGCCGGCCGCGAGGAGGAGCGCCGGGATCCAGGCGACCGAGCCGTGCACGGCGTACGAGATGACGCCGACGGTCGCTGTCGGAACGATCGCCGCGAGCGAGGTGCCGGCTGCGAGTCTCTGGTCGAACCGGAGGATCATCACCAGCAGCGGCACGATGACGGTGCCGCCGCCGACGCCGAACAGGCCCGAGAGGAGCCCCGCGGCGAGACCGACGGCAAGACAGGTGAGGACGAACTTCGCGCCGCGCGCGGGTGCCACAGCCTCGGTCACTGGATCTCGTCGATCGCCCAGGTGCCGTCCTCGTCGGCGACGACGGTGTAGGTGTATACCTCCTCGTACGGCTGCGGCGAGTCGAGGGTGTTCCCGTCCTCGTCGTACAGGCTGACGTAGGTCTCGCTGGTGGTCACGTCGATCGACGTGTCGCCGCCCAGGATCGCAGTCACCGTCACCTCGTACTCGTCGACCGCGCCCATGAACGTCTGCGCCTGCGACTCGAAGGTCGTGCACTCCTCCCAGCCGCTGGCGGCCAGGAACGAATCGGTGGTGGCCTCGGCGAGCAGGTCGCAGTCGCCGTTCTGCCAGGCTTCGTCGTACAGGTCGACGGCATCGACGGCAGCCGAC
The DNA here is from genome assembly GCF_017831975.1 of Microbacterium terrae. Lineage (NCBI taxonomy): Bacteria > Bacillati > Actinomycetota > Actinomycetes > Micrococcales > Microbacteriaceae > Microbacterium > Microbacterium terrae. The sequence goes on along the minus strand of NZ_JAFDSS010000001.1, from coordinate 479,515 downwards.
TCCTCCGCCGAACCCGGGCTCACCTCTTCGACGCTCGGCGGGGCGGAGCCGCCGCTGCTCGACGTCGTGGCGCCGAGGATGAGGAGCGGGATCAGCACGGCCGCTGCGATGACGATCCCCAGCAGCACCACGCCGACGACGACCCACACGATCCACAGCTTGGATTTCTTCGGCTCGGTCGCGGCCACGAACGCACCCTCGCCTGCATACCCCGTCGGGGCGTAGCCCGGGTAGTTCGGGATGCCGGAGGGCGGCGGGGTTCCGACGGCGAGCGCGTTCGCGGGGTCGAGGTCGGGCTGGAGCTCAGGAGGCAGCCCGAGCGCGGCGGCCGGATCGGCGGGGTCGGCCGACGCCTCAGCCGCGGCGGGCTCGGGTGTGGCGACGTGCTCCGTCCACTGCGCGCCGTCCCACCATCGCATCGCGCCGTGTCCGTCGTCGTACCAGCCCGGAGGAGTCGTCATGCGAAAACCCTATCCCCGCGCGTGCACGGCATGCGGACGCGTTGCGGGATGCCGGTGGTCGGCATCCCGCAACGTGCGGCCGTCAGCGGCTGCTGAAGGCTGCGTCGAATGCCGCGTGCGGCGGGGTGATCTGTGCGAGCTTGCGCACGAACGCGAGCGCCTCGGGCGCACCGACGAGGCGGTCCATCCCGGCGTCCTCCCACTCCACACTCGTGGGCCCGTCGTAGCCGATCGCGTTGAGCGCCCGGAACAGCGGGTTCCACTGCACTGCCCCGTGCCCCGTGGACACGAACGTCCACCCGCGCCGCGGGTCGGCCCACGGCAGGTGCGAGCCGAGCACGCCGTTTCTCCCGTCGAGATGGGTGATCGACTCCTTCACGTGCACGTGGAAGATGTGGTCGGCATAGTCGAGCACGAACGCCACCGGGTCGAGCTGCTGCCAGATGAAGTGCGACGGGTCGAAGTTGAACCCGAACACCCCGGGCCGGCCGATCGCCTCGAGGGCGGCCCGGGCGGTCCAGTAGTCGTATGCGATCTCGGACGGGTGCACCTCGAGGGCGAACCGCACACCGACCTCTTCGAACACGTCGAGGATCGGGTTCCACCGGTCGGTGAAGTCCTGGTAGCCGGCGGCGACCATCTCATCGGTCGCGGGCGGGAACATCGCGACGTACTTCCAGATCGACGAGCCGGTGAAGCCGGTCACCGTCTTCACGCCCAGCTTCGCCGCGAACCGGGCGGTGTCCTTCAGCTCGTCGGCGGCACGCTGCCGAACCCCCTCCGGGTCGCCGTCGCCCCACACCCGATCGCTGAGGATGTCGCGATGGCGCTGATCGATCGGATCGTCGCACACCGCCTGACCCGCGAGGTGGTTCGCGATCGTCCATACCTGCAGCCCGTTGCGCTCCAGGATGTCTCGGCGAGACTGCACGTATTCTGCGTCATCCCACCGCGACACGTCGATGTGGTCGCCCCAGCACGCGATCTCGAGACCATCGAAGCCCCACTCCCCCGCGAGACGCGCCACCTCCTCGAATGGCAGATCGGCCCACTGGCCGGTGAACAGGGTGATCGGTCGCGTCATTGCGGATCCTTCCTTCGGGTCTGGAGTGAGGCGGCTGCGTTCATGAGCCGGTCGGCGTCCAGGCGCTTCCCGCGTTCGACGAGCGCTCGACCGCGTCGAGCACGCGCTGTACATGGAGCCCGTCTGCGAACGACGGGCGAGGCTGGGTGCCGTCGGCGATCGCGGTGACGAAGTCGACGACCTGGTGCGAGAAGCCGTGTTCGTAGCCGAGCATATGACCGGTGGGCCACCAGGGGGCGAGGTACGGGTGGTCGTGCTCGGTGACGAGGATGCGCTGGAAGCCGAGCTGCGTCTCGGGCAGGGTCGCGTCGTAGAACTCCAGCTCGTTGAGGCGTTCCAGGTCGAACGCGATCGCGCCCTTCGACCCCGAGATCTCGATGCGCAGCGCATTCTTCCGCCCGGTGCGGAACCGGGTGGCCTCGAACGAGGCGAGTGCGCCCGACTCGAGGCGGCCGGTGAACAGCGCCAGGTCATCGACGGTGACGGGGCCGCGGGTCGTGCCCGCGGTGCCCGACAGCCCCGATCCCTCGCCGAGCACGGGGCGCTCGGCGACGAGGGTCTCGATGATGCCGGAGACAGTGGTGACCTTCTGACCGGTGATGTACTCGGTGAGGTCGATGGCGTGTGCGCCGATGTCGCCGAGGGCGCCGGAGCCGGCGAGCTCCTTGTCGAGGCGCCAGGTGAGCGGCGACTCCGCGTCCGTCAGCCAGTCCTGCAGATACTCCGCACGCACCTGGCGGATCTCGCCGATGCGCCCCTGCGCCACGAGGTCGCGGGCGAAGGTCGTCGCCGGCACTCGTCGGTAGGTGAACCCGACCATCGAGCGCACGCCGCGTGCCGCGGCATCCGTCGCCGCCGCATCCATCGCCTCAGCCTCGGCGACGGTGTTCGCGAGCGGCTTCTCGCAGAGCACGTGCTTGCCCGCGGCGAGCGCCGCGACGGCGATCTCTGCGTGGGTGTCGCCGGGGGTGACGATGTCGATGACGTCGATGTCGTCGCGCGCGATCACCTCGCGCCAGTCGGTCGCTGCCTCGCCCCAGCCCCACGCGGCCGCCGAGGCGTCGGCGCCGGTGCGCCCCACCAGCACCGCCATCTCGGGGTGCAGCGGAAGGTCGAAGAATCGGGGGGCGACTCGCCAGCCCTGGGAATGTGCGGCGCCCATGAAGCCGTGGCCGATCATGGCGATGCGAAGTCCCGGCTTCGCGTCGCCCGGCTGCTGAGCCTGTCGAACGGTGGGGAGCGTCTCGGTCAACGCGCTCTCCTCTCTCGGAGGTGTGGCGTGGGGCGCGCGCCGCGACGGCGCGCGCCCCACGGTGTCGTCGGTTTACTCGAAGGCGAGGTCGATGTATTCCTCGACGTTGTCCTTGGTGACGACGGGTGCGTCGAGCACGATGCGGTTCGGCACGCTGGGCGTGATGAGGTCGCTCATGGTCTTGCCCTGAGCGATCAGGCGGGCCAGCGCCACACCGTCGGCGGCCTGCGTCGACGGGTAGATGACGGTCGCCTTCAGCACGGTGTCGTCGGCCTGGATGGCCTCCATCGCGCTCTTGCTGCCCGCGCCGCCCATCATGAAGAACTCGTCGCGGCCGGCGGAGTCGATCGCCGCGAGGACGCCGATGCCCTGGTCGTCGTCGTGGTTCCACAGTGCGTCGATCTGCGGGTTCGCCGAGAGCAGCTGCGAGGCCGCAGCCTCACCGCCCGCAACGGTGAAGTCCGCGGCCACACGGGCCGAGACCTCGAGACCGCAGTCCTCGAGCGCGTCGGCGAAGCCCGCCGAGCGATCCTGGGTGAGCGGCAGCGAGTCGATGCCCGCGATCTCCGCGACGATGGCGTCGGGGTTGTCGCCGAGCTGCTCGCAGATGTACGTGCCCGCGGAGACACCCATGCCGTAGTTGTCACCGAGGATCGTGGCACGTGCCGCGAACGGGCTCGAGAACTCGCGGTCGACGTTGATGACCGGCACACCGGCCTCCATCGCCGCGATCGCGGCCTCGGTGAGCGCTGCGCCGTCGGTCGGCAGCAGCACGATCGCGTCGACGCCGTCGTTGACGAAGGTCTCGACCGCCGCGATCTGCGCGATCGGGTCGTTCGTGCCCTCCGCGACCCGCAGGTCGACGTCGTCGAAGCTGTCGGCAGCGGCCTGCGCCCCCGAGTTGATGGCGCCGAGCCAGCCGTGGTCGGCGGCCGGTCCCGAGAACCCGATGACGACGGTGTCGCCCGACTCCGCGTTCTCCTCGGTGGTGGTGCCCTGGTCGGTGACGTTCTCCTCCTCGGCCCCGCCGCCGGTGCAGCCTGCGAGCAGGCCGATCGCTGCGACGACTGCCGTGCCCGTGAGGACCAGTCTGGTGCGCGCCTTCAGGTGTGAGCGCATTCTTCCTCCTTGAAATGTGATGCAGCTACACAGCGTGACGCTTGAGAGGGAGCTGCCCGCACTCGAGGTGTCCACGCTGACGGGACCACCGTAGCAGAAGTGATCACGAATAAGTCAGCTTTTGTTTTCTAACCGTCAGAAGTCCCTGGAACCCTGCATTCCGGCGGAAGTACACGCCCACGTGCTGCACACCAGAGGCGGCCTCCTCCGCTGTCGATCAAAAACAAGTACTCGGCAACCGTGGTCCAGTCGTGTTATGTTCAGAGAGTGATCAAAGTTGACCATGAATCGGCATTACTCCACGTACGAGGCGTGAAGAAGGCTTTCGCCGGCGTCCAGGCACTGCGCGGAGTCGACCTCGAGGTCCTCCCGGGCGAGGTGCACTGCGTGCTCGGTCAGAACGGCGCCGGCAAGTCGACCCTCATCAAGACGCTCGCCGGCGTCCACCGCCCCGACGAGGGCGAGATCACCTGGGTCGGTGAAACGGTCGAGATCCCGAACCCCGAGTCGGCGATCGAGCTGGGGATCGCGACGATGTACCAGGAACTCGACGTCGTCGACGGGCTCACCATCGCCGAGAACATCTTCCTGGGCCACGAGCTGGCCCGCGGCGGATTCACCCGCCGCTCCGAGGCGGCACGGCAGACCCGCGAGCTGCTGCGCAGGCTCGGCCACTCCGGCCTGTCGCCGCACACCGAGGTCGGCCAGCTGAGCGCGGCGAACAAGCAGATCGTCAGCATGGCGCGCGCCCTCTCGCACGACATCAAGCTCATCATCATGGACGAGCCGTCGGCCGTGCTCGACAGCGAAGAGGTGAAGAACCTCTTCCACGTCGTGCGCGAACTCACCTCGGCCGGGATCGCCGTCGTGTACATCACGCACCGCCTCGAGGAGATCCGACAGATCGGCGATCGCATCACCGTGCTCAAGGACGGCCGCACCACCGCCGTGGGCCTGCCGGTCTCCGAGACGCCGACGAGCGAGCTCATCCGGCTCATGACCGGCCGCGAGGTCGCCAACGTCTTCCCCGCACCGGTCGCGCTGCCCGCTGACGCACCCGTCGTCCTCGAAGTGGAGGACCTGGCACTCGACGGGGTCTTCGAGGGAGTGTCGTTCTCGGTGCGCGCCGGCGAGATCGTCGGGCTCGCGGGACTCGTCGGCTCGGGCCGCTCCGAGATCCTCGAGACCGTGTACGGTGCACGCCGCGCCACCGCCGGAGCCGTGCGCGTCAACGGCAGGAAGCTCCGCCGCGGCTCGGTCGTCGCCGCCGTCGACGCCGGCATCGGCCTCTCGCCCGAAGAGCGCAAGAGCCAGGGCCTCGTGCTCGACGAGCCGATCTTCATCAACGTGACCCTGTCGTCGATGGGCCGGTTCGCGCGCGGCGGGTTCCTCCGCGAGAAGGAGGAGCGGCGCGTCGCACGCGAGCAGATCGAAGCCCTCGAACTGCGACCCGCCGATCCCGACCGCGCCGCGATCACCCTCTCCGGCGGCAACCAGCAGAAGATCCTCCTCGCCCGCTGGCTCGTGCACGGCACCCAGGTGCTGCTCCTCGACGAGCCCACCCGCGGCGTCGACGTGGGTGCGCGCGCCGAGATCTACGCCCTCATCAGGCGCCTCTCCGCCGCCGGGAACGCGGTGGTGATCGTCTCCAGCGAGATCGAGGAGGTGCTCGGCCTGGCCGACACCGTCATGGTGATCGCCGACGGCCGCGTGCTCGACACCCTCCCCGCATCACAGATAGACGAGCACGGAGTGCTCGACCTCGTCATGAAAGGAACCGCCGCGTGAGCGAGCAGACCACCCCCGGGGCCGCAGTCGTCCCCTCCGCAGCCGAGACACCGCCCCCGTCGGGCACAAGTCCCGACGGCAAGAGCGGCATCCAGCGCGTGCTGTCCGGCTCGGTGGGTCGAAACCTCGGCCTCGTCGTCGCCCTGCTGGTGCTCGTGATCGTCGGCGCGCTGACCGCACCCGACACGTTCCTGAGCGTCAGCAACATCCTCACGATCCTCCGACAGGCCTCGATCATCGGCGTGATCTCGATCGGCATGACGCTGGTCATCATCGCCGGCGGCATCGACCTGTCGGTGGGCTCGGTGATGGGTCTCGCCTCGGTCGTCGCCACCCTCGCGGCGATCCAGGACCTCTCCGACCAGCTGCACTGGATCGTGATGGTCGTGATGGCGCTCCTCGTCGGCCTCGCGGCCGGACTCATCAACGGCGTCGTGATCGCCTACGGCAAGGTCGTCGCGTTCATGGCGACGCTCGCAATGCTCGTCGCGGCCCGCGGCCTCGCCGAGATCCTCGCCGAACGCCGCACCCTCCAGGTGGGCAGCCGCGACTTCATCGAGTTCATGAACCTCGACATCATCGGCGTCGACATGCTCATCTGGATCTTCGCGATCGTGGCCGCACTCGGATGGGTGCTCCTCAACCGCACCACGTTCGGCCGACGCACGGTCGCGATCGGCGGCAACCGCGAGGCCGCCCGCCTCGCCGGCATCAACGTGCAGCGCCACACCATGTGGCTCTACGCGATCCTCGGACTCTGCGCGGGAATCGCCGCGGTGATGATCCTCGGACGCACGACCGCCGGCACGTCGACGCACGGTCAGCTCTACGAACTCGACGCCATCGCCGCGGTCGTCGTCGGCGGCACGCTGCTCGTGGGCGGCCGCGGCACGATCACCGGCACCGTCTTCGGCGTGCTCATCTTCGCCACCCTCACCAACGTCTTCGTGCAGAACAACCTCACCTCGTCGGTGCAGGCCGTCGCCAAGGGCGTCATCATCGTGGTCGCCGTCCTGCTGCAGCAGCGTTTCGCGAAGCCCACCGGCCGATCTTCGTGACGGATGCCGTGACCCGGCCACGACCGACTAATGACGGTCGTTCGCGACCGGGTCACGCAGTTCCGGCAGAAGTCGGGGCACTTCGGTGCCCCGCCCCCCGAAGTTAGACTGAAATGTGGCATCTATGAGCATGGATCCGACGATCAACGTGTCGGGTGTGAGTCAGCTGTTCCAGCTCCTGCGCGACGGGGTCCCCCGCACCCGCGCCGAGCTGGCGAAATCCACCGGGCTCGCACGCTCGACGATCGCCGCGCGGGTCGACGAGCTCATGCGTCTGGGTCTCATCACCCCGATCGCCGAGACCGTCTCGACCGGTGGCCGCCCGCCGTCGCAGTTCGCGCTCAATCCGAGCGCGCGTCTCGTGCTCGCCGCAGACCTCGGCGCCTCCCACGCCACACTCGCTGTCACCGACCTCGCCGGCTCGGTCATCGCCGAGCACAGCGAGCCGCTCGACATCTCGCTCGGCCCGGTCCCGGTGCTGACCTGGCTCCTCGAGCACGCTGCGGAACTGCTCGAACGACTCGGGCGCCCCGCGAGCGATCTCGCGGCGATCGGCATGGGCATCCCGGGCCCGGTCGAGCACTCCACCGGGCAGCCGGTCAATCCGCCGATCATGCCCGGGTGGGACCGTTTCGACGTGCCCGGCTGGGTGCGCCAGCACCTCGATGTGCCGGTGCTCGTCGACAACGACGTGAACATCATGGCGCTCGGCGAGCGCGCGGTCGCCTGGCCGGGTGTCGAGCACCTCATGTTCGTCAAGGTCGCCACCGGCATCGGCGCCGGCGTGATCTCGGGCGGCTCGCTCCAGCGCGGCGCGCAGGGCATCGCGGGCGACATCGGGCACGTGCAGGTCGCGCGCGGCGCCGGCGTGCCGTGCCACTGCGGGAACAAGGGGTGCCTCGAGGCGCTCGCATCCGGTCCCGCGATCGCACGTGCGCTGCGCGCGCAGGGGGTGCCCGCAGAGAGCGGCAACGACGTCGTCGATCTGGTCAAGCGCGGCAACATCGACGCGATCCAGGCGGTGCGCCAGGCGGGCCGAGACATCGGCGAGGTGCTCACCACCTGCGTGAGCCTGGTGAACCCGTCGGTGATCGCCATCGGCGGATCGATGGCACGCGTCGGCGAGCATCTCATCGCCGGCGTGCGCGAGGTCGTCTACACCCGCTCGATCCCGCTCGCCACCGAGCACCTCGCGATCGTCCAGTCGGCCGCCGCGCAGAACGCCGCCGTGCTCGGGGCGAGCATGCTCGCCATCGAGCACGCCCTCTCCCCCGAGACGCTCACCGCTCTGGTCTCGGCCTGACCTTCACGGCTCCCCCGCACCCGCCCCTACGCGCGCAGCGGCACCACCGCGTCGGGGCGCAGGTCGAGCCGGCGCAGCAGCTGAGCGTTGAGCGCCACCACGACCGTCGACACCGACATCAGGATCGCCCCGACCGACATCGGCAGCACGAAGCCGATCGGCGCGAGGACGCCCGCCGCGAGCGGCACCGCCAGCAGGTTGTAGCCCGCAGCCCACCACAGGTTCTGCTGCATCTTGCGGTATCCGGCCTGCGAGAGCGTGATCGCGGACACGACCGATCGAGGGTCGGAGCTGGCGAGCACCACCCCGGCCGAGGCGATCGCGACGTCGGTGCCGGCTCCGATCGCGATGCCGACATCGGCCTGGGCGAGCGCCGGGGCGTCGTTCACTCCGTCGCCCACCATGGCGACCGTCCGCCCCTCGGCCTGCAGCTCGGCGACCTTCGCCGCCTTGTCCTCAGGACGCACCGCCGCGAACACGCGCTCGATGCCGAGCGTCGCGGCGACCGACCGGGCGACGGGTGCGGCATCGCCCGTGATCATCACCACTTCGACGCCGCGCCCCCTCAGAGCGGCGACAGTCTCGCCCGACTCGGCGCGCACATCGTCGGCCAGTTCGACCGCGCCGACGACCGCGCCGTCGCGCACGACGTGCAGCACGATCGAACCGCGATCGTGCCAGGCCTCGGCATGCTCGATCTCGGTGAGTCCGGCCTCGGCGAGCATGCGCGGTCCACCTACGCGGACCTCGACGCCGTCGACCCGCGCGCTCACGCCCACGGCCGGCGACGAGGTGAATCCGGTCGCGTCGGAGACTGCGAGCGCACGCTCCCGCGCCGCTCTCACGATCGCTCGGGCGAGCGGATGCTCGCTGTCGGCCTCCGCCGCCGCGGCGAGCGCGAGCGCGTCGGGCCCGGACATCGCGCCCGCACCGACCACCGAGGTCACCGACGGCTCCCCGCGGGTGAGCGTGCCGGTCTTGTCGAAGAGCACGGCATCGACGGTGCGCATGCGCTCCAGGGCGAGGCGGTCCTTGACGAGGATCCCGGCACGGGCGGCCCGCTCCGTCGCGATCGAAACGACCAGGGGGATCGCGAGCCCGAGCGCGTGCGGGCAGGCTATCGCGAGCACGGTGATCGTACGCACGACCGCGTCGTCGGGGCTGCCGACGAGCGTCCAGGCGACGGCGGTGACGACCGCGGCCCCCAGCGCGAACCAGAACAGCCAGCCGGCCGCGCGGTCGGCCAGGCGCTGCGCGCGACTGGTCGAGGTCTGCGCCTGTTCGACCAGGCGACGGATGCCGGCGAGCGCCGTGTCGTCGCCGGTGGCGGTCACTTCGACACGCAGCGCGGAGTCCGTGGCGACGGTTCCCGCGACGACCGTCTCGCCGACGCCGCGCGAGACGGAGCGCGATTCGCCGGTGATCATCGACTCGTCCATCTCAGCTCGCCCGTCGACGATCCGCCCGTCGGCGGCAACGCTCGATCCGGGCCGCACCAGCACCACATCGCCGACGCGCAGCGCGTCGGGCGCGACGACCTCGGTGCGCCCGCCGATCACCCGCTCCGCCTCATCGGGCAGCAGCGCGGCGAGCGAATCGAGCGCCGAGGTGGTCTGCGCGAGGGAGCGCATCTCGATCCAGTGGCCGAGCAGCATGATGACGATGAGGAGCGCGAGCTCCCACCAGAACTCGAGCTCATGGTGCAGCACGCCGATCGTCGCACCCCACGAGGCGAGGAAGGCGACCGTGATCGCGAGTGCGACGAGGAGCATCATCCCAGGCGTGCGCGCCCGCAGCTCTGCGACCGCGCCGGTGAGGAATGGCCGACCGCCCCACACGTACATCACCGTGCCGAGCACGGGCGAGATCCATGCGACGAATGCGGCATCCGGCAGCGGATATCCCAGGAGCATCGCGAACATGCCCGAGAACCCGACGACCGGCACGGCGAGCGCGAGGTTCGCCCAGAACAGGCGCCGGAACTGCGCAACGTGGCCACCATGCCCGGCACGACCGGAGTGCCCGGCGTGGCCGCCATGTCCCGCATGACCGGAGTGCTCGGCGTAGCTGCCATGACCGGAGTGCTCGGCGACCACATCGACGTGGTCGGGACGGTGCGGGTGCTGACCGGACATCGGGTACCTCCTCGAGCGCCGGCAGCCGGCGCATCCTGACCTGTTCGTTATACCCCTCAGGGGTATATTCAGCAACCTTTCGAAGCCGTCGCGGTATTCCCGCGAACGACGAACCGGCGGGAGCCGAAGCCCCCGCCGGTTCGATCGCGACGCGTCATTCAGTTGAAGCGGCGCTTGTAGATCGCCGTGGCGAAGCCGAACGCGACGACGAGGATGCCGACGCACCAGGCGAGCGCGATCCACAGCTCGGAGCCGACCGGCTGACCTGCGAACAGCGCCCGGATGCTGTCGACGATGGACGTGACCGGCTGGTTCTCGGCGAACCAGCGCACGGGGCCCGGCATGCTCTCGGTCGGCACGAAGGCCGAGCTCAGGAACGGCAGGAAGATGAGCGGGTACGAGAACGCGCTCGCTCCGTCGACCGTCTTGGCCGACAGTCCGGCGATCACCGCGAGCCACGTGAGCGCCAAGGTGAACAGCACCAGGATGCCGATCACCGCGAGCCACGCTCCGATGCCTGCCCCGGTGCGGAACCCGAACAGGAGAGCCACCGCCACGACGATCGCGAGCGACACGAGGTTCGCCACGAGCGAGGTGAGCACATGCGCCCAGAGCACGCTCGATCGAGCGATCGGCATGGACTGGAAGCGCTCGAAGATGCCGCCCTGCAGATCGAGGAACAGCCGGTACGCGGTGTAGGCGATGCCCGACGCGATCGTGATCAGCAGGATGCCCGGGAGCATGTAGTCGATGTACGAGCCGGTGTAGCCGCCGATGTCGATCGCCCCGCCGAAGACGAAGACGAACAGCAGCATGAGCGCCACCGGCGTGACCGCCGTGGTGATGATCGTGTCGGGGCTGCGCATGATGTGCCGCAGCGACCGACCGGTGAGGACGGTGGTGTCCTCGAGGACGTGGGTGGTCATGACTCCTCCTGTGCGCCCGAGGCGCGGTCGATGCCGCTCGTGGCGGCACGGTCTGCCCGACGGCCGACCAGCGAGAGGAAGATCTCCTCGAGGGTCGGCTGCTTCTCGACGTACTCGACCTTCGCCGGCGGCAGCAGGGCCTTCAGCTCCGCCAGGGTGCCGTTCGCGATGATCGTGCCCTCGTGCAGGATCGCGATGCGGTCTGCGAGCTGCTCCGCCTCGTCGAGGTACTGCGTGGTGAGCAGCACGGTGGTGCCGGAGGCCGCGAGCTGCTTCACGGCGCCCCACACCTCGATGCGCGCCTCGGGGTCGAGCCCGGTGGTGGGCTCGTCGAGGAACACCACCGGCGGGTCTCCGATGAGGCTCATCGCGATGTCGAGCCGGCGCCGCATGCCTCCGGAGTACTCGGCGGACTTGCGGCCACCGGCATCCGTCAGCGAGAACCGGCGCAGCAGGTCGTCGGCGATCGCGCCGGGGTTGCGGAGGTGGCGCAGGCGCGCCACCAGCACGAGGTTCTCGCGCCCGGTGAGCACCTCGTCGACGGCGGCGAACTGGCCGGTGAGGCTGATCGACTGCCGCACGTCGGCCGCAGCCGTCGACACGTCGAAGCCGTTCACCGTCGCACCGCCGCCGTCGGCGCGCAGGAGCGTCGAGAGGATGCGCACGAGGGTGGTCTTGCCTGCTCCGTTCGACCCGAGCAGGGCGAAGATGCTGCCCCGCTGGACGTCGAGATCGACGCCGCGCAGCACGTGGAGGTCCGTGAAGGACTTCTCGATGCCCGTGACGCGAATTGCTGTCTCCTCGAGCGTGGTCATGCTCCCGCCTCCTGTCCTTCTGCGTCGTCGATCGCCTTGTTCAAGCGCGCGCGCTCCTTGTCGATCCACTGCTTGCCGCCGTACGCCTGCGCGAATGCGTCGGCGAAGTCGACGGGGTCGTTCCCGACGATCTCGCGCACCGGGGTCCCGTCGGCGACGGCGCGCTCCCAGAGGTCGGCGTGGTCGACGTACATCTGCACCATGGTCTCGCCGTCGACGATGCCGCCGTTGTACATGAGGTACCGGCTGACCGCCTCCGCGGCGGTGCGATACGGCTCAGGCAGCGCGTCGAGGCGCGCCTTGGCCTGCCGGTACTGCTTCTTCTGCTCGAGCGAGCCCGTGAGGAACTCGATCCACTTCGCTGCCATGATCAATCCTTTCCGTGGTGGAGCTGTTCGAGTCGTTCTACGAGGAAGCTCCACGTCCTCCAGAACTCGGTGAGCTGTTCGCGGCCCTGCGTGTTGAGCGAATACACCTTTCGCGGCGGCCCCTTCTCCGAAGGGACCTTCTCGACGTCGACGAGCCCGCGCTGCTCGATGCGCACGAGAAGCGCGTACACGGTGCCCTCGGCGATGTCGGAGAAACCCTGGTCGCGCAGCCACGCGGTGATCTCGTAGCCGTATGCCGAACGGCCGGCGAGGATCGCGAGCACGATGCCCTCGAGAACGCCCTTGAGCATCTCGGTCTCCTGCTTGCCCATCTGAGACCTCCTAACTACTCAGTGTTGATGACTACTGGTACATAGTAAGCATGAGTACCGGTACTTGGCAACACTGAATAGTGAAAATCTTCCGATGAGTCGGATCGGCGTATGGCCGCAGACGACGGACACCGACCTCCCGTCTCCGGGAGGTCGGTGTCAGTTGTTCGCGCGTCGCGAGGCGCGCGCCGGTCAGCGCAGCGTGAAGACCACCGTCTGCGTGTTTCCGGCGACGTCGTGCACGACCAGGGTGTTCTCTCCCGAGACCGCGCCGAATACACCCGGCTTCACGAAGTTCACGTCCGACCACGCGTTGTCCGACAGGTCCTTCGCCACGCCGTTGATCGAGACCTTGTCGATCTTGCCGGCGTCATAGAGCTTGAAGCTGACCAGATCGTACGATCCGTCGCCGCCGACGGTGAACGATCCGCCCTCCTTCACGGTGGCGGTGGGCCGGGTCGCGTCGACGGTGACGGCGACGTTTCCGGTCGCGGCGATGTGACCGGCGAGGTCCTCCGCGTTGTAGCGCACCGTGTACGACCCGTCGGGCAGCGTCACCGTGGCGGAGTGCGACCCGGCGAGCGCACCGGCCATCGGCGTCTGCGTGCTCTTGACGAGCGTCTTCCCCTGGTAGATGTTGGCGACGATGCGCTTGAGGCCCACGTCATCCGTCGCATCCACCTGGATCTGCACCGTCGGGAACGGGCCCGCCGTCGCCGGAGTCACGAGCGTCGCGACCGGCTTCGCCGTGTCGGGATGAGCGACGATGTCGACTTCGACGAGCCCCGATGCCCACGTCGCGCTGTTGCCGTTGTGGGCGTTGAAGACCCGGAGCACCTCGAGGCGCACGTGGCGGTAACGCCCGTCGACGTCATCCGAGGTGAACCCGACGGTGCGGTTGGCGGAGTTGTCCTTCAGCACGGTCCACTCGGCGCCGTCGACGCTGCCGTACAGCAGGTACTGGCTGTACGGTTCCGAGCCGTTGTAGTTGCGCCACGCGATGTCGGCACGGTCGAGGTCGTATGCGCCGCCGAGATCGACCTGCCAGTCGTACAGGATGCCACCGCCGGCGACGCTCTGCGCGACGTTGAGCGTCGGCGAGAAGAAGTGCGTGTCCGAACCCTGGGTCGCCAGGTTGTAGGCGATGCCGTCGTTCGCGACGTTCGCCGCGACGGTGGGCGCCGCCGTGCCGTACGCGGGCGAGGCCGAACCGCCTCCGGTCGACGACGCCGTCTTTCCGGCGGACACGCTCACGACGTCGGGCCGCACGATCTCCCCGCTCGCCGCATCGAACGACCAGTCCGTCATGTAGGTGAAGTCCAGCTCGCGCGAGCCGTCCGCACGCGTGTCGCCGAGGTCGATCGGCAGCCACACGTACGTCGACCCTCCGAGCTTCTCGGGCGTCCACCGGTCGCCCATGTAGACGTAACCCTGACCGGTCGATTCATCGCCGATCGACATGATGTTGGTCGGCTGGCTCTTGAAGCTCGTGTTGTTGCCGACCGGGATCTGATCGGACCAGACGTCCTGGGTCAGATCGTCGGTGTAGACGTACACGGTCTGGTTGGCGTACCACCCGGACTGCGCCGAGGTGAACAGGTAGTAGAACCCGTCGATGTACGTGATCGCCGGCGCCTCGCGGTGGTGGCCCGTGATCGGGTAGGACGCGTCGATGTCGAGCTTCGTGTAGTCGGCGGACAACGGGTAGATGCGGGTGTCGCCGCTGCCCTGCGCCGAGATGATGTACCCCGTGCCGTCGGGCGCGACATACGCGGTGAAGTCGCGCGACAGATAGCCGTTCGCTCCGAGCACGGTGTTCGCCGTGCTCGCCGCCGTGGTCCCCGGACGCTCGTGCCACAGCACCGTGTACTCGCCGTCGATGCCCGTGGAGCTGACTGCGGCGACGAGCTGCGACGGGCCGTACGACTCGCGCACCTCCCAGTGCCCGTACAGCACGAACGTGTCGTTCGATTCGTTGTAGATGAGCTTGGGCCGCTCGACCTTGCACGTCGCGTCGCCCTTCGTCCCGCAGTCGAGGCCTGCGGCGTCGGGCGAGAGGATCTGGTCGACGAAGGTCCAGTTGAGCAGATCGTCTGAGCGGTAGAGGTTCACGCCGTTGAAGCTCGCGTTGTCGTGCGACTTGTCTTCGCCCGCCCAGTAGTAGACGCCGTCGTGCTCGAGGAAGCCGCCTCCGTGAGCCTGGATCGAATCGCCTGCGGTGTCGTACCAGGTCTCGCCGACGGGAACGCCGTCGTATACCTCGATGGCAGGAACCGTGAACTCTCGCGACGCACTCCAGGTGGAGCCCGCCCGGTCGTGGCTGACGGTGAGCGTGACCTGGGCGTCGCCCGCCTCGGTCGAGGGCCGGGTGACGATTCCATCAGCGGTGACGACGTCGGCGTCGCTGGTCGACCAGGTCATGCCGGGAACCGCCGGCAGATCGAGGTCCTCGTACACGACGCCGTCGGCAGCGAGACCGGCGGCCACCTGATCCACCGCGAACTGGGCGTTCGCCGCCGCGAGATCGGTCGCTTCGGCCGGGGTGAGCGCCCGGTCGTAGACGAGCAGGTCGCGGTACCGCGACGCGACGTTGGTGAACACGGTCGCGTTGCGGTTGAGCCGGAACACGCCGTTGCCGATCGCGGCGAGCGTTCGCGTGGTCGCTGCGCGTGCGACCTCGTCGCCGTCGACGAAGACGGCGACCTCCGAGCCCGAGGCGAACGAGATCGCGATGTTCTGCCACACGCCCTTCCGGAGCGCGGGGAAGGTCGCGACCACCGAGGTCGTGCCGCCGCTCGTGATGGTGACCGCGGCGGTGTCGGCCGTGTGGAACGGGCGCACCGAGATGTTCGCAGTCGTGGGGTTCGAGCCGTACGTCACGAGCGTCGAGTTCGCGGTGCCGGTGGCAGACACCGGCAGGAAGACGTCCACTGCGAATGTCGCCGCGGATTCGCCCGAGAGCGTGAAGCCCGCGAAGGCGTTGTCGGCGAGATAGCTGCCGGATGCGGTCAGATCGAGATAGTCGGCCGTCCAGGTGGGGTTCACCACCGCATTCGACGTGAACGCATGTGCACCGTCGAGATCGGCCAGCTTCGTCGTCGAGTTCAGCGGATAGTGCGCGATCGCGCCTGGGGGCGTGGCAACCGCAGCCGTCGGCGTCACCAATGTCGCCGCGATCACCGCAGCGACGCCGGCGACGGCCGCCAGCATCCGCGGAAGTCCTCTTCTCGTCGTCTTCGACCCGTCCACCCGTTTCTCCTTCGACCCGTTGGGAACTTCGCGCCGCACCACACCGTGGGCGCAGGTGGATTGTGCAATGGGTTCGTCGCCGGCGAAAAGCGATTCGAACATATTCGATCCTGCTCGTACAGATACGAACCAGCCCGCTACAGTGACTGGGCATGGACCCCGCATCGTCGCCGTTCGGAATCTCACGCCGTGAGCACATCCTCGATGAGCTCCGTCGCACCGGAGCCGTTCGCGTGGCGGACCTGGCGCGCACGCTCGGCGTCGCCGAGCTGACGATTCGTCGCGACATCGGTCAGCTGGCCGATCGTGGCCTGCTCACCCGCGTACACGGCGGCGCCACTCTGCGCAGCCGCCTCGACACGACGGTTCCCCTCGAGACGACGGCGGCCCCGACCCGGTTCCGCGTCGGCATGGTCACCCCGTCGCTCACCTACTACTGGCCGCACATCATCGTGGGCGCCCGCGCGGCGGCGACCGAACTCGGCGTTCAGCTCGTGCTGCGCGGCGCCAGTTACTCCGTGGCCGACCAGCGACGACAGATCGGCTCGCTCGTCGATTCCGGAACCCTCCACGGGCTGCTCGTCGCACCGGAGACCCTGGGCGCCGATGGGCGAGCGCTCCTGCACTGGCTCGAGTCGCTGCCGATCCCCGTGGTGCTGGTCGAGCGCCGCGCCCCCTCAGCGCTGGCCCTCACCCGCCTCGAGTGGGTGACGACCGACCACGTCTTCGGCGGGTCGCTCGCCGCTGATCACCTGGCATCCGTCGGCCACCGCCGCGTCGGGATCGTCACCTCCGCCGGCTCCCCGACGTCTCTGCCGCTGCGTCGGGGCTGGGATCGCGCGGTCACCGAGCTCGGCCTGGAGTGTCTGGTCGACCTCGACATCCCGCTCGAGGTCATGGAGGGACCCTCGCGTGACGCCGAGATCGCCAGACTGCTCGAGCGTTGCCGCGCGACCGGCACGACGGCGGTGCTCGTCCATTCCGACCCGGAGGCGGTTCGCATCCAGCAGTACGCCCGCGACACCGGGTGGTCGGTCCCCGCCGATCTCGCGATCCTCGCCTACGACGACGAGGTGGCCGAGAACGCCGAGCCGCCGATCACCGCGCTGCGCCCCTCGAAGCAGCACGTCGGCCGACTCGCCGTCGAGACCATCGTGGGACGACTCACCGAGGGCGCGCGACGGCCGATTCAGCGCACCCTCGTGCTGCCGACCCTGCATCTGCGCGAGTCCACGGTGCGGATCACCTAGTCGCGCCCGGCACGCACCGTTGAGGCATCAGCGCGCCGGCGGCCAGGGGTCTGGCCAGCTCTCGAGCACCTCACGCACGTCGGGGTCGGCCGCGCGGAGCGCTGCAGCGTGCGCCGCGCGGAAGACCTCGGCCATCGAGACGCGTCGCCCCGACCCGGCCGACAGCACCGCCCCTTCGACCATCGCGAGCGTCCACACGTTCGTGCGCACACCACCCCATGAGGCAGGGCCGCCGTCGACCTCGCGGAGGAACTGCTCGAGCGTCGCGTCGAGCGCCTCGAGCTCACCCTCGGGCAGCGCGAGGGGACGGGCATCCTCATCGCGTACGTGCCGCTCGACGACCGTCTCGCCGTCCCACGACACGGCGCCGTGCGGGCCACCCGCCCGCCACAGGCCGTTCCACGACGTGCGAGCCCCATCGGCGCACCAACTGCCGTCGTAGGTGAATCGCGCTCCCCCGGCGAACGAGAACACGGCGATCGCCGAGGCGTCTCCCTCGTACCAGCTCCAGTCGGGGTTGAACTCCTCGCAGTAGACCGACTCAGGCCGCGAGCCGATCAGCAGGCGAGCGGCGTCGAGCGTGTGGATGGCCATGTCCACCAGCAGCGGATGCGGCATCTCGTCACGGAATCCGCCGAACCGCGGACCTTCGAAGAACTGGGCGCTCAGCTGCTGGGTGCCGCCCACCTCGTCGACCGCTGCGGCGAATGCCGACATTCCGGCGCTGAACGATCGCGACTGACTCGTCGAGAGCGGTGTGCCGGTGAGGTCCGACAGAGCCGCCAGCCGCAGCGCCTCTTCGACGGTGGGCACCACCGGCTTCTCGGAGAGCACCGGCACCCCGGCGCGCAGGGCAGCGGCGCTGACGTCGTAGTGCGCCTCCGGAATCGTGGCGTTGACGACCAGGTCCACCGGGGCCGCGAGAGCGGAGTCGATGCTGCGATGTGCGACAGCGCTCAACCCGCGGTCGGCGATCATCCGCTCAGCTGCACCGTCGACGATATCGACGACACCGACCACGCGGGCGTCATCGCGGGACTGGATGGCCCCGGCCCACGCGCGCCCCATTCCCCCGGCGCCGACGATCACGACGTCTCTCACTGCGGCTCCCCCGTCCACTCGCGCGGAACGTCGAACTCGCCCGGCAGATACATCGCCAGCCGCGGCAGCTCGCGCGGCCGGTCCGGGGCGGCCCACGACGCGGCGTTCGCGAGCACCCGCTGCACCGCGGGGTGGTGGTACACCGGAAAGTCCTGATCACCTGGCGAGAAGTAGAAGACCCTGCCGAGGCCTCGACGGTAGGTCATGCCCGAGCGGAAGACTTCGCCGCCCGAGAAGCCCGACACGAAGACGAGCTCGTCGGGCCGCGGCACATCGAAGAACTCGCCGTACATCTCCTGCTCGTCGATGATGAAGGGCTGCGGCACGCCTTGGGCGAGGGGATGCGCCGGGTCGACGGTCCACACCACCTCGCGGTCACGGTCACTGCGCCAGCGCAGTGCGCACGTCGTGCCCATGAGGCGGATGAAGATCTTCGAGAAGTGGCCGGAGTGGAGCACGACCAACCCCATACCCGACAGCACGTGGCGATGCACCCGCTCCACGATCGCGTCGTCGACGGCATGGTGCTGCACGTGACCCCACCAGTACAGCACGTCGGTGTCGGCGAGCCGCTCCTCCGTCAGCCCGTGCTCGGGCTGGTCGAGCGTCGCCGTGTCGACGCGAGCGTCGGCGCCGAGCTGCGCGGCGAGCGCTCCGGCGATCGTGCCGTGCATCGTCTCGGGGTAGATCTCACGCGTGCGCGCATCGTGCACATCGTGGTGGTTCTCGCCCCACACCAGGATCCGTGTCGCCATCGTCCACCTTCCGCTCAGCACCGCTGCATCCGACGAAGCCCTCCGGTGGCTGCGTCGACTGCTGTCGATTCTGCCGCACGGGCGTCGGGCCCTCCGTCCGAGTCAGCGCCGAGACCGGCGATACCGGGCCGGCGTGATCACTCGAGCGACCCGTCGCCTGCGGGAGTCCGTGTGGAGCGCGCGGCGCGACCTCCCGGGTGTTCGACACGGGCGCGGTGTCGCTCGGTGAGCTCGGTCATGCGCTCGAGCACCGACGACAGCGCGATGATGTCGTCGGCGCTGAGGTCGCCGAAGACGACGGCGCCCTCCTCGACCATGGGTCCGTACGCCTCCCACACCCGCGTCTGCCCCTCCTCGGTGAGTTCGACGAGCACTCGTCTCCTGTCGTCGGGCGAGGGGGTGCGTCGCACCAGGCCTCGCACGGTCAGCCGATCGATCAGCGCCGTGGTCGCCGCTGGACGCAGACCCGTCGCATCGGCGATCTCGCCGGCGCTGTGGGGCCCCTCGCTGAGGCAGTCGAGGCAGCGCATGTCGGCCATGTTCAGGCCCAAGGATCGTCCGACCGCGTCGTCGAAGCGCTGCACGCTGCGTTGATACCGCTGCAAGATGCGGCCCGCATGGTCCATGGCTTCTTGACGCGACGCCGTCATTCTCGTATCCTTTCGAATATCGAATCATCTGAGATTCGAACCAACACCAGGGAGCATACGATGCAGGCGATCATCGTCGGCGGCGGAATCGCCGGTCCGGCAACGGCGATGGCTCTTCACTCCGTCGGCATCGAGTCCGTCATCCTCGAGCGTTCGAGCGCAGATCGAGCTGCCGGATCGTGGTTCACGATTGCACCGAACGGCCTGGCGGCGCTCGACGCGCTCGACGCGCTCGACCCGGTCCGCGCGCTCGGAGTCCCGACGTCGCGGAACATCATGCTCGGCGCCACCGGGCGAGAGCTCGGGCGCCTGTCGTTGGGCCGTCCCCTCGACGACGGCACACCGGCCCTCTCGTTCCGCAGACCCGACCTGTCTGCCGCGTTGATGGGCGAGGCGCGCTCCCGGGGAATCGACGTGCGGTACACGGCATCCGTCCGCGGCGCGGAGACCTCCGATGCGGGCGCGAGCGTCACACTCGCCGACGGCAGCCGCATCGAAGCGGATATCGTCATCGGCGCGGACGGCATACGCTCGGTGGTGCGGAGCGCGATCGATCCCGACGGACCACACGGACGTTACGTCGGCCTGCTCAACTTCGGGGGAATCGCACCGGGAGCCGCAGCCTCGGCCGGATTCGAACCCGAGGCATGGACCTTCGTCTTCGGTCGCAAAGCCTTCTTCGGTGCCCTGCCGACCCCGCAGGGCGATGTCGTCTGGTTCGTGAACGAACCGCACGCCGTCATCTCTCCCGCCGAGCGAGCGGCGACAAGCGACGACCAGTGGCGGGTCCACCTGGCCGAACTCGCGCGCGACGACGCCGGACCGTTCGCAGCGTTGATCTCGAGCAGCACCGTCGAGCTCGCAGCCGATCCCACCCACGACCTGCCGAGGGTGCGCAAATGGCACCGCGGAAACCTCGCGATCATCGGCGACGCGCTTCACGCCCCCTCGCCCAGCTCCGGGCAGGGAGCATCGATGGCGCTCGAGGACGCGGTGGTCCTGGCGTCCTGCCTCCGTGACGGACGCGGAACGCCGACCGATCGATTCGCGGCCTTCGAGAGCGCCCGCAGAAAGCGGGTCGAACGGATCGTCGCAGACGGTGCACGCTCGAGCAGCTCGAAGACTGCCGGGCCCGTGGCACGGGTGTTCCAGGATGCGATGCTGCGCTGGGTCTTCCGTCACCTCGTCACCGAGAAGTCGACGGCGGCGACCTACGACTACCGCGTCGCCCTCTAGCGAACGAATGCCGGGCCATCGTCGCGCATGTACTGTCGGCGGATTCCGGTCTCCTCGGAGCTGCTCGAGGGCGAGGCCAGCGCCGAACTCGACGGCAGGGCGATTCAGATCGTGAGGAAGCCCGCGACCCCGGTGAGCGCTTCGGGCTTGAGCTTGTAGTAGGCCCAGGTGCCGCGCTTGGAGCGGGAGAGGAACCCTGCTTCGGTGAGCACCTTGAGATGGTGGGACACGGTCGGCTGGGACAGGCCGACGGGTTCGATGAGGTCGCAGACGCATGCTTCCTGACCCTCGGAGGACGCGACGATCGACAGCAGCCGCAGCCGCGCCGGGTCGGCGAGCGCCTTCAGCGTGATGGCGAGATGCTCGGCTTCCTGCTGCCCGATGGGCTCTTTCATCAGCGGAGCGCAGCACACTTCGCCGACGGAAGCGGTGATGTCGGTGACCTCGAGCATCGTGACCATGCATCGACATTAATCGATATTGACAGCCATCGATAGAGCCGCTCATACTGGGCATCGACGTTCATCGATATCTTTCGCGAGAGGTTCCCGTGACTCTGATCGACCTGACACCACGCGTTGCGTCCAGCGACCGGATGGCGACGCTGCCGGTGCTGATCATCGGCGCCGGCCCGGTCGGGCTGGCGGCCGCGGCGAACCTCGCCGAGCGCGGTATCGACTTCACGGTCCTGGAGGCCGGCGACCGACCGGCATCCGCCATCCGACTCTGGGGGCACACTCGGCTGTTCTCGCCCTGGCGGCACCTGATCGACCCCGCGTCCCGGCGGCTGCTGGAGGCGGCGGGCTGGACGGCGCCGGCCGACGAGGGTCGCGCCCCGACCGGGCAGGACCTCGTCGACGACTATCTGGCGCCACTGGCGGAGATCGAGCAGCTCCGCTCCCGGATCCGGTACGGCGCGAGAGTGGTCGCGGTGACCCGTGAGGGCATGGACCGCACCCGCACCGCTGGCCGCGACACCACCCCCTTCCTGATCCGCCTGACGACCGGCACCGGGCGGGTCGAGGAGCTGACCGGGCGCGCGGTGATCGACGCGTCCGGCACCTACCGCACCCCGAACCCGTTGACCTCGTCCGGGCTGGACCCGGTCGGAGCGGCGGACGTCGCCGACCTGGTGGTCCATGCACTGCCTGACGTGCTGGGCGCCGACCGGGCGCGGTTCGCGGGCCGACACACCACGGTGGTCGGTGCTGGCCACTCCGCCGCGAACACCGTGATCGGGTTGGCGGAACTGGCACAGGGCGAGCCGGGTACCCGGGCCACGTGGCTGATCCGCAACGCCTCCGCTGCCCGGGTCTCGTCGTCGGCAGACGACGAGCTCGCCGGCCGGGCACGGCTGGGATCCCGTGTCGACCAGCTCGTCGCCGCTGGGGTGATCGAGAAGATCGACTCCTTCGAGATCTCTGCCGTCCACCGCGACGGCCCCGGCCTTCGCCTGGCCGGGTCGCGGCGCGGCGAGGCGGTCGCCCACGACACCGACCTGGTGGTGGGCGCGACCGGGTTCCGCCCTGACCTGACCATGTTGCGAGAGGTCCGGCTGCAGCTGGACGACATCGTCGAAGCACCCATCCGGTTGGCGCCGCTGATCGACCCGAATCTGCACTCCTGCGGCACCGTCGCCCCGCACGGATTCGACGAGCTCCGCCACCCCGAGCCCGGATTCTTCCTGGTCGGGATGAAGTCGTACGGCCGGGCGCCGACCTTCCTGCTGGCCACCGGCTACGAGCAGGTGCGCTCCGTGGTCGCCTGGCTGGACGGCGACATGCGCGCCGCGGTCGACGTGCAGCTCACCCTGCCCGCCACCGGGGTCTGCTCCACCGACCCCGGCAGTGAAAGCTCGTGCTGCTCATGACACGGGTCCGCGAGATGACCGCGGCAGACTGGCCGCAGATCGAGGCGATCTTCGCCGCCGGAATCGCGGGCGGTGAAGCCACCTTCGAGACCACCACGCCCAGCTGGGAGCAATTCGACGCCGGCAAGATCCCCGACGCCCGACTCGTCGCCGTCGCCGACACCGGCGCCGTCGTCGGCTGGGCGGCCGCCTCCCCCGTTTCGACCCGCGCGGTCTACCGGGGTGTGATCGAGCACTCCGTCTACATCCACCCAGCCCACCACGGGAAGGGCGTCGGCCGGCTGCTGCTCGAGGCGTTCATCGACGCCGCCGAGGAAGCCGGGTACTGGACCATCCAGTCCAGCATCTTCCCCGAGAACACCACCAGCCTGCGCCTGCACGAACGCGCCGGATTCCGCATCGTCGGCCGGCGGGAACGCATCGCCCGCTCCCAGCTCGGCCCGCACGCCGGCATCTGGCGCGACACCATCGTCGTCGAACGACGTTCCACCCGAACGGAAACGAGCCTCCCGCATGAGCGACAGCAAGCCGACCGTCCTGTTCGTCTGCGTCCACAATGCCGGTCGATCCCAGATGGCCGCCGGCTATCTGCAAGCCCTCGCCGGTGACCGCGTCGATGTGCTCTCCGCCGGCTCCGAACCCAAAGACCAGATCAACCCGATCGCCGTCGACGCCATGGCCGAAGAAGGCATCGACATCGCGAACAACACCCCGAAACTGCTCACCGTCGACGCAGTGAAGGAATCCGACGTCGTGATCACGATGGGGTGTGGCGACGCCTGCCCGATCTTCCCCGGCAAGCGTTACGAGGACTGGCAGCTCGACGACCCCGCTGGGCAGAACGCGGAGGCTGTCCGCCGCATCCGCGACGAGATCCGCGCCCGCGTAGAAGCCCTCATCACCGAACTCGCCCCGACCGCGTGACCGGCGGCACACCCGCCCTCACGAGGCAGCCGCTCTGGCGGCGGGCGCTGGCCGAGTTTCTCGGCACCGGTCTCCTCGCCGTTCGTGTTCAGCCCATTCGAGGAGAGTCGGAGTGACGGAGACGATATCCCCCGAAGAGCTGCAGTGGTTCAGAACATGGATCGAGAAACACCCACCGCTGCCAAGCCTGGAGTTCGATCGCGGTGACGCCACTGCCGATGCGGGGCGGCTCATGGCCTCGGCAGAGGTTCGTTCGTGATGGCCTGACGAGGCCGGGCGCCGAGCACGCTCGGCGGTCGCAACGTCACGGCCCAGCGGAGGCCGCCCGGGCGAGGGCGTCGGCGATGACATCGGCGAACACCTCGGCTCCCGCTGCGGTCGGGTGGATGCCGTCGGCTGCCAGCAGTTCGGTCCGGGTCGCGATCGCTTCGTCCCACGCGCCGACCACGACGCCCGGATGCGCCGCGGCGAAGGCGCGGATGTCGTGGTTGACCCCGCCGATCCAGGATCTCGGCGCGAATGCCGTGATGAGGATGAGATGACGCTCCGGCCCGACGATCTCGACGACCCGGTCGAGCGTGCCACGGCCGAAGTAGTCGTTGGTGCCCAGTGCGACGACGACGCACGAGCGCAGCTGGCCGGTCACCGCGAGCTGCTGCAGCACGTCGGCCGCCGATCGCCCGGATCGCGAGACCTGCGCATCGATCAGGATGCCGGGGTATCGGTTGAGCAGCGCCTGCGCCGAGGCCAGCATGACGGAGTCGCCGACCGCAGTGACCTGATCACCGGTGATGACCGGCGCCACGGGAGCAGAAGGCGAGGCGACCGGGGACGGCGACGGGGCGGGTCCGGATGGCGCGAGAATCGGTGCCGGCGTGTCCGTCGGCGCGGACGGCGCCGCGACCCCCGGTGACGGGGACGCTGCCGCAACGGCATCCTGTCCCGCCTGAACGTACCGCTCCGCATCCGTTCGTTCGGGAGCCTGCGCGACAGCGGCAGTGGTGCCGGCGACGACGAGCGCCGCCGCGGCGACCACCCCGACGGCCCGCCATCGGCGCACGGGCGCGCCCGAGGCGAGCGCTTGTGCGGTCCGGCGCATCGTGAGACGGAATCCGTCGCGTCGGATGGGCGTCTCGATCCATCGATAGGATGCCGCGGCGGCACCGATCGTGATCACGACGGCCGCGGCGGCCACCGTGGGCGACCCGGATTCATCGCCGATCACCGCACCGACGAGCAGCAGCACGGGCCAATGCCAGAGGTAGATGCCGTAGGACCGCTGCCCGACCCAGCGCACGGGGCGAACCTCGAGGATCCGCCCCAGCCAGGAACCCGGCCATACGCTTCCGGCTATCGCGGCGACGGTCAGGATCGAGGTCACCAGGAGCAGACCGGGGTACGTGAGTGCCGTGTCGGTCGGCGGCGACATCGCGATCGCGACCACCCCGATCAGTGCGAAGAGACCGACCACGCCCATCGCGTTGCCGACCGCGGGACGATGGGCCCTCGGCGACACCGCAACCGGGTAGGGAAGGACACGCCATCCCCCGTCGAGCAGGTACGCCGACGGCGACGGCAACGGGGGTCGCTCGAAGACCGCCTGAAGCCCGAAGGCGAGTGCGCACCCCAACAGGAGGCCGAATCCGTGCGTATCGGTGCCGAAGTAGACACGCGTGATGTCGCCCCGCGTCAGAATCAGGAGCGTCGCCCACGCCGCGCTCGTTCCCGCGAGGATCAGCGCGAACCCGACCCGTGCGGGTCGTGTCGCGAAGACGGCTGCGAGCAGGCCGACGAGCACCGGCCAGACGAGGTAGAACTGCTCCTCCACGGCGAGCGACCATACGTTCTGGAAGAGGGGCGACGCTGCTTCATCGAAGTAGTTCGCACTCGACGCGATGGCGACCCAGTTGTATGAGAACGTCAGCGCACTCGCCAGTTGTGCGCCCACACGCCACAGCAGCTCGTCGTCGATCGCCCACGCCGCCGTCGCGCAGACGGTGAGCATCACCACGAGTGCCGGCAGCAGACGCCGTGCCCGGCGTGCCCAGAACGCACGCAGTCCGATTCGGCCGGTGCTTTCGCGTTCAGCCAGCAGGAGAGAGGTGATCAGGAATCCCGACAGCACGAAGAACACGTCGACGCCGACGAATCCGGACTGCACGCCCAGCGGCGGCGCAGCGTGGTACACGACCACCAGCGCGACCGCGAGAGCGCGGATGCCGTCCAGACCCGCATATCGGGTACGCGTCACTGTCTCGCCCCCGCGTGATGGCGACGCGCGGCGGTCGAGGAGATGACCGCGATCAGACGACACCGCGACGAGACCGTTCGAGGAGCGGCGGGGGCCACCATGGCTGCGCGAGAAGGTCTCTGCGTGCCGGCGCCTCAAGCTCACTGTCCGACTCCGGCATCTCGCCGTGTCCTCTCGCTCGGCTGGAGCTCGTCCTGTTCTGCCGAAACTGTAGCCGAGCAGCATCCTTCACCCGCGCACATCACGGGCGATCCCGAGGCGAGAAGATTCCGCGCAGTCGCCCTCCAGTCGGAGTCAGCCGAGACGTTCGAGGGGGTTGGCCGCAAGCTTGCCGATGATGCCGCCATCGACGAGCCGTCTCGCGGCCGTATCGGGTTTGCGCGCTGCCTGGTCGCTCACGCATGAGCCGAACTCCGCGGCGAGCATCCCACGTGGGTGGGTGGTGAGGACCTCGCGCCGGAAGTCCTCCGGAAGATCATTCGGCCTCGCGCCTGAGATGTCCAGACCCGTGGCGATCTCGAGCAGGTAGCCCTCGGCGTCCAACGCGCGGTCGACACTCGGCCAGTTGTGACGCACGATCACCTCCAGCACCCGATCGCGCCGGCGTCGTGGCCAGCCTGCTCCCACGGTGAGCGCGACACCGACGTGCCCGCCGGCGTGTTCGTAGGAGATCCTGTGGTTGTCGAACTCCGCCACGGTGCCGATGTCGTGCAGGACGGCGGACACGTACAGCAGCTCGTGGTCGATGTCCGTGATGCCATCGACGTGCGCGAAGGCCTCTGCCCAGAGCCAGGAGCGCAGCGCGTGAGCGGTGATCGCTGCGGACTGGTACTGCGTGGCGAGCTCGAGAGCACCGCGGGCAGCAGGAGTATCGGGCACCGGGAAGTCTGCAATGCGCATACATACATCCTGCTGACCCCCGAGAGACGACGCCCCAGTTCGGTGCGTCAGCGATCGTCCGATAACCGCCAATGCTCGATTGACGGAGGATGCGCTCCCGCCTTGCGGACTATCCGCTATCCGGCGCCTCGGATCGCAGTCGTGACGAGGCGCTCGATGTCGAGATCGAGGATGGAGGTTCGCAATACGAGCAGTCGGTGGTAGAACGCGCCCCAGATCTGGTCGATGACGATGTCGATGTCTGCGTGCTCGCTCAATTGCCCGACGTGCTGCGCTGCTCGGAGTCGCTCGCGCGCGAGGTCGCGGCGGGGAAGCGCGTAGGTGCGCGTCCACGCCTCGGCCAGAGCGGGATCCGTCTGGGCGGATCCGATGAGCTGTGGGATCACACCACCGGCGCCGCCTTGTGTCAACAGTTCGGCGAATGCGGTGACCTGTGCGACGAGGTCGGCGTGGAGGTCGCCGGTGTCAGGGAACTTCAGCAGCGGCTCGCTACGTGCGACGTACGCCTCGGCTGCGAGTGCACCTGGCGACACCCACCACTTGTACAGAGTGGTCTTGCTCACTCCCGCCTCCTTGGCCACCCGTTCGAACGTGATCGCACGGATCCCTTCAGCGAAGAGCAGCCGACTCGAGGTCGACACCACAGCGGTGCGAACCTCGGCGGCGGGGCGGCGCCCTCTCCCGGACCGCGGTGTCGGTGCTGTCATGCTCGGCTCCTTTGTGAACGATTGGTCCATTATTGCGGTACCGTTCTTTATGAACGATACGTTCATATCGGGTTGAAGGAGATTCATATGAGCACTACTGCTGATCGGGTTGCCATCGTCACAGGCGGTTCCGGGGGGATCGGCCGCGACTGCTCCCTGCGACTTGCCGCGGACGGGATCGCCGTCGTAGTCCACTACTCAGCCAATCAGGACCGCGCCCAGCAAACGGTCCGCGACATCGAGGCAACAGGTGGCCGCGCAATCGCCGTCGGGGGCGATGTCGCCGACGAACGCGACATGGCCGAGCTGTTCGACGCAGGCCAGCGCGCATTCGGTGGAGTGGATGTGCTCGTGCACACGGCGGGTGTGATGCCTCTGGCACCGATCGCGGAGGTCGAACTCGACACTTTCGATCGCGTCCAGCGCACCAACGTCCGGGGCACGTTCGTTGTCGACCAGCTTGCCGCGCAGCGAATGCGCGCAGGCGGCGCGATCGTGAACTTCTCCACCTCGGTCACTCGACTGCAGATCCCCGGTTACGGCGCGTACGCGGCGTCCAAGGGTGCCGTCGAGGCGATCACACTGATCCTCGCGCGTGAGCTGCGCGGACGAGACATCACCGTCAATGCTCTCGCCCCGGGCCCCACGGCCACCCCGTTGTTCTTCGAGGGGAAGAGCCAGGAGCAGATCGATGGCATCGCCGCGTCCAACCCGATGGGCCGCCTCGGGACGCCAGGCGACATCGCCGAAGCCGTCGCGTTCCTCGCCGGACCCGCGCGCTGGGTCAACGGCCAGATCCTCTACGTCAACGGCGGCGCCGCATAGCTCGCCGTGTGCACTCTCCGGAACGGTTCGCCACGGTAGTCCCTGCCCGCAGACCGGTCCTTCATAGCGCGGCGTGCGCGACGACGGCGTAGACGCTGGTGACGAGGACGACGACCGCGACGATTGCGTCAGTCCAGAGCGCGAACTGCTCCTGAGCGTTCTTCCCGGGGTTGCGAAGATGACCCAGGAACGCGAAGCACAGGTAGGCCGCTCCAGCAAAGCCCGCGATCGGCCACCAGTGTGGAATGAGAGCGAGCAGCCCGCTGAGGCCGAACGCGATGTTCGCCTGTGCCAACTCGCGAGTCACCGTCTTCTCCGCCGGCGTCGCAGACTCGCTACCCATGATCCGAGCCGTGACCTCGGGTCTCCACGAGCGTGAGCAACACCTCATCCTGCCAGCGTCGAGGCGAGAACACCACAGTCGTATTGGCGACGAAAAACGAAGAAAGACCGCCCGAGGGCGGTCTTTCTTCGTAGCAGGAGCGGGGCTTGAACCCGCGACCTCACGATTTCGATTCGAGTTCTCTGAGAGTGCTGCACGCCTCGAGTGATCTCGACATACCTAGGTCTGACCTGGCGTTTCTTGTCGTTGACGAGATCGATACTACGCCTCCGCTCGGACAATCTGGAGTGACTTCGGCTGAGTTCTCGATGAATAAGCGGTGGCGCATCGAGTGGCTTCCCCGTGCGTTCGTTTAGGGCACGTCAGTCGAGCATCCGGAGAACGGGCTATACGTGCATCGCCGCGGCGCTGACCGCTGTGCACCAGAACGCGCCGGAGTGGCCCGCACCACGACCGGCAATCGCACGAGGTCTGGCCGGCGCAAAACACCGTGAACGCGCGCCGCCATCGTGGCAGGAAGTTCCGGCTGCTCGCCGACTGATTGTTCGTGTACGCGAGGATTTCTGCGTCGGTCGGCTCCGCATGGATGCCTCGGAGGCCGCTGTCTTCGTGCTCTTCGACGTAGGCGTGACGAATCACGAGCGCATCCGCGAGGTCAATCCCGGGATGGCGCAGGATCGGTTCGAGGGTAAGGCTGGTCACTTCGCAACTCCGCGAAGGCTTGCGCTGTAGCCCTTTCGGGCACTGTCGTACTGCTCGTCACTCAGCGAGACCATGTATGCGACAGTCTCCCCAGACCATGAATGTGAAGCGCCGATGGTGTGCTTCCACGCGTATTTCGGATTCTCGCGAAGCTGATCCTGCCAGCACAGCGCCTGGTGATCACGGCTCGTCAGCTTGCGTCCTGTGCGCTTCTCGTTGACCTTCTCGAGTAACTTGGTCGCACTGTACGGGTGTGTCTGGTTCGGGTCGGTCTTGCGGATCGCAATCTGGCCGTCAGCGGTAGGCGAGACTGCGACCACGAGATCTGCGCTGCTCATCTTCTTCTGCGATTGCATGTGGATGTCGTAGACCGTGGCCACCCGTCCCATGTCGCCGCCTGCCGCCTGAGCGACGTCCATCAGATGCCGAAGCTCGGTGATGAAGTCCTCGACCTCGGCAACCATCGTGGCGTTCTTGTCGACCTTCATGAACTGCACTGCATCCGCGGGCGCCGTCGCACCAAGCGGGAGCAGCTGCCAGGTCATCGAGTCGGCCAGGTCCTTCTTGAACTTGGCAACCATGAAGTCCCGATAGTTCAGGATGTTCTGCTGCAAGAAGGGGTAGATGACCGCGCCGAGGCCCTGCGCGTTGTACAGGTGGATTGCCCGATCCCGGTACCCGGTGAGCGCTTTGACATTTGCCACAACGGCGGGGCCATCGATGTCCGCCGGCCAGAGCTTGCTGGCAGTGACGCGTCCGAGCGCGTCGTCAATCGCGATTGACCGGTAGCGTTCGCCGCGCTTCTTTGGGTAGAAAATCGATCGGTTCTTCTGCCGCAGGGTGGCCTTCAGCGCCAGCTCCCACGCGTTGACGATCAGCATGACCGTCACCTCATCGCGGTACGTCATCTGCGGCTTGTTGTAGACCTCGACGGCCGCGAGCATCGCAGCGAGCGAGTTATCGACCAACCGTTTGATCGAGACGTACGGTGCGCTCATCGGTGAACTCCTCGGGCGAGCTATGGGGTGGTTTCAAAGAGCGGGGCCGCAACTTCAGCGGCTGTGTCTATCGAGAACATCTCGCCACTCACTGCCAAGGCGATCTCTAACCCCGGCCTGCTGCACGAGGCGAGCGAAGTTGTCCCAGAACGAGAAACGCTGACTGAGCTTGTCGACGCCGAAACGTTGTGCTGTGCACTGCTCGACTTCGCTAGTGCCACCTGGCTGCCTTCGTCCGGGTACGCGGCGATCCCCGTAAGGGTGGTCAGTCTCCGAAAGGATGCGGTCGGGCGGGATCACGCTGAGTGTCTCATCCGCGGACATCATGGCTGGCGGCAGGGAGAAGTAGCACCCGAGCCGGACAGCCTCTTCGGTGGCCTCAGCTCCCCCGGTCCACCAATGCAGGATGACGCCTTCGACCGGAGTGCGATGCAGCTCTCGCAGCACGCGCAGGTGCGCGCCGGAACTATGCACGCTCACTATCCGAGGGTGACGCTGGAGCTCCTCTAGAACGTGTCGGAATGTTGCCGTCTGCAGCTCGATCGGCACTCGACTCGAGCCGTCTAGGCCGACCTCACCCACGAGTGGCGTGTCTTGAATGTGCTGTCGGAAACGCTCGACCGTGAATGCTGTCTGCGCTCGGACGAGTCCCGGGTGAACCCCGACACCCCAGAGCGTCCTGAGATCAGAGCGGGATCGCACTGTTTCGAACTCGTCGAGGGACCGAGTCATCGCAAAAATGAAGGCGCCGAGTTTTCGCAGCTCGGCACCATCGATGCCTGGGTCCACGTGCGCATGGGTGTCGAGCGGTGGGGGGACCCTCATAGGTCGAGCCCTTGCAGTTCCTCGCGTCCTCGTCGGCACAGTTCGAGAGCGTCGGCTAGAGCGATGCTCGACGGGAGCTGGAGCTTCGCAAGATCCGATTCACCGAATGAATCGCGCAGGAAATCACTCATGGCCGGCACCACGGATTTCTCCTTCACCCAGGCCGTCTGCTGGTCGTCCGCGGGTACGAGATAGGGCGTGCTGTCGTCCAATCCGGACGCGTGAAACGAGGCCCGTCGAAGCACACACCCGAAGCACACTCCGCACGCCACCGAAGCCGGGATCCCGTACGACTTCTGGCCAGTGTGCGAGCACGACCACGTATCGCTCAGGAACTTGCTCGCGCGCTCGTTTCCGAGCAGCTCTCGGACACGCTGGAACATCTCGCCCTTCGTTTCGGCCGCGTGCGGGTTGACCAGATCGTGGTGCGCTCCCACCGATGCGAGCAGGGAGATCAGGTCGCCGAGGAACTTCGGATGCGTTGTCTTCGTTGAGAGGCTCCCCCGACGACTTCGAGAGAGCGGCGGGTTGATCGATGCATAACCGTTCTCGGGCAGCCAGAGCGGCACTTTGTGAACCGAAGCCACCGCGAGCCCCAAAGCAATGAAGAGGAACGAACGTGACCGCGTCGAGTTCTCCTTGCCGTAGGCCTTGCCAGTCGGTGAATGACGACCCCGCGCCAGCAACACCTTCACATGATCGGCAGTGGTTCCGGGCGCGATCTCCTCAATCGCGGCTGCGACTCTCGACTGAACCGGGGTCAGATTGGAGGATGCCCAGTGCGAGACCAGGACCTGTTGTTCACCGCGCGAAGCGAGGTCGACCGCGGAGAGCAGAGCACCCGTCGCTGAGTCCGCTCCGCCGCTGAGGAGCACTACGCGCGTTGCGCCGAGACCGACAGTAGCGATCTGTTCCGGACCTCCGGCGTCTTCCCGAAACGTGAACCGCCAGATATCGCCGGTGAGGAAGCCGAGGAGCTTCTCGAGCTCAGGCTGAACGGTCCGCCACGGACTTGCCGCGAGCACTTCCACAGCGACGGAGATGTCCCGCTGATTCCAGTTGGACAGCCGACCCGAGCGCAGCGACGAGCGGTCCGCTGCGAGCACGGCAATAGCGATGCGGACCAGATCGATGTTGCGGTCGTTGACTGCGCCAAGGCCACCCAGCAGCGGTCCGTAGTTTGCCCGGAAGTACCGGTGGGAATGGGCGTCATGCCAATAGAAGGTTCGATCCGCATCGGAGGTCGGCGTGGATGGGACGGGCGTGACAGTCAGCTCATAGGAGAACACCATTACTCGGCTCCGTCTTTGAAGATGCGGCGGAGACTATGAAGGCCACGCTCGATAGCCGAGTCGATAGCATCCGGACTTGCACCCGCCTCAGACAGATTGGCGCGTGCGGCCAACTGATGGCTCGCGTCGTAGACCTCATCGATGAAGTCCTCGCGCGACACCGAGCCGGTCGAGGTGAACTCGTCTGATTCGGAGATGAAGATCTCGGCGATCATCACGCCGATAGCGTGTTCAGCGGTAGCGGCGGCGTCCGGCGTCGATGGATTCACATCCGTGTCGAGCATCCACTCGAGAAGGTGATGTGCGATGTCTCGCTGCTCTTCGGCGGGGATGTCGCTGGAAGTCTGCGCCTCGCAGACGACGTCGAGAATGGCTCGAACCATTTCGGCTCGGGTAGGCAGGGCGGATAGCGAATCGAAGTCGAGACCGGCTTTTGTGAGGGCCTCGCGATCACCTTCGCGGAAAGCCCGGGCGAGATTGGCAGCACGGCTCGCGGTCGCGGCATACGCGCGCGCGTCACGACGCGGGGCGCTCTGCTTGCGGCCAGTGCCACCGCCGGCCCCACCGCCACCGCCACCTGACGAGCGGCGCGAGAACACGGGGATCTTCAGCGCCTGAGCGACGACACCCTCAGGAATGCGCGACTTCTGGCCGGCCGACTGACCATCCGCCCACTGGCCGACGCCATCGCGGAGGGCACGACCGACCTTGCCCGTCGACCCCTTATACGACGAGCTCGTCCCCATGACTAGATGCCCTCCTTGGCAGCAGCAACAGCTTCAATGAGTTCCTTACGTCCGCTGACGTTCGCCATCTGCGTCATCTGCTCGACAATCGGCTCAGGGTCGTCCGCACGAAGCTGAATGAAACCGCCCACCTTGAGATCCGCAGGCCGCAACCGCTTCAGTGCCGCGATAGCCGTCGCCACAGACGATGGCTGAACACGAACAATGCGAAGTATCGCGACGATGCCGGCCGACTGCTTCTGTGGCTCATCAGCGATCACGCCACCGATGTGGTGGATCAGCTTGTCCGCTTCGCTGCTCTGCAGGTTGCGAAGCATGTCCTCGGTCACGCGACGGGCTTCACCAACCGATCGCGACAGGATCTGCGTCGCGATGTCGCGGATCGATTCCGGCAGTCCTTCGGAAGCCAGGAAGACGCTCTTGAAGCTTGCTGCGAAGACGAGATACGGCGCGATGTCCTTCTTGGCGAGCGGCGGAGAAAGCCGCGCCCAACGGATCAGTCCGTCGCCAAACCGTGGCTTAGAAGCCTCGCTTCCTGCTCCCGCTTCGACAGCAGCACCGCCGTCCTCTTCGGTTTCGGCGTCGTCCGTTGGTTCGGGTTGTTCCGCTTCGTCGTCAGCCTGAGGCGTGCCGGCCTGCGCTTCGAGGGCAGCGAGATTTTGCCGGAGCGTCTGCTCGCGCAGCCAGCCGGTGACCTCCTTAAACTCGTCAGGGAAGTACTGCTCGAGCACCATGAGCTTCGCGATCGTGGCCGCGTCCAGTGTGATTCCGCGGCGAGCCGCGATGCTCAATCGCACCGACAGGTCGTTCAGGAATCGCTTGATGCGTCGAGGGTTGCCCTTCGTCTTCTCATGAACGATCGGGCGAATTCGGGCCGCGTTGTTGCGCTGCTCGAGGAACTCGTCCTTCTGGAGCGAGGCGACTGTTTCCAACGCGATCGCACCACGCCGTGCGACAGAGACATCGCTCACGATCTGCGCGTACTCGGCTGGTTCGACCAGCGCGCGGATCTGAAGGAGGACAAGGTAGGCCTCAGTGTCGAAGTCCGAGAGCGCGGGTACGGGCACCGAGGTCTGAACGATCTTGTGCAGATAGAGCTGGGCCGGGGTCTCTTCGCCCGGCTTCGCTTCAGGAGCAGCGGGATAGCGAGTAGCGATTGCGTCTGCAACGCGCTCTTCGTCAGCAGCGATGACGAACGACATCTTCGGCACCGATAGGAAGAGTCTGATGGTCTCGAGCGTCTCGACGACGGTCTCGGGAAGGCAGCGGTCCAGGTCGTCGACAAGTACGACGACGTTCTTGATCGTCTCCATACCCTCCGACTCGAGGAGAGCGCGGAACTCGGCACGGAACTGCACCATGTCTGTGATCGGCTCAGGGCCGTTCTCGTCTCCGCCTTCCTTCGGCTTGACGAGGCTCAGCACGCTATCGAGCGAGGGCAGGGACACTGTGACCGCAGACTGGGCAGCGAGCTTCATCGCCTTGGTCCAGTCGATCCGCTTCAAGAGACGCTTGACGAGCGCCTTCGACTGCGCGCCGACGCCCTCCTCGGGGAGAGCCTCCTCGATGGCTGAGAGGATCTCGCCAATCAGCGACTCTTTGATTCCGAGCTGTGGGTCGTATCGCCACGGGTCAGTCTCGATGATGAGACACGACACCGGCTCGCCCGGCTTCGGCTTCAACTGCTTTGCGATGATGCGCAGCACTGAGGTCTTGCCGCTCCCCCATGAGCCCGAGAGTCCAAGCGCAATGGGGTCAAGACGGGGGTCGAGCAGGGCATCGACGACCGTGCCGGCGACAGCGTCGAACGACAGCAGGTCGACGTCGGTCGGCTCGTCTAGGAATAGCGGATAGATATCGGTGCTCACGACGTCTCCACGGCGAGCGGGCCGGCGAACTTAGCCCCGTCGCGATGGATCATGTGCGTCGGGGCGGGCGCGCACCACGCCTTCGTCTCGCACGCGAGGTCAGTCAGGAACTTCCGCACGATGGCCCGGTCAGGGAAGTAGGAGACGCAGACCAGCCTCGCGTTGGTGAAGGCTGACTGATACAGCGCGAAGTACGGCCCCCGCGCGGCTTGATCAGCTGGATCCATGGCCGCGATGGCGGACTCGCGTCGCGGTTCGGCCCGGTCAATCAGACTCATGCTCAGAGCGTACCGACAGGCTCCGACAACAGCGATCGATTCGACAACGGGCTCCTAAGCGCGAGCAACCCCCTTTTGCGTGCAGTGCCCGGATACGGATCGAAAGCGAGCGGTGGGTCCGCCAGCGTCAGACGGTCGCGCCGGCGCGCTCCGCTTCAACCCGAGCCACCTCGGTGCCGTCGCTCGCGACGGGCAACGCGGCTACGTGACGCGCGCGAGCCTCAAGCATCCGAAGGTAGGCGAGGCGGATCAGGGTCACCGGGCCGACAACCACAAACTTGATCGCATTCCACAGGCAGATGAACGCGAGCAGGTACAGCCACTTCGGCGCCCCTTGACCGATGAGTCCGACAGAGACGACGGCGCCAAGCAGGTACACGGGGGCGAGGAGCATCGCAGGCGCGCCCCACTTGAGCCCGCGGCGGGTCATGATCGCGGCGATCAAGAGGTTCGTCGGCATCGCGCGACGTAGGAACGAATGGATGTGAGCGCTGAGGCTCCAGATGAGTCCGAACATGCGGCTTCCCTCCGTAGGTTCAGCAACGAGAACGTGAAGGGACTGGCCGGAGCCGATGTCGTGCCGCCGCACCGAGCGGTGGCGCAGATGAGGTTGCTACGGCTCATGCTAGAACGGTCCGCGGACACTCGGTAGGGGCCTCATCGGGAGAGCGTGGCTCCTCGCCGATGCGTCGGACGCCCCACCGGAGCCTGCTGCGCCGCGCGTTCAGCTCGACGGGCTGCGTCGATCGCTGCACGAGCGGCTGCGGCATCCCGTCTCTGGGCGTCGGTCTCAGGTTCTGGGCCGATCGCATCGCGACTGCGGACGTCGTACCGATCGCGGTATGCGGCGACGACAGTCGCAGCGCGACGCCAGACAGCTTGTGTCGATGCAACCGGTGCCGCGCCGAGCTCATGGAGCCATTGGTCCCCACGCTCGCGTGCCCGATCGACAAGCGCCATGGCGCGGGCATCCATGAGACCGCGGCGCTCGTCGAGCGAATGGCGCATCTCGTCAGGCATGGGCCCCAGCGCCTCAGCCAGGAGACCAACGATGTGGCGAGGCACCCGCCGCCCGAGACTCTGCCGCCGGCCTTCGGACGCCCGAGCAACCCGGGCCGCGAGGACCGCCGCAGTATCCTGAGCGTCGTCGAAGCCTCGCGAACGCACGACCGCGGGGAGCAGCGCGTCGACGTTCGCTCCCCCGGCCTCGGCCCGCCGGAGTTCGGCGCTCAGATGCCCGAACGCGTCCGACTCGATCGCGGCAGCCGCCTGCTCGCGTGTCAGACCGGAGGCTTCGATCAGCGCCACCCATCGCGGACGTTGTGCTGCGGCGGCGATCGTCTCGTACTCGGCTGCGAGCTGCGCGATCGATCCCCAGTTGTCCTGTTCCGCACCCATGCGCTCGTGCGCCGAAAGCGCAGCGCCGACGTGCTGCATGACTCCTCGAAGCACGGTGCGCGCAGTGGCGCGGGCGTCATCGCCAGGATGCGGCTCGACGTGCTCGAGATCCGGCCGGTCCGTCGAGACATAGGCCGTGTTGGCCTCGCGTCCGCGCGTCATCGAGACATAGAGGTTCTCGCGAGTCATGCCCGACTGCACGAGCGTGTGCGCGGTGTCGGTAGTGATTCCCTGCGCGCGGTGAGCGGTGATTGCATAGCCCAGGTCGAGGTTCTCCGCGACGTAGTCCGCGGGCAGGGCGACCGACCAGCTCCGTTTCGCGTCTGCGCGTCGCACACGAAGCTCTCCACCCGCGAGCACCTCGTCGACCACCCAACGGTCGCCGTTGCGCACCCAGGATCTGCCCGTGCGGAGTCGCCGGTCGTTCAGGCGGGTGATCACGATGTCGCCGCGTGCGGCGCGAGATCCGTCCCGCAGTTCGACTTCGTGCGCGCCGGTCACCTCGCCGGCGAGGATGCGGTCGGCTCGAGCGCGAGCGTTGAGCGTCGCGATCGCGTCGTTCGAGTCGCTGACAAGGATGCTGGACTTTCCGGCCCCCATGTCCTTGCGCCAAGCCGAGTAGGCTTCGTCGATCATCGCCTCGACCGTTCCTTCTCGGATTCGGTCGTTCTCCGCGTACGTCTCGACGACGTCAACGTCACCGTCACGCAGCTGGATGCTCGCGCGCTTCTCCCAGTCGTGACGGAAGCGGTGGACATCCGAAAGGTGCGCCACGTCGTCCCTGTCATGGACAAGGAGCGCGAATGCGCCACCCGCGTCGACTGCCTGGAGTTGAGCGTGGTCTCCGACGAGGAGCACCTTGGCACCGGCATCCGTCGCAAGTTCTGTGATGCGATCGAGCGACAGCGTGCCGGCGAGCGAGGCTTCGTCAATGATCACGAGCTGTCCTGCTCGGAGGGTCTCGCCGCGCATCAGGTGGTTCTGCCACCACTTCGCCGTGTTCTCGGTCGCAATGCCGATGTCGGCCGCGAGCACGTGCGCTGCCGCGGCCGACGGCGCAAGTCCGACAACCGAACCCGCCCCGTGCGTCGCCTCCCACGCCTTGCGGAGTGCGAGCATAGCGGTCGTCTTGCCGGCGCCCGCTGGCCCGACGAGCACGTCGAGCGCGCGGCCAGACCCGAGCACCGCTGCGAGCGCGGTCACCTGAGCATTGCTCAGCGTGACTACCGCTGTGCGGCGGCGAAGAATGTGGGGATCCACGCGCGGTGCGAGCAGATTGCGCGATCGTGCGAGCAGGCGCGCCTCAGCATCCATCAGCGTGTGCGCGGTGAACAGGGCACCAGCGCGCGGCCGAAAGACGGAGCTACCGTCGGCCCGCTGGAACTCGACGGGGCTGCTCGCAAGTTCCGGCGCGGTCAGACGCAGAGATGCCCGCTCGGCCGCGTCGGCAACCATCTCGGTGATGACTTCGCGATCGGATGCCGCGGCGAAGCGGTACTTCATGGTCTGACGCGCCGCCTCGGCAAGGAGATTCCATCGACGCCAGGTGGTGCGCTTCTCCGCGACGGCGTCGACCACCGATCGTCCGAGTGACTCCACAACCTCGAGGGGGACGTCCTCGGCGCGCACGACCGTTGGCGGAGCACCCTGGGCGACTGAACGAGCCCAGGATGCAGCATCCCGGTCGAGAATCTGGCCGGCGCGGTCCCTCCACGCCGCGGTGAGCTCTGCGAGCGACCGGACCGTCTTCTCGGGCCGAGTCGAGAGTGTCGCCTGGGCACGCAGCTTCATGATCGTCGCCGGCTCGGGACGACGGCCGTGGCGCTCGAGGAACTCCGCGATGAGCGCATCCGTGGCGACATCGATGTCACGCGCTCTCGATGAGAATTCGCGCACCAGATTCTCGGGCACGCCGCTGATCGCCCACGCGATGTTGCGATCGCGGCCGCGTTGACGCGGCTCCCATGCCACGCCGAGTCGACGGGTCAGCTCATCCGCGAAGAGCGCCTCGTGCAATTCCGACAGCGCAACAACCGCCGCGTGGAGTGGGCGCCCGTCGAGTGAGCGCCACTTGCCGTCGAGCAGCGTCTGCACCTTGTTGCTGATCACGACATGCGTGTGCAGGTGAGGATCGCCCGCGCGACTGTCGAAGTGATCGAATGCCGTTGCGATGATTCCCGCGACGCCGACCTGCGCAACGGCCCCGTCGCGCGCCGTTGCCCCGATACGCGTCGCGGCAACCTCGCGTTCGAGATACGCAACGGTCTGAGCGACGGCCGCATGGTGGGCGCCGACGATGCGCTCTTGAATGCTTGCGCCTGCAACGCCCCAGAGCACGCTCGCCGACTTCGGGATCGAGAATGTGAAGTCGTATCCCGCGACCGCACGACGACGGGATGCCGCATCGTCAGTCGGTGCGTACTGCGGGTATGCGCGGCCAAGCGGTTCGCCGCTGATCGGGTGACGTCCCATCCCGATGAGAAGCTGCAGCTGGCGCTCGCTGACTTCCGCACCCGTGTGGATGCTGCGGCCCAGGCTTGCGAGACCACCTCCCATCCAGCGTCCGGGCGGGGTTCCTTCGGCGGAGTAGTACCGGGTCAGCGGTGTCGAGAGCGAGCGATCGCCGTCACCCGCGGCGACAGTGCGAAGAAGGTACTTGTAGCCGTCGCCCGCGCTCATCACCCGCATCGACACCGTCACCGCCGCACCTCCTCCGTTCAGGAAGGAGGTGCGCCTCAACTGCAAGAGGCGTGGCCACCTTGTGGTGCGGCGTGCGATGTCGCGGGCGTGCGCCATGCTCAAGGCATGACGGGAGCAAGCAGGCAGACATCATCGATCGGCGTTCGTCAGCGGCTGCGTCAGCCGACTGCGTGGTACGGATTGCTCGCAGTCACTGTTTGCCTGCTGGTCGTTCTCGTTGCCGTGTCCGGACTGCCAGGACCGCTCAAGTCCAGAGTGATCGCATTGCGATCGCCGGCGGCGTTCTTCCTCTTGTCGTCGCCGGCCTTGTGGTGGTCGCGCACCTACCTGCCCGCGTCGAGCCTCCTCGAACGGTCCTTCCGCGGCTCGGACTCTGGGCTGGTCGGCTGGTCTGGACCGGATTCACGTTCGCGCTCGGCGCGTACATGGCGACGCTGGTCGCTCTTGACCTCGAGCGGGTGAACACCGCAGCCTCTGCGAACGAGTACTTCTACCGCTTCCGCGGGATCGTGTTGGCCAGCGTTGCGACGGCAGGCGCGATCGGGCTTCTTGGCGCTTCAGCCTTGAGCTACTGGCGGGCGAGCCCAGCTGCGCTGCAACGCGCAGCACTTCGCGGCATCACCTCCGGACGAGCACGCGCGTCGATGCCGCTCCGGACGCGCATGTGGCTTGACGGAGACGACGATGGCCTCATGCCACGGCTCGACACCTACGAGCGGAGGGATCGAGTCATTCGCCAACTTTCGTCCGAGACATCACGGATGTTTGTGCCGATGGGAACTCTGGCATTCATTGGGGTCGTGATCTCGCTCGTCCCCGATGTCATCGCATGGGTGTCGTAGTAGACGCTCGCTCGACCCACGTCAGCTCTACTCTGGACACGATGCACAGCGACCTCGCGACCCAAGCTCAAGCACTGGCGGAACGTCATCTCGCCGACGTGCCTCGACGCTGGGCGCATGTCCAAGGCGTCGCCGCGACGGCGGCAGACATCGCACCGACTCTCGACCTCGAGCATGCAGACGAGATCGTCGCCGCCGCATGGCTGCACGACGTCGGCTATGCGCCCGCTCTCGGGACGAGCGGCTTCCACCCCGTCGACGGTGCACGGTTCGCACGCGACGCCGGCATGCCCGACCTTGTCGTGCGGCTCATAGCGTTCCATACCGGCGCGGAGTTCGAAGCGCGGCAGCGCGGTCTTCTCGCCGACCTCGAGGAGTTCGCTCCCCCACCAGCAGACGTTCTCGATATCGTCACCTTTGCCGACATGACGACGTCACCGACCGGCGAACCTATCGCCGCCGCCGACCGCGTCGCCGAGATCCTCACGCGTTACGAGCCGAACACTCCCGTCCACGACGCGGTGTCGGCATCTGCGCCGGATCTTCTCGCCGCCGTTGACCGTGTCAACAAACGACTCTCCCGAATCGGCGATCACCCCAGATAGGGCTCGCTCCGTCCCTCGAGGAAGTGGTCGATCCGCAGCTTCATCGAAGGATGCATCGGCAACTCCCCGATCGCATCGGGTGAGACCCATGCGATGTCGGTGGACTCGCTGTCGAAGGTCAGCTCGCCGCCGAGCAGCCGGGTGCGATAGCAAAGCGAGAACTGCTGGCGCACTTCGCCGTCGTCGTACTTCATCACGTGGTGCGGGTTCGTATAGACGCCGATGAGGCCGGTGATCTCGACATCCAGGCCGGTCTCTTCCTTGACCTCCCGAACGGCGCAGTCCTCGATCGACTCCCCCAGCTCCATCCCGCCCCCGGGCAGCGCCCAGAGGCCATTGTCTTTCCGATGCACCAGCGCGATGCGACCCTCGTCGTCGAGCACGACGCTCGTCGTCGACGGAACGACGCTGTTCGGGAACGGCGCGTCGGGGTCGTTGTAGTAGTCGATGCGTGCCATGAGTAGCCTTTCGCGATCAGCGGGCCGGGTAGTGCGCGGGGTGCGCACCGGCCCAGATCTGTTCGAACGAGTTCGTGTAGCTCTCCCACACTTCAGGGTCGAGGTCACGCGGGATCTCGATCACCGGGTTGTCTCCGGCGGGCGAGCCGAGGATGTGGTGGTTTGCGTAGAGCATGTCGTCGATAAGGAACATCGAGACATAGAGCGGGGTCGAGTGGGTGCGGACCTCCACGCCGTCGAGATCGTGGATCGGTGAGAGCCGCGACAGCGTGAGCCGGCAACGGCCGGCGAGCGCGTCGCCTATCCCCTCTTCGATGCCGCGCTGGTGCACAGCGGATGAACCCGGGTCACCCACGGCGATACGGACTTGAACACCGCGGGATGCAGCATCCCGAACCAAACGCAGGAAGCCGTGGACGTTGTCGAACAGGAACGTTCCACCGTAGACGCAGATATCGATTCGGGATGCTGCGGCCGCGAGCGCGTCGCGCCAGACGTCGACCGGGACCTGTGCGCGTGACGGGAACAGCCTGACCGTCAGCGCGCCGTTCGATGATGCTCCGGAGCCGGGGCGCGGCCAGAGGTCATCCGGCTCGCACTCCAGCACTTCGGCAATGCTCTCGGCGACGCGCAACTGCGGCGTCGTCTCGCCGTTGAGGGCTCGTTGGATGGTGCGTTCGTCGCAGCCGGCGCGCGCAGCCAGATCGCGGATGTTGATGTGGCGCAGCTGCATCAACTCGGCAAGGCGCCTGCCACTTTCGGTTCCGGTCGGTCGTTGCGCTGCACTCATCGGCACCCTCGCGTCAGATCTCGTCATCCCACTCTGACTCATTCTGACCCGCATCTGGCCTGTTTCTGGCGGATTTGGCCCTGTCGACTCGGTGACGTGTTCATCGGCTTCGCAGATCTCGCCACCGGTTTCGGATGCGGCGGTGCACCTGATCCGCGAGGGCAGACAGCGAACGAGGTGACGATATGACCGACGAGCAGCGAGCCAGCTCCAGCGCGGAGGAGAAGTTGCGTGAGGTGCACGAGCGCTTGGCGCGCGCCGTCGAGGAGCTGACGTCGGGCGATGAGTGGAGGCGCGCGCTGGAGTTCGCCGCCCGCTTCCGGACGCGGTCGTTCAACAACACGCTGCTGATCTGGGTGCAGCACGCATCGGCGTTCGAGCACGGACTCGTCCCGGAGCCTGTGCCCACCTTCGTCGCCGGCTTCCGCCAGTGGCAGCAGCTCGGACACCAGGTCCTCAAGGGACAGCGCGGCTACGCGATCCTCGCTCCGGTCACCGGCAACTTCGCTACCCAGACGCCGAACGACTCGATGTCATGGCGGCGACTTCGCCGCGGCGAGCGCCCGCAGGCGGGCGAAGTCGTACGTTCGCGGCTCATCGGCGTGAGGCCCGCGTACGTGTGGGATGTCTCGCAGACCTCAGGTCCGCCGATCCCCGGGCAGCAACGTCCGGAACTGCTGCGGGGTGAAGCTCCCGCCGACTTGTGGAATGAACTCGCACGGCTCGTCGAGGCTGACGACTTCTCGCTCTCGAGCGTTCCCGATTCGACAGACATCGGCGGCGCGAACGGTCGCACGGACTTCCTTGCCCGCACCGTCGTCGTTCGCGCCGACATGGATGCCGCGGCCCGGGTGAAGACCCTGACGCATGAGCTCGCCCACATCCGACTGCATGGCCCCGACCACGAAGCCATCAGCCATCGCGGCATCGGCGAGGTCGAAGCGGAATCTGTCGCCCTCATGGTCGGAGCCGCGCACGGGATGGACACGAGCATCTACACGATCCCGTACGTCGCCTCGTGGGCGTCAACCGTGAACGGCAAGACCGTCGCCGAAGTCGTGCAGGACACAGGTGAGCGCGTGCGACGAGCATCAGTCGAGATCCTCGACGCTCTCACGACGAAGGCACATCGGGGCCACACATCCGTGCAGCTCGAGCGCGGTGCACCGGACGCGCACTTCAGTCGCCCCGCGGACCGCCCTGTCGGCCGCGAAGTCGCTGGGAGGCCGACATGCTCGCGGTAGCGGACCTCCTGTTCACGACGGCACGGATGTCTCGGCCCGAGGCCGCACTCGCGTTCGCGCTGGCCGACGTCCCGGTGTTCCCGTGTGTTCCCGGCGGCAAGCGTCCGCTCACGCGCAACGGGTTCCACGACGCGTCGATTCTCGGCCACGTCGTGCACGGCTGGTGGCGGCGCTGGCCCGAGGCGAACATCGGCATGCCGACCGGCCGCCAGTCGGGTGTCGACGTCGTGGACGTCGACACGAAGGCGTCCGGTTCTGGTTACGCGACCTTCCAACGTGCGATCGATGACGGCGTCGCCGCCGGCGAGTTCGCTCGCGTGCGCACGCCGTCGGG
Source organism: Microbacterium terrae (assembly GCF_017831975.1). Taxonomy (NCBI): domain Bacteria; kingdom Bacillati; phylum Actinomycetota; class Actinomycetes; order Micrococcales; family Microbacteriaceae; genus Microbacterium; species Microbacterium terrae. The sequence continues at coordinate 435,733 of NZ_JAFDSS010000001.1, read as the reverse complement.
CGGGATGCACGTCTACTACGTCAACAGCGGTATCGAGAGCCCCTGCTGGGTGTCTGCCCGGGCGCACATCGACTTCAGGGGCGAAGGGGGCTACGTCCTCATCCCCCCGTCTGCGGTGGCGACAGACGACGGGGTCTCGAGCTATCGAACCTTCTCCCTGTCGACCGCCCGCTTCGAGCGTCTCGACTCGACCGCCCTGCGGGGTTTCGTCGATCCGCGCCCCGCCACGCGCTACTACACAGCGCAGGCGGACCGCGGGAACGCCGATGCGCTGGCGGTCTGGGTCTCGCACCTGCGAGAGGGGGAACGCAATCGCGGGCTCTTCTGGGCAGCATGTCGGCTGTTCGACGCCGGCGTCGAGTTCCCCGAGGCGATGAGCGCGCTCGCGCCGGTCGCCGAGGAGATCGGTCTCGACAGGCGCGAGATCAACGCCACGGTCAAGTCCGCGTGGCGACGCAGCGGCTACGACGCCACGATCCGCAAGTACGCGCCGCAGCTCCCCCCGCCGCTTCCTCCGCTCCCCCGTCAGCAACCGGGACGTTGCAGGAGCCTGTCGTGATGCCCCGGCCGGTCGATGGCATCCGGCTCGCGACCCTCACAGCGATCGCCGGAACATTCTTCATCGCCGCCGGCGCCTTCTGGCTCTCGTTCACCTCGCTTGCGGACCTTGCGGAACGCTCCGGACTCAGCCCCGAACAGGCCTGGGCCTGGCCGCTCATCGTCGACGGCATCATCGTCGTCGCCACCGTCGCGGCCGTCGTCCTCACCGGATCGCGAGGCGTCTGGTACCCATGGGTCCTGCTCTTCGCCGGCGCGTCGGTCTCGGTCGTCGCCAACGCGATTCACGCGATTCTCGCCGCCGACAGCGACGTCCCAGCTGCCCTCGCCGCGTCGGTCGCGGCAGTCCCACCCCTCGTGCTCCTCGCGATCACGCACCTGACGTCGATCCTCATGCGGCGCCCCGGCCCCACGATCGACTCGGCATCCGTCGACGAAGAAGTCTCGCTCCTGACTGCCGCATCGGCGCGGCACCACGACGCGCAGATCCTCCGCGCGTCCGGCCTGTCCAACAGAGCGATCAGTAGACGTCTCGGGGTCCACCCCTCCACGGTCGGCCGCTGGCTGCGGACCACCGATTCCGCTCTCCCACACGCACTCGAACAAGGAGGCCAGAGCAATGCGTGATGACCTCGAACCCCTGACTGAACCGGATATCGAAACGACACCGCCCCGACCCCACCCCGCGAGCACCAGCACACGATCCGACGCGTCCGCCACGATCAACCCCCGCACTCCGGTCGACGCGGCCGAACGCCATCGAGTCGCGTGGGTCCGCATCTCGGATCTCGTCAACTCGTCGAGCGGGCGTCTCATCGGGCGTGGACTCGACCTCCAGTCCGAACTGAGGCGCCGACTGTCCACTTCACCCCAGCGGCCGGGTGAGCGCCGACGACTCGCGCCGCTCAGCGCCTTCGGCGGCCGCACAGCCCCGACCACCGCACCGACGATCGAACGGGGCTGATGACGATGACTACAGCGACCTCCACTCTCGACTTTCGCGCTTCGGAGGGGCTGCGAGCGCTACTGGAACGGATGCACCGCGCCGACGGCCGCGCGTGGTCCAGCGATCCCGAGGCGGCTGACCTCATGCGGTACGCCGCCACTCGGTTTGCCGCCCTCGCCCGCAAGCACGGCCTCGACCCGTGGGAGGCAGCCGCGGCTGCCTTCGATGCGATGCGGGCACCGTGGGTCCGGCGCGCGGAAGACCCCTGGGCGGTCGTGACCCGAGCAGTCCAGGTGACCTGCATCGCCGAAGAGCGTGCGCGCGGTCTGCTCTGCTCGGTGCATCAAGCACGCCGTACTCGCTACGCCGGCTTCCACGATGTCGAGCGATTCAGTGACCGCGAGAACCCGCTCACCGAGTACCACGCGGCGCTCTCGACATCGTCGGACTCAGACCCGCGATCCGCCGAGCTTCCGAACGTCACCGCTGCCGTCGATGACGCGGTGGCCGTCTTCGAACTCCTCGGGTGGCCGGCGGATCACGCGCGATCGAGCGTCGACTACGTCTGCACACGGCTCGGGGATGCCGCGTCCCGGCCGGCCGCGTATGACCTGCTGCGTCGCGACAAGGCCGCGCGCGTCGTCCTCGACCTCCCGGGCTATGCGTGGCGAACGATGCTCACCGTCCTTCTGGGAGTGCCGAATCCCGCGCAGCGACAGACGGCCGCCGGCCGCGGCATCCTGGTTCGCCTTCTCATCGGCGAGACGATCGACTCACTTCTGGACGACGACCGGCTCGTCACCCGCATTCAAAAGAATCTCCCGGCGGTGCAACAATGAGTTCCGCCCCGGGTATCGAACTCGAGCGATCGATCGACTCCATCCGGGTCGGCGCCCGACACCGCACCGACCTCGGCGATGTGCGGTCGCTCGCTGACTCGATCCAAAAGTACGGGCTGCTACAGCCGATCACCGTGACGCCCGAGGGCGTGCTGGTCTGCGGCGCTCGGCGCTTGGCCGCGCTTCACCTCCTCGGACTCCGCAAGGTGAACGTGTGGGTACGTGCGGGGATCTCGGACCGCCTCACCCAGGTCCTCGCCGAGAAGGACGAGAACACCCTCCGCAAAGACCTCACGCCGTCCGAAGCCGCCACTCTCTACACAGAGTGCAAGCGGCTCCTCGCCGAGGACGCGACGCATCGGCAGGTTGCGACGCGTTTCGGTGCGACGGCTCCACCCGGTCAGGACGGTGCCGTTAAGTTAACGGCACCGTCGGAGAGGGTGGGCGACAGCCGCGCGCAGGCCGCGGCGATGGCTACCGGCAACAAGTCGTTCACGACCCTCGAGCGCATCGCTTCGCTCCAACGAGTCGCAGCGGACGAGACTGCCGCCCCGGAAGTGCGGGCGCATGCAGAGGCCGCGATCGCAGCCGTAGATGCGGGCGCCGGCGTGTGGCCTGCCTTCCAGCAGATCACGGGCGAACTCGCCGCGGCCGAGCTCGAGCGGATGGCGCGCTCGCCTGATCACACGTCTGAGAACCGCGAGGCGGCGCAGACTGCCGCGGCGCAGCTCCGTTCCGGCGGCGACGTCCCGACCGGAGAGAAGCCCGAGCTTGTGGCGCGCAAGGCGCTCGCGCGAGCCCGCTCCGACGCCGACAACAAAGCACGGGACGCTGCCGCCCAAGTGCGCCGATTCGCCTTCACCTGGAACGACCTGCGTGAGTGGTGGTCGGGCTACGACCCCGCCGTACTCGCCGAAGGCACTTCGGCCGAGGATTGGGCGGCGTTCGAGGCGACCCTCGAGGGCAGCCTCGCCTTCGCTGAGGACATCAGACGCCGGCGCGGGAAGACGTAGCGCACCTGTCGTTCGAGAACATTCCTCCTCGATCGGACCACCATGCTTCCCACCTCCTCTCGTCGCCGCGCCGCCCTCGTCGGAGCGATCACTCTGTGCGTCGCGCTTGTGATCGTGGCCGTCGTCGGGGTCATCGGCCTCACAATGCCGGCGCTGGAGACGGACCCTGATCCCGCCAGCGTCGCCGCCCAGTCGCCTGAAGCGGCTTCAGCGCCCGGCGTGCTCACTCCTCAGCGCGTGCGACTCTCCTCTGACCCCGAAGCGTCAGCCCGCGCGGTCGCGATGGCGGTTCTGACGTGGGACACCCGTGGTCCCGCCGATCCGTTGGACTGGGCACAGCCACTCGTCGACCTCGCCGACGCCGAGGACGCGACGGCTGTCGCCGCGGACGTGCGCGGGTATCTGCCGACCACCGAACAGTGGCACAGCCTCCAGATGTACGGGACGCGCCAGTGGCTCACGATCGACGCGCTTGCCGTGCCTGATGCCTGGGCTACCGCCCTCGAGCAGGCAGCGCCTGGCCAACTCCCACCCGGTGCGGTTGCCCTGACGGTCACCGGCACGCGCCACCGCGACGGCATCTGGGAGACCGAGCACGTCACCTCCGCGCGGCCCGTGGCCTTCACCGTCTTTCTTGCGTGTCCTCCCGCCGAGCACTGCCGCCTGCTCCGGCTGTCCCGCGTCGACGCACCCTTGAGATGAGGCGCCGTGCGCAAACTTCTCGCGTTGCTCGTGATGCTGCTGTTCACCCTGCCGGTCGCCGGCACGGTGTCCGTCGCACTGTTGGTGAACCCCGCGTTGGCCTCGTGTGCGACGACATCGCTCGTCGTCGGGCCGATCCCTGACTCACTGACCGCGGCCACTCGCGATGGCTCGACGGTCACTCTGGGCCGCCAGCAGTTGACGCATGCCGCTACCGTCATCTCGATCGGTGCGGCCACGCGTGAGGTCGGCCGAGTGGGCATCGTGATCGCGCTCATGGCGGCTCTCACCGAGTCGAATCTGCGGATGCTGGCGAACTCGACGGCGTATCCGCATTCGGCCGAATACCCGAACGACGGGGAGGGCGGCGACCACGATTCGCTCGGGATGTTCCAGATGCGACCCAGCAGCGGCTGGGGCACCGTCGCCGACCTGATGGATCCGGATTACCAAGCGCGCGCGTTCTACGGCGGCTCGGACGGCCCGAACAGCGGGAGCCCGCGGGGACTGCTCGACATCCCCGGTTGGCGATCGCTGACTCCTGGCCAAGCGGCGCAGTCCGTTGAGGTGAGCGCGTTCCCCGACCGGTACGACAACGTTCAACCGGTCGCCGAAGCGATTCTCGGGGCGCTCACTAAGACCGCGGGGAGCGCACCGCTGCCGTCCGAAGGGGCGCCGGCCGAGGCATCCCGAATCGTCGTTCCGATGGTCGACGGAACCTACACGTGGGTGTCGTCGTTCGGCTGGAGGACGGACCCGTTCACCGGGAGGCCTCGCTTCCACGCGGGTGCCGACCTCGCCGCCACCGACGACACGCCGATACTCGCCACCGCCGACGGCGTGGTCACCTTCGCTGGCGCCAGTGGTGGGTTCGGCAACCTCATCGTGGTCCGCCATACGGTCGACGGCGAGCGTGTGGATACGTACTACGCGCACATGTGGTCCAGCGGGGTGCACGTCGTCGTTGGTGAGACTGTTGCGGCGGGCCAGCACATCGGTGACGTCGGCTCTTCGGGGCGATCGGAGGGTCCGCACCTGCACTTCGAGGTCCACATCGGCATTGAGTCGCGGGTCGTGAATCCGCTCGCGTGGCTCACCGAGCACGGGGCCACAGGTGTCGATGCCGCGACCGTCGCGCCGGCATCCTGCTCGCCAGGAGGCTCTCGATGACCACCGTGGTGTATCCCGACCTCGGAGCCGTGGCGAGCGCAGCCCAATTGCGCGAGATTGTCGGCGCCCTACTGATGACCTCCCTCGTCGTCGCGGTTCTCGTCGTTGTCGCGTGCGCGGCGACATGGGCGATCGCGTCAGGAACCGGGAACTATCGGGTGGCGACCCGTGCGCGGCTCGGCATGGTGGTCGCGTGCGGTACGGCGCTGCTCGCCGGCGCGGGCAGCGCGATCGTGAACTTCCTCCTGCAGGTGGGCGCGACGATCTGACCCACCCGTTTTGGCGGGCACGGCGCACCTCCTCGTTGACACCGGCCCACGAGTGAAGGAGTAGCGCCGTGATCGACATCACCCCGAACGGAACCGGACTGCCGGGCATCGAGCAGCTGCGCGTCATCGTCGGCGCGGTCATGACCGTCGGACTGATCCTGAGCGTCCTCGCGCTCATCATCGCCGCGATCGTCTGGGGCTTCGGCGCCAACTCATCGAACCCGCACTTGGCGTCGCGAGGCAAGCTCGGCGTGCTCGTCGCGTGTGGCGCCGCGATCATCTGCGGCGCCGCGGTGACACTGGTCAATTTCTTCTGGGGTGTCGGGCAGACCGTCTGATACCGCATCGGAACTCGCGCACATGAGCGTCTGCGATATCCCCGTCATCGCCCCGGTCTGCACAGCCGTGGGCGAGAACACGGCATCCCTCATCGCTGCACCGTTCGACTGGCTCGCCTCCGCGATGGGTGCGACCGCCGGATGGCTGTTCACGGCTGTGTGGGATGTCTTCGACACCACCACGCTCGTCGACCTCAGCGCACCGGGGTACGTCGGGGTCTACAACGTCCTGTTCGGCATCGCCATCTTCGTCACGCTCGTGCTGTTCTGCCTGCAGCTCATCACCGCGCTGATTCGGCGGGATCCGTCCGCGCTGGGCCGTGCCGGAACGGGGCTCGCGAAGTCGATCCTCGGATCGTTCATCATCCTGACCGTGACGGGACTGTTGCTCGAGATCACCGACCAGCTCACCATCGGCATTGTGCAAGCGACGGGCAACACTATGGAGAGCATCGGCGACCGCATCGCCCTTCTCGTCGCCGGCCTCGCGACCATCAACATCGCCGCGCCCGGTGTCGGCGCAATCCTGACGATCTTCCTCGCGGGCCTCGCGATCAGCTCTGCCGCGATCGTGTGGTTCTCGCTCCTCATCCGCAAGGCGCTGCTGCTGGTCGCGATCGTCTTCGGGCCGATCGCGCTCGCCGGGATGGCGTGGGACGCCACGAAGGGATGGTTCGGCAAGTGGGCGGCGTTCGTGCTCGCGCTGATCCTGTCGAAGCTGGTGCTGGTTGTGATCTTCCTCGTGGCGATCGCCCAGGTCGCGGCCCCGATCGACTCGGACCTCGCATCGGTGAGCGACCCCGTCGCCGGCATAGTGCTGATGTTCATCGCCGCCTTCGCGCCCTACATCACATACAAGTTCCTCAGCTTCGTGGGGTTCGACATGTACCACGCGATGTCGAGCGAACAGGAGGCGAAGTCGGCGCTGAATCGACCGGTGCCTGTGCCGGCGAGTGCCATCGCCGGCGGCGCGCGTCAGGTGCTGGGGACATCGACAGGATCCGGCTCGAGCACCCCCCTAGGTGCCGCCGGGGCCGGGGGCGGTGCCGCCGGGGCCGGGGGCGGTGCCACCGCGAGTCCCACAGGCGCGTCGCGCACAGCAGCCGTCAACACACCCAGCGCATCGACCGCGGGCGCGGCGACAGGCGCTGCCGGGCTCGGCGCGGCAACAGGCGTCGGCGCTGGGGTGGTCGCGGGCGCGGCGATCCTCCATGGCACCGCGACCGCAGGGTCGAAGACGGGCGCCGCTGTTGGGCGTGCAGCGGAAGTACACGGCACCGAGGCCAGCATTCCGGAGCCGCCGCAGGGACCGAGCGGCGGGGACTCCGCACGTTCCGCACGTCCCACTCCCCCGCCCGCCCTGCCGACTAAGGACAGTCCGCGATGACCACACGAACAAGCCCCGCCGAATACGCACTCGCCCCGATGCGGTTCTCGCGCCTCTCGCGGCGCGGCATCCTTCTCGGTCTGTCACTACCCCAGCTCATCGCGGTTGCTCTCGCCCTCGTCACCGTGGTCGTTGCGCTGTACTCGGCCGGCGGCTCGGGGGTGGCGTGGACTGCGCCGCTCTGGGGATCATCAATGGCCACCGGGTTCATACGGATCAGCGGTCGAACGATCGTCGAATGGATGCCGATCGTCATGCGCTGGGCACGTCGGGCGAGCACGGGTCAGCTCGAATACCGCAAGCGCATCGAGCGTCCGCGACCGGTCGGAACGCTCGCTCTGCCGGGGGACGCAGCATCCGCACGCGAGTGGGAGGATGCCGAGACCGGCGCCGCGATGATCCATGACCCGCACGCGCGCACGCTCACGGCCGTGGTCGAGGTGACCCATCCCGCGTTCACGCTGCTCGACCCGGCCGAGCAGCAGCGCCGAGTGAACGGGTGGGGTCGGGCCCTCGCGGCGACCTGCAGATCAGGCCGGGTTGCTCGTGTGCAGGTGTCGGAACGGACCCTTCCCGACGCAGGCACCGGGCTCGCCGACTGGTGGGGGCAGCGCGGCACGGATGACGGCGGGTGGGCGGCAACCACGTACCGCGACCTCATTGAGAGCGCGGGTCCTGCCGGCGCACGCCATACGACCACGATCAGTCTTTCGGTCGACCTGGCGGCGAGCGCCCGACAGGTGCGCACGAATGGCGGCGGAATCCAAGGCGCCGCTGGCGTCCTGCGCCAGGAGATGTCGATGCTCGTCTCCGCTCTTCGCGCAGCGGACATCACGGTCGGTCACTGGCTCGGCGCTGACGAGCTCGCGGGAGTGTTGCGCACAGCGTACGACCCAGCCGCCGCCACACGTCTCGAGCGACACCCCGCAGTCGGTCGATCCCTCGCCGACGCAGGGCCTATCGCGATCACCGAGCGATGGGACTGCCTCCGCTCAGACAGCGGCTTCCACGCCGTTCTGTGGATCAGCGAATGGCCGCGATCGCAGGTCTTCCCCGGCTTTCTTGGGCCCCTCATCCTCTCCGACGGCATCCTTCGCACCGTGTCGCTCCACTACGTGCCGGTCGCGACCGACCGTGCCGCGCGGGATCTGCGGCGCAAGAAGACGGAGCTCGTCAGCGATGCGCACCAGCGCTCCCGGATGGGGCAGGTCGAGAATGCAGCATCCACCGCTGAGTACGCCGACATCATGCAGCAGGAGTCAGAACTGACCGCAGGACACGGAATGCTGCGCACCATTGGCCTGATCAGCGTGACGGCCCGCACACGAGACGAACTCGAGTCCGCCGTCGCCGCCGTCGAGCAGGCGGCCGTGCAGGCCTCGTGCGAGACCCGCAGGCTCGTCGGCCAGCAGTCGCAGGCATTCACCGCCGCGGCCCTCCCGCTGTGTCGCAGCGTGTAGCGGGAGGCGCACCTCTCTGGTGAACGGAAGGAACACGACATGCGTGCACGCGCAGGCACCGATACGCCATCAGATGAGGCGGAACAGCGCTGGATCAGTGTGGTCTTCCTGCAAGGCGACGACGCCGACGAGGTGCTCGACCTGATCGAACTGGAGGGGAGCGCAGCGGCGATCACTCACCTGTCGGCGTGGGACGACGGCGACGAGACGACGGATGCTGCGCTGGTGAACGGTTACGTCTACGACGAGGTGCCCTGGACCACGACCGACCGCGTCGAACTCGATGACCGCGCGGGATACGCACTGACGTACAACCGACCGTTCGGGTACGTGTCGCTTCTCCGCCGATTCGCCGCGGAGCCGGAGCCCGCGCTGGTGGCACCCGCTCGGGCGTTGGCCGAACCGTGGTTTTCGGCATCCATTCGTCTCGGTACCCCTGGGCCCGGAGCCATGACTCGATGAGCGACATCGAACGGACTCACACAGCAGGGCTGGTCTTTCCCGCCGAGGACTCTGCCCGAGCGCGCCGCGAGCGGTTGCGCTCGATCAAGCGACTGGTGGGAGAAGCCAAGCGAGCTCGCGCGCTGGAGCGTCAAACCGTCGGGGAGCGCGAACGCGCGGAGACCAAAGCGAAGGAGTACCTGCCCTCCGGCGGCGAGGACGGGCCAGGCGCGCTCAGGACCGCCGGCCGACTGCGCCTACCGAAGCACCAGGACACCTCCGCAACGCTCGCAGGGCACTACCCGTTCCTTGCTGAGGGTGGCCTCGGGGCCTCTGGAGTGTTCGTCGGACAGGACCTCTTCTCGGGCGGCTCGTTCGTCTACGACCCCTGGGTGCTCTACCAGCAGGGCGTCATCACCGCCCCGAACGTCGTTCTCGCGGGCATCGTCGGGGCCGGCAAGTCCGCGCTCGCCAAGGCGCTGTACACGCGGTCGCTCCCTTTCGGTCGACGCGTCTATGTGCCCGGGGACCCGAAGGGCGAGCACACCGCCGTCGCCGAGGCGGTTGGCGGTCGGGCGATCGCGCTCGGCCACGGGCTGCCCAACCGTCTCAACCCGCTCGACGAAGGACACCGGCCCGCCACGGCATCGGATGCCGAATGGGCGGCTCAGGTGACGGCCCGACGGCGGGATCTCGTCGGGGCACTCGCTGAGACTGTGCTCGACCGCCCGCTCTCGCCCCTCGAGCACACCTCGATCGACCTCGCTCTCACGGAAGCTGTTCGAGAGGCGAGCATCCCGACGCTGCCGATGGTGGTGGACCGCATCCTTTTCCCAGGAGCGAACGGCACCCCTGCGGGCCGTCCCGATGACGGCAGGCTCGTGGGCCATGCCCTTCGCCGCCTCGTCTCCGGAGACCTCGCGGGCCTCTTCGATGGGCCCTCGACGGTCAGGTTCGACCCGAGCTTGCCGATGATGACGCTCGATCTCTCGCGCGTGGCCGAGAACTCGACGCTGGTGTCGATGCTGATGACGTGCTGCTCGGCATGGATGGAGTCGGCGCTCACCGACCCGGCCGGCGGGCAGAGATGGGTGATCTACGACGAGGCCTGGCGCCTCATGGCGCACCCCGCGCTCCTCCGGCGAATGGATGCGCAATGGCGACTCGCTCGCCATTACGGAATCGCGAACATGATCGTCTTCCATAAGCTGTCCGACCTCGACAATGTCGGCGACGCCGGGTCGGCAATGCGCGCTCTCGCTTCCTCGCTTCTCGCAAACGCGGAGACCCGCATCGTCTATCGCCAGGAGCCGGACCAGCTCAGCGCCACGTCGACCGCACTCGGGCTGACCCGCACCGAGGAGGCGCTCCTTCCGACCCTCGGGCTCGGCCAGGGTCTCTGGCGGATCAAGGACCGCAGCTTCGTCGTACAGCACCAGCTCCATCCCGACGAGCTGGACCTCTTCGACACGACGACGCGGATGTCGCTGGGCTGACAACACGAGTAGCGCGACAAGGGAGAACGACATGACAGAATCCGACCGGCTCGCCCGCATCGTGCTCGGCGCAACGTGCGAACCGGGTGACCGCACCACCGGCGCAATCGTGCGCCAACGAGGGGCAGCGGCGACGCTCGACCTCGTGCTCAACGACGAGCAGGACATCATAGGGATCGACCCTGTGGAACTCGAACTGTGGCGGCGACGACTCGTGCCAAGAATCGAGGACGACGCGGGGCCGCGCCTCGAGGAAGCCTCCGCACGGCTGGGCCTACTCATTCTCACCCCGGAGAGTTCGGACTGGCCTCGCGACCTCGACCAACTCGGCGATCTCACACCGCTCGCACTATGGGCAAGAGGGAACACCGCACGCCTGGCGAGTGGGTCTGTGAGGTCACGCGTGGCCATCGTCGGGGCGCGGGCGGCCACCCGCTACGGCGAGCACATCGCATCGGATTTGGCGTCGGAGCTCACCGGCGGCGGGCATATCGTCGTCTCAGGCGGCGCCTACGGCATCGACGGCGCGGCACATCGAGCGGCGATCGCAGCGCGCCCGGGCGCAACGGTCGCAGTCATGGCGGCGGGCGTCGATCGACCGTATCCCGCGGGGCACCACGATCTCTTCGGCCGGATCGTCGACGATGGCGGGCTGGTGCTGAGTGAGCTTCCTCCGGGCGCCGTTCCGACGCGGTGGCGCTTCATGCAGCGGAACCGCGTCCTCGCAGGTCTCTCCGGCGCAACAGTGGTGGTCGAGGCCGGATACCGATCCGGGTCCCTCGACATCGCGCAACGAGCGCGGGAACTCGATCGACCAGTCGGGGCAGTACCAGGCCCCGTGACGAGCGCGGCGAGCGCCGGGTGCCATCGACTGCTCAAGGAGGGCGCCTCCGTGATCGTCGGCGCCGATGACGTAGTCAAGATGCTCGAGCGGCAAGGGATATCGGAGATGAGGCTCACACGCCCCCCGAAGGCAGTGACCCGCACGGCTTCGGGAGTTGCGTTGTGATCGCATCGGGAGCCGTGGAATGAGTTCGCCGCACAGCCCGCGGCCGATGGGCGATGAACTCACGAATCTCGGGCTGATCATCCTCGTCGTCGGGGTCGTGGTCCTCCTGATCCTTCGGGGTGCAGCATCCGTCGCCGCGTGGATAACCGGAGCACCACCACCGACGGGTGCGATCGAATCGGGCTTCGGAATCTTGACGAGCCCGGGCACCCCGGGTGCCATAGTCGGGAGCCCGACCCTCAGCACTGTGGCGTACTGGATCTGTGCCTGCCTGCTGCTCGGCGGGGCCAGTGCCATCGGCGCGGGGATCTGGTTCGCCATCCGACACATCGGAGGCAGAACGGACGCGGCGGTCGAGCGAACACCGGGCATCGCGACGCGCGCCGATGTCGTCGCGTTCGCATCGCGCAAAGCGCTGCTAAGGAGAGCCCGTCACCTGCGCCCGTCACTGGAGCGGCCGAAGGCCATCGATGCCGGGTACCTGCTCGGGCACGCGCATTCGACTCCGGTCTGGGCGAGTGTCGAGGACTCCGTCCTCGTGATCGGCCCTCCCCGATCTGGCAAGGGCCTGCACGTCGTGATCAACGCAATCCTCGACGCCCCCGGAGCCGTCGTTACGACATCCACCCGACCCGACAACCTCACCGCCACGATGCAGGCGCGGTCGCGCGTCGGACCGGTCGCGGTCTTCGACCCACAGGAACTCGCCGGCGGTCTTGCTGCAGGGCTGCGATGGTCCACCATTCGCGGCTGCGACGATCCCCTCACCGCGATGATCCGCGCTGCGGGACTCGCGTCGGGGACAGGGCTCGGCGCAGGCGGGGTCGAATCTGGTGGCTTCTGGGAGGCAAAGACACGAACCGCGCTTCAGACACTTCTCCATGCGGCTGCGATCGGCAACCGGAGCCCCAGTGACCTGTTCCGCTGGACGCTCGACCCCTCCGAAGCAGCTGACGCAGTCGCCATCCTCGTCAACGACGCACGAGCCGCAACCGGGTGGGCGGATTCGCTGCGAGCGATGCTCGATTCCGACCCCCGCACGCGCGACTCGATCTGGCAGGGCGTCTCTCTTGCGCTCGGGGCTCTCGCAGACCCCCGAGTGCTGCGCGCCGTCTCGCCGCCAGAGGGGGAGGAGTTCGACCCCGAGGCATTCCTCCGCGGCAACGGCACTCTCTACTTGCTGGCGACTGGCGCGGGGGCGAACAACTCGGCCGCGCTGGTCGCCGCTTTCGTTGAAGACCTCGTCGAATGTGCCCGAAGAATGGCGGCACGTAGTCCCGGTGCTCGGCTCGACCCGCCCCTGCTGCTCGCACTCGACGAGATCGGCAACCTCGCGCCGCTCCCCTCCCTTCCGACACTCATGGCCGAAGGCGGAGGCACCGGGATGACGACCATGCCGGTGCTGCAATCTCTCGCTCAGGCGCGGGCGAAGTGGAACGACAACGGGGCCGGTGCGATCTGGGATGCCTCGATCGTGAAGATCATCCTCGGCGGCGCATCCAACTCCCGCGACCTCCAGGATCTGTCCACGCTCATCGGAGACCGCGACGAGGCGACCGACTCCACCACGGTCGGGGACCGTGGCTCTAGGTCTTCGCAGCGGTCGGTCCGGCGAGTCGCGATCCTCCCGCCGGACACGATCCGACGCCTGCCGTTCGGCACCGGACTCGTGATGCTCCGGTCGGCGCCACCGATCGTGACCCGGTTGAGGCCGTGGACATCACGGACCGATGCAGCGGCGCTCCGATCAGATCGCGCGGAGGTCGAGGAGCGGCTGCGCCGCGGTTCGCCCGCGGCGGTGGATCCCGGCGACTGAGTTGGGCCACGCAGCGCACCTACTGGTCAGCGCGGGGCTTTCGCGTTCCCGCCCGATGCAGGAGGACGCCATGACGATCCACACCCAGCAGTCCTTGTCCGGCTTCATCGCCTCGGAGCCGCAGCGCACGGTTACGGAGAGCGGAGACGCACGTCTCTACGTCCGCATCGGCCAGCCGCACTTCCGACGCAACGACGACGGCAGCTTCACCGAACTCGACCCGAGCTTCCACGACCTCGTCGCCTATCGCGCGACAGCCGAGCGAGCGCTGGACCGATTCCAGAAGGGGGACAGCTTCGTCGCCGAGGGCTACATCCGAACGTTCACCGTCGAGCGCGCCGGCCAGGTGACGGAGGCGGAGGAGTTCGTCGCGAAACACATCGGGCACGACACCGCGCGCACTAACTACAGAGTGGATCGCACTAGACGGGCAGCGCGAGAACTCGGAGACGCGGCCTGCGCGGCTCCCGAACGGCGGACAGAACGCGAAAGGGCCGACGTTACTGCACTCGGTCGGTGAACAACTGTGGGCGACACACGCGATGAAAGCGAACCAGAATCACTGTCCGAGGACGACTACGCGCCCGGAGCGACCGCAGACCCGCCACGGTCGATCAATTGGAACCTGCTGACGGCCGAGGAAGCCGAGACCGAATGGCTCGAACTCAACCACTGGGTGAACTGGCTCCGCCGGACCTACGGGCTTCCAGCATCGATAGTTCCTCCGCTCTGGCATCGCCATTGGGAACTCGTCTGGGAGCTGTCCGCGCTCCACACCCACTGGCTCGGCGCGTACGATCCTGACCAGCATGCATCCGCACCGCTCGGCTGGCACCGAGACTTTGCCGACGCACGGCAGCGGCTGCGCGAGTGGGTCTCAGTCTCCGGGACAAAGCTAGACAGAGATCGCCCGACGCGGCTGTCGGTGTGGCCGGGTGACTCCGTCCGTGTCGACGCCGCAGAAGAGGTCATCTCGGATCGCGGTGCAGATTTCGTTGCACACGTACTGAGCGATGTGGCCAGACGGCGGTCCAGCTGAGCCGCGCGCCGCGGCGACGAGATATTGGAGTTGGCGCCAGCCATCGCGGTCTCGGGCTAGTCAGGAATTCACGACGGGGAGGGCCGATCCGCCGCATCGACCCTCCCCGTCGTCCGGTCAACCGGCGAGCAGAGTGAAGGTGAGCGTCGTGGCGTTGCCCGCGACGTCGTACACCGTCAGCTCGTTCACCCCGGCGACAGCGCCGAACGTGTCCGGCTTCACCTTGTTCAGGTCCGACCACTTGTTATCGGTCAGATCCTTCGCCACCCCGTTGAGCGTCAGGCGATCAACCTTGAACTCGTCGAACAGCTTGAATGAAACGAGCTGGTATCCGCTGGTCGCGTCGCCGACGGTGTCCTTCGCACCGGTCTTCACCTCGATCGTCGGTGGCGTCGCATCGAGAACAAAGGTCAGCTTCGCGGCGTTGCCGACGACGTCGTAGACCTTCAGCTCGTTGCTCCCCGCCTTCGCGCCGAAGACTCCTGGCGTGACCGCGTTCAGGTCACTGTAGGGGTCGTTGGCGAGGTCCTTCTCGACGCCGTTCAGGGTGAGCTTGTCGATCTTTCCGGCATCCGCCAGCTTGAAGCTGACGCTTCTGAAGATCCCGTCCCTGCCCTTCGACTCCGGCTTGATTGTGATCGTCGGAGCGGACTTGTCCGTGCTCTTCAGCCCGGAGATCGCGTCGGCCAGCTTCCGCTCGGTGCGGTCGATCTTCGCCTGCTCGTTCGCGTTCGACCACATAGCCGCAACCGCGGCATCCTTGGCCTTGACGAACTTCGACCAACTGTTCGACGTGTACTCCGTCTCGACGAGGGGATTCGCCGAGTCGATCGTGGCGCGCAGCGCAGCCTTGCTCACATCGGTGTCGATGGCCTCGACGATCTGCCACACGGCGAGGTTGCCCTCCCAGCCCGGGTAGAGGTTGCCGAAGAGCCCACCGTACGTGATCGGTCCGTTGAACTGGATGTTGTTCGCCGGGTCATTCCACAGATCCGTTGCGACGGACGCTCCCATGGCCAGCCCCTGCTGTACGAGCGTCTCGTTTCCGAGGATCTTGCCCGCGCTGACCTGGTATGCCGCGAAGGAGTAGTCGGCCATCGGAGTCCCGCTCTTCGCGAGCTTCGTCGCAGAGGTGAGCAGGTGGGTCTCGTACTTCGCGTAGTCGACGATGTTGTCCAGCCCCGCCCGCTCTGCGAGCGTCTGCGAGAGGAACGTCGCGACGTGCGCGATGTTGGAATCGCCTCGGAAGTCGTCAGCGGGGTCGTCGGGCGTGCCGTTGTCGTTGAGGACAAGTGCTCGGTACTGGTAGTAACCCTCGCCCTCTATCCAGAAGAGCTCGTCGAAGTCGGCGCGCGCGGCGGACAACGCAGCCTCCCAACTGCCGATCACCGCGGCATCCTCACCCGTCATCTTCCCCGCCTCGATCATCGCTTCGAGGGCGAGGATGTACAGCGACGACGTGTAGGAATCGAAACGAGCCGTAGCCTCGGTGTCGTTGAACGCGCTCGCCATGCCACCCATAGCCGGATTGAATGTGTTCTTGCCAGGAGCCTCGGGGAGCGCGTAATCCGCAGGGACGAGGTCCTGCAGGAACCCGATGGTGCGAAGCATCGACGGGTACACGAACTCGAGGAACGACCCGTCTCTGTCATACCGCTTCGCGTAGTCGTACATGCGGTAGAGGTTGTTGGACGGGCGATCGATGAATGACGACCGACCGGGCTCAGCGCCGTAGCCTTGATGCCACGCGATGAACGGGTTGTCGCCGTCACGCTCCGTCACGGAGAAATCCCACGGGTCTCCCTGGGAGTTGGGGTCCATGATGGCTTCCGCCTTGGCGATCAGCCGATCGCGTTCGATGTTCGGGAACATCTCCGAGTAGACGACCTGGCTGAAGATCGCGATCTCGCCGCCCATTCCGTTGGTGGACGCACCACCGGAGTTCGCGTCGACGCCCAGGTAGTTGTGCGTGCCGGGGACGTCATTGCCGGCGCGGTCCGAGGGCGTGCGCTCGCCCAGCCCGGTGACGTCGTAGTCGTTCGAAACCAGGCCGTTCTCCCACAGCGCCGTGTGGAAGGGAAGATTGGCGAGTTGGTTGAGTGATGCCTCCTTCAACCAGTCAGGGTATTCGTCGTCATCGACGACCGGCTGCCACCACTTGAGGACGTCCGCGAGGTTCTCGTCCTTCTTGGCGAGAGCGTCCTTGGCGATGTTGAACGACTGGTGGAACGCGTAGGAACCCGACACGTACTCGTTCTGCGCGTTCGTCCTTGCACCGTAGTACTCGGTGTAGCGCCGCATCCAAACGGTCGAGTTGTCCTGGAAGGCGACCTGTGGGAAGTCCCACGTCATGACGAGCGGGATGGTGGTGGTCGCGCCCGGCGCCAGGTGCGCGGAGACCGCGATCGCTCCGGCAGATGCGGAGTCATCCAATGCGTTGTTGCCGAGGGTGCCGTCGGCGAACTCGGCGTAGATGTCCGAGCCGTCGCCGTCGGCATCCCACGACGTCACATACGACACCGTTTGGCCGGGGGCGGTCTTGGCGGCGATCGTCCATTCCGACTTGTAGGCGTCGGGGGTGTTCGCGTCGGAGTCGGACGAGAGCGTCACCGCTTCGATGCCCTTCGCCTTGCGGTGCTGGCTCGTGAGTCCTTCGCGTACCGTCGCCGGCTCGATCCCCTCGTGGCCCGCGACATTGGGCATCGTGAACATCGCCGAGACATCGGCGGGGTCGGTGGTGCTCGGATTCGTGATCGTCACGTCGAAGTACGCGACAGGCAGCGACGACCGCTTGTCCTCGCCCGCGACGATGGGCGAGTAGAACTTCAGCTGCACATCGGTGGACAGCTTCTCGGTGCCGTAGTCCATCCAGCCGAACGGGTACAGGGCCGAGTAGGAGGCGTCACCGGCGTCCAGGGTGTTCCAGCCAGGCAGCGGCGACTCCCAGGTCTGCGCCGGATTGGTGCTCTCGGGGCCGTCCGTGGCGAGGGTCGTCACGGTCGGCGCGCTTGCGCCCACCTTCTCGTAGACGTGGAAAGCTGCCTGCGGGAGCGCCCGGACCTCGTAAGCGTGATCGGCGCCTTGGCTCCCACCGAACCACCACGGGCCGAAGGTTCCCGACTGATTGATCATGAAGTTGCCCGCGCCGATGCCGCCGAGCGGAATGCCCATTCCTGCCGTAGGCGACGGGAAGAAGGCGCAGTACTCGGGGTAGATCTGGCAGAGGAAGCTCGACGCGGTGGGCCCGATCTCCCCCAGCGGTCGGACGGTGGCCGAATCGGGGATCTCGTCCGTCGGCGGCGCCGCCACGGCAGCGCTGGGCGCCATGGTCGCGACCAGTAGCGCAGAAACGCCCATCGCCACGAGGGCTGGCGTGCGTCTGCGGCGGTGGATGCCGGATCCGGCATCGAACTTGTCACTCATGGGGACTCCTTCGTCTCAGGAAATCAGGGTTCGTCGAGAACGTTATATGTAGAACGTTCTCGATCTCAAGGATCCGTTGTAGAATTGAGATCCCCGCCGCGACAGCGGTGTCGCGTCCCCGGTCACCGGTGCGAGCACGGGTACCGCTTGGTCCTGCCTCATGCAGCAGCAGCGTCGACTCTCCCCTCCTTTCACACGGGTACGTGCGATTCCGCACGCACGCGCCCACCGTCGCCCTCGCGACCTGCCCGTCGTCGGCCTGCTCGCGCTCGCCGCGGCGATCTTCATCGCGCAGACCGCCGAGTTCCTTCCTGGCGGGCTCGTCCCACACATTTCCGATGATCTCGGCGTTGAGGCGGCTCTCGTCGGACAGATGATCTCTGTGTTCGCCTTCACCGTCGTGCTCACCACAGCGCCGTTGTCGCTCGCCTTCGCGAAGGCTCCGCGAAAGCCTCTGGTGATCGCCTCCCTTGCGATCGTGAGCCTCGGCAACCTCGGCGTCGCACTCGCCCCGGGTCTCGAATGGATCATGGGCGCCCGGGTTGTGGGCGCCATGGCCCATGGGCTCTTCTGGGCCGTGGTGGCGACCTACGCGGTCGAGATCGTTCCGCGCGAGAAGCTCGGTCGAGCTACGGCGTACACCGCCGTCGGCGGCTCGCTCGCCGGCATTCTCGGCATTCCCATCGGCAACATGCTCGGAGAGTGGTTCGGGTGGCGCATCGCGTTCGCCGTCGTGGCGCTCGCCGGCGTCGCCACCGCGGCGGTGCTCGTTCGCTGGCTGCCCGCCATCGGCACGAAGACTTCTGGCGCGAACGTGACGTCCACGAAATCGAGCTGGGACCGCTCCGCGATCGGGATCGCGGCGGTGTGCTTCCTCATCCTCGTTCTCGTGCTCGGACAGACCGCGTTCGGTCCGTACACCACGCTCTGGCTCGAGGACGTCGCCGGCTTCGAACGCAGCATGATCCCGCTCTACCTGATGATCACCGGAGTCGCCGGCGCGGTCGGCGCCGTCGTCGCGGGCAACCTCTACGACCGCTACCCGCGCGCGACTTTCGCGCTGTCGGGCACGGTGCTGACGCTGTCGATGGTCCTCCTCCCGGTCGTCGCATCAACCGGATTCTCGGGAGCACTGCTCGCCGTCGCCATCTGTTCGAGCATGGGATTCGCCGGCCTCCCCATGATGCTCCAGACACGCATGATGCACACGGCGTCGCCGCAGCTGCGGCGACTTGCAGGCGCAGTGCAGACGACCGTCTTCAACGTCGCGATCGGCGGTGGCGCGGTGATCGGAGGCCTGGTGGTCGTGGGCCCGGGTGTGGCGGTGCTGCCATTGCTCGCCGCGGCTGCGGCGGTCGTCACCTGCTTGGCAGCGGTGCTGTGGGATTCCCTCGAGGCCGCGGCATCCCGTCGGCTCGCCTCTTCGTCAATGGTCTAGGACCAGGCCCCCGGCCGCTCGGCGGGCCCAGCGCCATACGGATCCGGGGGTGACGCCCAGGCTCAACCCGCTCCCCCGCCCGCGGGTGTACATGACCACCTTCCAGAACAGGCGAAGTCCGCGGGCTCGAGCACATCAGGTGGATAGGGCCCGAGCTACCACAGCGGCACGGTGAAGCGCGCCACAGCGGCCCCTTTCGTCGTTGCCGCGGGCGTGTGCGCGCCCGTCCATCAGAGCGGACGGTACTCGATGCGACGCGCCGTGGTGGCGCGGGCATCGCTGCCGACCGCGAGGACACGACCGGTGAATCCGCTCGCGACCTCGGTGCTGAGGTAACGACCGTCCAGGCGAGCGAGCTCGACCCAGCCGTCGGCCCGCTCGAACTCGAGCACGATCAGGTCGGGGGCGGGGACCCCGAGCGGAACCTCCTGGCGCGGCGGCGCCTCGGCACGCAGGCGCACTCGCGTCGCCTCGCCCCCAGACAGCGCCGCGACTCCGACCGTCTGCTCGCGACCGCCGATCGTCGCGACCGCGACGGCCTCACCGTCGACCACATCGACACGGTAGTTGTGGAGCGGATCGATGCGGACCTCGAACGAGCCGTCGCCGACGAGGTCGGCGATCGCTTCCCACGACAGGTCACGCACGCGAACGCAGAGTCGTCGGGTCGGCGGGACCGTAACCCCGGTCGCCGGGTCGCGCTCGATATCGTCGAGCGTTCCGGAAGGGACGACCCACCGTGGTTGAAGATCCGCGTCGACGAAGTCTTCGACGAACCCGGTGAGGCCCTCCGGAACGGTGTACCGGTCAGTGACGAACACCGGCCAGCCGTCTTCCCAGTCGATACCCGACAGGAAGGTCTCACGTCCGAGCATGTGGAAGCCCGGGGTGCCGCCTCGCGGCCGCACCCCGAGATACACCGCGGCCCAGTCGCCGGATGCCGTCTGCACGAGATCGGCGTGCCCGGTGTTGTGGACGGGAGTGTTGGTGCTGCGTCGTGTGAGGACGGGATTGGCGGGGCATCCCTCGTACGGGCCCTCGGGTCGTCGGGCGCGCGCGACGGTCGCGCAGTGACCGCGCTCCGTGCCCCCTTCTGCGTAGAGGAGATACCACCACTCGCCGATGCGGTAGAGGTGCGGGCCCTCGGCCGATGGAAGACCACTGCCAGACCAGACCTCGTACGACGGCTTCAGCATCTCGCCTGTCGAAGGGTCGACCGGTGCCTGGTGGACGTCGATGCCACCTACGTCGAAGTTGAACCGATGCCACGTCACGAGGCACGTGCCGTCATCATCCCAGCAAATGTCGGGATCGATGCCGATCGCGTCACGGACGTGGACAGGCTCGCTCCACGGCCCCGCCGGATCAGTGGCGGTCACGATGATCTGACCGCTGTCGATGTCGGAGACGTTTGTGGTGATGTAGTAGAACCTGCCGTCGCGGTGACGCAGCGTTCCCGCCCAGACGCCGAGCGACGGACGTCCCTCTCCCTCGACGAACTGCTCGCGTGTGGTGAGGATGTTCCCGATCTGGGTCCATGTCAGGAGATCGGTGCTGTGGAAGACCGGCACCGCGGGGAAGTACTCGAAACTCGACGTCGCGAGGTAGTAGTCGTCGCCGACCCTGCAGACGGTCGGGTCCGGGTGGAAGCCCGGCACGATGGGAGTGATCGATGAGTTGCCCGGCGTGACGGCAATGGGGTTCAGCATGTGGATCCAGTCCTCAGAGTCGATGTCAGGCGGGGACGGGGGCGGCAGCGCCCAAGATCGCTGCGACCTTGGCGTGCACCTCGTGGCTGCGGTCGATGTACCCTCGGCCGCCTTCGATGTGCTCGGCGATGATGTACGACACCTCCGCCGCCGGGGCATCCATCGCCGTCGCCACCAGCCGCAGCGCCTGCAGCTCCCCTTCGGGAACCAGACCGACGCGCATGAGAGCCTCGACGGTGCGCTGCCATGCTTCGCCCTCGTCCAGGAGGTCGCGGATCGTCGCGCCGGTGAAGTCTCGGTGTGCAGGCTGCTCGGAGATCGCCACGGTCCACGTGTGCGTGCCGTGGCCGATTGCGAACGTCTCACCCGATCCCGGAAGCACGACGTCGCCTCCTACGCCGACGGGGAGGGATGCCGTCACGACGATCGCGCCGTCGACGCGCTCCCATCCGACCGAGATATCCCCGTAGGGGCTCACGTGACGCGCGGATGCCCGCGAGAGCTGCTTCGGGGGAAGCGGGGCGATCCGCACGCGGCGGTACCCGGGTGCGGCGGGCTCCAGACCGGCGATGGATCGGTGCAGAGTGTCGGCGACCGCGCCGAGCGCGTAGTGATTGAACGAGGTCATCTCGCCCGGGTTGATCGACCCGTCGGGCAGCATACTGTCCCAGCGCTCCCAGATCGTGGTCGCACCCATGGTGACGGGGTACAGCCATGACGGGCATGCCGTCTGGAAGAGGAGCCGGTAGGCCACGTCCGCATGTCCGGCACCGATCAATGCATCGCAGACCAGCGGCGTGCCCACGAAGCCGGTGGCGATGCGGAAGCCGCTCTTGCGCACGAGGTCCGCGAGCCGACCGCCCGCCACGGATCGCTGCGCCTCGGTGGGCAGCAGGCCCCACTCGAGCGCCAGCGCGTACGTCGTCTGCGCCTCCGACATGAGGCGACCACTCGGTGTGACGTACGCGGCGACGAAGGCGGCGCGCACCCGTTCTGCGAGCTCGGCATAGCGTGCGGCGACTTCGCGCTCGCCGATCACCTCGGCCGCCTCGGAGACGACCTCTGCCGAGCGGGCGAAATGAGCGGTGGCGACTACCTCGGCCGCCGCCTTCGCGTCAGCCGGGTCGTGCGGCGACGCCGAGGGGTCGAGCCAGTCGCCGAACTGGAACCCGCTGTTCCACAGCAGATCCTCGCCGGCGAGCTCCTCGACGTGGTCGACCCAGGCGCGCATGCTGTGCAGCTGACGACGCAGGATGCCGGCATCACCCGTGCGCAGGAAGAGGTTCCACGGCACGAGGGTCGCGGCGTCGCCCCACGCGGCCGTCGCAGGGTCGTCGACGCGATCGCGGACCGTGTTCGGGATGACGTGCGGCACGGCACCGGTCGGGTACTGCTCGGCCGCCAGATCAGCGAGCCACGATGTCACGAGCCCTGAGACGTCGTAGAGGTACTGTGCAGTCGGTCCGAACACCTGCAGATCGCCTGTCCAACCGAGCCGCTCGTTGCGCTGGGGGCAGTCGGTGGGGATGTCCACGAAGTTCCCGCGGGTGGACCACACGACGTTCTCATGAAGCTGGTTGAGCAGTTCGTGCGACGAGTCGAACCAGCCGGTGCGTTCGAGATCGGTGCCGATGAGCACCATCGTGACGTCTTCGGACGTGAGATCTGGGATACCGGTCACATCGGCGTAGCGGAAGCCGTGCAGGGTCAGCACGGGCTCGAGCACCTCCTCACCCGTGCCGGCGAGGGTGTAGACGTCGGTCGCCTTGGCGCTGCGCAGCGGGCGGGTTCCGAGTTCGTCGTTCTCGAGCACCTCCGCGTGGCGGACCACGACCTCGGTGCCTGCAGGGAGCCCGCGTGTGCGCACGCGCACCCAGCCGACCGCGTTCTGACCGAAGTCGATCAGGGTGCGACCTGCGGGCGAGATCCACACCTTCTGGGCGGCGATGTACCCCGTCGGGCGCACCGGCGGACCGTCGGGCGCAACGAGCGCGTCCGTCCCG
This sequence comes from Microbacterium terrae, assembly GCF_017831975.1. Lineage (NCBI taxonomy): Bacteria > Bacillati > Actinomycetota > Actinomycetes > Micrococcales > Microbacteriaceae > Microbacterium > Microbacterium terrae. The sequence goes on along the minus strand of NZ_JAFDSS010000001.1, from coordinate 412,677 downwards.
GCAGGCACGATCTCCACCGGCACGCGCGGCGCCTGCGTCGGATCGCGCCGAAGGTCGGCGGTCTGCCCGTTGTACAGGTCGTCGGAGATGATCTGGCTCTCGTGCGCCGTCCAGGTCGTGTCGGTGGCGATCACGTGGATCGCGCCGTCTTCAGTGACCACTTCGAGCTGCGCGCACAACGCCACGCGCTCGCCGTAGAGAGCTCGCTCCCCCATGTAGCTGAGATAGCCGCGGTACCAGCCGTTGCCGAGAAGGGCGGAGAAATCGTTCGCTCCTTCACGCACCAACTGCGTGACGTCATAGGTGTGGTATCGGAGACGGTCGTCGTACGACGTCCACCCCGGAGCGAGGACCGTGTCGTCGACGGGCGTGCCGTTGACAGATGCCTGATAGATGCCGTGCGCTGTCGCGTACAGACGGGCGGATCGGACCTCCCCCGGGATCTCGAATGTACGCGAGACGATGGGCGCAGGCTCATCGAGTCCGGCGATGCCGACCGGGCTGACGAACTGAGCCTCCCAGTCCGCGGCGTCGAGGAGCCCGACCTCGACGGTCGACGAATCGCTCCACGGCCCCCAGTCGGCGGCGTCGCGCACACGCACGCGGACAGCTGCCGTCGCGCGAGAGGTCAAGGGTAGGACGGGCCATGGCACCAGAACCTGCTCGTCGCCCTCCACCACTGCGGACGACACCCGGTTCCCGATGGTGACCTCGATCTCGTACGCCGCCTGCGCGAATCCGCTGCTGGCGCCGGTGATCGACCATGTCAGCCGCGGCGCGGGCGTGCCGACCCCGAGAACGCGGGGCGCACGGGGGAAGTGTTCGAATCGGGGGGCGCTCGGCGTGGCGGTCTGGGTCATTTCGTTCTCCTGAGGGGGCAGCGCCGCCGGCGAGGCACTCGGTGGGGGGAAGTGTGGATGCGGCTCGACGGTGATCAGACCGCGAGGTCGCCCGTCTCGCTGAGCACGCGAAGCCGTTCTGCGCGGCGCGCGCGCTGCTTCTTCGGATCGGCCACCGGCGCGGCCATCTGAAGTCGGCGCGTATACGGGTGAGTCGGGGCGGTCGCGACCTGATGCGCCGGCCCCAGTTCGACGATGTCGCCCTGGTACAGCACGGCGATTCGGTCGCTGATCGAGTTCACGACTCCGAGGTCGTGACTGATGAACAGGTAAGCGACTCCGGTCCGCTCCTGAAGCTCCTTGAACAGACCGAGGACCGTCGCCTGCGTGGTCACGTCGAGGGCACTGGTCGGCTCATCGCAGATGATCACCGCGGGGTCGAGAGCCAGGGCGCGCGCGATCGCGATGCGCTGACGCTGGCCCCCGGAGAACTCTCGCGGGTAGCGGCGCCCGGCGTCGGAGGGCAGGCCCACGGCATCGAGCAACGTGCGGACTCGGCCGGCACCGCCCGTGATGCCTGCTGCCGCGAGCGGCTCGACGAGGATGCTCTCGATCGTCATGGAGGGGTTGAGCGAGGTATACGGGTCTTGGAAGACGACCTGGATGTCGGAGGCGATCTTCCGACGCCTCGCCCGCGGTACGTTGCTGATCGTTTCACCGCGGAACTCGACGCGTCCCTCGCTGACGGGAGCGAGACCCAGGATCGCCCGCCCGATCGTGGTCTTGCCTGACCCGGACTCGCCGACGAGGCTCAGCGTCTCGCCGGCATGCAGATCGAGCGACACACCGTGGATCACCTCGACGGGGGCCCTCCGGCTCTTGCCGGGGAAACGGACGACCAGGTCTTCGACCTTGAGAATCGGTTCGTTCATGCGCCATCCTCCATCAGCTCGACGCTGCGCGAAGAGGACAGCAGCCGCCTGGTGTACTCCTGCTCGGGCTTCTCGAAGATGTCTTCCACGTCAGCCTTCTCGACGATCTGCCCGTCCTTCATGACGCTGACCGTGTCGCAGAGATCGGCCACCACGCCGAGGTTGTGGGTCACGATGAGGACCGCCAGACCACGCTCCTCGCTGAGACCGCGCAGGATCTCGAGCACCTCGGCCTGAATGGTGACGTCGAGAGCTGTCGTGGGCTCGTCGGCGACGATGATGTCAGGATCGGAGGCGATCGCACCGCAGATGAGGACGCGCTGCGCCATGCCTCCCGAGATCTCGTGGGGGTACATGGCCATCACCCGTTTGGCATCACGGATACCGACGCGTTCGAGGAGCCCGAGGATCTTCTTCTCCGCCTCCGCCTTCGACATCGGCCGCGATGCGCGCAGGCCCTTGATCAGCTGGCGCCCGATCGTGAAGGTTCCGTCGAGGTTCGACATCGGCTCCTGCGGGACGTATCCGATGCGGGTGCCGCGCGCAGCGCGCTGCTTCTTCGGGTCGGCGAGCAGGTCATCACCGTCGAGATACACGCTGCCGCCGAGGATGATCGCCTCGCGCGGCAGAATGCCCAGAGTCGAGAACGCCATCTGAGACTTGCCCGAGCCGGACTCGCCCACGAGTCCGTGGATCTCGCCCCGTCGAATATCGAGATCGGCACCGTGCACGACCTCCGTCACCGTGCCATCCGGCTTGGGATAGCCGATACGCAGATCTCGGATCGCCAATATCACGTCATCCGAGCTGCTCAGCTCGGTGTGTCCGACCTTGCGTGTGTCGGCTTCCCTCAGAGTCGCGACCGATGCGGCGATGGCAGCCTCACGCTTGCGCCGCGAGAGCGCCTTGCTCCGCGCCGACGACTGGAGGACGTCGCTCAGCGCGTTGCCGAAGAGGATCAGAGCGAGCACCGTGATGCTGATCGTCAGGGCCGGCCAGACGACTGCGACGGGGTTGTTGTAGATAGAGGTGAACGACTGCTGGAGCATGACGCCCCAGGACGAGCTCGTCGGGTCGCCGAGACCGATGAACGTCAATCCGGCTTCGAATCCCACTGCCGCGGCCATTGTGAACGCGGTCTGGATGATGATGGGAGCGCGGACCGCCCACAGCACGTGGCGTCCGACGATCCGGATGTCGGACAGCCCGACGACCCGTGCTGCGTCGACGTAGAGTTCGTTGCGGACGGTCACGACGATCGAGCGGACGAGCCGGTAGTAGGTGGGGGCGATGATGAACCCGAACACCGCCAGCGCGAGGTTGATGTTCGGCCCCGTGAGCGAGTAGAGCGCGATCATCAGGACGATGCCCGGCAGCGACATGATGATGTCGATGACGAAGTTGGAGGTCGACTCGAACCTGCCACGGTAGAAGCCCGCGACCAGGCCGGTGGTGACGCCGACGACGAGCGACACGATCGTCACGATGGCGATGCCGACGACGGTGGTCTGCGCGCCCCAGATCAGCCGGTCGAGGATGTCTCGGCCCGCGGCGTCTCCGCCCAGGGGGTGCCCAGGGCTGAATGGCGGAAGATTGGCGATCGCCAGATCCACCTTCGTCGCAGGACCGGACGTGATCCAGGGCGCGAGCACTGCGGCGAGGAGGACGATCGCGAACCAGACGATGGCGAGGACCGCCATCGGATTGCGCAGAAGCTTTCGCAGTGCTGCGAACCGCCGGCTGTGGTCGGGCACGACCCCGTGCGGGTCGACGGTCGGGACGACTTCTTCGATGGTCATCGTGCGCGCGCCTTCGGGTTGAGAGCCTGGATCGCGAGATCCGATGCGAAGTTGACGATGAGCACGATGAGGGTGAACACCAGGACGGTGCCCATCACCATCGGCACATCACTGCTCTTGGCCGACTCGACGGACAGCTTTCCGAGCCCGGGGAGGGCGAACACCTGTTCGACGAAAACCGCACCGCCCAGGAGGCTCAACGTGGTGAGGCTCACGACGGTGAGGCCTGGAGCGGCAGCGTTGCGAAGGGCGTGCTGGAAGATGATCGGCCCCTCCTTCATACCGCGTGCTCTCAGCGTCCGCACGTAGTCGTTGCCGAGCGTGTCGAGCATCGCGGTCCGGAACTGCTGCGCACCGCCGGCGACGGCGCCGATGAGAAGGGACAGCATCGGGAGCGCGATGGAGAGCACCCACAGAGTCGGGTCGACGTCGAACGGCACATAGCCGGTCGCCGGGAAGATCCGCCAGTTGATCGCGAAGGCGAACACGAGGGCGATGGCGATGATGAAGCTCGGGATCGCTGTGCCCGCGACCGAGAGCACCTGGACGAATCGGTCAGTCGTCCCACCCTTGACTGCGGCGGTCACGCCCAGGAGAACGCTGATGAGAGCGGTCAGGATGAGCGCGGGGATGACGACGGAGAGGGTGACCGGGACGCGCGTCGCGAGCGCCGCGGTCACCTCCTGGCCGCTGTAGAACGAACGACCGAGGTCGCCGGTAAGTACGTTGAACAGCCACTCGCCGTACTGCACGAGCAGTGGACGGTCGAGGCCGAGCTGCACCATCTTCGCCTGGATGCTCTCGTCGGTCGCACCGATGCCCAGCGCGGACGAGGCGATACCCCATCCGTTCCCGTACATCAGGGCGAATGTGACGAAGGTCACCACCAGGAAGACCGCGATGGATCTTCCCAGTTGTTTCAGAACGTTGAGCAGCACAGCTCGGCCTTTCCCGTCGGCGTCTTACTGGAAGTCGCGCAGCTTCGGCGCGAGCGCCTCGATGTCGGAGTCGGTGGGAACCGAGACCAGATCGGCGTCGTATGCGAAGTGCGTGCCCTTGTAGACCAGCGGCACCTGCCAGGCGTTGTCGATCGTGTACTGGTTGATCTCCTGCTGGATGGTCGCGCTCTCCTCCGCGGAAGCAGTCGCGAGCTTCTCGTAGCTCGAGTCGACGAACTCGTCCGGCTGGTGCGAGACGTTCCACCAGCCCTCGTTGTAGTCCTCGATGTAGATCTGGAACGTCGAGTCACCGAGGTTGCCCAGCTCGAAGAGGATCACGGGGTAGGTCCCCGAGAGCAGGTCGTCGATCGCGGTCGCACCGGTCAGAACCTTCTCCGTCGCGCGGATGTTGATCTGACCGAGCTGCTCGATCACGTACGGCATGATGTGCGCGAGGTTGCTGTCCAGCGACGGAAGCTCGATGTCGAACCCGTCGGCGTAGCCCGCCTCCGCCATCAGGGCCTTTGCCGCCTCGACGTCGTACGGGTACGGGTCTTCGAGGTCCTCGATGTACGCCTCGGTTCCCTGGCGGAAGTACTGAGCGGTCGGCTCAGCGTTGCCGAGGTAGATCGACTCGGCAATGGCTTCCTTGTCGAAGACCATGTTCATCGCCTGGCGAACTCGCACGTCGGCGAGAGCCGGGTAGACCTCGCCGTTGTGGTCGGTGAGCAGGATGCGAACGGTCTGCCCCTGGAAGTCCTTGATCTCCAGTCCGGAGGCCTCAGCCTCCGCACGGGCCTGATCGGTCACGAGGCCACCGGCGACCTGGCCGGTCTTGAGCGCTGACACCATGGCCGACTCGTCCTCGAGCACCTTCACGACGAGGTTCTCGTAGGGGTAGTGATCCGCGTTCCAGTGGTCTGCGTTCTTGGTGTAGACGTACTCGGAGCCGACCGTCGTCTTGTCCATGTCGATGACGTAGGGGCCCGATCCGAGCGGCTCGTCGAGGTACTCGCCCGAAGCGAGGTAGTCGGCGCTCGTGACCGGGATGTCGCAGATGAGAGTGCGAACGGTCGCCTGCGGCTCGGGCCACTCGAGCGTGATCGTCAGAGGGTCATCGATGGTGATGATGAGGTCCTCGTAGTCCGCAGCACGCGAACTCTCGGGCTGGCCCATGTACTCGTAGGCAGCTTTGATGTCCTCAGCATCCAGCACGGAGCCGTCCGAGAACGTGAGTCCGTCGCGAAGGTGAGCGGTGATACCGGTGTTGTCGGGGAGCATCTCCCACGACTCGGCGATGTCCTCCTCGAGCTGCGCAGACGCATCGCACTTGACGAGGCGGTCCCAGACGGCGTCTGCCGGCCAGTTCTGGTAGGCGGGCTGGATTCGGGGGTCGAAGCCTTCGATGTCCTGGCTCATCGCGAGCGTCAGGGTCTCTTTGTCAGCCGAGGCGCTCGGGTCTGCCGACCCACCGCCGGAGCAACCCGCGAGGGCGAGCGCCCCCACGATTGCAACCGACACGACGCCCGCTGCACGACGACCATGCAGGTGGTTCATGTGTACTCCTTTGTAGGTGGTGCAATGCCAGCTCTCCCTAGAGCCGGGGTTGTGCAGACCGTCGGGACTCCAACGTCATGCTGAAACGTTAGAGAACGTTCTACACGAGAATGATCGTACGCATCGCGTCGACTCATGGCAAGTGAGAATAGAACGTTCTCTATAACGATTTTGTCACCAGTGCCGGGAACGTCGGTGCGGAGCGAAGCCTCCCGTCGCCATCCGACGGAAGGCCTTACACGGCGGGCGGCGCAGTCGTCGACCGCGCAACCAATCGCGGCTCGAGAAGGAGATGCTCGCTCTCCACCCGACCTGCGATGCGCTCGAGCAGCAGACGGCCGGCCTCTCGCCCCATGATGTCGCCCGACTGATCGACCGTCGTCAGCGCAATGGGCCCGATCGCGGAGATCCGAGAGTTGTCGTAGCCGACGAGCGAGAACGCGGCGGGGACCTGCCGGTGATTGTCCCAGAGTTCGCTCAGAATGCCGAGAGCAGTGATGTCGGCCCCGGCGAAGACGGCAGTCGGCGGCTCATCCTGAGCGTCGATACGATGCACTGCCTCTCTGCCCCCCTCGAGAGTCCAGGTTGAGTCGATGATCGTGGCCGCCGCCGCGAGACCGTGCCGCCCCATCGCGTCGAGGAAGCCCTCGAGGCGATAGCTCTCCGGTCGATCCGACTCGGGATCGGTCTGATGATTCGCGACGAAGGCGATGCGTCGGTGTCCGATCTCGACGAGATGCTCGACCGCGAGTGCCGCGCCGACCCGGTCATCGCCGGATACGGAATCCAGGCCAGCGGCACTCGTATGGCGACCGACGACCACCACGGGGAGTTCGCGCGCAACTCGCTCGAGGTCATCGTTCGACACGAGCGGGGCGACGAGGATCAGCCCGTCCATCTGGTGATCGACCAGCGCCTCGATGGCCTGGTTCTGAGATGCGGCATCGTACCCGGCGGTCGAGATGAGCACCTCGTAGCTCTGAGGATGCACCACTCCTCGCAGCCCGTCTGCGATGACGCTGAAGAACGGGTTGTCGATGTCCGACACCATCATGCCGATGGTGTACGTGCTCCCCCGCATCCCGCGCGCGAGCTTGTGCGGCCGGTATCCGAGTTCGTCCATCGACCGCTGGACGCGTTCGCGCATCGAGTCGCTCACACCATACGCGTTGCGCAGCACCTTGGAGGCGGACGCAGTCGACACGCCCGCATGCTTCGCGACATCGACGATGGTCGCACGCTTGCGCTTCGCGCCATCTATCGGCTGAGCTGAAACCACGTGATCCTCCGTCCAAAACGTTAGCGGATACCGCAGTGGCAGCCGCGCCCGCTATTCTGTATAACGTTCTCCAAAGCTGGAGGCAACACCGGCACGAAACCGCGCAGGTGCACACGGAGCACCTTCACGCGAACCGACCTCCCACATCCACCCCGCACCGCAGGCAAGGACCCCCGTGAGCACCATGCACACCCATCTGGACGCATCGCTGAGCCCCGAGAAGCGCGCCACCGCCCTGCTGGGCGCGATGACGCTGCGCGAGAAGGCATTCCAGATCACCTCGATCGCGCCGTGGAACTATGTCGATTCGGCCGGACAGCGCGTCGCGGCGGCCGACTCGTACGTGCAGCGGGGCGCCGGATTCATCTGCAACTTCGGCGTCGACGACCCGCAGTCGATGGCGGCCACGGTGGGCGGACTGCAGCGTGTGGCGATCGAGGAGACCCGCCTGGGCATCCCCATGCTCGTGCAGGCGGAGGCGCTGAGCGGATTCCTCTCGGGCGGGCACATGGTCTTCCCGACACCCACAGGCCTCGCCGCCACCTGGAGCCCCGATCTCGTCGAGGCCATGACCGACGTCATCCGTCGTCAGATGACCAGGGTGGGCGTGCGTCATGCCCTGTCGCCCAACCTCGACCTCGGCCTGGATCCCCGCTGGGGCCGGGTGCACGAGACCTTCGGCGAGGATCCCTACCTCACGGCCGCGATGGGTGTGGCGTTCGTCCGAGGGCTCCAGTCCGACGACCTCACGCAGGGTGTCATCGCCACCGCCAAGCACTTCATCGGATACGGCGCTCCCGAGGGCGGCAGCAACCTCGCCGCCTACGAGGGAGGGTCTCGTCGCACCCGCGACCTCCACGGCTTCGCTTTCGAAGCCGCGATCCACCTGGCGAATCTGCAGTCGGTCATGAACTCGTACAGCGATGTCGATGCCGTCCCCGCCGGGGCATCCCGCGCCGTTCTCACCGACCTGCTGCGCGAGACGTTCGGCTTCGACGGGTTCGTCTCAGCCGACTACGGCACGATCGAGCAGTTCGTCGATCGACAGCGCGCGGCTCTCACCCCCGGGGAAGCGGGCCGGCTCGCGATCCACGCGGGACTCGACACCGAGTTCCCCGTGCCGTTCGGCTTCGGTGAGGCGCTCGCCGCCGAGGTGGAAGCCGGTCGCGCCGATGTGGCGGATCTCGACACCGCCGTGCACCGGGTGCTCACTGCAAAGTTCCGCATCGGCCTCTTCGAGAATCCCTATCCGCACGAGCGCATCGATGTCGCCTCCGTCGCCGCCGAGGGCGTCGACGTCTCGCGCGAACTCGCCCGCAGGTCGGTGGTCATGCTCGAGAACGACGGCATCCTTCCGCTGTCCCCCAGCGCGAAGATCGCGGTCATCGGGCCCCACGCCGACAACGTCGTGAACCAGTTCGCGACGTACTCCTACCCCGCGTTCCGAGACATGATGGTGCACATGTCGTCGGGCGGCATGGGAAACATGATCGGCGTCGACCCGGCCATGGTCGAGTGGAACAATACCGTGTTCGCCGGCGGCCCGGGAGAGCACTACGTGCGCGACCGCCTCGGCGCCCGGTCGCTTGGCGAGGTCCTGGCCGAGCGGGCTGCGTCGGTCGTCGTCGAGCGCGGAGCCTCACTGACCGCGGACCTCACGGACGCAGAGTTCGACCGCGCGGTCGCCACTGCCGACGGCGCCGACATCGTGATCCTGGCGCTGGGTGGCGCGAGTCTCTGGTTCAACGGTGAGCGGACGGAGGGTGAAGGCAGCGACTCGGCCGACATCTCGCTGCCCGCGGCCCAGACGCGACTCGCCGACGCGGTCGCTGCGACCGGGACACCCGTGGTCACCGTGCTCACGCAGGGTCGGGCCTATGTCCTGCCCGAGTCCGTGCGCGCGTCGCGCGCACTCGTCGTCGCGCCCTTCGGCGGTCCGTTCGGACCGGATGCCGTCGCGGACGTGCTGTTCGGCGAGGTGAATCCCAGCGGAAAGCTCGCGTACAGCATCCCGCGCTCCCCTGGTCAGATCCCGGTCTATCACCATCAGCGCAGCGGCACCGGCTACCGCAAGCCGCTTCCGCCGGACGTCACGCACCACTACCTCGACACGGAGGCCACCCCGCTCTACGGGTTCGCCCGCGGCGAGAGCTTCACGTCATTCGAGCTGATCGATCTCGAGGCCGACCGCACGATGACGACCGACGGGTCCGTGCGGATCAGCGCGACGGTCCGGAACACCGGCGGGCGCGCCGGCGCGACGGTGGTACAGCTGTACGCGGGCGCCTTCGGCCTCGGCGTCACCCGCCCCGCGCAGCAGCTGGCGGGCTTCCAGCGGGTCGAGCTGGATGCCTCGGCCTCGGTCCGCGTGTCATTCGAGGTGCAGGCACGCCAGTTCGGCTACACAGCACTCGACGGCGCCTTCACCGTCGATCCCGGCCCCCTGAAGCTGTGGATGGGATTCGATTCCGAGACCCCAGCACTCGCGACCGAGATCGAAGTGACCGGTGCACGGCTGCCCCTGAAGAGCGGCGAGCGCTCGTTCCTCAGCGTCGTCACCGTCGGCTGAGCTCCCGTGCCGACGCTGGTCGGCTGCCAACGACGACGCCCTGCTGATTCCTGAGATGCGCCGCGACGACACGGGCGCCGCGCGCGTCATGCTGGAAGTCGACGCGCACGGAGCCTTCGGCGCCTCGCCGTTCGGCGTGGACTCCGGCCCGGTCGGAGCGGTGGCGCCATCACTGATGCGGCGTGGTCGTGCGCACGGGCGCCGACGAGTGTCTCGCGGTCGGGCGCGGCTTCTCCCTCGAACCCATCGCGGGCGACGGCGCACGCATCGGGATCCCCACCGTCGACGAGTTGAGTGTCGAGAACGGGGACCTGAGGCCGTGTCGACGCCTCAACGGTGACGAGTCGCTCGCGGGGTCGGCGTGGATGCATCCAACTCGAGGTCACGCTGCGACCGGCTGGTTGCCGATCGCTGCGGAGGACGAGAGTTCGGGCATCAGCCGATGCGTGGTGTACTCCTTCTGAGCAGCGTGACACGGGCACCGGCTGAACTGGCGGTGCACTTGGCGGGGAGGCTCAGGTTATCTCGCGGACACGGTTTCGACGGCAGCCCTGACCGCAGTGTCGGCAGGCACATCACCCGCCGGCGTTCCTCGAACCAGGCGTGCTCTCGGGATCAGCAGCGCCACCCCGGCGCTGACTGCTGCTGCGACGAGCCCGAGGATGAAGACGACCTGGAACGATCCGGCGACATCACTGCCCGATGCCCCGGCCAGGATCGCTCCGACGACGGCCGCCGCGACCGTGGTTCCGAACGATCGCATGAGCGTGTTGAGACCATTCGCCGCCCCGGTCTCGCTCACGGGAACCGCACCCATGATGAGTGCCGGCATCGCGGCGTAACCCAGCCCCACGCCTGCGCCGATCACAGCATTGATGACCGCGATCGTCCACGCATGCAGCGGGACGAACGCGCTGACCGCGTAGGCGACGACGAGCACCAGCGCTCCCGCGACCAGAAGCGGCTTCGGCCCGGCGATCCGTTGGATGCGACCCGCGATTGGCGACATCGCGAGCATCGCGAGTCCCGACGGCACGAGCAGCAGACTCGCGGGGAGCAGTTCCATACCCAGGCCTCCGGCGGATTCAGGCACCTGAAGCAACTGCGGAAAGGCGATGCTCGATGAGAACAGTGCGAACCCCATCGCGACTGACGAGATATTCGTTGTGAGCACAGCGGGCCGTAGGCTCACGCGCACATCGATGAGCGGATTGGCTGTGGACAGCTCGTACCAGACCAGCAGCATCAGCGCGAGGAGGCCGATGCCGGCACTCAGCAAGGTCGGCGTCGACAGCCAACCCCACGTATTGCCCTGCGAGACGGCCAGCAGCAGCCCGACGAGGCCGACGCTCAACCCGAACGCGCCGATCAGGTCGACGCGTCCTCCGACCGGGGTGCCGGCGACGGGGACCGCCACGACGACGAGGATCAGGGAGATCGAGGCGATGACCGCTGCGAAGACGAAGAGGACGTGCCAGTCGAAGCGATCCGTCACCAATGCGCTGATCGGCAGCCCGAGCGCTCCGCCGACACCGAGCGTCGCGCTGACCAGCGCGATCGAAGTACCGAGACGGGAGGCGTCCACGACATCACGCAGGAGGGCGATCCCGAGTGGGATGACGCCCATGCCCATCCCCTGGAGCGCGCGCCCGACGATCATCCAGATCAGGTCGGGCGACAGTGCACAAACGATCGATCCGACCGTCAGTATCGCCAGCAGGACCAACGCGATCCGACGCTTGCCGAACATGTCGCCGAGCTTTCCGGCGATCGGCACCGCGATCGCCGATGCGAGCAGGGTTGCCGTGATGACCCACGCTGTGTCTGCGGCAGGAGCGTCGAGCAGCTCCGGCAGTCTGCCCTGGATGGGGATCAGGATCGTCTGCATGAACGACGCCCCCATCCCGGCGAACGCGAGCACTGCGACCACCAGGTTCTGACGTGTTCTGCTGTAGACGGTGTCGACGACGGACTCGACCATGGCGCACCTCCATATGTGGCGACTAAGTGTCTAGTTTGAGACGCAGTATCAGATAAGCTATCACGCGTGAGAACCGAGATCAGAGCTCGCGCCCACGAGGCGATGCGCACGGAGCTTCTCGCGGCGGCTTTCGCCGTGATCCTCGAGCACGGATACGACGACCTCACCGCCGACGAACTCGCCCGAAGCCTGGGCATCTCTCGCGCGTCCTTCTTCCGTCACCTCGGGTCCAAGGACGACGTGATCGTCTCCGTAATGCTCGGCCCCACAGCGCAGTTCGCCGATGCCCTGCGCGACGCACCACGCGATTCGGGCGAATCGACGTGGCGACAACTGCGCGCGGCCTTCGAACCCTCCGTGACCGCCGCCGAAGCCGCCCCCGACCTCCAGCGCAAGCGGATGCGGCTCATCCAGTCGATTCCCGCAGTCGGCGCCCGCTTGCAGGGCGCACGCGGACCGCAGATCGAGGCGCTCGCCGAGGTCCTAGCCGAGCGAGGAACCGAACCCTTCGCAGCCGAGGTGCTCTCGACGGCCGCCGTCGCCGCGCTGGATCGCTGTTGGGCACGCTGGATCCGAACCGACAGCCATTCGCTGCGCACGATCCTCGATCGTGCGTTCGCGGAGCTGGATGCTGCCGCTCGACCCTCACCTCCCGGCTAGTCAGTCGAGGGGCAGACCGAACGTCTGACTGCGCTCGTCCGACGCGATGTTCTCGAACCCCACACGGGGGTAGAACGCGAGGGCGCCCGGATTCTCCTTCGACACACCGGCGCGAACTCCGGCGACGCCGCGCTCTCGCAGCGCGGCCGCGAGGTGACCGATCAGCACCCGACCCCAGCCCGCTCCCTGACCTTCGGGCAGAAGATCGATGTGCAGCTCGGCCGGGAACTTCGCGAACTCGGCCGCGGACGCATGCCCGCGAGAGTAGCCGTACGCGATCATCCCCGCAGTTCGGGTCGTGAACGACGCCGGCATCGGCCAGCGCTGGGCGTTACGCGGCCACCACTCGGCGCCGAACCAGGCTTCGAACGCGGACGTGTCATCCGTGCCGACGATATAACCGATCGGTCGGTCGTCGTCGGAGCACAGAATGAACGCGAGGTCGGGATGCCGGGTGACGTACGGGAGCACGAACAACTCGGGGAGGATGTCGTCATCATCGAGCTGGCCGGTCGCATCTCCGCCGTTGTCGGCGGTGGCAAGGCAGATGCGGGCGAGGTCGGCGGCGTCTTCAACTCGGTAGGGGCGCACAGATGGCATGGTGTCAGCGTAGAAGAATGTTGGCCGAATACTCCATTTCAACGAGATATTCGGACGTAGACTGAAATCACAGTGACAGGACGACGGGGGCCGATGGAAGACGCGACCACAGTGGATGACTCGGCGGTCGCATCCGCGGGGAACGGTCGTCGCCGAGGCCCGTACGCGAAGACGGCTCGAACCCGAGAGCGGATCGTCGACGCGTGCGAGGTGCTGTATGCAGCGAACGGATTCCGCGCCACCACGATCAAGGACATCGCAGAGTTGGCGGGCATCACCGACCGAGGACTCGTGCATCATTTCCCGACGCGCGAAGACCTCCTGATCGCCGTCCTCGAGCGACACGAACACCGGTCATCCGATGCGATCACCGGCGACGATCCGATCACGTTGCTCCGCGCGGTGCTGGCTCAGGAGGCAGCGCTGGAGGAAGCGCCGAATCTCGTCGAGATGCGCACGGTGCTGCAAGCTGAGGCGACCGACCCTCGCCATCCCGCGCACGAACACTACATGAGCAATTACACCGAGTGGCGCGGCTTCCTCGCCGCGGTGTTCGGCGAGCTCCGCGCTCGCGGCGAGGTCGATGCGGCGATGTCCGACGCCGAGCTCGCCGGGTCGTTCATGGCGCTCAGTGACGGGCTTCACCTTCAGCACATCTACGATCGCACCACTACTCGCCCGTCGGTGGCGCTCGGTGCCTATCTGAGCCAGTACATCCCCGCCCTGAAAGAGTGACATGCGCACGCGTGCACCGGCCGCCGCACGTCGAGCACAGCAGGCCGGTGCACGCGCGCCCGCATCAGCGTGCCACGGAGCTTTAGACGAGTTCGGAATCCAGGGCCGCACGGCGCTCGGCGCGACGCTCGGCCTGTCGCTCGGGGTCGGCGATCGGCGCCGCAAGCAACAGCCTCTGGGTGTAGGTGTGCTCAGGCGAGCGGGTGACCATTGCGGCCGGCCCGGTCTCGACGATGTCGCCACGATAGACGACAGCCACCCGGTGACTGATGTGTCGCACGACGGCAAGATCATGCGACACGAACAGGTAAGCCACCCCTGTCTCCCGCTGGATATCGATGAGCAGGTCGAGCACGCGAGCCTGCGTCGACAGGTCGAGCGCCGATACCGGCTCATCGCACACGATGAGGCGCGGATCCGGTGCGAGCGCGCGAGCGATGGCCACACGCTGACGCTGTCCTCCAGAGAACTCGCGTGGCAGTCGCTCGGAGGCGTTGAAGGGAAGGCCGACGTGGTCGAGCAGCGACTTCACGCGTTCCCTCGCGTCGCGCTGCGTTCTGCCCTGCGCGACAAGCGGCTCGGTCAGGATGTCTCCGACCGTCATCGCAGGGTTCAATGACGTGTACGGATCCTGGAAGATCACCTGGATGTCCCGCGCCAGGGCGCGGCGGGTGCGCTTGCCTGCATGCGTGATGTCATGCCCGTCGAATGAGATCCTCCCGGCGCTGGGCGGCACGAGCCCGAGCACAGCACGACCGATCGTGGTCTTGCCGGATCCCGACTCTCCGACGATGCCCAGCGTTTCGCCCCGTGCGATCTCCAGCGAGACGCCGTGGACCACCTCGACAGGCTTCGCCCGGAAGCCTTTGCCAGGGAAGCTGACGCGGAGGTCGTCGACCTCGAGAAGCGTCTGGGTCATCGCACCATCTCCTCCGCGGTCGGCGTCAGTTCTTCTCGGACCTTGTCCTCATCGAGGATGCTGTCGAGCAGCCCGACCGTGTACTCGTGCGTCGGTGCCCGGAAGACATCGATCGTCTTGCCTGTTTCGACGATCTCTCCCGATCGCATCACCGCCAGGCTTGTGCAGCTGTCGGCGACAACGCCGAAGTTGTGCGTGACCAGAAGCACGGCCATGCCGAGCTCGCCCTGCAGCTCCCTGAGCAGGTCGAGGATCTCGGCCTGCACCGTGACATCGAGCGCCGTTGTCGGCTCGTCCGCGATGAGCAGTTTCGGACGGCTCGCGACGGCACCGGCGATCAGCACACGCTGCGCCATGCCGCCCGAGATCTCGTGCGGATAAGATCCGAAGGCACGGTGCGGGTCGGCGATACCGCAGCGATCGAGCAGTGCGAGTATGCGCTCCTTCGCCTCGGCCCGCGACACCCGCTGAGTCGCCCGCAGGCTCTCGATGAGCTGAGAGCCGATCGTGTAGGACGGATCGAGATTCGACATCGGCTCCTGGGGCACATAGGCGATCGCTCGCCCGCGCAACGCCGACATCTGCCTGTCATCCAGGCCGAGCAGTTCCCGACCCTCGAAGAGGATCGATCCGCTGGTGATGATCGCCTCGTTGGGCAAGACGCCCAGCACCGCGAAAGCTGTCTGAGTCTTCCCCGAGCCGGACTCACCGACAAGACCGAGCGTCTCCCCGCGCTCGAGGTCGAACGTCACGCCCTTGACGACCTCCACGACGCTGCCGTCGGGTTGGGGATAGGCGATGCCCAGATCGCTCACGCGCAGCACGGGTCCGTCGCCTCCGACGACCGCGGACGGCGTCGTCGTCGTCGCGACCCGCTGGCCCGCTCCCATCTTGGATGCGACAGGACGCGAACCCTCGAACGCATCGCGGAGGGAATTGCCCAGGAGCACCAGCGAGGCGGTCATGAGTCCGAGCAGAATGCTGGGCCAGACGAACTGCATCGGGGCGAGATAGAGGTTCTGGAACCCCGACGCGATCATCGCGCCGAAGCTCGGGATGTCCTTCGAACCCACGCCGAGGAAGGCGAGGCCCGACTGGAGGCCGATCGCCGCCCCGGCCATGAAGGCCGCCGCGATGATCACCGGCCCGCGCACGACCACCAGGACGTGGCGGAACAGGATGCGAGATGTCGTGAGGCCGGAGACTCGCGCCGCGTCGACGTAGAGTTCCTCTTTCACTCCGAGCACCGCGTTGCGGACGATGCGGTAGATCCCGGGCGAGAGCAGTACACCGAAGATCAGCATCGTGACGCGGTAGTCACCACCGGTGACGGGCATCAGCATGATCAGCAGCAGCATCCCGGGGAACGTCATCAGCAGGTTGAAGATCCATTCGGTGGTCGCGCGAGTGCGCGAGCCGAAATAGCCGCCGACCAGACCGAACGTCACACCCACGAGCACCGCGACGCCGGTCCCGATGATCGCCGAGACCGTGCTCGTGTTGATCGAGTAGAGAAGACGCGAGAGGATGTCGCGGCCTTCACCGTCACCGCCGAGGGGGTGGCCGGGCGTTCCGATCGGCGCGTTCACCGCATAGACGTCGGCGTCGTTGGGGCCATGTGGCGCCAGGATCGGCGCGAGGATGCCGGCCAGGACGATCACTGTGAGGATGCTCGCAGTGATGATCGCTTGAGGATCGCGCATCAGGCGGCGGAACGGCCCCATGCGCTTCTCGGGCGCGGCAGTCCTCGCGAGCGCGATCGCCTCGGTGGTAGGCGGCATCGCAAGCGGTGCAGTCTTGTTATCTGTCACGACAGCTTCACTTTCGGGTTGAGCCAGGTGTTCACGAGGTCGGTGACGAGGTTGACGGTCGCGACCATCAGCACCGAGACCACCGTGAGACCGAGGAGCATGGGAATGTCAGCCTGGAGGGCTGCGTCGAAGCTGAACGATCCGATACCGGGAAGCCCGAACACGTTCTCGATGATGAGCGCAGCGCCGAACATCGCGACGAATTCGAGCGAGAGGACCGTCAACGCGGGGCCGGCGGCATTGCGCAGCGCGTGTTTGTAGATGATCCGGCCCGTCGAGACTCCGCGGGTGCGGAGGGTGCGGACGTAGTCCTTGCGGAGTTCGTCGATCATGGTGCCGCGCACCTGTGACGTGAGGCTGGCGACGCTGGCGACGACGAGAACGATGATGGGAAGGGTGATGCTGCGCGCCCATCCGACGACATTCGTCGTGATCGGCACGTAGCCGGTGGCGGGGAGCCACTTCAGGTTCACCGCGAACACGAGCACCAGCACGATCGCCAGAAGCAGACCGGGGACGATGTACCCCACGAGTGAGACCCCCTGGGCGAACCGATCGGGGAACCCCCCGCGCGAAGCCGCCCAGACTCCGAGGCTCACACTGATCAGTGCGGTGATGACGAGTGCCGGAATGATGAGCGACAGCGTCACAGCCAGCCGCTGGAAGACCGTGGTTCCGACGTCGAGTCCGTTGTAGATCGAGTTGCCGAAATCGCCCTGGACTGCAGTGACGAGCCATTCGCCGTACTGAACCGGTACGGGACGATCCAGGCCGAGTTCGGCCATCATGGCCGCGGTGGTCTCGGGGTTGGCAGAGTCGCCCAGGAGACGCTGCGCGACGCTCTCGAAGGAAGTGCTCAGCAGGAGGAAGGTGATGAAGGTGACGACGAGCACGAGGATGAGCGTCGTGCCCACGCGTCGCAGGATGTAGCCGATCAAGGGAAGCTCCTCGGGTTGCGCGGCCGGGCGCTGATGTCGCCCGGCCGCGCTCCGGATCAGTCGGACTCGGCGAGTCCGAACACGCGAATCTCGTTCATGGTGCTTGCACCGCTGTCGAGGTAGGCCACGCCGTCTCGCAGAACCCAGATCGTGTCGATGCGGGCGAACGGTGCGGTGAGCCCGATCTCCACGACGTGCTGGTTCAGGGTCCGATACGCCTCGGCAGCCGCGTCCTGGTCGATCGAGCCGTGGATCTCCTCCATCGCAGCGTCGATGACATCGTCGGTGTAGCCCGACGGGTTGTTCTGCCCGGATCCGAAGTTCTGCTCCAGAATGCCGGGGTCACCACCGGTGAACGAGCCGAACGCGATGGTCGCGCCGTACTTGCCGGAGAAGTTGATGCCGTCCATCTCGTTGGGAGGTGTCGGGACCCACTCGACCGTGATGCCGATCTCGCTCAGCTGGTCGGAGAGGAGCGGCTCGAAGCGGGTCGAAAGGTAGGTGCTCGGGATCGGCAGGGTGAAGCCGTCGGCGTACCCTGCGTCTGCCATGAGCTCCTTGGCAGCCTCGACGTCGTAATCGAAGTAGCTGTCGAGCTCCTCGATGTACGCGTTGCCGGTCGGGCCGAACAGCTGGTTCGTGGCAGCGCCGGTGTCGGGCATCAAGGAGGAGACCATGCCCTCGCGATCGATGGCCATGTTGATGGCCTGGCGCACGCGTTCGTCGCCCAGAGCGGGGATGCGCTCACCGGTGCGGTCGAGGATGACGAGCTCAGCGATCGTGGCGCCTGTCACCGTCTGGAAGGAGAACGTCTCGGCGTCCGCCTCGAACGGGGCGATCATCTGCGGGTTCACGGTTGCCGCGTAGATCTCGCCGGCCTGCAGCGCGTTGATCTGCGCAGTGGGGTCGGCGAAGACCTTGACGGTGATCGTGTCGAACGGGAACGCGTCGGCGTTCCAGTACTCGTCGCGCTTCTCGAGCACGTACGCCGTGCCCGCGACGGTCTCGTCGCTCAGCGTGTACGGGCCGGAGCCGACCGGGTCAGTCGCAGTCGCCTCGTCCTCGACCGTGGCCGGGTCACCGATGACGCCGGTCGCGTTGAAGAGCGTCTCCAGGAAGGCAGGGTCGAACTCCGTGAACTGCACCTCGACAGTGGAGTCGTCGACTGCCACGACGTCCGAAACCATCGCGAATCGCGACTGCTGGGTTCCGGGTGTGGTGCGCGTACGGTTCATCGAGGCGGCGACGGCCTCCGCGTCGACCGGATCGCCCGAACTGAAGGTCATCCCCTCGCGGATCTTGAGTGTGAGGGTGAGGCCGTCCTCGGAGTACTCCCAGCTCTCAGCCGCGTTCCCCTCGATCTCTCCGGTCTCAGGGTTCTTGGCCAGGAGCGTGTCGTACACGGCGCTCCACACGTAGGCCGACTGCCCTTCGTAGAGCATGGCCGGGTCGAGACTCGCGGGGCCGCCCATCGCGCCCACGATGAGGTCGTGGGTCTCGGAGCCCTCTTCGCCGGTGACGGAGTCATCCGCCGCGCACGCCGTCAGCGAGACGGCCAGCGCGGCGCCGGTCAGGAGTGCGGCGATCCGCGCTCCTCTTCTGGTCATTGCATTCATCGTGGTGTGAACTCCTTTGTTGGTGCCTTGGTGGTGCATCGGTTGGCATCTCGCCGCGCCGCCCGCCTCAGAATACGTAGAACGTTATCTAGGCGTTCCTGGAACTGTATCCAAATTTTCGTTACAGCGAGATTTTTATTGTTTCGAGTGGGTAACACATTTCTGGGTCACCCGGTCACTCGTCCGGCCGCTCGCCGCCCGACAGCGACACGGCGGCCGTATCGGGCAGCTCCGGCGGCTGCTGTCTCCGGGCCGGAGCCCGGCTCGACCCTGCGGATCAGCTGCAGGGAAGCAACAAAGGCCGAGCACTCCTCGGCGCGGCGCAGACGCTCTTCGAGCGGTTCGAACACCAGGCCGCCGAGGGCGGCGACTCCACCGCCGACGACGATGCACTCGGGGTCGGTGCTCAGCGCGACCTGCTGTATCGCCCAGGCGAGCCGATCGATCACGAGACCGAACACCGTGACGGCGTCGGGCTCACCCGCCGCAGCACGAGAGGCCAGGTCGAGTGCCGCGTGGCCCTCCGAGACCGGCCACATTCGCGCGATCCCCGATCCGGACACGAACAGCTCGAGGCATCCTCGCTGCCCGCACCCGCACACCGGCCCATGTGGATCGACCGGAAGGTGTCCGATCTCCCCGGCAACCCCCCGCGACCCGCGCACCGGCTCTCCGTCGATGACGGATCCCGCGGCGAAGCCAGTCCCGATGCTCAGCAGCGAGAGCGATCCGATGCCGGGCCGGCGAGCTGCTTCGCCGACGGCGGCGAGGATCACATCGTTGTCGACGGCCGTGGGGACACCGAGCGTCTCCATGACACGAGCTGCGAGCGCCATGTGGTGGAGGCCCAGGTTGATCGAATGCTCGACCATGCCGCTGTCGACATCCACGACGCCGGGGATCCCGATGCCGATGCTCCCGACCGCTGCGCCTCCGGTTTGTGCGACGAGGTCGTCGACCGCCTCACAGACACCGGCGAGCACGCCTGCCTCGCCTCGCTGCGTCGCCAGCATCGTGCTGGCGACGACCACGCCGGCATCGTCGATCGCGACGCCGAAGACCTTGGTGCCTCCGACATCGAGACCGACCGCGATCTCACCTCCGGTCACACGCGGGATCCTTCCGGCGAAGGTCACCGCCGTATCCAGTCGACGGTTTCGACTTCGAACCAGCGCCAGTCCTGGGCGGTCCACAGCGGGGCGTGCTGCGCGAGGCGTTCACGATACTCATCCCACGACGTCGGCTTCGCCGACCAACCCACCTCGGCGATCGCAGGAAGACGCGGCAGCAAGAGCGCCTCGAGGTCGGCGAGGTCCTTGACGCTCTCACACCAGATCGCAGTCTCGACGCCGACGATCCGGCTCTCGTCGATCGCCGGGAGGATCTCGGCCGGATTCCACTCGAGGTAGTCACGCACGGCGGTCCCCGGGTAGTACTGCAACCCGAGGCGCGCCCGCAGGGCCTCCTGGGCGTCGCTCCAGGAGCGCTCTCCGTGGGGTCGATCGAGATATGCCCGGGACAATGGCGACACCAGCAGGCGAGAGCCCTTGCTGTTGATCCGCTCGCCGTCGAGCATCGCCTCGGCGAAGTGGGCGGCCAGCGCCGCCATGCTCGACTCCGACACGTCGTCGAGCGACTTCGATCCCGACTCGGGGGCCTTGTCGCCCTCGACCTTGAAGTCGACCCAGTATTGCGCGATGTGGTCTGGACCGACGTCGGCCCGGCTCGTCTCCTGCCAGCCGATCGACTGCTTCCCCAGCTGCTTCACCGTCGCGATGGCGCGATTGACGAAGGCGGCGTGAGCATCGGCGTCCATTCCGAACGCCTCGTCACCACCGACATGGATGAAAGGACCGGGCGTGTGGGCAGCGAGTGTGCGCAAGACGTCGTCGAGGAATCGCCACGCGGCGTCAGAGTCCGGAGAAAGGTTGGCGATGGGGAACGGCCCTTCCAGCCCCGCGGCATCGATCGGGTTGAGCTCGGGATAGGCGCGCAGCGCGGCAGCGACATGGCCGGGCATGTCGATCTCAGGAACCACCGTGATGAAACGATCGGCGGCGTACGCCACGAGGTCGTCGTACTCGTCGAGCGTGAGGTACTCGCGTGTGTCGCCCTCGCCGGTGGTGAGCATCGGCCAGCCCGGGATCTCGAGCCGCCAGCCCTCGTTGTCGCTCAGGTGCAGATGCAGCACGTTGAACTTGTAGAGCGCCAGCAGGTCCACGATGCGCTTGAGCTGCTCATAGGGCACGAACCACCGCACGACGTCGACGGAGAGTCCGCGCCAGCTCCAGCGAGCGCGATCCTCGAAACGCACGAGCCCGAGGTCGCCCTCGCTTCGCGCGAGAAGCTGGATGACGGACGCCGCACCTCGGACGAGCCCCGAGAGATGCGCCGACTCGACCACGACGCCCTGTTCATCGACCACCACGGTGTGCGCGTCATCGACACCGGGGGTCCCGGGCCACCGGGGGTCGGTGTCGGTGCTCGTCAGCACGAAACGCACGGAGGCGCCCACGCGCTCACGCGTCACCGAGACATCGCCGAGCATGGGGCCACCCCAGCGTGCGAGATCTTCCCGGAATCGTGTCGCGAGCGTCAGCGCGCGCTCGTCACTCACGGTGATCGTCGTCAGGTCTGAGATGCGCAGCGCACCCTCCCCGAGGACGACGACGGCGGGGGACGGGATGACAGGCAGGCTGGGCATGGATTCCTTTGCTCGACGGAGCCCCTGACCGGTGAGTCGGCGGCGATTCACACAAACAGTACACCGGTCTGTTTTCTTGTCAAGCGTGATCTTGGCGCTACGATGCGCTGATGGTCGTGACCAAATACCCCAAGGGCATCGCGAAGACCGAAGAGATCCTGACCGTTGCACTGAGAGTCGTCGCCGAAAAGGGCTACAACCGCGCGACCATACGTGAGCTTGCGGAGGCGGCCGGCCTCAGCAAGACGGGCCTCCTGCATCACTTCGGCTCGAAAGAGGAACTCTTCGCCGAGATCCTCCGCCGACGAGATCAATCAGACGAGGCTCAGATGCAGAGCGGCGTCACCGAGGGCAGCGCGCCGCAACTGGCCGATCTCCCCCGGATCAGCGCGTCAGTACCAGGACTCGTGCAGCTCTACACCCGCTTCTCGGCTGAAGCGAGCGACCCCGAGCACTCGGCCCACGCCTTCTTCCGCGACCGGTATGAGCGGGCTCGCCGTCGCTCACAGGAGGTGCTCGAGGGGTTCCGCGCGGACGGTCGACTTCCGGAGTCCGTCGATCCGGCCCGCGCAGCGACCGCGCTCGTCGCGCTCCTCGACGGCATCCAGCTCCAATGGCTGTATGACCCGGAGTCGATCGACATGGTCGATGAGGTGCAGTACTTCCTCGCGCAGCTCGGGCTGAAGCCGACTCCGGACCCCACCGCCTGAACCCACCAGCCGAGATCGCGACATCCGCTTGCTCGAAGAAACAGACCGCTGTACTGTTTGTCGAACGGCGGACGAACGACGCGCGGAGGCGGCGATGGAACCAGATGCGATGCAGATGACTCCGAGCGTGCCCGCGGCACCTGTGGCGGAGGGCATGTCGACACGCTCCACCCGCGAGCGCATGCCGGTCCTGCAGGTCCTCGCGGTGCTGCTCGCACAGCTCACGATCTCCGTCGCCCTCATCACGCCGACCACGTACTCGCTCGCCATCTGGCTGCAAGACACCGCGTCGGCGTCGCGCGATGCTCTCCTGGCCGCCGCGATCGGAGGGTCGAGCGTCGCGTCGCTGCTCGTCGGGCCGCTCATCGGCGCACTCAGCGATCGAACGACTGTGCGCCTCGGCCCCCGCCGGACATGGCTCGTCTCCGGTCTGGTCGCCGGATCCATCGGAAGCATCATCATGATCGGCATCCCGTCGCCGGTCGCACTCGTCCTCGGGTGGTGCATCGCCGCCATCGGCTACGGCGCCGCCAACAGCATGGTGATGGTCTACCTCAGCGATCGGCTCCCGCAGCGCCAGCGAGGCAAAGTGCTGGGCGTCAGCACCGCCGTCATCTATCTCGGCCCGGTCGTCGGCGTCCTCCTGGCGGGCGCGGTCGCCACGACTCCCCCGCTCATGTTCGCGATTCCGAGCATCGCGGCGCTCCTGGGCGGCGGTGTCCTCATTCTGGTGATGCACGACCCGCCGGTTGAGCCCTCGACGACCCCGCTTCGCGTGGTCGAGATGCTCGAGGGCTACTGGGTGCACCCACGACGGAGCCCGCGATTCGCGTGGGTCTGGTGGAATCGCGCGATCTTCTTCCTCGGCGTGGCGTTCATGACGCTGTACTCGGTCTACTTCCTGTCGACGAACATCGCGCTCGACTCTGCGCAGATCGCCGCGACGATGTCACTCGGCGGGGTCATCGGCGTCGCCGTCTCGACGCTCGGCGGCGTGACGTGCGGCACCCTCTCCGATCGGAGCTCGTCCCGACTGCCTTTCATCGTCGCGAGCACGGTTCTGCTCGCCCTCGGGCTCGTCGTCATCGCCACCGCGTCCAGCGTTCCGCAGTATCTCGTCGGCAACGGCATCAACTCGTTCGCCATCGGCGTCTACAGCGCGGTCGGCCAGGCCCTGCAGTTCGACGTCATCCCCGGCGAGCGCCGCAACGGCCGCTACCTCGCCGTCCTCGGGCTGTCCAATCAGCTGCCGCAGGCAATCGGCCCGTTCGTGGCAGCGGGCGTGCTTGCTGTGTTCGGCCGCGACTACGCCGCCATGTACTTCACGGCGGCGGGCCTGGTTCTGCTGAGCCTCATCACCATCGTTCCGCTGCGGCATCACCTCCGGATCCCCAGCCCGACCTCAGAGCCTGCGACCTCGGTCGCACACACCAAGGAGAACGCGTGACCTCGTACGACTTCAACCACGACTGGACTGTCGGCCCACAGGTGAGCCCGTTCGCTCGGCTCACGCAGACCACGAAGCCGAAGCAGATCACACTTCCGCACGATGCTCTCATCTCTGAGCCCCGCTCCGCCGACAACCCCGGCAAGGGCGCGTTCTTCCCCAGCGGAGGGTACGCATACAACAAGACGTTCGATGTTCCCGAGGAATGGCGATCGAAGTCGGTGTGGTTGCGCTTCGACGGCGTCTACCGCGACGCGATGGTGTTCATCAACGACGGCTTCGCCGCGCACCAGGCGAACGGATACGCACCGTTCGATGTCCTGGCATCCCCATTCCTGGTCTACGGACAGTCCAACTCGATTCGCGTGGAAGCGCGCACTCACGACGACTCGCGATGGTATGCCGGCGCCGGCATCTACCGCGACGTCGTGCTCGACGTGCGCGAACTGCTGCACATCGTCCCGGGCGCGATCCACGTCACAACTCCGGACATCGACGCCGAGCGCGCCGTCGTCGAGGCGGTTGCCCCCGTCGCCAACCGCACCAACGAGACCCGCACCGTGCGCGCCCGGCTGACGATCCGGGATGCCTCAGGTGGGGTCGTCGCGAGTGACGATGCCCCGATCACGATTCCGGCCGGCGGTGAGGCTATCGTCCGCCTGCGCGCCTACGTCGCCGTCCCGAACCTCTGGAGCGTCGACGACCCGTATCTGTACGCGGCCGCGATCGAACTGCGCGAGGGCGACGCGGTCGCGTTCGACGAAGAGCGCGTGAGCCTCGGCATCCGCGCGCTTCAGCTCGACCCGAAGCGGGGTCTGAGCATCAACGGCGAGAGCGTCAAACTGCGAGGCGCGTGCATCCACCACGACAACGGCGTGCTCGGCACGGCCGTGTACGCCGATGCCGAGCTGCGCAAGATCCGCAAGCTCAAAGAAGCCGGGTTCAACGCGATCCGCAGCGCCCACAACATCATGAGCACCGCGATGCTGGACGCGTGTGATGAAGTCGGCATGCTCGTCATGGACGAGGTGTACGACGTCTGGACTGTGCAGAAGTCCTCGTTCGACAGCACGATCAGCTTCGCCGAATCATGGGTGAAGGACATCGACGCGATGGTGCGCCGTGACCGCAACCATCCGAGTGTGATCCTCTATTCCATCGGCAACGAGATCCCCGAGACCGGCAACCGCCACGGTGCCGGGATCAGCCGCGCGATGGTCGACAGGATCCGCGCACTCGACCCGCACCGCTACACGACCAACGGTGTCAACGGATTCGTCTCGGTGCTCGACGACGTCCTCAAGATGATGGCGATGGGCGTCATGGGCGGTGGCGAGGACAGCGCTCCCTCCGGTGGCGTCAACGATGTCATGGCCTCGTCGGCCGACGGAATGAACCAGCTGAACCGCTCGGACCTCGTCACCCGCCGCACCGAGGAGGCATTCGCGACGCTCGATGTCGCCGGCCTGAACTACGGGGACGCGCGCTATGCGTTGGATGCCGACCTTTTCCCGAACCGCATCATCGTCGGCAGCGAGACCTATCCGGGCCGTATTGCGACGAACTGGCCGCTCGTGCTCGAGCACTCCCACGTTCTGGGCGATTTCACGTGGGTGGGCTGGGACTACCTCGGCGAGGTGGGGATCGGTCGCCCGCGATGGGAGGGCGAGGATCTCGCCCTCGAGGCCGAGTACCCGTGGCTGACGGCGTGGACCGGCGACCTCGACATCACCGGCTTCCGCCGCCCCGCTTCGTTCTTCCGCGAGATCGTGTTCGGACTTCGCGCCGAGCCGTACATCGCCGTGCGTCGCCCGCAGAACCGTCACCTCCGCCAGCTCACCGGCACCTGGTCGTGGAGCGACACCGTCGGATCCTGGGCGTGGGACCTCGAGCCCGGCTCTCCGATGACTGTCGAAGTGTACGCCGACGGCGACGAGGTCGAGCTGCTCCTGGGCGACACATCGCTCGGCCGTCAGCAGGCGGGGGTCGACGCGGGCTACCTCGCGAGGTTCGACGTTGCGTATGCGGCGTCCGACCTGACGGCGGTGAGCTACCGCGACGGCGTCGAGGCGGGTCGGTTTACGCTGCACCCGGCCGTGGGAGAGCCGTCGCTGACGGTGACGCCCGAGAGCCAGGCGGCACGCCTGGCGACAGGATCGCTCATCTATGTGCCGATCGAGCTGACGGACACCGCGGGCACGCTCGTCACCTCCGTCGACCGTCCCGTGTCGATCGAGATCTCGGGCCCCGCCGAGCTCGTCGGCTACGGGAGCGCACGCCCGGACAACGTCGAGACATATGGCCAGACCCGGCACACGACGTTCGAGGGTCGCTTGCTCGCCGTCCTCCGACCCACCGGTGAGGGATCGGTGCGCATCGCGGCGAGCGCCGAGGGCCTGGCGCCGGCGGACGCGACCGTGGCGGTGACGGCGTGACCGAGCCGATCCTCTCGGGATTCCATCCCGACCCGTCGATCTGCCGCGTCGGCGACACCTACTACCTGGCGACGTCGAGCTTCGAGTACTCGCCCGGCGTGCCCATCCATCGCAGCACCAACCTCCTCCACTGGGAGCTGATCGGCAACGCACTGGATCGCGACTCGCAGCTGCGGCCATCGGTCGGCGCGAAGGACAGCGGCATCTACGCCCCGACGCTGCGCCATCACGGCGGCAGGTTCTGGCTGGCGACCACCGACACCTCTCGGCCGTTCGACGGCCAGCTGATCGTCCACGCCGAGTCGGCGGAAGGCCCGTGGTCCGAGCCGGTGTTCGTCCCGGCCGCCGTCGGAATCGACCCCGACCTGGTGTGGGACGAGGATGGTGTCGCCCACCTCAGCTGGAAGTCCTTCCACCCCGATCTCAACGGCGTGGCGGGGATCGCCGTCGATCTCACCACCGGGCGAGCACTGTCGGAGCCGAGGCTGCTGTGGGCCGGCACGGGCCTCCCCCATACCGAGGGAGCGCACCGATACCGCATCGGCGACTGGTGGTATCTTCTCGTCGCCGAGGGCGGTACCGAGCGTGGGCACGTGATCTCGGTGGCGCGCTCACGCGACATCGACGGACCTTTCGAGGGCACGCCGTCGAACCCGATCATGTCGCACCGCAGCACCGACCACGAGGTGCAGAACACCGGCCACGGCGACTTCGTGCAATGCCCCGACGGCTCATGGGCGATGGTGTACCTCGGCGTGCGACCGCGGGGTATGACCCCCGCGTTCCATGTCAACGGCCGCGAGACCTTCCTTGCGGGCATCGACTGGGTGGACGGCTGGCCGCGCGTCGACGAAACGCGGTTCGACGCACCGGTCGTCGACCACACCTTCATTGACAGATTCGAGGATGCTGCATTTCACCCGCGCTGGATCTCTCCCGGCGCTTCACCATCGAACTTCGCGCGCACCGGCACCGACGGTGCGGTTCTCGAGTATGAGGCATCCCGACTCTCTCCGTCGATCCTTGCGACACGAGCACGCGACATCGAGTGGGAAGCCGAGCTCGACCTTGACGTGAGCGCGGGGTCGGCGCGGGCGATCCTGCGCCATGACGACGCGCACTGGTACGGCCTGAAGCTCACCCCCGACCTCGCCGAGCTGCAGTTGTCGGCCGGCCCCATCGAGTCGACGGCCAACAGCCTGCCGCTGGATGGCGCCGGACGGGTCACGGTGCAGATCCGCGTCTTCCGCCGGCCGCCGCCGCAACCCTGGGGCGCGCACCCCGAGCCCGACCGCGTCGGCTTCGCGGTGAAGACGGCCGACGGCTCGTTCGTGAGCCTCGGCGACGTCGACGGACGCTACCTCTCGACCGAGGTCGCGGGCGGGTTCACCGGCCGCGTGTGGGGTATCGAAGTGCTCGACGGGGCGGTCGCGGTGGCCGAAGCCCGATACACGAGCTCACTCGACCACGGTCGGTGAGCACACGGAGGGAACGACGCATGGAACCGATGCGGGTGGGTGTCGTCGGCACCGGCATGATCAGTGACACGTTTCTGCGGAACACGCAGGGCCTGTTCAGCAACCTCGAGCTGGTGGCCGTCAGTGCGCGTGACGCTGACCGCATCGCCGCCAAGGCGGCGCAGTTCGGCATCGCAGGGCACACCCTGGAGCAGATGCTGGATGATCGTTCGATCGACCTCATTCTGAACCTTACCCCGGTCGAGGCGCACGCCGAAGTGATCGAACGTGCACTGCACGCCGGCAAGCACGTGTTCTCGGAGAAGACCCTCACCGCTGATCACACGTCCGCACGGCGACTGGCCGATCTGGCCGAGGCACGGGGATTGCGCCTCGGCTGCGCCCCCGACACCTTTCTCGGCGCGGGTGTCCAGACCGCGGCGGAAGCGATCGCTGAGGGTCTGATCGGGCAGCCGACCGGGTTCACGGTCATGCTCAACCGGGGACTGGACCTGCTCTACGAGTTCCTGCCTTTCCTCCTGCGCCCGGGCGCAGGGATGGGGTACGACTTCGGCGTCTATGCGCTGACGGCGGTCCTCTCGATTCTCGGTCCGGTCGCCGAGGTGTCGGGCTTCGTGCAGACGAATCGGCCGCTTCGACACAGCATCCTGGATCGCGGAGACACAGCGCCGACCGAGTACGAGATCCGCAACGAGAACATCATGTCGGCTGTGCTGCGCTTGGAGAGCGGCGTGCTCGGAACGGTGATGTTCAACGGCGACGCCGTGTTCCCGGAGCACCACTACCTGTGCATCCAGGGCACCGAAGGGCTGATCCTCCTCCCGAATCCGAACGAGTTCGGCGGCGAGGTGAAGGTCGTGCGCGGCCTGACGCATCCGCGGCAGCTCGCCGGCGCTACCGCCGCCGAGGAGACCCTGCCCGTACATCACGGCTACCGTGACGAGTCGCGGGGTCTCGGTGCCGCCGAGATGGCGGCGGCGATTCACGAAGACCGTCCACACCGGGCATCGGCCGAGCTGTCCTGCCACATCATCGACGTGCTCGACGGTGTGGTCGCCAGCAGCGCCTCCGGGCGGCACCAGACCATCACGAGCACGTTCACCGTTCCCGATCGCCTGCGCGGCGACGAGCGGTTCTGACCCGAACGACGAGAAGCAATGAACGGCGCAAACCTCACCCACGCCCACCCCTACCAGGATGCGAGCCTCCCGGTCACCGATCGGGTCGCCGACCTTCTAGGCCTCCTCAACCTCGAGCAGAAGGCCGGGCAGCTCACCCAGTACTTCTACATGGGCGTCGCGATGAACATCCCGGCGGACTTCGACATCACCTCCGTGCCCGAAGAACACCGCGCATTCCTGCAGCAACCGCTCATGGTCCGCGCCGCCATCCGTCAGGGCACTGCCGGCGCGGTGCTGTTCGTCAAAGACCCCGCGCTCATCAATGAGCTGCAGCAGATCGCCGTCGAAGAAGGACCGCACGGAATCCCGCTTCTCGTCGGCTACGACGTGGTCCACGGCCTGCGAACGATCTTCCCCGTGCCGATCGCTCAAGCGGCGACGTGGAACCCAGCAGCGGTGGAAGCAGCGCAGGCGATCGCGGCGTCGGAGGCGCGCGCGGTGGGAATCAACTGGACGTTCGCGCCGATGATCGACATCGCACGCGATCCACGCTGGGGGCGCATCGTCGAGGGCCCCGGCGAGGATCCTGTCCTCGGCGCAGCGATCGCCGCCGCCCAGGTGCGCGGATTCCAGGGCGACCTCGGCGCACGGAATGTGATCTCGGGGCCGAAGCACTTCGCCGGTTACGGCGCATCGCGCGGAGGGCGCGACTACGACGACGCGGAAGTGTCGGACTCGGAGCTGCACAACGTGTACCTGCCACCTTTCCGCGCCGCGATCGAGGCGGGCGCGGCGAACGTGATGAGTGCGTACATGGACCTCAACGGCGTCCCCGCCTCAGGCAATCGATGGCTGCTCACCGACCTGCTCCGCGGGGAGCTCGGGTTCGACGGCTTCACCGTGTCGGACGCGAACGCCGTGCGGTCGATGGAGATCCAGCACTTCGCCGCAGACCTCACAGACGCCGCCGCGCGGGCCGTCGACGCCGGGCTCGACATGGAGATGGCGATGTTCGACCCCGCGTACGCCCGCATCCCGCAGGCTATCGCTGATGGGCGACTCACCGAGGCCGCTGTCGACGAGGCTGTGCGCCGTGTGCTCACCGCGAAGTTCCGCCTCGGCCTCTTCGAGAGCCCGTACGTCGATCCGGATGGCGCCCCCGGGGTAGGTGGTCGCGAGGACGACTCCGAGACGGCCCGGTGGGTGGCGGAGCAGTCCATCGTACTGCTGAAGAATTCCG
Source organism: Microbacterium terrae (assembly GCF_017831975.1). Taxonomy (NCBI): domain Bacteria; kingdom Bacillati; phylum Actinomycetota; class Actinomycetes; order Micrococcales; family Microbacteriaceae; genus Microbacterium; species Microbacterium terrae. The sequence continues at coordinate 382,369 of NZ_JAFDSS010000001.1, read as the reverse complement.
GCGCCGCGTTGCCCCTGCGGGCGGACGAGTTGGGATCAGTCGCCGTGATCGGCCAGCTCGCGGCGAGCAAGCGGGACACCCTGGGGCCGTGGGTGTTCGATCACGTCACCGCTGATACGGTGTCGATCCTCGAAGCTCTGCGCGTCCGGCTCGGTGATGCCGTGCAGATCGAGCACGCCCCGGGCGCCGGCATCCCTAACCGACTGCATCCCAGTCCGTTCGATCGCATGGATCCGACGGTGGAGACCACGTCTGACGACCACGAGGACGACGACGAGATCGAGCGGGCTGTCGCACTCGCCGCATCAGCGGACGTCGCGATCGTCGTCGTCGGTGAGCGCCAGAACCACATCGGTGAGAAGGCTTCGCGATCCACCCTCGAGCTGCCCGGCCGACAGCTGGAGCAGCTTCAGCGGATCGTCGGCACCGGCACCTCCGTGGTGCTGATCGCGATGACGGGACGACCGCTCGACCTGCGATGGCCCGACGCCAATGTGCCCGCGATCATGCAGGCCTGGTACCCCGGCTCCCGCGGCGGCGATGCCGTCGTCGCCGCGCTCCTCGGCGATGTGTCGCCCGCCGGCCGCTTGCCGTTCAGCTGGCCGCGTCACGTAGGCCAGGTGCCGATGGTCTATGCCCACAACCGGACATTCCAACCCGACGAGCAGGACAAGCGCTACGCGAACGAACCCTCGACGCCGCTCTATCCGTTCGGCTACGGGCTGTCGTACGCGTCGTTCTCTTACGAGAATCTGAGCGCGCACCCGCCCGTCGCCACTGTGGGCGAGACGATCACCGTGTCTGCCGATGTCACGAACACCGGCACGATGGCGGCGGACGAGGTCGCGCAGCTCTACATCCACCAGCGCCACGGCACCTCCACCCGCCCGGTGCGCGAGCTCAAAGGGTTCGAGCGGATCGCGCTCCGTCCCGGCGAGACCCGGAGAGTGACGTTCATCCTCAGCCCGCGCGAGCTCCGTCACTGGAGCGCGGTCCCCCGCGACTGGGTGCTGGATGCCACGACCCTCGACATCTGGGTCGGCGGAGACTCCCTGGCCGCTCTCTCGACGAGCGTTCGAATCACCCGCTGACACGCGGCTCGGCGGCGGGGTCACCACTGCCGAAGCGGTACGCCTATCGAAGAAGGCCGACCATCGCGGTCAGCTCACGAAGCGTTCGTTCCGCATCGGCGAGGCGCTCATCCAGGCCGTCGATGTGGAGAGTCTCCGTGCGTGCACCCGGAAGGTCCACCCCACGGATCACCTTGTCCGCGATTTCTCGCAACCCGTCGGCGGCGGCGACGAGCTCGCCATCCTCGAGCTGTCGAATCTGTGGGGTGATATCGAGCCTCCACGGCTGGACGATCTGACCACCCCAGCCGATCGTCGGGTGGTCCTGCAGATAGCGCTGAGCACTGTAGCGATGCACTTCGGGACTGAAGTACATGTCGAGACCGGCGCGCCCGACTTCCGACAGCTCGCCAGCCGCCGCTGTGGCGTCTCCGCTCCCGAGATGCGCAATCGCGGCGCGAAGGTGAGCGACGTCCCGTGCCGTCTGCTCGAACGAAACGGTCACATGCTCGTCATACGCATCGATCCCGGAGAGGTTCCGATGCCAGTGCGACTGGATCGCGCTCAATTGGCGATTCACCTCGGACCAGCGCTCCTGGGGGATGTCGGCCTTTCGCCGCGCGTACGCCGCTGTCGCTTCCCGATAGCGATCCGAGGCATCCGTCAGCATCGTCACGATCGAAGGGTCGGCTCCGAGCTCTGCCAGCGGCAGATCGCGCACGAGGGAGACCAGCTGCTCGGCCTGGTGAGAGGTCGTGTGGAGCGATACCAGTGGAAGCCGAGACCAAGACGCGTCCGTAGAACTTCACCAGGTTGTCGAGGTACGCGTAGTCGATCAGCGCGACGTCATCGGCGGTCGTGTGATTCTGATTCGCTTGATAGTCCTCCTGCTCGGCGACCGTGACGACCGTCGAGATCCCGGCGAAGGTGAACGTCGCGCCGTCCTGCCAGACCGAGTACGGCTCGTGCTTGACGAACCCGTTCGGCAGCAGCGCACCGTCCCATTCCTGTCCCAGCGAGACTATCCACGGCATCAGATCAGGAGTGGCCGCCGCGGTGAGCGGCGCTCCGATCTGCGGAGACTCCTCCAGATTGAGGAAGAGCCCCAGACGGCCGTCCGGCCCGGTCCAGCGCTCGTGCGGATCCGCGGCGGTGCTCGCGTGCGTGACCGTCGCTGCCCACCACGCGCCGGCGAGGTAGGAGTACTCGGTATCGGCGTAGCCGTATTCCTCCCCGCATGAGGCGAGGAAGATGACGGACCGCTCGAAGCGGGTACCGCTGCGCATCATCGCCTTGGCGATTGTCATGAGTTGCGCCGCAGCACCCGTGTTGTCCAGCGCCGAGCGGTAGAAGGCGTCGTAGTGGGCAGCTATCAGCATCGCCTGCGCGTCGGGGTCGGTACCCGGGATCTCAGCCACCACGTTGAAGGCGACGCCGCCGGACTCTACGTTCTCGAAGTCGTGCATGTCGATATCGACGTCGCTTGTCATCGTCGCGATGATCGGCTCATCGCCGTCGAGCATGCTCTTGATCCATTGACCGCTGTTGACCGAGATCGTCACAGGGGGATGCCGTCCAAACGCCACCGCCCGTCGGTTGTCCCGAGACGGTCCGGATCTGCCACGATGTCCGGGTTGATCTGCTTGGTGAGAACCACTCCGACAGCGCCTCGGTGCTGCGCCTCCAGGCCAGGCATGTAGAAGTAGCTCTCCTCGTGCCAGTCGACGAGGACCAGCTTGCCCCTCACGTCGCGCCCGTCGTATTCCGGCGCAGTCCCGTATCCGACGTAGACGAGTTCAGCCGTGAGAGGTCCGTCCGTGCCGGGGATCCCGGCGACCTGCGATGCGTCGAGAGTGCGCCCCGCGGATCGTGTTGCGCCGACACTTCGTGCATCGCTGTCTGCCCCGTTCAGTGCATTCGCCCGCGCCCGGGGGACGATGACTTCGGCACCACCGAGCAGTTGTACATCGACCCGACCGTATGCATCGACTGCGGGGCCTGCGCGGACGCATGCCCCGTAGACGCCATCGTCCACGAGTCGGCGCCGGCGGCGGATCACCACACGGGCGTCAACTCGGAGTACTTCACCGAACGCCCGATCCGTGACCCGAGACCGTCGCCCATTCCACGACGCAACCCACGGCGCCACGGTGGACTTCGCGTAGCCGTCATCGGCGCCGGGCCCGCGGGCCTGTATGCGACCGAAGAGCTGAGCGCGCTACCGGGCGTGGAAGTCAACGTGTTCGAACGACTGCCGACGCCGTACGGCCTCGTGCGTGCGGGAGTGGCTCCCGATCATCCGCAGACGAAGCGGATCGCACACACATTCGCACGACTGCTCCGGCGCCGAAACGTCCACTGTTGGTTCAACACCGAGGTCGGAAAACACATTGCACTCGCGGAGCTCCTGCAAACGCACAACGCAGTGCTCGTGACGTCGGGCGCATCGCAGGACCGCAGGCTCAGCGTTCCGGGCGAGGATCTCCCCGGCTCGCACGGCGCGCATGAGTTCGTGGCGTGGTGCAACGGCCATCCCGACTTCGCAGACCGGCGCTTCGACCTTCAGGGCAGACGCGCCGTTGTGATCGGCGATGGGAACGTCGCGCTCGATGTCGCCCGTGTACTGGCTCGCCCCGTGGAGGCATTCCACGGCACCGACATGGCGGACGACGCACTCGACGCTCTCCGTACTCGTCGCTTCGAAGAGAAATCCGTTGTCGGCCGCCGGGGCCCCGACGCTGCCGCATACGGCACCGCCGAGCTCGCGTCCATTGCACAGCTCGATGGAGTGTCACTCCTCGCTCATGCCGCCGAGGTCGGCGCCGACCACTCCAGGCGCAGCGAAGACCGCAGCTCCCGGACGATGGCAGACAGAGCCCGGAGGGCGCAGATCGTCGCGGACGCCACGAAGCGCGAGCCCCTCGGCACGAGAATCACGCTGAGGTTCGGACTCACACCGACGGTAATTTCGGGATCCGAGCATGTCGACGGCGTGCTGTTCGCGCGGGCAGACGGCTCAACGGAGCACATCGATGCTTCGCTGGTCATCCGCGCCATCGGCTTCCGTGGAACTCCCATCGCGGGCCTCCCGTTCGACGGTGCAAGCGGCACCATCCCGCAGCGCGACGGCCGGGTGCTTCGCGGATCGCCGGGTCGTTGGCTCGTCGGCGTCTACTGTGCCGGCTGGATCAAACGAGGACCTTCTGGCGTGATCGGCACGAATCGGATCGACGCGAGCGAAACCATATCCGCGATTCTCGAGGATCATTCGTCGTCGCGCCTGCCCTCGCCGAGGGCGCACCAATCAGAACTCGCAGACCTTGTGCGGCGGCGAAATCCGGATCTCGTGACGCTCGAGGGGTGGATGAGGATCGAAGAGAAGGAGGCGCGCAACGGCGCGCGGCACCCCGCGTTCCACTGGTCACGGTGACCGACCTGCTTGCCGCATCCCGAGACCCGCAGAACTCCGCGATCTCCTGACTCAGTCTGCGGGGAGGAAGCGATCAGCGAACGCCTCCCACGCGTCGACGAAGTCGAACTCCTGGTCGGAGCGCAGCCAGGCGAGTTGCAGCCCGTTCATCGCCGAGAGCGTCTCGCGCGCGACCGCGGAGATCTTGGCCGCAGGTACGCCTGACGTGCGCGCCGCCCGCGAGAAGAGGTCGAGCGCAAGCTGTTCCCTGCGGCCGAAGTAGCTGAATGCAGGGTGCGTCTCCGACAGGGACTCCGCCTGCAGGACGGTATAGAGCCGCACGATCTCGGGCTGAGTCGCGTTCCGCTCCACGGCGGCCGTGCACATCTCCCGCAGCCCGAAGGGTGCGGGGTCGGCATCGAGGTCAGACACAGCAACGCCGAGGCGACCAGCGAGTGCTTTGCGATCGCAGTGGTCCCGGTGTTCGAGCACGGCAACCAGCAGCCCATCCTTCGAACCGACGTGGTGGAGGATGCCGGGTTCGGAGATGCCGCACGCGATGGCGACCTCCCGGAGCGTGACACCCCAGAATCCCCGATCCGCGATGAGTGTGGTGGCCACCGCGATGATCTGCTCCCGGCGTGCGGATGTCGCCATTCGCACGCGGCGCGGCTTCGGCTGCGCCGATACGTGAGTCGTCATGCACTGCTCCTCGGATCGCGCCCCACTCTAGCTTGCCGTTCCCTGCGATGATTTGATCTACTTACTACTTAACAAGCATTCAGTACGTAGAAGATCTCACCGTTGAGAGGTAATGCGATGACTCAGTTCGACTTCCCCGGCACCATTGCTGCCGAAACTTCTGCCGCACGCGCGTTCGATGCGGCCGTCGATCGGGTGCGCGAGGGGGAACACCCGCTCGCAGCGGCTGCGGATCTCTGGCTCGAGCTCACCCCCGCGGAGCGCTTGTGGCTGCTCGACGGGGACGTCGACTTCTGGCCGGGGATGCGTTCGCTCGCAACGGGCGGCTACCACCGCGACACCCCGTATGTCATGGGAGCTATCGAGCGCGTCGGCCTTCCGGGCATCCGCTTCTCCGACGGCCCACGAGGGGCCGTTCGCGAGGGATCCACGGCGTTCCCGGTCGCGATGGCGCGTGGGGCGACGTGGGATGTCGAACTCGAGGAGCGCGTAGGCGTGGCGATCGGAACCGAGGCTCGGGAGCATGGCGCCAACTACTTCGGCGGTGTCTGCATCAATCTGCCACGGCACCCCGCATGGGGTCGCGTCCAAGAGGTGTACTCCGACCAGCCGCTGCTGCTGGGCGCGATGGGCGCCGCCGTCACCCGTGGCGCGCAGCGCAACGTGATGGCGTGCATGAAGCATTTCGCACTCAACTCGATGGAGAACGCCCGATTCGAGGTTGACGTGAAGGTCGACGAAGCAACCCTCCACGAGGTGTACCTGCCGCACTTCAAGCACGTCGTCGAGGCCGGCGTCGCGTCGGTGATGAGCAGCTACAACGCCTCCAACGGCGAGTGGAACGGGCAGAACCCGTATCTGCTGACCCAGGTGCTGCGCGATGACTGGGGTTTCGAGGGCGCCGTCATCACCGACTTCGTGTGGGGGCTGCGGGATGCCGCAGCTTCTCTCTCGGCAGGTTTGGATGTCGAAGCGCCCTACCGCCAGCAGCGCGCGTCCACCTTGGAATCTTCGCTCGAATCGGGCGAGTCGTCGTGGGACGACGTCGAACGCTCCGGCGTGCGGATCATCGGCATGCAACTCACCCACTACGCCCGGCGCCTGGCCGAGGAGCCGCACGGCACGCTCGCCTGCCCGGAGCACACCGCCCTCGCGCGCGAAGCGGCCACCCGCGCCATGGTCCTGTTGAAGAACGACACCATCGCGGACGATGCCGCGCCCGTCCTGCCGTTCGACGGTGCGGGTCTGCGCACCCTCGCGGTCGTCGGACGCCTCGCCGATGTCGAGGTCACCGGCGACCGCGGTTCCTCGTCCGTGCTCACCCCGTACGTCGTGACCCCGCTGCAGGGGCTGCGCGCGGCCCTCCCCGACGCCGATGTGGTCACCGCCGACGCCGCAGCGGGGGCCTCCGGCGCGGCAGAGGCTGCGCAGATGGCCGACGCCGCGATCGTCGTGGTCGGTTACACGGCCGAAGACGAAGGGGAGTTCATCGACGGCTCGCTCGCCACACGCGAGGAACTGACGGCCCTCTACCCCGAGCCTCGCGACGATCAGGAACGCGCCGACCAGGAGGTGGTCATCCGCAACCTCGGCGCGGGCCGCAGTGTCGTCGGCACCGAGGGCAAGGGCGGCGATCGGCGTCAACTGCACCTCCGCCCGGAGGACGTCGAGACCATCCGCGCGGTGGCGGCCGCCAATCCGCGCACGGTCGTCGTCATCGTCGGCGCCGGAGCCGTGCTCATGCACGAGTGGATCGATCTCGTCCCCTCGGTCGTCATCGGCTGGTACGCCGGCACGGAGGGCGGAAACGCCCTCGCCGACGTGCTGCTGGGCGCCCGTACTCCGTCAGGCCGCCTCCCCTATGCCATCCCGGCCTCGGACGAGGACCTGCCCGCGTTCGACAAGGACGCGAAGACCTTCACCTACGACCGCTGGTACGGCCAGCGCCTCCTGCAGCGACGCGGTGTCGACGCACTGTTCCCCCTCGGATTCGGCTTGTCGTATACGACCGTCGACACCGAGGCGCTTGCGGTGGATGCCGTAGACGCCGCGTCGGGCAGGGCGGCGGCGACCGTGACCGTCCGCAACACCGGCGCGCGTGACGTGCACCATGTCGTGCAGGTCTACGGCTCGCGCGTCGACGGTGAACGCGCCGGCGAGCGCGAGCTGCTGGGCTTCACGGTGACCCACCTCTCGACGCACCAGGTCCAGGATGTGCCGGTCGCGCTCGACCTCACGCCGCTCGGACGGTGGGATGCGGCATCCCGCACCATCGTCGTCGCCGAAGGCCCGATCGTCGTCGAAGCGTCCGCGTACTGGGGTGACAGCGCTGCGGTTCGCGCGGAGGTGGTCCTGTGACCGTGGTCGACACCACGACGGCCAGGGTCGTCCCGTGGTCGGGGTCGACGACCGACGTCGACCAGCCCAAGCCGCCGCTGCGCGTGGGAGTGGCCGTCGCGCTGGGCATCCTCCTCGTGACCGGTCCGTACATGGGCGTCAACGCCGTGCTGCTTCCCGCCCGCGTCGCCGAGATCGACCCTGAGGGAAAGGCCACCGCGCTCGCGGTGATCTCGACCGTGTCGATGGTCGTCGCGACGCTGGCCAACATCGTCGTCGGCGCGCTGTCGGACGGCACCCGCTCACGCTGGGGTCGTCGGTCGCCGTGGATGATCGTCGGCTCGATCGGCACGGCAGTGATGCTGGCCGTGATCCCGTTCGTCGGATCGCTGCCGATGCTGATGGTCGTCTGGGCGGTGATGCAGCTGTTCCTCAACTCCGCCATCGCTCCGATCATTGCCGTGATCGCCGACCGGGTGGCGCCCCGCCATCGTGGAACGATCTCGTCGATCTACTCGCTCGGCTTCTCGGGCGGCATCTACGGCGGTCAGATCCTCGGCGCTCAGTTCCTGGGAGATGTCACGACCGGGTTCTTCGCGCTGGCAGGCCTCTTGGCGATCGCGGGTCCGCTGTGCGTCGTGCTCATGCGCGAGCAGTCGAGCCTGGACATGCCGCCGCGCGCCTTCACCTGGTCGGCCGTACGCGAGAACTTCACGCTGCCGACCACGGGTTCGCGGGACTACTACCTCGCGCTGTTCGGCAAGCTCACGATTGTGGCGGCGAAGTTCGCGATCTCGGGCTACATGCTCTACATCCTCACCGACTACATGCTGCTCGCCGAAGATCAGACGGCCCAGGTCCTTTCGCTGGTCTCGCTCCTGCTGATGCTGACCGCATTCGGCATGGGTGCGATCGCGGGCCCGGTCTCCGACAAGCTGAAGCGCAGGCGTCTGCCGGTGATCACCGCGGCGGTGCTCATCGCGGTTGGCGCGATGTTCCCGTTCTTCGCGGCGGAGCCGTGGGCTCTCCTGGTCTACGGCGCGATCGCCGGCATCGGCATGGGGGCGTTCAATTCTGTCGACCAGGCCCTCAACATCGAGGTGCTGCCGAACCCCGACACCGCGGCGAAGGACCTCGGCATCCTGAACCTCGCGAACACCGGTGGTCAGGTGCTGGGTCCGATCCTCGCGGCCGCGGCAATCGGATTCGTGGGCTACCACGGGATCTTCCCTCTGGCCGCAGCGTTGGCGATCCTCGGGGCCATCCCGATCTTCATGATCCGCACGGTGCGCTGAGCCTCAGCGTTACCACAAGGTGGGGTTGGTGGGCGCGAGGATGTCCAACGGCCCTTGAGCGATCAGCCCGCGCCAGTGCGTGACAAGAGGCCGGTCGGTGCGTATGCACAGACCGGCCGCTTGTCGTCGTGGGTCAGACCCGCAGCGAGGTGAGCCCGCCGTCGACGACGGCCACCGTTCCCGTTGTCGCCGCCGCCCGCGGCGAGGCGAGGTTCGCAATCGCGAACGCGATCTCGTCGGCCGTGACGAGGCGGCCGAGGGGCTGACGACGGCGGAGGTTCTCGGCCATCGCCGCAGGGTCATCGGCCTCGGAGAGCAGCCGCTGCACCCACGGGGTGTCGGCAGTACCCGGCGCGACCGCGTTGACGCGGATGCCATCGGCGAGGTGATCCGCCGCCATGGCATAGGTCAGAGCGACGACGGCACCCTTGGTGGCGCTGTAGAGCGCACGGTTGGGCAATCCGGCGAGCGCCACGATCGATGCGGTGTTGACGACGGATGCTGCATCTGACCGTTTCAGCCACGGCAACGCCGCGCGGGTCACCCGCGTCGGGCCCACGACGTTCACGTCGTAGACACGATGCCACTCTGCATCGTCGTTGGCGGAGACATCGCCGGCCGCGCCGATACCGGCGTTGTTGACGAGGATGTCGATTCCGCCGAGCCTCTCGCCGATTGCCGCGATCGCGGCACGAACTTGAACGTCGTCGGTGATGTCGGCGACCTCGCCATGCACACGTGCGACCTCAGAAGGAAGCACTCGATCGATCACGGCGACCGTCGCCCCTCGGCGGGCGAGTTCTGCGGCGGTCGCCGCACCGATGCCACTCGCACCGCCAGTGACGACGGCGACGAGCCCAGCGAATTCATCCATGGATCATTCTCCGATCGAGACGTGGAACTTGGGGCCGGCGCCCGACCCTGCCGGGCGCTCACCCGCGAGGATCGCGGGAAGGTCGGCGAGCGTCAGCGTGTCGGCGATGAGCGGCCGCGGGTCGACGGCGCCCGACGCGTATGACGTGATGGTGCCGGCGAGGCCCGGCGATGCGCTGAGGATGCCGACGGCGCTGACGTCCTTGAGCGCGAGGTCACGCGTGTCGACGAGGCTCGGCGTACCTGCGAGGCCGACGTAGACGACGCGCTTGCCGGGCTCTACGAGGTCGACGGCCTTCGCCGGGAGGTGCTGAGCATTGGACGCTTCGATCACGGCGTCCCACGGCAGGTCGGGGAGCGTCTCCTCCGTCCACACGTGCTCGAAGCCGATCGTGCGCGCGAAGGCGAGGGATCGTTCGCTCCGACCGAGGAGATGCACCTCGGCGCCGGCGGCCTTCGCGAATAGACCGCACAGCAGGCCGATCGTTCCCGGACCGAGAACGAGGCACCGATCCCCCGGCTTCAGACCCGCGGCCTCGACCGAGCGAAAGGCGTTGCCGCCCGGCTCGACCATCGCGCCCGTCGCGTCGTCGACGGTGTCGGGCAGGCGATGCAGCGACGTCACCGGAACGGCGACCTGTTCGGCGAGGGCGCCGGGGCGTCCGTCGCGGATGCCGAGCTCACCGCGGAACTCGCACACGTGCTGCAGTCCCTGCAGACACCGGCGGCATTCGCCGCAGCCGAGCATGGTGTCGCCGGTGACGCGCGCGCCGAGCCAGGCGGCATCCACCCCGTCGCCGATCTGCGAGACGACTCCCATCCATTCGTGCCCGATGCGCACCGGGAACGAGGTGTGGCGTGTTTCGTAGTACGCCATCTCGCCGGTGAACAGCTCCATGTCGGTGCCGCAGATCCCCGCGCGCTTGACGTCGACGACGACCTCGCCGGGGGCTGCGACAGGCGCCTCGACGTCTTGCACCTCGGCCTGGTGCGGGCCGGTGATGACAAGGGCTTTCATCGGGGCGCGAGAACCGTCTGGCGCTGCGCACCGAGTTCGTCGATGCCGAGCGTCATGACATCGCCGGCCTGGAGCCAGATCTGCGGCGAGAAGCCCATGCCGACACCGGGAGGGGTCCCCGTATTGATGAGGTCGCCGGGCTCGAGAACCATGAACTGACTGATGTAGTGGACGATGAAGTACGGGTCGAAGATCATCGTCGAGGTCGACCCGGTCTGGCGGCGCACGTCGTTGACGTCGAGCCACATGCCGAGGTCGGTGACGTTCGGGACCTCGTCCTGGGTCACCAGCCACGGACCGGCCGGGTTGAACGTCTCAGCCGACTTTCCCTTGAGCCACTGGCCGCCGCGCTCCATCTGGAAGGCCCGCTCGGAGACGTCGTTGACGAGAACCCACCCGGCGATGTGATCGCGGGCGTCTTCGACCGAGTCCAGATAGCTGGTGCGCTTTCCGATCACGATGCCGAGCTCGACCTCCCAATCGGGCTTGGTGGCTCCGCGGGGGATGCGCACGTCGTCGTTCGGGCCGACGAGGGTATTGGGAGACTTGGTGAACAGGATCGGCTCGCTCGGCACGGCCTGCCCGGTCTCGGCGGCGTGGTCCGAGTAGTTGAGGCCGACGCAGATGATCTGGTGCGGGCGCGCGATGGGTGAGCCGAGACGCTGGTCGCCGATCGGCAGCGCGTCGGATGCCGCGCGCTCGGCGACGATCGGGGCGATGCGGTCGAGTCCACCCCCGCCGAAGAAAGCCTCGTCGAAGTCGGTGACGACGTCGGACAGGTCGACGTAGTGAGCGTCGCCTACGAGGGCGGCGGGCTTCTCGGCGCCGGGGGCGCCGATGCGCAGGAGCTTCATGCTGATTCCTCCAGAGATGGGGTGGGGGTGGGCCGGGGAGTTCCGACCCACAGGTTCGGGTGGATGCCGCGGTGCCCGGTGCGGACCGTGAACAGCCGGCCGGACAGCGGATGCGCGGCCAGGTCTTCCGCGGTCATGCCTTCGGTCGCGGTGGTGATGACGAGCGTGTCTAGGTCGGGGCCCGCGAACACCGGGCACGACGTGTGCGGAGCGGGCACGTCGACACGGCCGACGATGTCGCCTGCCGGCGAGACGCGGACGACGCATCCCTCGCCCCACAGCGCCACCCACAGGTGGCCATCGCTGTCGAGCGTCATGCCGTCGGGGTAGCCCTGGGTGATCTCGAGGAACACGCGCCGCTCCCCCACCGCGCCGGTCGCCGGATCGTAGTCACGCACATGGATGCGGCGGCTCAGGGTGTCGACCGAGTACAGCACGCGCCCGTCCGCCGTCCAGGCCAGGCCGTTCGCGAGGGTGAGGTCGTCGTCGAGCACGGCCACGGCGCCGTCGGCCCCGACCTGCAGCAGGAGCTCATCGCCGGGCCCCTTGGTGCCGACGACGAAGCGGCCGGCGGGATCCGGCTTTCCGTCGTTGAACCGCCGGTCCTCCCCGTCGATCAGCGCGGGACCAGCGATGATCGCGCCATCGACGTCGCGCGTGTACAGGCGGTGGGCGCCGGCGACCAGCCACTCCCCCTCGGCAGACACCGCGACCGCTCCGGCCGTGTCGGGGAAGTCCACCTTCTCCTCGACATCGATCGCACCGCCGTGTGCGAACCGACCGGCGTACACGGCGCCCGCCATGATGTCGACCCACAGGATGCGGCCGCGGATCGGGTCCCAGACCGGCCCCTCCGCGAGGAAGTGGGCGATCCCGGTGGCGACTCGCGGTGTTCCGAGGGAGCGAGCTGAGTCTGGTGCGTTCACGCTGTCTGCCTTTGCGAATGTTGATCGGTGAAGTCGAGCACATCGTGAAGCGCCCAACGGATCTCCTCCAGCCTCGTCGCGTCGATCACGTAGCGACGGGTCGGACGACACACTCCCGGCACTCGGACGATCTCCGATGAAACGAGCCCGATGTTCTCGAGCGCGACGAGGTGGGGCTCGACCCCGTGACGCGTGTACCCGCAGGCGACCGCCAGCTCAGAGATCGTCGCGGGTCCGCGAACGAGCCGCTCCACGATGTCGAGCTTCGCGGAGGCGATGCCCAGGAGGACCGCGAGTGAGCGCTCGTCATCCGAGTCCTCGACCGCGATCTCGCGTCGATTGTTCACCCGGTCCCCCTCGCTGCCGCCTGCGTGTCGTCGAGCACCTGCAGGATGTGCCGGTACGGCTGTCCTGTGGCGCGGCTCATGCCGAGCTCGCAGGTGCGGTTGAGTGATGCTCGGACGTCCGACGCGGCAGCGGCGACCGCGGCGGCCTCGGATCGCGTCGCGGCCCGGGTGAGTTCGGGGTGCAGCATCCCGCGGTCTCCGGCGAAGCCGCAGCACCCCCATTCGTCCGGGACGACCACGGTCTCGGCGGCAGCTCCGGCCACTCGGGCGAGGGCGGCGTTCAGCCCCAGATGGGTGGACGAGCACGTGGGGTGAACGGTGGCGGATGCGACCTTGCGACCTTCGGGCAGGTTCGGGAGGACGTGCTCATCCACGAACGCCACGGCATCGACGACCCGGACGTCTGCCTGACCGGCCGCTGCGAGCAGCACCTGCAGCCCCTCGGTGCACGACGACGCATCGCACACGACGGGGAGGCGTCCGCCGGCAGTCGCGCGGGCGAGCGACGCGGCGACCTTCGCCGTCATCGTGGCGTACCCGTCGCTGAGACCCTTCGACTTCCACGGCGTGCCGCAGCACAGCGACGGCAGATCGACGGGGGTCGTCACCTGCACGCCGGCGCGTTCGCACAGCCGCAGGAACGACTCCGCCACACCGTCGCCGCCGACCGGGGCGAACATCGTGTTCGTGCACGACGAGAAGAAGACGGCAACGGGCTCCTCGGCGTCGATCACACGACGACGCTTGCCGCCGCCGGGAAGATCGTCGGTGTAGAGGGGCACGGTGTCCTCTCCCAGGAGGCCCCGGCCGACTCTCGTCGCCAGCGCCGGAAGGACTGTGGGCACCGCGTCCGCGACGCTCAGCGCCACGCCGCCGCCCGCGCTGACGGCATCCCAGTGCTTCGCCGCGAGGTTCCAGCCCGCCTGCGCGACGGCGTTCTGGTTCTCGTTGCGCAGGCGGCGCACGAGGTCACCGGTGTTGATGAGCACCGGGCACGCTGTCTGACACATGCCGTCGACCGCGCAGGTCTGCACACCGTCGTACCCGTACTCCTTCTCGAGGGTGCGGGCCAGTTCTTCGTCTCCGTCGTCGCGGGCGCGCTGCATCTCGCGACGGAGCACGATCCGCTCCCGCGGCGTGAGTGTGACGTCCCGAGATGGGCACACCGGTTCGCAGTAGCCGCACTCCACACAGCGGTCCACCTCCGACTCGACCGTCGGCGCCGTCTTGAGATTCCGGGTGTGGGCACGGGGGTCCTCCGTCAGAAGCACCCCCGGGTTGAGCGTCATGCCGGGATCGATGAGGTGCTTGACCTCCCACATCACCTCGTAGAGTTCGTCACCGTACTGGCGGTGCACGAACGGGGCCATGATGCGCCCCGTGCCGTGCTCGGCCTTGAGCGTTCCTCCCTGGCGCAGCACCAGGGCGACCATGTCTTCGGTGAACGACTCGTAGCGTGCGAGCAGGGCCGGATCGTCGAAGCGCTCATTCACGAGGAAGTGAATGTTGCCGTCCTTCGCGTGACCGAAGATCACACTCCCCTCGTACCCGTGCTCGTCGAACAGCGCGATCAGCTGCTCGCAGGTCTCGCCGAGACGCTCCACCGGCACGGCGATGTCTTCGAGCAGAGCGGTCGTCCCGGATGGGCGGGCGCCGGCCACGGCGGTGAACAGGCCCTTGCGGATGTGCCAGAGCTGAGCCCGGGTCGTGGCGTCCGTCGTGAGAGCCGCGGGCTGCACCAGCGGCAGCGCGTCGAGCACCGCGACGCTTGCATCCTGGCGCACCTCGAGAGCGTCGGCCGATTCCTCCTGGAACTCCACCAGCAGGGCGGCGTGGTCGACGACGACGAGGCCGGTCAGATCGGCGGTCGCCTCGGGATCGTGCTGCGCGACGCGCAGGGATGCCGCATCCAGCAGTTCGATCGTCGCGAAGCCGGCCGCGACCAGCGCCGGAAGCGCAGAAGTCGCGTCGGCCAGATCCGCGAAGATCAGCAGCCCGGTCGCAAGGCTCGGCTTCACCCGGACCGTGCGGAACGTCGCCTCGGCCACGAACGCGAGGGTGCCCTCCGATCCCACGACGAGGTGGGCGAGGATGTCGAGCGGCTCGGTGTGGTCGAGGAACGAGTTGAGGCCGTAGCCCATCGTGTTCTTGATCGCGTGGAGCGTCTGCAGCGTCTCGACCGAGTCGGGATTGCTCCGGATGCGGTCGCGCAGCGCGGCGAGCCCCGCGTGGATCTCGGGCTCCTCCTGCCGCAGCCGATCGGCGGCATCGGGCGCGCCCGTGTCGATGACCGTGCCCGAGGCGAGCGCCAGCACCGCCGACTCGAGCGTGCGGTACGCGTTGGCATGGGTGCCGCACGACATGCCCGACGAGTTGTTGGCGATCACCCCGCCGATCGTGCAGGCGATCTCGCTCGCGGGATCGGGCCCGAGCTTGCGGCCGTGACGTGCCAGCCTCGTGTTCACGGCGCGTACGGTGGCGCCCGGCTGCACCCGCACCCGCTCGCCCCCGTCGAGGACGTCGATGCGACGGAAGTGATGGCGGGTGTCGATCAGCACGCTGTCGGTGCCGGCCTGTCCGGAGAGGCTCGTGCCCCCGGAGCGGAAGGTCACGGGCGCGCCGCCCGCGCGCGCCGCCGCCATCACCCGCGCGACCTCATCGACGTCGACGGGCGTCACGACCACCTGCGGTGCCAGCAGGTAGTGCGACGCGTCGTGAGCACCTGCGAGCCGGTCCGTCGCCCGGACGCCCACTGCAGCGCCGACGGCCTCGATCGCCGCGACCAGCTCCGGGTCGACAGGGGCGAGCGTGGTGGTGCCGGCGATGCCGACATCTCGATGATCAGTGCGACTCACGTGACACCTGAGAACCCGATGCCCCGACGAGGAAGTCGAGGTCGGCGCCCTGGTCGGCCTGCAGCACGTGGTCGACGTAGAGGCGCTCCCACCCGCGGCGCGGTGCGGCGTACCCTTCGAGCGTCGCCTGGTTCGGCCTACGCGCCGCCAGCTCGTCGGCGGCCACGTCGAGGTCGAGGCGCCCAGCGCGGACATCGAGTTCGATCCAGTCGCCCGTCTGCACGATCGACAGAGGGCCGCCCGCGGCCGATTCAGGGGTGACGTGCAGAACGACGGTGCCGTACGCGGTGCCCGACATTCGGCCGTCGCAGATGCGCACCATGTCGCGCACACCCTGGGCGAGCAGCTTCTGCGGCAGCGGCATGTTCGACACCTCCGGCATGCCCGGGTAGCCCTTCGGACCGCAGCCGCGCAGCACCATCACGCTGTCGGCGTCGATGTCGAGGTCGGGGTCGTCGATGCGGGCATGGAAGTCCTCGATCGAGTCGAACACGACCGCCTGGCCGCGGTGCTTCAGCAGGTGCGGCGACGCGGCCGCGGGCTTGATGATCGCCCCACCGGGCGCGAGCGACCCCCGCAGCACCGTGATGCCCGCGGCCGGCTGCAGCGGGTTGCCGCGCAGGGTGATGACGTCGGCGTCCCAGATCTTCGCGTCCTCCAGATAGTCGACGAACGGCTTGCCGGTGACTGTCAGCGCCTCCGGGTCGAGGAGGTCGCGCACCTCGCGCATCACCGCGAGGAACCCGCCCGCCCGGTACAGGTCGTCCATGAGGTAGCGTCCGGCGGGCTGCAGGTTCACCAGCAGCGGCACCTGCGCGCCGATGCGGTCGAAGTCGTCGATCGAGAGGTCGATCCCCAGGCGCCCCGCGATCGCGAGCAGGTGCACGACGGCGTTGGTCGATCCCCCGATCGCGGCGAGCGCGACAATCGCGTTGTGGAAGTTCGCCTTCGTGAGGAATGACGACGGGCGGCGGTCGTCGGCGACGAGCTGCACCGCGAGACGTCCGGTCTCGTGCGCGGCCTCGAGCAGGCGGGCGTCGGGCGCAGGCGTGCCGGCGAGTCCGGGGACGATCGTGCCGAGGGCCTCAGCCACGAGCGCCATCGTCGAGGCGGTACCCATCGTGTTGCAGTGACCCTTGGAGCGGATCATCGACGACTCGCTCTTCAGGAACTGCTCTTCGCTGAGCGTGCCCGCACGCACCTCCTCGGACAGCCGCCACACATCCGTACCGCAGCCGAGCGCCTCGCCCCGGAAGTGACCGGTCAGCATCGGACCGCCCGGAACCACGACTGCGGGAAGGTCGACGGATGCCGCGGCCATCAGCAGCGACGGGATCGTCTTGTCGCAGCCACCCAGCAGCACGACGCCGTCGATCGGGTTGGCGCGAAGCATCTCCTCGGTCGCCATCGCGGCCATGTTGCGCCACAGCATCGCCGTCGGACGCACCTGCGTCTCCCCCAGCGAGACGACGGGAAGCTCGAGCGGGATGCCGCCGGCCTCGTAGACCCCGTTCTTCACTGCGGCCGCAACCTCGTCGAGGTGCGAGTTGCACGGGGTGAGGTCGGACGCGGTGTTCGCGATCGCGATCTGCGGGCGCCCCTCGAACGCGCTCGACGGCACGCCGCGGCGCATCCATGCCCGATGGATGTAGGCATTGCGGTCGTCGCCCGCGTACCACTCGGAGCTGCGCAACTCAGTCATAATTTCCAACTTTCGGAAAAGTACTCACATCATTGGAATACCGGTTAGCCTAGCGCAGACGGAGGATGCCTGAAGCGCAGTCTTCTCCGCACTCGAACCACCAGCGGGTCGCACCGGACCCCGAGCACAGGAGGACTACATGCGTCGCGCGATCGTGACAGGCGGAGCCAGCGGCCTGGGAGCGGCGACCGCCGCTCGCCTGCGTTCCGAAGGCATCGAGGTCATCACCGTCGATCTCTCCGATACCGCAGACGAGGTGCTCGACATCACCGATGAGTCCGCGATCGCCGCTCTCGCCGATCGAATCGGTCCGGTCGACATCGTCATCAACTCCGCCGGCATCGTCGGCCCCAACGTGTCGCTCGTCGAGACCGACTCCGACCAGTGGCGCCGCACGTTCGAGGTCAACGTCGTCGGCACGGTCGGCATGATGCGTGCCTTCATCCCCGGGATGGTCGAGCGCGGCTGGGGACGCATCGTGAATTTCGCCAGCATGGCCGGCAAGGACGGCAATCCGAATCTCAGCATCTACTCGGCCACCAAGGCCGCTGTCATCGCGCTGACAAAGTCGGCCGGCAAGGAGTTGGCCACCACGGGCGTTATCGTGAATGCGATCGCGCCCGCCGTGATCGCCACACCCATGAACGACTCGACCGCACCCGATGTGCTCGCACACATCACGAGCCTCATCCCTATGAAGCGGGTGGGCGAAGCATCCGAAGTCGCCGAGCTGGTCGCCTGGCTCGCCTCCGACAAGGTGTCGTTCTCCACGGGCGCGGTGTACGACATCAGCGGCGGACGCGCCACCTACTGAAGCGGTGTCCGGGCGCGACGGCCAGCCGATGCGCGGTACAGGAAGGACAGACCGGTGAACAACTCCTCCTCCGACAGCCCGACCCGACTCGTCGGCTCGGACCGGGTGCTGGCCGTACTGCGCGAACTCGGCGAGCACCCGCAGGGACTGACGCTCGATGCGATCGCGTCGAGCCTCGACAGCCCGAAGCCGACGATCCATCGCGCACTGGGCTCGTTGCGGCGGGCCGGATTCGCCACGCAAGTCAGCCGCGGACGGTACATCCTGGGCGACGAGTTCCTTCGACTGGCACTGCACACCATCGCCGAGCGTCCGGACTCCGCAATCGTCGGCCCGGTTCTCGATCGCCTCGCCGAGCAGTTCGGGGAGACCACCCACTACGCCATCCTCGAGGGCACCGATGTGGTGTACCGGGCGAAGGCGGACCCGCCCAGCGGTGCAGTTCGACTCACCTCGGTGATCGGCGGCCGCAACCCCGCATACTGCACGGCAGTGGGCAAGCTTCTGCTCAGCAACGTCGTCGCGAACCGCGCCGACCTGGTGGAACTGCTCGGGCCGGGGCCACTGCCCCGCCGTACCGAGCACACGATCACCGACATCGCTGCACTCTGGGGCGCACTCGAGGAAGCGCGCGAGCGCGGCTTCGCCGTCGACGACCAGGAGAACGAAGCCGGGGTGAACTGCGTCGCGGTGGCGATGCCCACGGACTCCCGGCTTCTGCTGCCGGGGGCGGTCAGCGTGAGCGCGCTCGCTTTCCGCACGCCTCTGGCCCAGCTCGTCGAGCAGGTCCCCTCGATCGTCGAGGCGGTCATCGGCCGCTGACCGCCTCAATCGAGCGGTCAGCGGCCATGACACGTCAGCTGTCGAGGGCGTAGACGCGGCGGGCGTTGGCCGACACGAGGTCGTGGAACGTCTCTGGCGAGGTGGTACGCCACACAACGTCGAGAAGCTCCCGAGCGATGCACTTGCCGGCGAGACCGCCGAGCGCCATCATCGCGGTCTGCATCGCCGCCGCCATCTGGGCGTCGAACTTCGGCTCGGGGGCCGGTCGATCCGCGTCCCCTGCGGCCGAGCCGGCTGCGGCCGGGCGGCCGGCGCCGGCATCCGCCGGCGCGGCGCCGGTTGCCACGGGCCACGCCGGCGCATCAGGCGGGGTTCCCTGACCGTCCGCACACCCGCAGTCGCTGCCGAACATCAGCTTCGAGCGGTGACGCTCGAGGAACGCCGTGGTGAAGTCGAGGTCGCGCCGCAGCTGGAGCAGCGCGGAGGGGGCGCCGAGGTCTCCGTACAGGTTGTCGTAGTCGGCGAGCAATCGATCCGAGAGCCCGCCCGGTACGACGGCATCCAACAGATACATTCCGCCGTCACGGTAGCGCGCATCGATGCCGCCCCAGAAGTCCGGAGCGTGAGCGACGAACCGCGTGCGCGGGTACTTCTTCAGCATGTCTTCGATCCGGCTGAAACCGCGGATCCCATACGCCGGCTGACCCGGCGCCGCTGTCGCCTGGAAGTGCATCATCACGGGCACGTCGAGCTCGCCCGCGAGCGCGTAGGCCCGCTGCAGCTCGGGTGAGTCGACCTCCAGTGGGCCACCGGTCTCGGCGAACCCCTTCCAGCCGCCGAGCTTCAGCTGACGCAGCTGCGTGACGGCATCGGGCGTGGTCTCGCTGGTCATGTCGAATGCCGCAGACGTGCCATCCCCTTCGGGATCCACATCGCTGGGCACGATTTTAGCGCCGCGCGCCCAGCCGAGAATGCGCCCGGGGTGCGTCTGCGCGAGGCTCGCATGGCGTGCGGTGAAGTCACCGAACGCGAGCACCAGCGCACCGGAGACCCCCGCACCGTCCAAGTGGGCGATCAGCCCTTCGTCCGTGGCCCGCTCGTGGAAGTGGCAGTCGATCACTTCCTGACCGGCCCACGGCGTCACATCGGCTTCATTCATCATCGACGTCCCATCTCTACGTGCAGGTCTGTGAGCATTTGATCGACGTCGTCCGCGAGCAGCCATCCGTCGACCTGTTGCTGATCGATCCGAGCGAGGAACGCATCGCGATAGCCGGACTCGTCGCCGTACAGTGCCAGCAGCTCGTCCGCGGCGAACGGAACCTCGATACCGACCGAGAAGTAGTCCTCACTCGGCAGAGGCGCTCTCGCGAAGTAGCGACGGGTCGGGACGTCCATCTGGGCGCACCGCACCCCTCCCCGGGTGTTGCCGTGCCTATCGAGGGCGACGCGGCCGTCCTCGGCGAGCTCCAGTCGGGGAGCACGCGGCGGCGCGACGCCGTCGACGACCCAACGGACGAGGTGTTCGAGCGTCGCGTTGAACAGCTCGTTGTGCGGGAACGTGCTCATGAGCGTCGTATCGGTCACCGCACCCTTGGTGGCTGCCCCCCACAGCGCATTCGAGTTGTACGGGAGGTAGCGCGTGCCGGAATGCGGAGCTCCCGCGAGCTCATACAGCCGGAAGAGGTCTCCCGCGTCGTCGCTGTCGTCGCGACGGTACGCGCGATCGTCGTATCCCGTCGTGAAGGTGATGACGGGATGCGAGACATCCGCGTCGCTGATGGTCTGAACCAGCGGAACGTCGATCCCGCGGAAGGGCGAGGAGGGGTACCCCGACGGGAAGTAGCCGTCGTACACTGCAGAGCCGTCCGGCGCCCGGTGAGTGTCGTGTGCCTCGCGAATGTAGGTCGTCACCACGAAACCGGTCTCGGAGTGCCCTGCCAGGATCACGTGGCGGACCCCCTCGAAGGGCCCCTCGTTCGCACGGATGGCTGCTCCCGCCTGCGCGAGCACCGTGCTGCACCACGTATTGCGGCGCGCGATCGACGCCCACACCAGCGCGAGCGCCTCCGCATCCGGCGGAAGCCCCGCCTCGTGAAGCGGCGGTACGTCGGGTGCGGGGATGTGGAGGCTCGCATATCTCTCGCCGTCATGCGGGCGCAGGTGCGTGTCCAGCGTCTCGGGCTGGCTCGCGACGGTCACGTGCCCGTGCCCCTCGCGCATGAAATACGGCGCGCTGTAGATCCAAACCGGCGCGAACCCGAGCATGTGCAGCGGCTCGACGAACACGGTGCCCGAGAACTTCGACCTGTCACGCGGCAACCGCACCAGCGCGACCGTCTCATAGTCGCCGTCATCCGTCACGCCGGTGACGCGCCACTCCTCCTCGACGTAGTCGAAGTCGTCGACCCCGACGCGCGCTGACGCGCGCGGCGTGTAGTGCCCCTTCTGCGGCAACGAGCCGAGAGTCGCGGGGGATGCGAGCATGTGCTCCTCCATTTCGTGTGAATGCAACTGAACGATTACTCGGCAGCGCCGAGCGCGAGGGGCGCTCGCAGGTCGACCCAGCCCGGGAGCGCAGCGTCGCTCGCGCCGAACCCGTGGACGTGTCGAGCCTCGCCCCAGCGTTCCCAGCCCGGGTCGCCGCCATGAGCGAAGCGCGCCCACGCGGTCATCATCTCGCGCGACACCGCCATGCGATCGAGGCTGCGGCCCGTCAGCGGAATCCGATCGACCGTGCCGAAGACGTAGGCGAGCTCGAGCGAATGCGTCGCCCCCAGCAACCCGTCGAGGACCTCAGTGGGCTGGCGGAACTCGTAGGCCCATACGCCTGCAGCCTTCTCGCTCGCCTGATCTGCGATCACTCGCGACGGCCCCTCGAAGGCGAGCCAGCTCAGGCGACGGCCGAGCAGCAGATGCGGTGCCTCCCCGGGGTGACGCTCGACGAGCTCCGCGTACCCCACGCCGTCAAGATCCTTCAGCGCATCGACGCGCTGCGCGGCATCCTGCGCAGTCATCGTCGTCGAGAAGTCCGCCTCCGCCGCGAGAAGGAAGGTCGCCTCGTGCGTCGTCCAGCCGATGAGCAGCTCCTTGCCCCGCACTCCGTCGGTCGGCTCCTGCCCGAAGGCGTCTTCAGGAAGCTGGACGGCGTCGATGCTCGGCCCGAACCCCGGGGTCATCGCGAGGCCCTTTTCGTTGCGCTTCGGGAGGAACGAGGCGGAGCGCAGCGCCGCCTGCACCTCGAGAAGTCTCGGGAGCGGCGCCTCCCGCAGATCGGCGACCGACGGGTTCCCGACCGCATCGAGAACCTGGGCGCGCATCGCGGCGGCGTCCTCGGCAGGCAGCGGGCGGCCGAATGGGCCGCTCATCATGATCGATCTGGCGAAGAGCGCCCTGGCGCTGGGCATCGCGTTGAGCGTCGCCACCTTGCCGCTGCCGCCGGACTGCCCGCAGATCGTCACGCGGCGTGGGTCTCCGCCGAACGCGTGGATGTTGCGCCGGATCCACTCGAGCGCAGCCACGATGTCGAGCATCCCCGCGTTGGCCGACTCGGGCTCACCCAGCTCGCGAAGGTCCAGGAACCCGAGCAGCCCCAGTCGATGCGTCACGCTGACGACGACGAGCTCCCCTGCCTTCGCGAGCACATCGCCGTTGAACGACATCTCATTGCCCGAACCTGCAGCGAACCCGCCACCGTGCAACCAGACGAGCACGGGCAGCTGCGCACCCTCACACCCCTCGGGTGCCCAGATGTTGACCCGCAGGCAGTCCTCGTCGGTCGGCGCGGCCTCGACCGGAGACCCCCCTCGCGGCATGAGCATCGAGAGCACGTCGCCGAGTGCCCCGGCGGGCGCGACCCGCAGATCATGTTGCGGGGCGGAAGGGCCGAACTCGCGCGCATCCCGGACGCCCTCCCAGTGCGGAGTGGGCTGGGGCGCACGGAATCGATTCGCGCCGCCTGTCGACGCGCCGTAGGGAACCCCGAGGAAGCTCACGACGCCGGCGGTGCTGATCCCGCGCAGCTCACCCTGTTCGACGGTGGTGTGGATGAATGGCATGGTGGTGCTCCTTGTCAGAACTGGTGACGGGCGCGCGACGCACCGCGATCGACGGGCCCGTCGCGCAGAGATTTCTTGTCGATCTTTCCGACAGCTGTCATCGGCAGTCCATCGACCACGAACACCTGCTTGGGCGTGTGGAGGCCGCCCTTGCGCCCTCGCACCCAGCTGCGAAGGTCGTCCGCAGTGGCGGTGGCGCCCGCGCGCAGCACGACCGTCGCGGTGACGGCCTCGCCCCAGTGCTCATCGGGCAGTCCGTAGACCGCCACTGCGCCGACATCGGGATGACTCGCCAACACGTCTTCAACCTCCCGCGGGAACACGTTGAAGCCGCCCGTCACGACGAGGTCCTTCTTCCGATCGACGATCCGGATCAACCCCCGGTCGTCGACGCGTCCGATGTCGCCGGTGTGGAGCCATCCGCCTGCCAAGGCCGCCTCGGTCTGCTCCGGCTGCTCCCAGTACTCCGACATCACCGAGGCGGACCGGACGCAGATCTCGCCCGGCTCATCGGCCGGTACGTCAGCGCCGGACTCGTCGAGCAGCCGCACCTGAGCGGCGTGGACGGGAAAGCCGCACGAGGCGAGCACGTCCGGATCCTCCCCCACGTGCTCGGCTCGCGCCAGGTAGCTGATCGGGTAGCACTCGCTCTGCCCGTAGAGTTGGGCGAACACGCGGCCGATCCGCTCGTGAGCCTCTGCGAGTCGGCGGGGTGCCATCGGCGCCGCACCATATAGCGCGAGCTCCAGCGAACTCAGATCCGCGCCTTCCAGTTCCGGGCTGTCGAGGAGGTCGTAGACCATCGTCGGAACCAGCAGCGTCATGTTGATCCGCTCGCGTTCGATCGCACTCAGGACGCCACCGGGCGTGAAGCGATCCATCAGATGAACCGTTCCCCCGCGATGGAGGACGGGGAGGATCTTGGTCCCCGCGACGTGGGTGATCGGCGCGACCGCGAGGTAGCGCGGGGTCGCCGGTAGTTCGAAGTCGGCGAGGATCGACCGCGTCTGGTTGAGCACGCTCGCATGACGGTAGGCGACGCCCTTGGGCCGTCCCGTCGTTCCGCCTGTGTAGTTGAGCCACAGCACGTCATCGACCCGGCCGAGATCCGCCGCGCTGTGAGCACCGGCGCTCTTACGGGCAGCTCTGAGGTCGATGGTCGGGCCGTCGAGGTCCGCGTTGCCGAGAGCCAGCATGTGCTCCACCGCCGTGGCTGCACGTATCTCCGCGGCGCGGTCCGCAAATGCCGCGACGTCGACGACGAGCGCGCGCGCTCGCGCATCGCCGAGCTGATGGAGGTGGTCCGCCAGCGATCCGCGCGGATGCAGGTATGTGAGACGCAAGCCGCTGCACCACGCCGCCATCGCGCTGAGCCAGGTGTCGACGGTGTTGCCTGCGAGCACCGCGATCCCGTCTCCCCGAACGAGTCCTGCGGATGCGAACACCGCCTGCGTGCGTCCGATCGCATCGAGGCACTGGGCGTAGGTCGCGGTGTTCGAAAGCCCTGTGCCGTCGCTCCAGGAGAAGGCGGTGCGATCGGGATGGCGCCGCAACGCAGCGAGTGCCGTCTCTCCGACGGTGGTCGCTTGGTGCTTCATGTCTGTGAACCCCTTTGTTCCTCTGCGTGTTCGGCGCTCGCGCTACGCACTCTCGTACGCGGCAGCGAACTCGTCGACGACCTGCTCGACCGACTGGATGCCGCGTACACCCGACACCGAGTGTCCGGCACTCCAGATCTCGGACCACCTCCGCGGCCCCTCGCCGCCCGACCCGTAGAGCGCGGACGCGGTCTCTACATCCACTGCCTCGTCGAGCCGGTCGGGGTGCAGGCCTGCGGCTTCGATCGACGCGCGAAGCATGCTGCTCGGCAGTCCGGTGAAAGCGCGCGTCAGCACGATGTCGTCCATGGTGCTGTCGACGAGCATCGCTTTGTAGCGCGGGTCCGCGCCGCTCTCGGAAGTCGCGATGAACCGCGTCCCCACGTAGGCGAGGTCGGCCCCGAGCGTTGTCGCAGCGCGGAGGGCGATCCCGTCGGACACGCCGCCCGCCAGCACGACGGTGCCGTCGTAGTGGCGGCGGATCTCGCGCACGAACGCGAACGGATTCATCCACCCGGTCTGACCGCCCGCCCCGGCGGAGAGAAGCACGAGTCCGTCGACGCCGGCGGCGATCGCGCGCTCGGCGTGCCGCAGCGACGCCACGTCGGCCCACACCTGGACTCCCGCGTCATGCAGCTGCGGGATCACGGCCGCCGGCGACCCGACGCTCGTGATGACCATCTCGACCTCGCGCCGGGTGAGCACCTCGAGATCCTCGGCCAACCTCGGCTGCCGGATGATGAGGTTCGGGCACCAGGGGGCCCAGTCCCTGCTCCCCGAATCGAGCGCCGCCCGGCGCTTGTCGCTCCACCTGCGAAGCCAGGCATCCAGCTGTTCCGTCGATCGCGCGTTCGCTGTCGGGAAGGCTCCGACAACCCCGTGGCGGCAGGCGGCCTCGACGAGTTCAGGCGTCGACACGCCCAGCATCGGGGCGACGATGGCGGGGATCCGCAGGCGGCCGGCGAACGGGAAGTGACGGCGATCAGGGCGCTGAGCGCTCGTCATCGTGACTCCTCACGTCCACCGACGACGCGGCCGGTTGCGATAGGCGCCATCGCGTCCTCCTCGTCCGGTCCGGGACATCCATGCCCGAAATCGTGCCCAGTGTAGTTCGACAAACTGATCGAGCGCTAATTCATTTTCTGGAGACCTCATCGCTCCCGAAGCCGCCTCGCAGCCGTGGCGGAAACTACTTAACGATCACTCACTAGCGGTGCTATGGTCGTCGGCGTTGATACCCCTTCCGGAGGACAAAGATGTTCCGCAGAAGCCTGATCGCCGTCACAGCGGCAGCCACAGCCCTCGTGCTCGCCTCGTGCTCAGCAGGAGGAAACCCCGAACCGACCGATGATGAGGCGGCCCGCGGGGACCGACTCACGCTGATCTCGATCTCTTCCCCGACGAACTACGACCTGGGTGTGGGTGCCGAGGCCGGCACCCGCAGTCAGTTCTTCGAAGCCGTCTTCGACACTCTGCTGCGGGCGGACTCCGCAGGCGAGATCTCGCCCCGGCTGGCCACCGACTGGTCGTATGACGACACGCTCACGGAGTTGACGCTGACCCTGCGCGAGGATGTGACCTTCAGCGACGGCACTGCTCTCGATGCCGCAGCAGTGGTCGCCTCGCTGGAGCACACCCGCGACGGCAGCTCGCAGGCCGCGGGAGCAGCGGTCGGGCAGACCTATGAGGCCGTCGACGACTACACAGTCAAGATCACGCTCCCCGCCCCGAATCCGTCCTACCTCGGCTCGCTCGCAGTGACGAGCGGTCTGATCGCCGCACCCAGTTCGTTCGACAACGACGATGTCGACACCAACCCGGTCGGGTCAGGGCCCTTCATCCTCGACACCGAGTCGACAGTCATCGGCACGACGTACAACTACACGGCCAATCCTGACTACTGGGACCCCGAGTCGATCAGGTATGACCACCTGACGATCAACACGATCGCCGACCCGACGGCGACCCTCAACGCCATCCTCGCCGGCGAGACCAACGGGGCCGTCGCCGACAACAACGCTCTCGAAGAGATCGAGGGTGCCGGGTGGGACTTCACCGAGAGTGAAGGTGCCTGGGAAGGTCTCATGCTGTACGACCGTGATGGGGCGATGGCGCCCGCGCTCGCCGACGTGCGCGTACGCCAGGCCATCAACATGGCATTCGATCGCGAGTCGCTGCTTGAAGCGGTCCAGGGCGGCCACGGCACGGTCACGACGCAGATCTTCATGCCGAACACGAGCACCTACGACCCGGAGCTCGACAAGATGTACGCCTACGACCCCGAGGGAGCGAAGGAGCTCCTCACGGAGGCGGGATACCCCGACGGGTTCACCATGACGATGCCCCTCATCGCCGCGTTCCAGACGTCACTCGATCTGCTCAAGCAGCAGCTCGCCGATGTGGGGATCACTGTCGAGTACGTCGACCCCGGCCAGGGCCAGTACATCGCCTCGATCCTCACCCCGAAGCATCCGGCAGCCTGGATGAACATGGCGGGCATCGGCGACTGGGACGCCATCGGCTACATGGTGTCTCCGGCTGCCGTATTCAACCCGTTCCGCACGCAGCAGGACCAGGTCGACGATTGGCTCTACGAGATCCAGAACGCGACCGATGAGGCCGACGCCTCCATGACCGACCTCAAGGCCTACCTCGTCGAGGAAGCTTGGTTCGCGCCGTTCTACCGCGTCAACGGGAACTACACCACCGACGCCGAGACCGACTACGACGCCAGCACGTGGGTGAGCGGCGCCTACCCGTCGATCTTCGGGTTCTCGCCGGCCTCGTGAGCTCGACCGACATGCAGGCCCCGAACGCCGCCTCGCGCGGCATTCGGGGCCTGCCCCTTTCCGCACTGGACGTCGCTGCGTCATCGGTGTGGGGCGCAGACGACGTTCCCGTCAGTCGCGCCGTGGTGACGTGGGCCACGACCGCCGCAATGCTGGGTGAGGCCGCGCCCGGGACGCTGTTCGTGTGCCGAGCGCACCCATTCTTCGCCTCCCCCACCCACTGGCGGACGCCAGGCGCCATGCTGGGCCCCGCGGCCGCCGCGACCTGGGCGTTCCGCTCCATCGGCGACGAGGTGCTCGTACGCAAGCGCGCGCTCCTGCGCGACGCGAGCAGCGCAATCGTCTGGGCTCCTCATCTCTGGGACGTCGGTCCCGACGCAGCGGGCTGTGCGTTCGCCGGGGCCGCAGGCCTGGAACCCCTCGTGGAGCACGGCATCGCGATCGCCGACGTACCGGGTGTCGGGGCCAGCGGCATCCTCGACCTCCTCCTGCCGCGCTGGGGCGCCAGCCGCGCGCTCCTCATGGGGAACCCGCCCGACGCGGTCGGAACGATCGCGTTGCACCCGGGCGTAGCCTCTCCGACCGACATCGCGCGGATCCTCGAGGTGTCGCTCGTCGACCTGATCGTCTGCGGCGAAGTCGTCGAATGGGAGGGCGGACCGTTCTTGCAGGACACGAACGCCCTGGGACGCCGGGTCGGCCTCGCCACCGTCGGCAACGCGATCAGCGAGCAGACGGTGAACCCGCTCGTCGCCGACCGCGTGCGCGCGACGCTCGGGATCGACACCGTCACCACTTACGCATTGGAGGACGCCTCATGGACGCCGACACGCAGCTCACGCTGACAGCGGGCGAGGTGGTTGCGCGCATCGAAGCGGACGCTCGCCGACGCGGATATCCGTGGGTGTCACCCACCGTCGATCGCATCGTCTGGGGCGACTCTGACAGTCTGGTCACCGGGATCGCCACGACCTGGATGGCGACGATGCCTGCGCTGGAGTCGGCGGCATCGCACGGGTGCAATCTCGTCATGTCGCACGAGCCGACATTCTGGCACCACCTCGACGAGATACCCACGGGCGCGGAATCGGCGCTGTACGAGAGCAAGACGGCGTGGCTGCGTGCTCGCGGCATGACCGTCATGCGCTTCCACGATCATCACCACTCGATGTTCGACGCCGATCCTGTGATGGAGGCCCTCATCGACGATCTCGCGTGGCGCGATCGGACGGTGGGCACCTCGTTCGCGTCACAGATCGACGTGGGCACGATGACCGTGAGAGACCTCGCCTCCCACGTCGCCGACAGCGTCGGCGAAGAAGCCGTCCGCACAGTGGGAGACCCGGACGCACCGGTCTCGACGGTCGGCTTCGGAGATCATTCACTGGCGGGATGCCTGGACGCGATTCGCGTGAACGATGTGGTGCTCACCGGCGAGATCCGCGAGTGGGATGCCTACGAATACTTCCGGGATGCGCAGACCCTGGGCATCCCACGGAACCTCGTCGTGACCTCGCACCGAGCACTGGAGAACCCCGCGAGCGGGCCGCTCGCGACCTGGCTGTCCGCACTGCTCCCCGAGGTTCCGGTGATCAGCGTGGACGTGCCTCCACCCTTCGAGGTGCACCTCGTCGGCTCATGATCTGCAGTGCCACGTGCCCAGCAGCAGACGCGCACCCGACCCGCCGTCACCCGACGACGCGGGTGACGGCTGCGTCGAGTGCGGCGCGCGAGGTACGGAATCCGTTGATCGGATGCTCGAGATCGGCGTACCCGAACGACACCGCGCACACGATCTGGCGGTCGTCAGGGATCGCCAGTTCTTGCCGCACGATGTCGGAGTGCATGGCGATGGCCGCCTGCGCAATGGTGGCGACGCCGAGGGCGGTCGCCGCGTTCACGAGGTTGGCGACGTAGCCGCCGCAGTCCACCGCGCCGTAGACGCCCTGATCGCGATCGCTCGTGATGATCACGACGTGCGGGGCGCCGAAGAACTGGAAGTTCCGCAGCATCTGCTCGGCCCGCCCCCGGCGATCGGCTCGGTCGATGCCGACACTCTCGTACAGGGCGTACCCGGCCTCTCGGCGACGCTCCTGGAAGACGCCGCGATACTCCGCGGGCGGCGGAAAGTCCGATACCGTGCGAACGGTCTGGGCTGCGGTGACGAGGCGATCAGACAACCTCCGGGTGGCATCGCCCGAGAGCAGATACAGGTGCCACGGCTGGGTGTTGCACCACGACGGCGTACGCTGCGCGAGCTCCAGCATCCTGTCGATGGTCGCAGCCGGCACGGCGTCGGGGAGGAAGGCTCGGCAACTCCACCGCTCGGCGAGAAGGCGATCGAACTGCCCTACCGCTTCGGCGCGGTCGGGAGCGGTGGCGGGACGGGGGGAGGTCATGACGGTTCCTTCGGGGCGCGTGCGGACGGCACCAGGACGTACTTGCCGACCGCCGCACGGTCCGCGATCAGCTTCAGGATGCGGCCGGCATCCTCGAGCGGAGCACGGGTCGGGGCGGGTGGGTTCAGCTCGCCGTCGGCGATCATCGTGAACAGCCGTGTGAGCAACGCGGCGTTGCGGGCCTGTCCGCCGGACCGACGCGACCAGTCGCCCCAGTCGACGCCGATCACGCTGCGGTTGCTCAACAGCATCTGGTTGGTGGGGAGCCGTGGGATCTCGCCGCCCGCGAAGCCGACGATCAGCAGACGCCCACCGGGCGCGAGGGCTCGCAGCGACTCCTCGGAGGCGGCGCCACCCACGGGATCGAAGACGATGTCGGCACCTCCCCCGCTGGCGCGACGGATCTCGGCCTTCAGTTCGGTGTACGAGATCGCGACATCGGCACCGTTCGCGAGGGCTGCGGCGCGCTTCTCGTCCGAGGACGCGACGGCGATCACGTGCGCGCCGGCGGCTCGCGCCACGTCGATCGCGGCCGTGCCGATGCCGCCGCCGGCACCGAGCACGACGACCTCGTCCCCGGCAGAGATCGGCGCGCGATGTATGGTCGCGAACAGAACGGTCAGGTAGCTCTCGATCGCCGCGGCCGCCCGCGCCGGGTCGACTGCGTCCGGGACGATGGCCACCGAATCGGCGGGGAGGGCGACGTGGGTGCTGTACGCACCGCCGACACCGTCGAGCACTGCGGCGACACTCGCGCCGACCAGGTCGATGTCGACGTCCTCACCGCGGGCGACCACCCGACCGACGAGACAGTTTCCGGGGGTGAAGGGCAGTTCCGGCTTGACCTGGTACCCACCGCGCACGACGAGGCTGTCGACGAAGCTGACTCCGGCTGCCGCCACCTCGATGAGCACATCGGTGCTGCCGATGGCGGGGAGGGGCCCCGAAGTGATGGCGATCGCGTCGTAGTCGCCGATCGTCGGGCTGATGACCTTCTGCAGCAGAGTCGCCGTCATCGCGTCTCCCTTCCTTCTGGGGCGTGTGCGGGCAATCCCGGACGGCGGTCCCATCGAGGGCGCCGCTTCTCGAGGAACGCGGTGATCCCTTCTCTATGATCCGGTGATCCGAGGATGGACTGAAGCGCAGCATCGGTGGCCGCCCATCCGGCCTCGTCGTCGGCGCCCGCAACGTCGTTCATCGCTCGGAGCACCGCCGCGACGGCGAGGGGCGAGTTCGCGCAGATCTCGAGAGCGAGCGCGAGTGCCGCTGCGAGCGCGGTGCCGTCGGCGACGACTTCGGCGATGAGTCCGTGGCGCTCCAGGGCGGCCGCGGGCACCGGAAGCCCGGTGAGCGCCATGCGCTTCATGAGAGCGAGCGGAAGCGACGCACTTCCTCGGAACAGACCTCCGCAAGTCGGGATGACGCCGTGGCCGACCTCCGGAAGCCCGAATGCCGCCGATTGACCGGCGACGACGAGGTCGCATGCGAGCACGAGTTCGAATCCTCCACCCAGCGCCGGCCCTTCCACGGCGGCGATCAACGGTTTGGCCCTTTGACGATGGATCAGTCCATAGGCGCCGCCGCGCTGCGTGGGCTCACCGGCGCCCTGCGACAGGTCGGTCCCGGCGCAGAAGACCGTCTCACCTCCGGTCAGGATGCCGCAGCGCAGCGTGGGATCGTCATCGAGGCGATCGAACGCGGCGCTGAGCGCTGCGGTCATCTGCGCGTCGATCGCGTTGCGCTTGTCATGACGCAGCATGCGGATGATCAGCACGGCCCCGTGCTGATCGAGCGATACGCGTTCCGACGTCGGGGAACTCGCGAGGGAGATGCTCACGAGTGGCAGTTTACGGCATTTAGCGTACGTTCGCTAGAACGGCGATCGGTCAAATCGGGGCGCAGGTTGACAACTTCCTCACCCGAGGGCAGGCTTTCTGGGAGTTAGCGAGCGCTAAGCTCACTTTCGCAGTCGATCGATGCAGATCGCGACACGACGATCGATGCAGATCACGAAAGGACCGACGCCTTGACCTACCCGGGTGCACATCCTCGCGAGAAGGTGGCGATCATCCACGCCGACAGCGGTCGCGAACTGCTCTTCGGCGACCTGGACGATCGCTCGGATGCGCTGGCGCGGTACCTGCGCGATGCGGGATTGACCGCGGGCGACACCGTGGCGTTCCTCTCCGAGAACACCATCGAGATCTTCGAGGTGTTCTGGGCGGCACAGCGCTCGGGGCTGTACGTCACAGGCATCAACCATCACCTCACCGCCGGGGAGATCGCCTTCATCTTGGGTGACAGCGGCGCCAAGATCCTCATCTCGTCCTCCACGAAAGCAGACCTCGCGCGTGCAGCGCGAGAGGTGACGCCCGGTGTCGAGCATTTGCTCGCCTGGGGGACGGACATTCCCTCCGACTTGGAGTCCTACGAGGACGCACTCGCGCTCGGCGCCGACGCATCACCTCTCGACAGCCAGCCCAGCGGGGCGACGATGCTCTATTCATCGGGTACCACCGGGCGACCGAAGGGCATCCGGCCCCCGCTTCCCACCAGAACGGTCGATGAGCCCGGCGAGACCGTCGCCGGGATGGCGTCGTCGCTGTACGGCTTCGCCGCCGACACGGTGTACTACTCCCCGGCGCCTGCCTACCACGCCGCACCGCTGAGGTGGGTGGGAGCAGCGACCGCGCTCGGCGGCACCGCCGTGATCCGCACCCGATTCGACGCAGAACAGACCCTGCGCGACATCGAGACCTACCGCATCACCGCCGGGCAGTTCGTGCCCACCATGTTCATCCGCATGCTCAAGCTTCCCGACGACGTCCGCTCTCGCTACGACACGTCGAGCATCCGCACCGCGATCCACGCGGCGGCGGCATGCCCCGTCGAGGTGAAGAACCGGATGCTCGACTGGTGGGGCGACGTGGTCTACGAGTACTACTCGTCGACCGAGATGAACGGCATCACGGCGATCTCGCCGCAGGTTTGGCGCGAGCACGCCGGTTCGGTCGGCCAGGCCATCGTCGGCGTTATCCACGTGTGCGATGACGACGGACGCGAACTCGCCGCCGGCGAGACCGGGGTCGTCTTCTTCGAGCGCGACCACCTGCCGTTCGAGTACCACCACGACCCCGCCAAGACGGCCGCCGCGCAGCATCCGGCCCACCCGCTCTGGACGACGACCGGCGACGTGGGGCGAGTAGACGAACAGGGCTACCTGTTCCTGACCGATCGGAAGGCCTTCACGATCATCTCGGGCGGGGTCAACATCTACCCGCAGGAGATCGAGAACGCCCTCGCACTGCACCCGGCGGTGCTCGATGCCGCGGTGATCGGCCTGCCTGATGACGAGTGGGGCGAATGCGTCACCGCGGTCATCCAGCCGGCCGCCGGTGCCGAGCCGGGGTCGGCGCTCGCCGACGAGATCACCGAGTTCCTGCGCGGCACCCTCGCCCGGTTCAAGGTCCCGCGGCAGGTGCTGTTCACTCAGGACATGCCGCGAACCCCCACCGGCAAGCTCGTCAAGGCCGACCTGGTGAGGCGCTACAC
Source organism: Microbacterium terrae (assembly GCF_017831975.1). Classification (NCBI taxonomy): domain Bacteria; kingdom Bacillati; phylum Actinomycetota; class Actinomycetes; order Micrococcales; family Microbacteriaceae; genus Microbacterium; species Microbacterium terrae. The sequence continues at coordinate 348,988 of NZ_JAFDSS010000001.1, read as the reverse complement.
GGTCGAAGCCGCCCGCAGCGCAGTCTGAGACCGGGCCGGGGCGGCTCAGGGTCGTCCTATCCCGGCAGATCCGTGAACGCCGGGGCGCGCTTCTCGCGGAAGGCGAGAGCGCCCTCGGCGAAGTCGTGAGCGGTGAGAAGCCCGACCTGGCCTGCGCGCTCGCGCGCGAACGCGGCCGACAGCTCCACCAGGGTCGCGGCGTTGACGGCAGCCTTGGTCTGTGCGATCGCCGCCGCCGGGCCGGAGCGGAACGTCCCGACGATTCCATCGAGCGCCGATTCGAGGTCTCCGGCATCGACCACGCGGCTCACGAGGCCGTGGACAGCAGCCTCGGGCGCGCCGATGCGCTCGGCCAGAAGCGCCATGCGCATGGCGGCGGTCCGACCGACGGATGCCGCGATCAACGCGGTCGCGCCGCCGTCGGGCATGAGTCCCACCCGCGTGAAGGCGAGCTGGAAGTACGCGGCGCTGGTCGCCAGCACGACGTCAGCCGCCAGCGCGATTGGGACCCCGACGCCCGCACAGGGGCCTGCGACCACCGACACGACCGGGACGGGAGCCTCGAGGATCCCGCGCACCAGATCGTTCGCCGCATCGATGGTCCGTCCAGCGTTCGCGGGCTGGGCGAGTTCCTCGGCGGCCCCGAGGTCGACCCCGGACGAGAACGCCCCGCCGGCTCCGCGCAGCACGATGACCCGTTCGCCGTCCGCTACGCGCTCCCCCGCCCCGGCGATGAGGTCGCCGAGTGCCCGCAGAAGCGGCTCGTCGACAGCGTTGCGTCGCTCGGCGGCGGCGAGCGTGACGGTGAGCGCACCGTCGCTGCGCTCGACGATCAGTCGGGGATCCTGTGACTTCGGCATCCTGATCTCTCCTTGCAAGGTTGCGTGCTCGACGTGTTGAAGGTAGCTTATCGAGCGCTAACTCATCGCGCATCGACGCGCGAGAACCCGATGGAGGAATGTCATGGAGCTCAGTGGTCAGGTCGCAGTGGTGACGGGCGGGGCATCCGGGCTCGGCCTCGCGACCACACAGGCGCTACGCGCCGCGGGAGCCAAGGTCGTCATCCTCGATCTCCCCCGTTCGGACGGTCAGCGCCTTGAGGACGAGGACCCCGCCAACATCCGCTTCGCACCCGCCGACGTGCGCAAAGAGGAGCAGGTCTCGGCCGCCCTCGACATCGCCGCGGAGCTCGGTCCGCTCCGCGTCGCCGTCAACTGCGCGGGCACCGGAGCAGGCATCCGCGTGGTTTCGAAGACCGGGCCCCACCCCCTGGCCGACTTCCAGCGTGTCATCGACATCAATCTGGTCGGCTCGTTCAACGTCATCCGCCTCGCCGCCGAGCGCATGCAGCAGCAGCCGCTCCTGGGCGAGGAGCGCGGCGTCATCATCAACACCGCCTCGGTCGCCGCGTACGACGGCCAGATCGGTCAAGCCGCCTACTCCGCTTCCAAGAGCGGCATCGTCGGACTCACGCTCCCAGTCGCCCGTGAACTCGCCTCGACGCAGATCCGCGTCAACACGATCGCGCCGGGCCTGTTCGACACCCCGCTGCTCGCGTCGCTGCCGGAGGCCGCCCGCCAGTCTCTCGGCCAGCAGGTGCCGCACCCCAGCAGGCTGGGCAACCCGGCCGAGTACGCCGCCCTCGTCGCGCACATCGTGTCCAACCCCATGATCAACGGCGAGACGATCCGCGTCGACGGCGCGATCCGCATGACCGCACGCTGAGCCCCAGAGGAACGAGCACACACATGACGATCCGCACCCGCCTCACCGAGCTGCTCGGCATCGAGGCCCCCATCGTCCAGGGCGGCATGATGTTCGTCGGTCGGGCGGGCCTGGCCGCCGCCGTCTCGAATGCCGGCGGCCTCGGCACGATCACCGCCCTCACCCAGCCGACACCGCAGGATCTGCGGGAAGAGATCGCCCGTGCGCGCGACCTCACCGACAAGCCGTTCGCGGTGAACCTCACGATCCTGCCGTCGATCACCCCGCCGCCCTACGAGGAGTACCGCCAGGCGATCATCGATTCCGGCGTGAAGATCGTCGAGACTGCGGGCTCGAACCCCGCTCCGCATCTCCCCGCGTTCCACGACGCGGGAATCACCGTGATCCACAAGTGCACCAGCGTCCGCCACGCGGTGAAGGCGCAGTCGCTGGGGGTCGACGTGATCTCGATCGACGGATTCGAGTGCGCGGGTCACCCGGGAGAGGACGACGTCGCCGGACTCGTGCTGATCCCGGCCGCGGCCCGCGAGATCGAGATCCCCATGATCGCCTCGGGCGGCATCGCGGATGCGCGGGGACTCGTCGCCGCGCTCGCGCTGGGCGCCGACGGCGTGAACATGGGCACCCGCTTCGTCGCGACCGAGGAAGCGCCGGTGCACCGCTCAGTGAAGGAACACATCGTCGCATCCACCGAACTCGACACCGAGCTCATCCTGCGTCCCCTTCGCAACACCTCGCGCGTCGCATCGAACGCCGTCAGCCGGGAGGTCGTGCAGATCCTCCAGGGCGGCGGCGAGTTCGCCGACGTGCGCGCACTGGTGGCGGGAGCGCGGGGCCGACAGGTCTGGGAGACCGGCGACGTCGAGGCGGGTATCTGGACCGTCGGCACCACCCAGGGACTCATCGAGGACATCCCCACAGTGGCGGAGCTCCTCTCCCGCATGGTCGACGAGGCCGAGGCCATCATCCGCGGACGCCTGGCCGACAGCATCCTCCCCGTCCCCGCCGGAGCCGCGCGATGAGGCAGACGTTCTACGACGACGACCACGAGGCGTTCCGCGAGGTCGTCGCGACCTACATCGCCCACTCAGTCGCCCCGTCCTACCCCCAGTGGGAAGCGGATCGCCTCATCGACCGTGCGGCCTGGACGGACGCGGGCGCGGCGGGGCTTCTCGGGATGGCCGCACAGGAAGCGTTCGGAGGCGCTGACGTCGACGACTACCGCTTCCGCTGCGTCATCGCCGAAGAGCTCGCCTTCGCCGGAGCCACCTCGCTCGCCTCCGGGTTCGCCCTCCAGGACGACATCGTGATCCCCTACCTGCTCGAACACGCCACGAAGGATCAGCTCGAGCGCTGGATGCCCTCGCTCGTGTCGGGTGAGACGATCTCGGCGATCGCGATGACGGAGCCCGGCACCGGCAGCGATCTGCGCGGCATCACCACATCGGCGGTGCGGGATGGCTCGGACTGGGTGCTGTCGGGACAGAAGACGTTCATCACGAACGGCATCCATGCCGACCTCGTGATCGTCGTCGCCCGCACCGACACCGGGTCAGGACCGCGTCACACGCTCTTCGTCGTGGAACGCGAGGCGCCGGGCTTCGAGCGCGGGCGCAAGATCGACAAGATCGGGCTGCACGCGCAGGACACCGCCGAGCTCTTCTTCGACCAGGTGCGCGTCCCGGCCGAGAACGTCCTCGGCGAAGTCGGCGCGGCGTTCGGATACCTCATGGCCGGGCTCCCACGCGAGCGACTGTCGATCGCGGTCGCCGCGCTGGCAGGATCGGCGGCGGCGCTGCGCTGGACCGAGGACTACGTGTTCCAGCGCACCGCATTCGGCACCCGTGTGGGCGACTTCCAGAATACCCGGTTCATGCTGGCCGAGATGGAGACCGAGCTCGACGTCACGCGCGCCTACGTCCACGCGGCCGTGCTCGCCCAGAATGAGGGCTCGCTCACCACCGGCGACGCCTCGAAGGCGAAGTGGTGGACGACCGAGCTTCAGGAACGCATCGTCACACGCGGACTCCAGCTGTTCGGCGGATACGGCTTCACCGAGGAGTTCCCGATCGGCCGGGCGTTCCGCGACTCCCGCGTGCAGTCCATCTACGGCGGGACGACCGAGATCATGAAGGAGATCATCGGACGCGAGATCGAACGGCGTCACCGATGAGCGCCGGCCCCCTCTCCGGCATCCGCGTGATCGAACTCGCCGGAATCGGCCCGGGTCCCCACGCGGCGATGGTGCTCGCCGACCTGGGTGCCGACGTGGTGCGCGTCGACCGGCCCACCCCTGGACTCGACCTCACGGCAGGCTCCTCCGATTGGCTGGTGCGCGGGCGTCGCTCCCTCGCGGCCGATCTCAAGGATCCGGACCAGCGCGAGCTTCTTCTGCAGCTGTGCGAGAAGGCCGATGTGCTCATCGAGGGCTACCGGCCCGGGGTCGTGGAGCGACTCGGGCTCGGTCCCGACGACGTTCGCGCGCGAAATCCGCGGCTGGTCTACGGCCGGATCACCGGCTGGGGTCAGACCGGGCCTCGTGCCCGCACGGCGGGTCATGACATCAACTACCTCGCGCTGACCGGAGGTCTTCACGCCATCGGCCGCAGCGACGATCGCCCCGTGCCGCCGCTCAATCTCGTCGCCGACTACGGCGGAGGATCGATGCTGCTGCTGGTCGGCATCCTCGCGGCGCTCTGGGAGCGCGGACGCACCGGGCTCGGACAGACGGTCGACGCGGCGATGGTCGACGGCGCGAGCCTGCTCCTCCAGATGACCCGGTCGATGCTCGCAGCCGGAGCGTGGGTCGACCGCCGCGGCAGCAACCTCCTCGATGGTGGCGCCCCGTTCTACGACACCTATGCCTGCGCCGACGGAGGGCATGTCGCTGTCGGCGCGCTTGAAGAGCCGTTCTACGCGGCGATGCTGGACGGGCTGGGACTGGACTCCGCGGACGTCCCCGACCGCGATGACCGTGACAACTGGCCCGCACTTCGAGAGGTCCTCGCCGCGAGGTTCGCCACGCGCACGCGCGACGAATGGGCCGAGGCCTTCGGCGACACCGACGCCTGCGTGACGCCGGTGCTGACCCTCGCCGAAGCCGCCGCAGACCGCCACCTTCAGGCACGCGGCACGATTCGAGTGCAGGATGGCGCGGCCCAGGCGTCCGCCGCCCCGCGCTTCTCTCTCCACCTCGACCTTCCCTCACCCACCCCGCCGCCGATCCCCGACGCCGATCGCGCGGGGATCCTCCGGGACTGGCTGGGCGTCGACCTCGCCGCCGATGATCCCACTTCAGTCCGCTCATCTTCAGGAGTCCTCTCATGATCGAAGCCGTCATCGTCGATGTCATCCGCACCGCCTCAGGACGCGGCAAGCCCGGCGGGGCGCTGCACGGCACACATCCGGTCGACCTGCTTGCCACCGTGCTCGAATCCCTCGTCGGCCGCACGGGGATCGACGCCGGACTCGTCGACGATGTGATCGCGGGTTGCGTCAATCAGGTGGGCGACCAGTCGCTCAACATCGCCCGTCACGGTCTGCTGGCCGCGGGACTCCCCGAGCACGTCCCCGGCACGACCATCGATCGCCAGTGCGGATCGAGCCAGCAGGCGGTGATGTTCGCGGCGCAGGCGATCATGTCGGGAACACACGACATCGTGATCGCCGCCGGCGTCGAGTCGATGAGCCGCGTGCCGATGGGGTCGTCCGCCCTCGGTCGCGACCCGCTCGGCGAGCGCCTGCGCGCCCGCTACCCCGAGGGTCTGGTCCATCAGGGCATCTCGGCCGAGATCATCGCCAGCAAGTGGGGCTTCAGCCGCGCCGACCTCGACGAGTACTCGGCGCGCTCCCACCGGCTCGCTGCCGATGCGGCAGACGGCGGACTCTTCGACCGGGAGATCATCCCGGTGCGTGTGCGGAACGCGGACGGCGAATCCGTCGACCACGTCATCGATGAGACGGTGCGCCCCACCACGACTGCGGAAGCGCTCTCGAGCCTTCAGCCCGCATTCGCCGAAGAGAAGTACGCCCACCGCTTTCCGCAGATCGACTGGAAGATCACCGCCGGAAACTCCTCGCCGTACACCGACGGCGCGTCGGCGGCGCTCATCTGCTCGGCCGCGAAGGCGGCCGAATTGGGACTGACGCCCCGTGCCCGCTTCACCGGATTCGCGGTAGTCGGTGCCGACCCGATCGAGATGCTCACCGCTCCGATCCCCGCAACCCGAAAGGTGCTGCAGCGCACGGGTCTTGCGATCGACGACATCGACGCCTACGAGGTCAACGAGGCGTTCGCCCCGGTGCCGCTCGCGTGGGCGGCCGATCTGGGTGCCGACCTCGCCAAGCTCAACCCGCGGGGTGGGGCGATCGCTCTCGGTCACCCTCTGGGCGCCTCGGGCACGCGTCTGCTCGCCACCCTCGTGAACCACCTCGAGCACACCGGCGGGCGCTACGGACTGCAAACCATGTGCGAGGGTGCCGGCATGGCGAACGCGACCATCATCGAGCGGATCTGACCGTGGGCCGGGAAGAAGCAGTCGACGCGCCAACGGTCCTCACTGAATTGCGCGGTGCGATCGCGCTCATCACCCTCAATCGACCCCACGCCCTAAATGCCGTCGATGCCGCGATGGCGACCGCGCTCGGCGACGCGATCGCGTCGGCGTCGGACGACGACCGTGTTCGGTGCATCGTCATCACGGGCGCGGGCCGTGGTTTCAGCGCCGGCTACGACCTCAAGGCGTTCGCGCGCGGGGAGGACGCCGAGCACCCCGAGCACCCCGAATGGGGGTTCGCCGGGATCGTGCGCCACGTGATCGACAAGCCGGTGATCGCCGCCGTGAACGGCTTCGCATTCGGCGGCGGCGCCGAGATCGCCCTGGCCGCCGACATCGCGGTCGCGGGTGACTCCACTCGGATTGGCTTCCCCGAGGTCGCTCGTGGCCTGGTCGCCGCTGCCGGCGGCGTCGTGCGCCTGCAGCGCATCCTGCCCCGCCGCGTCGCATCCGAACTCCTGTTCACGGGTGCGCCGATGAGCGCCGACCGCGCTCTGCAGCACGGTCTCGTGAACAAGGTCGTTGAGGACGACCAGGTACTGGATGCCGCACTCGACCTCGCCGGGACGATCTCGCGCAACGCTCCCCTGGCCGTCCAGGCGACCAAGGGCTTCCTCCGCGAGAGCGAGCGCTACGCGTCCGAATGGGACGCCGATATCTGGGACGCTCAGGATCGCCTTGTCATGCCGGTCTTCGACACCGACGACGCCGCCGAGGGAGCGCGGGCCTTCGCCGAGAAGCGCGATCCGGTGTGGAGAGGACGGTGAGCGCGCCTGCACTCCCCCGAGGCCGAGCCCCACGGATAGAACGGCTTCTCCCGACCGATGAGGCGCACGACCTCCTCGACCTCATCCACGATTTCTGCACGAAGGAACTCGCCCCGATCGTGGACGAACACGAACGGGAGGGTCGATATCCGACGGGACTCTTCGCGCGCCTCGGTGAACTGGGGCTGCTCGGGCTCCCGTTCGAGGAGCGCTGGGGTGGTGCCGAGCAGCCGTACGAGGTCTATCTGCAGGCGCTCGAGGAAGTCGCTCGACACTGGGCGTCGGTCGCCGTCGCGGTCAGCGTGCACTCCATGGCGACGGCCGCGGTGATCCGCTACGGTGACGACACCCTGCGAACCGAATTGGTTCCGCGGCTCATCGCAGGAACACGGGTGGCGGCGTACAGCCTGTCTGAGCCCCATGCGGGCTCGGACGTCTCAGCGCTCACCTGTCGTGCCGAGAGCGTCGACAGCGGCGGCTACCGTCTCACGGGCGAAAAGGCGTGGATCACCCACGGCGGCGCAGCCGACGTCTATGTCACCTTCGCCCGTACCCGTCTCGGGCAGGGTGGCGTGACAGCCTTCGCGGTTCCGGGTGATGTACCAGGACTCTCCTTCAGCAACCCACTCGAGAAGATGGGCCTGACCGCGATCCCGACGGCCTCGGCCTTCCTCAGCAACGCGCCGATCCCGGCATCCGCGCGGCTGGGCGTCGAAGGTCAGGGCTTGCCGATCGCGCTCGGCGCTCTCGATAGCGGCCGCCTGGGAATCGCCGCCGTCGCGACCGGCCTGGCACAGGCGGCCCTCGATGCTGCAGTGGGCTACTCCTCCGAGCGCGAGGCGTTCGGCAAGCCGATCATCGCGCATCAGGGCCTCGGATTCCTGCTCGCCGACATGGCGGCAGCTGTCGACACTGCCCGAGCGACATACGTGGATGCTGCGCGTCGCCGCGACCGTGGACTTCCCTTCACGCGGCACGCCTCGGTTTCCAAGCTCGTGGCGACGGATGCCGCGATGAAGGTGACCACGGACTCCGTCCAGGTGTTCGGCGGTGCCGGATACACCAAGGAGTTCCCCGTCGAGCGCTACATGCGCGAGGCGAAGGTGATGCAGATCTTCGAGGGCACCAACCAGATCCAGCGCCTGGTGATCGCCCGGTCACTGACGAGCTGACACTTTCGCACACAACGAGGATCCGCGGGGCAGCAACGTGCTCCCCCGCGGATTCTCGTCGTGTCGGACGCGCGAATCAGTCGGCGGTGCGGTGCTCGACCACGGCGAGCGCGATGTGGGAGTAGCGTTCGGCGAGCTCGCTCGGCGAGATCGGCCCGCCCATTCGGTACCAGCCCGCGATGCCCTGACACATCGCCAGGATCGCCCGACAGCACTCGTGCGGTTCGGTCGTCTGGAACAGACCGCTCTCGACACCGGCATCCACCGCGCGCTGCAGGGGAGTCTCGATGTCGTCGCGAGCGTGGATGTACCACGCGAGGTTCTCGGGCGTGAGTGCGCGTCGCTCGTTGTCGAGGAACGCGATCTCGCTGTAGTGCGCCATGTACATGGCGATCCCCTGCACCAGCGCAGACAGCTGCGACACGGGGTCGTCGTCGGCCTCTGCCAGGGCGCCCTCGATCTTCGACGTCAGCGCCTCCAGCGCCTTCTCGAGGAGCGACACCAGCAGCGCCTGCTTGTTCTCGAAGTGGTAGTAGATCGCAGGGACCGTCACCCCGACTGCGCGCGCGATCTCCCGCACCGATGTCGCGTGATACCCCTTCGCGATGAACTGCTCCAGCGATACCGCGAGGATGATCGGCAGGTCGATGGGCGAGTACTCGCGCCATCCCACGGCGGCCTCCGCGGCCGGATCGCTCTGGGCACTGGAGTTCACGACCGGCATAGCGTACAGAATAGGCCGTTGACGCACTCCGTCATCGCGGCACGCGGGCCAGCCCCCGCACGTAGTCGACCGCACGCTCGGAGTCGTAGGCCCGCAGGATCTGCAGCTTCTCGGCCTCGAACGAGCCTTCGGCGTGCGTGGCGAGCACGCGCTGATATCCGCCGTAGCCGCGCGCAGTGAGATCGGACACGAAGTTTGCGATGCGCAGCCGGGCCTCGCCGGGAACGGCGCCGGCGTAGTACTTCTCGAGAACTGCCCGCACCTCGGGCTTCGCCCAGTCTCCCGCTCCCGGCCCGGTGATGAGCAGGCCGCCGGCGAGGTCGATCAGGTGAGACGTGGCGGCGCTGAACCCGTGGGCGAAGTGGTACTTCGCCATGTTGACTGTGAGCGGGTCGGGTCGGAAGACACCATTGCCGGACTCCGCTCCGCGCAGGGCCGACAGCTCAGCGAGTCCGCGGACGGTCTCTGCCCACGTGATCAGTTCGGTGAGCTTGGACTTCACGTGGCCCGCGTTCGCGATGCCGTTGGCCTCCGCAACGAGGATGGCCGCGCCGACGATCTGATCCAGCAGCGGCAGCTTGTAGTTGATCGCGGTGAATCGGTGGTAGTCCACGAAGGCGAGCGCCAGTGGTCCGGCGTGCTCGGGGACACCGTTGAGGAACACGCGGTCCTTGGGGACGCGCACGTCGTCGAAAACAGTGAGGGACTCGAGGAGCTTGTGGCGCGAGGACAGGGGGTGCTCGAATTCGTTCGGCTCGCCGTCCGCGAACGACGACACGTAGAGCGTGAGGCCGGGGGTGTCCACCGGAATGGCGAAGGAGACCGCATATGCCGCGTCATCCGGCCCCATCGCCCTCGTCGGCAGCACCACGATCTCGTCGACATTCGGAGCGAACGACGTGTGAGTCTTGGCACCCCGGACTGTGATCGATTCGGCGTCCTCGGCGACGATGTGGAGGTAGAGGTCGGGATCCGCCTGCTGGGAGGGGCCGAGGGCGCGGTTGCCCTTGACGTCGGTCTGAGCGACTGCGAGCGAGAGATCCTCCCGAGCAATGAACTCGACATAGCGACGCGCGTTCTCGTTGCCCGCACCCCAGGTGGCGCGCAGCAGCGCGAACAGCGCATCTGAGCCGACCTCCTTCAGCACGATCGTGCCGCCGCCGAGCCGGGAGACCTGCTCGATCAGCCGCCCGCGCCGGATGAGGTCGTCGATCGTGCGGGGTGCGTTCCAGAAGAACGACCGCGGGTCGCCGTCGACCTCGGTCACCGCAAGCTCAGGGTGCGATTCGTGGATGTCGTAGCCCAGGCTGGAGTGCTCAACCGCGCGGATGAACTGAGGATGGGTGAGGATGTCTGCAACCTCCTCGCCCCGGTAGACGACCTTGCGTCCATCCCGAAGGCCGGCTCGGTACTGGTCTGCAGTCCGAAGTGTCATATTTCAACTCCTGTTGTTCGCTGTGTCGAAGAACGTGCCGATTCGGCGGGACGTTCGCACCGCTCGGGGATCGGCACCGCCGGGCCACGCACCGCGCACGGTGGTCCAGCCGAACGCGACGCCGGTTTCGGGGTCGATGGTCGCGAGATGTCCGCCGGCGCCGTCATGTCCGAATGAGCGGGCGCCACCGAAGGGCCGCGCGCCGTAAGGCTTCTGGAAGACGATGCCGAAACTCCTGTCCGTGATGCCGAGCACCTGATCCACACCGCGCACATGCTGCTCGCCGATGCGATCCACGGTGTCTCGGCTCAGCAGCGGAGCGCCGCCGTCCACACCGGTGACCGCGGCGGCGAGCAGCCGAGCGAGTCCCCGCGCTGTGCCTGTGCCGAAGGCTGCGGGGTGACCGAACCTCCAGCTCTCGGGTCGGTTGCCCGGATCCCCTGCGAGGTCGTAGTGCATGAGCTCACCGAGGAGGGACGGAGGCAGTTCCATGGCTTCCCTCGCCGGCTTCACCGCGGTGAAGGAGTCCCGCCGACGCCCTTCCTCGGCCTCGGGGAGACCGAGGAAGAAGTCGATGTCGTAGGGCGCCCGCACGTCGGACTCGTAGAATTGCTGGAACGTTCGACCAGTGATCCGGAAGACGAGCTCCGCGGCGAGGTTCCCGATCGTGAGCCCGTGATAGCCGAATGCCGTTCCCGGACGCCAGAACGGCGCGGTCGCCGCGAGCCGCTCAGCGGCGATGTGATCATCGAGGAGCTCGGTCAGCGCGAGTGGAGGGGTGGCCTGCGGCAGTCCCGCCTGATGCGAGAGCAGCTGACGAACAGTGACGTCCTGCTTTCCTCGCGCCGCGAACTCCGGCCAGTAGTCCGCGACGCGCTGATCGAGATCGAGCAGACCGCGCTCGATGAGCACCCCGACCACGACGCCGATCGTGACCTTGGTCGTCGAATGGGTGACCAGGACGGTCTCCTCGTCCATTCCGCGACCGCTCCACACATCCAGAATCGGGATGCCGTCTTTGAAAGCGGCCGCTTGGAACGCCACATGCGGGTCGTCGGCCAGCGCCTGGTCGAGCGCCTCGACGACCTCCGCGAGTCGGTCGTCGGCGCGGCCCAAGAGAAACCGGGAACCGATCGGCTTCATCGTGTCGCCTCCGTGAGTGCGCGGCGCGCGGCACGGCGTTCCACCTGCTCGTCCGGATCGGGCACCGGCGCCGCCATGAAAAGGCGCTGGGTGTAGGGGTGGGTGGGCCGAGAGGTCACGAGATCGCCGTCCCCGGATTCGACGATCTCGCCGCGGTACATCACTGCGACCCGATGGCTGATGTGTCGGACGACGGCGAGATCGTGGGTCACGAACAGGTAGGCGACACCGGTGCGCTCTTGGATATCGATCAGAAGATCGAGCACGCGCGCCTGTGTCGAGAGGTCGAGGGCCGAGACCGGCTCGTCGCACACGATCAGCCGCGGACTCAGCGCGAGCGCCCGCGCGATGGCCACACGCTGTCTCTGCCCGCCCGAGAACTCTCGGGGAAGGCGGTGGAGCGAATCGCTGGGGAGGCCGACCTGACCGAGCAGCTCCGCGACCCGATCGCGCGCCTCTGCTCGAGCGGTCCCCGCCGCGGTGAGCGGCTCGGTGAGGATCTGCTCGATCGTCATCGCCGGGTTGAGGGACGAGTACGGATCCTGGAACACCACCTGGATCTCGCTGCTCAGCGCTCGCCGATCGCGCCGGTTCAAGCGCGAGATGTCTCGACCGTCGAATCGGATCTGCCCGTCGGTGACGGGGGCGAGACCCAGCGCGGCGCGTCCGAGTGTGGTCTTGCCGGAACCCGACTCGCCGACCAGGCCGACCGTCTCTCCCGCGCGGATGTCGAGCGAAACGCCATCGAGGGCGCGGAACGCCTTGGCTCGCAAACCCTTGCCGGGGTAGTCGACGATCAGGTCCTTCACCTCGAGGAGCGGAGCATCGCTCACCGGACACCTCCTGCTGCCGGGGTCAGGGCACCGCGGGCCGGACCGCCGTCGAGGATCGCACCGAGCAGACCCTGCGTGTAGGCATGCTCTGGCCGGCTGAAGATCGCGCGCACCGGCCCTTGCTCGACGAAGAGACCAGCTTGCATGACGGTGACCTGATCGCACAGATCTGCGACCACGCCGAAGTTGTGCGTCACCAGGAGCATCGCCATCTTGTGCTCAGCCTGAAGCCCTCGGAGCAGATCGAGGATTTCGGCCTGAACGGTGACGTCGAGAGCCGTCGTGGGCTCATCGGCGATGACCAGGTCGGGCTCGGTCGAGATCGCTCCGGCGATCAGCACACGCTGCGCCATTCCTCCCGAAACTTCGAACGGATACGCATCGAACGTACGGCGAGGATCAGGGATGCCGACGCGATCCAGCAGATCGAGTGCGCGCGTCGTCGCCTGTTTCCGACTCAGTCCCAGGTGCACGCGCAACGGTTCGACGAGCTGGTTGCCGACGGTGAACGACGGGTCGAGGTTGCTCATGGGCTCCTGAGGGATGTATCCGATGCGCTTGCCGCGAACCTTCTCCAGCACCTTCTCGGGAGCGTCCGCGAGCTCGGTCCCCTCATACCGGATCGAACCCTCGGTGACCCGGCCCCCGCGGGGCAGGAGCCCCAGCACTGCGAAGGCAGTCTGAGTCTTTCCCGAGCCCGATTCGCCGATGAGTCCGTGGACCTCGCCCTTGGCGATCTCGAACGACACTCCACGGACGACTTCGATGATCGAGCCGTCTGCCTGGTCGTACCCGACGCGCAGGTTCGTCACCTCGAGGGCGGGCTCGCGTGCCCCGGCGCGATCATCGCGATGCACGATGACACCGGCGCGCTCGTCGGGGAGCGGCACCTCGTCACGGTCGATCGGAGCATCGCCGCCACTGAGCGAGACGGAGGTCGTCACTGCGGCGATCGAACCGGTCGCGGTCGTCACCGCGCGGCGCCGCCTGCGACGAATCGAGACAGCTCGCTCGAGTTCGTCACGCATGTCGTTGGCGAGGAGTGTCAGTGCGATACAGGTCAGGCCGATCGCAAGCGATGGCCACAGCATCAGAAGCGGCTCGCGATAAATGGCCTTGAACCCGTCGTTGAGCATCGATCCCCAGGTCGGAACGGCACTGTCGCCCAGGCCGAGGAACTCGAGGCCGGATTGAATCGCGATGGCGATGCCGCCGATGATGGCCGACTGGATGATGATCGGCGCGCGAACCACCGACAGGACGTGACGACCGATGATGCGTGTGTCGGTGAGGCCCGAGACTCGCGCGGCGTCCACATAGAGCTCCGCCCTCACCGTCGTCACCGAGGCGTACACGAGTCGATAGAACGCCGGCGAGAGCAGCACGCCGAATATCAGCATCGCGATCCAGACGCTGGGTCCGAGGATGACCCGTGCCGCGAGGAGGACGACCATGCCGGGAAGCGCCATGTTCAGCTCGGTCACCCAGGTGGCGGCAGAGTTGAACCAGCCCTGGTAATAGCCTGCGACGAGCCCCGTCACCACTCCGATGACGAGCGCGGTCAGCAGCGCGAGCAGAGCACCGGCGATCGTGGTCTGCGTCGATACGAGGAGACGCGACAGGACGTCCCGCCCGGCGCTGTCGGTGCCGAGCGGATGCGCCGCTGACGGTGGCTCGAGGACGGCACGGATATCGGCGTAGTTCGCATCCATCGGCGCGAGGAGCGGGCCGAAGATCGCCACGAAGACGACGATCGTGAGGAATACGAGGGAAGTGAGTCCCACGGGGCGGCGCAGCAGGCGCTTGAGCAGCGAGACGCGCGCGGCCGTGATGGGGACGCTCTGCGGGACGTCGATGGCGGTCATGACAGTCGGACCTTCGGGTTGAGAACCGCCTGGGCGACATCGATCACCAAGTTGACGATGAGGACGATGATCGCGAACACGATCACCAGCCCCATCACCACGGGGATGTCACCTCGGACGGTGGACTGGACGGTGAGTTGGCCCATGCCGGGAATCGCGAACATCTGCTCGATGATGACGGCGCCACCCAGCATCCCCACGAATTGCAGAGCGAGCACCGCAAGCGCGGGTCCGCCCGCATTGCGCAGGACGTGACGATAGATGACGGAGTTCGCGGGGAGGCCTCGGGAGCGGAGGGTACGGACGTAATCGCGCGACATCGCATCGATCACCGAGCCTCGGATCTGCTGCGCGACGGCGGCGACCGCGCCGAACGAGAGCGCGAGGATCGGAAGCGTCACAGACGAGAGCCAGCCCACTACGGAGTCATCGAGCGGAATGTACCCGGTCGCTTTGAACCACCCGAGCTCAACGGCGAAGACGAGTACCAGTCCGAGCGCGATGAGGAAGCCGGGCAACGCGAATCCGAGCATCGTGATGAATTGGATGAGTGAGTCGACCCACCCACCGCGGCGTGCGGCGAGCACTCCGAGGACCACCGACACGACCGCCGAGATGATGATCGTGCCGACGACGATCGAGAGGGTGACACCGACACGGTTGACCACGCTCACGCTGACCAGTTCGCCCGTGAACCAGCTCCGTCCGAGATCACCGCTGAGGGCACCGCCCAGCCATTCGCTGTAGCGGACGAAGAACGGACGATCCAGACCGAGCTCGGTGGTCTTCTTGGCGACGACTTCGACGGTCGCCGTGTCGCCGAGGATCCTTCGTGCGATGTCTCCGCCCGCCAGATACAGCAGGAAGTAAGCGATAAAGGAGATCGCCGCGACTAGGACGACGCCGGAGGCGACGCGCCGCAGGATGAACCAGAGCATGGGACCTCTCCAGGTGTGGTGGGCTCCTCCGCCGCGGAGAGACCGCGGCGGAGGAGCCGCAGTTCAGTTCTTCGGTTCGAAGCTGAACAGCGACGGGAACATGTTGGTGGGCCAGTACTCGAACGTGGTGTCCTCGCTGACGCCGAAGCTTCCCTGCACGCGGAAGAACGGTGCGAACCATCCCTCGTCGACGATGTACTGGTTGAGCCCGTGGGCCGCGCCGGCTGCTTCGTCCTCGGTTCCGTTCTGCATCTGATCGATGTACGCGTCGACCTCATCGCGCTGCGTCTTGAACGGATTGAACACGGCGTTCGGGGCGAGCAGGATCGTCGCGGTGTTCCAGTCGGGAGACTGTGCGAGCGACATCCACGTCATCGGGTACTTCGGCGTGAGGATCGACGTCAGGAACTGACCGGTCCCGGGGTCCTCGTAGGTGACGTCGATGCCGATGTCGGCGAGCTGCTGCGCGACGAGGTCCAGGGTCGTCTGGAATGTCGCGATCGACGGCATCGTCACGGCGAATCCGTCCGGGTACCCCGCCTCGGCCAGCAGCGCCTTCGCCCCTTCGGGGTCGTACTCGAAGGTGGAATCCAGGGATTCGTCGAATGCGTCCCACCCGGGCTGGAACACCTGCTCGGTCACAGTCCCGTGGCCGTCTTGCATCGCCTCGAGGAGTGCCTCGCGATCGAAGGCCATGTTGATCGCCTGACGGACCTTCGGATCGGCGAACTGCGGCGCCATCTCGCCGTCCCTGTCGAGGATCATCATGCCCTGGAAGTCCAGCTCGGTCGACTCGTACGACCAGCCCGCTCCCTCGACTTCGGCGAGCGTGTTGTTGTCGATGGGGGCGCCGTCGGCCTCCCCTGCGAGGATCGCGTTGAGGATCGCGGTTGCTTCCTGCATCACATTGATCGTCAGAGCGTCGTACTTGATCGCGTCCTGGTCCCAGTAGTCGGGGTTCGCCTCGAAGACGTATGTGGTGCCCGTGACAGTGGCGTCGGTGTCGAGAATGTAGGGTCCGGATCCGACGGGGCTCGTGGCGACGTCGGGGTCGTCGAAGGAGTCGGGCGACGCGATCAGTCCGCCGGCGATCGCGAGCTGCGTGAGCAGGGCGGGGTTCGGGGCCGGCAGGGTGACAGTGACAGTGGTGTCGTCGACGGCGGCATATTCCTGGCCGATCATCGTCCCCGCGACCTGCGAGGTGCCGTCACGGAGGCGCTCGAGACTCGCGACGACGGCAGCGGCGTCGACCGGTGCGCCGTCCGTGAAGGTGGCGTCATCGCGCAGGGTGAGGGTCAGCACCGTGTTGTCGTCGTTGTACTCCCACTCGGTCGCCAGCGCCGGCTCGATCTCGCCCTGGGCGTTCTGGCGAAGAAGCGTGTCGTACACCGCCTCGAAATACGCGCTGCGCGTCCCCCACTCCGCACCCGCGCCGATGTCGAAGCTCGTGGGTGACGAGATGGAGATGAGGGTGAGCCGCTCGCCGCGCGCGCCGTCCTCTGAGTCCGTTGCGGGCTCTCCGCCGCTGCACCCCGTCAACACCAGGGCCGCGGTGGCCGCGAAAGCGGCTGTCGCGGCGATTCTCCTACGGAACATCCTTGTCCTCCTTGTCGGCGACATCGTCGTTGATCGCCCGTGCGATGAGAGTAGCACTTATTGACCGATCGCTAAGTAGATCTTTCTCCGGTGACGACAGCGGCTGCGGCACCCGGTTGAGGATGCCGCAGCCGCTGTCGAACCGCGCGTCGACGACGCGCGGTTTCGCGCCTAGCCGATACCGCCCAGGTCCTCCCAGGGGCCCCTGGGGTCACCGGGCTCTTGGTTGCGCGTCCACCACTTGGCCTTCCAGCGCCGATCGTCGTGAACGACGATCTCCCCTCCGGTGTAGATCCACGAGTTCGTCCAGGCCAGGACGGTGCCATCGGAGGTCTCGATCGCCTCGCCGATCTCGGCCCACGCGCCGTAGGGTGATGCCCCCGGCGTCTGCCCGCTGACCCACCACTGCGCCTGGAACACCTTTCCCTCGTAGGTCACGAGGTCGCCCTCTCCGTATGTCGCCGACGGTTCGTACGGCGGCCGCGCCGCTTTCTCACGCGCGTCGTCGAGGAAGTCGCCGACCGCGGTCATGAGCAGGGGGATGTCGAATGCCGCACGACTGCCGTGAGGAGCGTTCTCGAAATACACCGACGTGACGTTCTCGTCCCCGAGCACCGCCACCGCCTTCTCGTCCATCACCTTGCTGTGCCATACGGGGACGGTCGCGTCGTTCTCTCCGTGAGTGAGGAACAGCGGAACGTCGTCAGCCGTCAACTGGTGGTACGGGCTTCCGAGCGTCTGCATCTCCGTCGTGCCCGCCGTGCCTGTCACGGCCAACCCCATGATGTTGTCGACCAGGTCCGACGGCCCGAAGTAGGACACCATCGCCTCGACGTCGCTGGAGAAGTCCGCGTTGCCCATCGAAAGGTCCTCGTGCGCAGCACTGCCGTTCGTCGTGCCGAGGAGCATGGCCAGATGACCTCCCGCGGACTCCCCCATCGCCCCGATGAAACTCGTGTCGAGGCGGTACTCATCCCCGTGTGCACGCAGGAACCGGACGGCGGCTTTGAGATCCTCGATCATCTGCGGATAGCCGCCGACGATCGTATCGCCCTCGGTGCGGCTGAGCGTGTAGTCGGCACTGACGAACGCGTAGCCACGTGAAAGGAGGTACTCCTTGGTGTCGGCGATGATCACCGCAGACTTGTCGAAGTACTGCCAGCCGCCTCCGTGGATCCAGAAGACGACGGGATAGGTACCTTCAGCATCCGGCACGGTGATGTCGATGTAGTTGAAGGGATTGGGGTCGTCGACGGTTGCGATGTCCCTGAAGTCCGTACTCGGAACCGGCTCCCACGTCGGATCCTCGCCAGGGGTGATCTCCCCATAGACCCATTCGACGTCGATGATCTCCACGCCGGTGCCGAAGTGCCCGAACACCGAAAGCACGCTGTCGGCTTCGGAGAAGAGCGCTTTGTCACCCTCATACGTAGCCGTCGTCACCTCGCCGACGGCGAGCGCGCCTGCGTTGCGCCCCTTGGCGAAGAAGATCTCGCCGAGATAGGCGTTCTCCCCGGTGGCATGGGTGAGAAGTTCAGGGGCCGTCCCGGCGTACTGCGGGAATGCGCCCGAATAGTCCATGGCGAAGTCGCCGGCCTCGTGCGCACCCGACGAGAAGGTGACCGCATTCAGCGGGAAACTGCCGCCGATCGACCCTGCCGCGACGAGCTCGTATGACACCTCGAACCCAGTGATGAGCTGGTAGTCATCTGGGGCGGTCGCAGCGGCGTCGATCCAGTGCACGCCGTCAGCCCGATCCGTGACGCCGTCGCTTGCGGCGACTGCCGGCGCGCCGGGAACAAGCAGCGCGAGAATGACCGCGGGAACAGCCAGCAGGCCCACGGAGTTCGCAGCGCGCGGCGGGAGGGGTGCCGCGGACGACGTCGTCGGGCGGCTATTCGAGTGCGGCGTCTTCATGTACTTCCAACGGAACGTCATTGCTCTCCTTGGGGACGTGAGGCGACATGGGGACGCCGCCCGGTTTCGCCAGCATAACGTTCTACTGAGTGATCGCTAGGTACAATTTTCGAAGCAGCACCCTGCTCGACTGTCGACGCAACGCGGTGCGCCGCACTCCGAAGCGAGAGCCGCGCCCGCCGAAGCTGATCCTCGAGCGCGCGCCTCTCCTGCCCACTGAGGGCGCTCAGCGCTCTCGATCGGTCACGTCTATGCGCACCCGGGCAAGGTTCGGAATGGCGCCGAACGGGTCGTTCGCGTCCCCGGTGCGATGGGACGCGATCCGCACCACTGGGAAGTACGTGCCAGGCGCATCGAAGGTCCACTCCAGATCGAACCGGGTGGCGGCGCTCTGAGCGAATCCAGGGGCATCGAGCCACTCGCTCGATCCGTCGACGTTCCACTGCGCCCGCACGATCTCCCCGCCGCCCGGCGCGACGGCCGCCACAGTAGACAGGACGACCGAATCGCCGACTGCGAGCGATCTGCCGCTCGCCGACAGGGCGACGTACGGCTGGATCCCGAGGCGATCCGCCGCCGTGTCCGGCAGCGTCACCTGGCCGTCGGCGTAGATGTACGAACTCGTCTCAGGCGGCTCGATCCCTCGCTCGACCCAATCCACGACATCCCGCAGCGCCTGGTAGTACATGGGGTCGTAGTGGACGATCCTCTTGAGCTCGGCTTCGACCCTCGGCCCGTTCAGGTGCTCGGCGTTGTCGGTGAACCAGATGCGCAGGTCGTCGGCGCGGCCGCTCTGCTCGGCACGGCGCCGATACCACTCGGCGTGCCAGGGAAGAGCCCCGCCGTCGACGAGATTCTGCACCAGGATGATCTTCCCGGCGAAGGCGCCCGAGTATTCGGCTCCCCCGGTCGTTCCTGCGGCGAACATCGGACCGACCTCGATCGGCCGCTGCGGCCCCTGAGGCTCGCCGAGGTCGTCACGGTAGGCAGTCCAACCGAGATAGGTCGGATCGGAGGGAACCTGGTATCGGTAGTACGCGCTGAGTGCCAGGAACCAACTGTTGTCGATCTCGACCTGCAGCGGACCCTGCGGCCACCGTGCACCGTCGACCGGGACGGGGAGCACGACGCGATCGCCCCGGAGCATTCCGCCGACGAGCAGCGTCGAGTCGACCTCATCGCCTGCGATCAGCGACAGGTCGAACGCGGTCGCCCCGAGTCGGCTCGGAATGTCTTCGAGCATCACCGCCGCGACCGCGCCGGACTCGTCGCGCACGACGTCCGCCACCTGGACGCGCACGTGGACGCGGAGACGCCGAAACAGATCCCCCAGCGGCGAATCCTCGACACCGAGGTATCCGGGCGTCGTCCAGAAGTCCACCACATGGTCGGCGTCGATCGCTTTGACTGCGCCGCCGAGCGCGTGGAACAGCCCGAGGCCCGACATCGGCTCGAAACCCTCCCAGGAACGAGGAGGGATGCCGAAAGCCGTCAGTTCGTCGAAGACCTCACTCTGCCAGGCCTCGAGGACCGCCTCGGGCGCACGATCAGCCCCTGGCCGGACGGCATCCCTGAGGGCCTCCAGCCGATCACCGAAGACGAGTCCCCCGAACACGCCCGCCAGAATGTTGTTGGGAACGCTCACCGGCAGAGCCATGACGAACGGAACAGCCCCCTGCCAGACGCCGGCAGCGCCCTCCATCGCCCCGATCACCTGCATCGATCCGCCACTGCCGCCGTAGATATAGCCCGCGATCGATTGGGGCTCGACGCCGTAGTAGTCCGCAGCCACGCGGCGCGAGAACTCTGCCGCAGCAGCTTCGTGGCGGATGCCCGATCGTCCGGTCGCCTGCACGGTGTAGCCACCACTTGAGGCTCCGAAGGCAATGTCGGGTGCGAGCGCCTCCTCGGTCTGCAACGGGTACAGGTACTGGAAGAATCTGCCCTCCCATGCCTCCCTGGGCGGAAGGCTGATGACGAACCTCACGTCCGTCCCCTCGAAATGCCCTTCGACACGACGAAGCAGCACAGGCTCGATCACGTCGGTCTCGGAGTCGATCACAGGCTGGTCGTACTGGGGCTCACGGGCCGCACCGAGCGCCGCAGCCGCCGCGGCTCGCTGCTCGAGCGCAGCGTCCGTCGGCGAAGCGCTGCTCGCTCCCGCGTCGTCAACACTCGTCATCGGGCATCTCCTCACTGCGGCCGGGTGACTCGATCGCCCCGCTTCGGCCGCGCGGCGATCGGGGCGATCGAAGCCCACCCGTGCGGGTCCGCCGACCCTCTCGAGCGATACTGGAAGAACTTATCTAACGATAATGCAGTGGCGCTTGGCCGCGCTTACCGAACGGTGTACCGTTTCGACACATTCCCGCGATGACGCGGGTCACACCGAAGGATGGACGATGGCGTCACCTGAAGCACCCCCCCAGACGAGGCCGACCGCAGAAGAGCGTGAGGCGGAGCGCGCCCTGAAGAAGCAGGACCGTGTCTCTATCTGGAAGGCCATCCCGTGGTCTACCCCGACCATGTCGATGAGCGCGCTCGTCTCCATGACCAGCTTCTTCACGATCTACGCGACCGACACGCTCCACCTCAACATCGCGGTCGTCGGCGGGCTGCTCGTCGCCGTGAAAGTGATCGACGCCATAGGCGCACTACTCGCGGGCTACCTGGTCGACCGTGCTCCCGAGACGCGCTGGGGCAAGGCTCGCCCCTTCGACCTCACCGTCATCGCGTGCTGGGCATTGACAGCGTTCATGTTCTCTGCCCCGGGCGCGCTCGGCGACGTCGCGAAGTACGTCTGGATCTTCACCTCGTACCTGCTGCTCACCGCGCTGTTCATGCCCCTCTTCGGCGCCAACAGCCCGCTGTTCACCTCGCGCGTGTTCCCCCGCCGCGAGCACTACACAGACATGGGCGCGAAGGGCGCGATCGTGGTCGTCGTCGTCTCGATCTGCATCACGATCGCGATGCCCATCGCCATCGGTCAGGCCGGCAAGGACCCGGCCGCCTGGTCGCTGGTCGCCATCAGTATCGCCATCCCCGCGACCCTCCTCGGTCTGGTGCGCTTCTGGCTGTTCCGCGAAGACCCCAAGGCCGCCGTCGTCACCGAGACCGCCGTGAAGTTCAAGGACATCTTCCAGGTGCTGCGCCACAACCCGTACATCTGGGTGCTGTCGGGACTCGCTGCTCTCAGCGGAATCTACGGCGGCATCGCCGCCGGGACGTACTACTTCCGCTACATCGTCGGCGACATCTCTCTGATGGGCGTCGCATCCGTTTCGGGCATCGTCATCATCCCGATCATGATCGCCCTGCCCGCGCTGGTCCGCCGATTCTCAATCTCACGGCTCATCGCATTCGGCTGTTTCATCGGCACCGCCGGGTTCATGCTGATGTCGGTCGCAGGCTCGAACCTCGCGCTCATCATCGTCGCGGGCCTGATGACGGCGATGTCCGCGCTGCCGGTCGCGTTCCTCGCCCCGATCCTCGTGCTCGACAACTCGACCTACAACGAGTGGAAGGGCCTGCGCCGCCTCGAGAGCGTCGGCGGCGCTGTGTTCACCTTCGCGACCACCGTCGGTGGCGCGCTCGCCGTGGGTATAGCCGGCGCGGTGCTCTCGCTGTCGGGGTACGACGGCAGCCTCGACACGCAGGGGCCCGCCGCCATCGCCGGCATCGTCGCCGTCAACAGCTGGATCCCCGGCATCCTGGCCTTCACCACCGGACTGGTCGCGCTCGGCTACGACCGCTTGGAAGGCCGGATCAAGGAGATCAGCGTCGAGGTGCTCGAACGCCGCGCCACTGCCGCGACGGCCGCCGGCGACGCATCCGCTCCTTCGGACGAGTTGGGCGGCACGGAAGCAGTGCGCACCATCCGAGCCGAATCCGGCGCCCCCTTCACGAAGGACCTCAGCGACGACTGACGAATTCGGCCTGCTGTCCAGCGGGCGCGCACTCCCAGCGAGTACGCGCCCGCTGCGGCATATACGCGAGCGTCACCCCGCCTCCAGCCGGCATGACAGTCGCCCAGCACAAGACTTCCGCGACGGCTCGACCGACATCTCGACACGAAGCGGTAAGGGTCCATTGCTCTGACGCGCGATCATGCGGCGATGACGAATCGGTGCTGTCCAGACCCGACGACCACCTTCTGCCCATCGGGAAGGAGCACATCCGCTTCGACACCACCGGGAATGACGCACTCGAAGACGATCGAATCACCCTCGCGTCGCCAGGCGGACTCGATTCGCCCGCGCCGGGAGTCGATCGCCCCACGGGCCCACTCGAGGCCTGGACCGGGCGTGGGCTGCAGGGTGACGCGCGAATAGCCCGGCTCGGCGGGCCGGATCCCGGCAACCACTTTGTAGAGCCAGTCGACGACCGCGCCCAGCGCGTAGTGGTTGAAGCTCGTCATGTCACCCGGATTGACGCTTCCATCCGGCAACAGGGAATCCCACCGCTCCCAAATCGTCGTGGCGCCTAATTCCACCGCATACAGCCACGACGGGTTCTCGTTCTGAAGCAGCAACGCGAATGCGCTATCGGCGTGCCCTGTCTCCCACAACGCCCACACGACGAACGGCGTACCGGCGAACCCGGTTCCCGAACGGAATCCGCCTTCTCTCACCAAATACTCGAGACGATCGCCGGCGTACGCTCGCTCATCCGGCTCGAGGAGTCCGAAGTGGATCGCGAGGGCATAGACAGCCTGCGCGTCGGACACGATCCGCCCGTCGTGGCGCACATATGCGCGGCGGAACGCCGCCCGCGTCTGATCCGCGAGTCGGCGCCATCGTTGCGAGTCGGCGCGGTTACCGAGGACTTCGGCGGCGCGCGCGGCGAAGTCGGCGCTGCGGTAGAGACTGGCCGTCGCGATGACCGCCGGACTCGCTTACCTTCCCGCGGCTTTTCCGGCGGCGCCGTCGGATCCAGCCAGTCTCCGAGCTGGAAACCCTGGTCCCAGAGCCCGTTCACGGAAAGCAACGGGATGATCGACTCGAGATGCATCACCATCGCCGGGTAGTGCATGGCCAGCCGCTCGACATCTCCGTACGCCCACCACAGTGCCTCAGGCACCCAGATCGCCGCATCACCCCAGATGGCGGTCGGACTGAGTGTGTGCGCAAACGGCGCGAATGCTTCCGGTGATGCCAGAGAGAACAGGTCCGGCACCACGAGTGGCACGTAGCCATTCGCTCGCGTATCGGCCTCGAGGTCCAGAAGCCAGCCATGCAGGAAGTCGGCGCAATCGAACTGAAAGGTTGCGGTTGAGGCGAAAACAGCGAGGTCACCGGTCCGCCCGAGCCGTTCGTCTCGCTGAGGGCAGTCAGTCGGCACGTCGAGGAAGTTGCCTCGCTGCCCCCAGACTGCGTTCTCGACGAGTCGGTCGACTCGTGGGTCAGAGCACTCGAAGTATCCCGTCCGCGTCATCCTCGAATGAACGACCACCGCCTCGATGTCATCTTCGGTGAGCTCGCCCGGGTACCCGCTGACCTCCGCGAAGCGAAACCCATGGAATGTGAGCGTGGGCTCGAAGACGTCATCCCCACCTGTGAGCACGAACGTATCGGTGGCCTTCGCCTCTCGCAGCGGTCGCGTCGCGAGTTCGCCCCTCCAATACCTCGGCATGGCGGACCGTCACACGAGTGCCAGGTTCACCCCGAGCGCGCAGCCGAACCCAGCCGACGAGGTTCTGGCCGAAGTCGATCACGGGCGAACCGGTCGAGGAAGACGAGATGGAAACCGGCCGCAATGCTTCATGCCTAACGATGGGCGGTTTCACTTGTGGCACCAGAACTGACGAATCGAATGGGATCTCGACCACCTCGAGCCAGCGTCCGGCCAGTGTCGCGTCGATCACCTCTCCGTCATAGATGCTGTTCTGTCCGACCGCGGATGTGTGAGCACGCCAGTCCATGCTCGTCGCGACGTTCGCGCTGGTGGTGTCGGCATACTGGATGAGGATTTCGGCCGCGAAGCCCACCTCCGACCCGTAGTCGATTCCCATCTTGACGAAGCCCAGACCGCCGCGCCACCATCCGTTCCCCACGAGGACCTCGACCAGTGCCCCATCTCGGATCATCAAGGTGATGTCGACTTCTTCCACTGCCAAACGGTGCGGATACGAGGACCATCCCGGCGCTAGTACCGCCTCGCTGACAGGGACACCATCGATGCGCACCTCGTAGACTCCGTGGGCTGTCGCGCGTAGCACGGCCCGCGTCACCAGCGATGACGATAAGCGAAGAGTGGTCGCGAGCACTTATGACTCGACTGAGCCCGTCACCCCGATCATCGGCGCGCTCAGGAGCGGACTCGCCGGATCTGTCGAGAGGGCGGGCGCTCCGGCGGGTGCGTTCATGATGGATCTTTCGTAACGAGAGTCAGGCGCGGTCAGCCAAGGTTGCGGCTGCGCACCGTCCAGTAGCGAAGTGACGCAAGCTCGGCATCCATGCCCCAGCGAAACCCGCGCCGGCATCCTCGTCATCGTGCCACGCCGGTCTGGAGTGCAGTCTCAATGTAGTCGGGGTCGCCTTGGGGCTTCGAGCGGTCCGAGCCGCTGGAGCACGAGCGCTGAGACGGCATCGACCGCGTGGCTCGGCTCGACGTAGTGATCCCGTGTCGTCGCCGGGGTGGAGTGGCCCAACACCTCGGCGGCTGTCTCGATATCCAGCCGATTCGCGAGGAGGGTCGCCCCCGTGCGCCGGAAGGCGTGCGGCGAGATCTCGGCCTCGTCCAAACCAACTGATGCGAGCATCTCGCGGAACGTCCGACGCACGTTGTTCGGTGTGAGCGGCGTCCCGTTCCGCGTGAAGAAGACCAGGTGATCTTCGGGAAGACCCGCAAGCAGAACAAGGCGACGTCGAAGCACTTCGGCGACGAACGCCGGTATCGCGACTCGCCTCGACTCACCCGTCTTCGTCCAGCCTTGGCGAACGACACCTCTGTCTCTGCGAACGACGATCGTGCCCGCGATAGTTACCGTGGGTATCTCCGAGGTCACGTCGACATCGCACTTCCGGATCGCGAGCGCTTCCCCAATGCGGGTTGCCGTGCCGAGCATGAACTCGATGATGTCTCGAACCTGACCATCGGGTCGAGGACCGAGTACCCCGGGTCCCGTCCGCCACTCAGCCGCAGCTCGGCGGATCAGTTCGATCTGTTCGGGCGTGAGCGCCTTCGGCACCTGCTTCGGCTTCTTGAGACGCGAGGTCTCCTTCACAGGGTTTCGAGCGATGATCTCGCGTCGCACGGCGAACCCGAGGACCATACTGAGAATCGTGCGGGAGTGCTTCGCCCGGGCGTACGACCGCGAACGTTGCTCCTTCAAGAACCGCTCGATCCGACCGACGGTCACCTCGCGGACCGTGAAGTGCTGGAATGTCGGCTGCACGAGTGACCGCAGTTCGCGCTCGTAGACCTCCTTGGTGCCATCGGATCTATCCGAATCCATGCGCAGGTCTTCGAGCCACGCGTCCGCGAGGTCAGCGAAGGGCGAGTCCGCGGTGAGGGCTCCGCTTGTGTCACCAGCGCGCATGCGTTCTGCGATGCGCGCCTTCAGGGCGGAGCGCGCCGCGCTGGCAGACTCACTGGTCGCCGACACTTGTCGGGTCCGGCCGTCCCAGTCCCTCAATCGTGCGGATGCCCGAAACCGCCGAGGTGCCACCTCGCGAGTGGTGATCTCTCCGAAGGTGCCGATCGGCAGGCGCGGTCGCCCGGCCATCAGAACTCAGTACCCCGGGCCGCGGCAGCCGCACCCTCACGCCGGCCATCGAGCCAGGCCCGCACGTCCGAGACCCTGAATCGTAGCCCTCCACCGACCGGTATCGCGATCGGACCACGCCCCTCAGAACGCAAGTCGTAGATCGTCTGCACCTTGACACCGAGGTAAGCGGCGAGCTCGCTCGTCGTGAGCATCTGCTCCAACCCGAGCGCGGAAAGCTGTTCCCTGTCCATGCCGGACAGGTGCGCCAGGTCGTCCCAGACGAGCCGAGCGCACTCGAACCCTCGGAGCCGAAACGCCGCGAATCGGTCCACACCTGTGGAAAGGCGGTGAATAAGTGCTACACACATCAGATCTCTGTCCCTTCAGATGGGACAAGAAAGCCTGATCAGGCTATATATTGAAGTAGCAGGAGCGGGGCTTGAACCCGCGACCTCACGATTATGAGTCGTGCGCTCTCACCAACTGAGCTACCCTGCCATACCGCATCCACTGTCGCGAGCGGATGCTGCGAGCCCCGAGTCAGGATTGAACTGACGACCCCTTCCTTACCATGGAAGTGCTCTGCCACTGAGCTATCGGGGCGTGCTGCCTTCGAAAAGGCAACTAGAAGAGAATACCAGAGCTTAGGCGCTCTCTTTAACCGAGCTCGTCCCTCCCGGCGTTCTCGCGCAGCCACGGCATCGGGTCGATGGCCGTCGTGCCGTTCATGAGGAGCTCGAAGTGGGTGTGGGCGCCGTACGAGCGGCCGGTGTTGCCCGTGCGGCCGAGGATCGTGCCCACCGTGACCTTCTGACCGGCGGTCACCTGGAGCGAGCCGTACTGCATGTGCGCGTAGTGGCTCGAGATCAGCTGGCCGTCGATGACGTGGTCGATGATCACGTGCACACCGTATGCGCCGCCCGCTTCGGACGCGACGCGCACCGTGCCGTCGGCGATCGCCTGGATGGGGGCGCCGTTGCCGGGCGTGAAGTCGATGCCCTCGTGCATGCGACCCGAACGCCAGCCGAAGCCGTACGACATCGACACGCCGACCGCGAACGGCCACTGGATCGCAGCGGTCGGGTCGTTGACGAACAGGTTCGAGAAGTTCGAGATGCCGGCCTCGCTCGCCATCTCGGCAGCCGTGGTCGTGCCGTAGTTCTCGCTGCGCTGAAGCGTGTCGCTCTCGGCGGTGGCGGGGGCGACGTACGCCTGGATCTCGTCGCCTTCAGGTGCGACGTCACCGGGGGCGACGACCGACATTGCCGCCTGGTCGATCCCGGATGCCGCGGCCACAGCCGTGACCGGGGTTGTCATGCCCACGGTCAGCAGTCCGACCACGCCCATGATGCCCATCGAGAACGACGCGGCGGTGACGCGCTTGAACGATGCGCCGGTCATCCGCGACCGCCGAGGTGCGGTGTGAGTCCGCTCGCGAGCGGGCGCCTCGTCGCCTCCAGCCGCGGCGTCGCCGTCGACCGACTCGGCGGTGGCCTGCTGCACGGGGGTCTCACTCGTGAAGGAGAAGAGACGGGCGGATGCCTCGAACTCGTCGATGACCGGGGCGTGCGCTTCGTGCGTGTCGGCAGTCGGAGCCGCGTGCTCGGCAGTCTTGGGCGCCGCGCCCATCGAGTCGGTCGATGCGGTCGAGATGGGGGTCGTCTCGACGAGTGTCGTCGATTCCGTCGCTGCGGGCTCGAACGCGACCGGGGTCGTGTCGACGACCGGCTCGATCAGTTCGAACGCGGCGGTCGGAGTGGCGACCGGCTCGACATGCGGAGCGGAGGGCGCGGAGGAGTCGAACGCCGTCGCCGTCTCGGCGGAAGGCATCCGGATCTCGGCGAGGAACGCAGGCTCGGCACGCGGCGGCTCCACCGGCGCCACCGGGGCGATCTCGGGGATCGCGACGGTGACCGGCTCGGCGTCGAGCGGGGCGACGACGCGGCGAGCACGTCTGCTCCCCACCTCGGGAGCGGATGCGGCGGCCGGAGCCACCGAAGCGGGCGTGGCCGTGATCGGCGGGGTCGGAGCTACGGGGGCGATCGCCTCGGCGACGGTGACCTCGTGGTGGTCGATCGCGGCCGGAGCCGGGGTCGCCGTGACCGGTGCCGTCGGCTCCGCAACAGACGATGCCGCAGCCGTCGATGTCACCACGGGCGCGGCATCCGAAGTCTGCTTGGGGCTTCCCCAGACGATCGCCGGACGATCAGCCGACCCCTCGGTCGAGCGACGCCGCATCTCCGCGCGCGAGACCGAAGCCGTGTCCGCCTGCGCGAAGGGCGCGAGGATCGGGCGGCTCGACCGACGCGTGGGCGCGTCGGCAGCCTGAGGGGCTTCGGGGAACAAGCGGAATGGAGCTCTCGGTCGTGTCGCGGGGGGCAACGGTACGGTCGTTCGGGCGAGGTACTCACCTTGCCGTTCGGGCGGCCAAGGTAACGATCGGGTAAACACTACCCCGGGGCGTCTGGGAATGCCATGTGCGGCTCGGGTTCCGCGGCGATTCGTGCGGAATCTTCACAAAACCGAAACCCTCAGACCGCGAGCGCCGCTTCGAGCAGCCGCGGAAACAGCTCGGGACCGGCTGCGACAGTCATCACCCGCGACGGCGTGCCACCCTCTCCCCCGCCTCCGACCAGACCCCCCGCCTCGGTGACGAGCAGCGCGCCGGCGGCGTGGTCCCAGGGGTGCAGACCTCGCTCGAAGTAGCCGTCGAGACGCCCCGCTGCCACGAACGCGAGGTCGAGGGATGCCGCGCCGATGCGCCGCAGGTCTCGCGAGAAAGCCAGCACCCGGCCCGCGCGGGCGAGGTCTCCCGCGTGCGTCGACGGGTCGTAGCCGAACCCGGTGGCCACCAGCGCGCCCGACACGTCCGGTGCCGGGGTGACCGCCAGGCGCGCGCCGTCGAGATGCGCGCCCTCTCCCCGTGCGGCGTGGAACAGCTCACCACTGGCGGGGTTGAAGACCGCCGCGGCCTGCGCCGTGTAGTGCGCGGGGTCAGGCTCCCCCGAAACCGCGGCGATGCTCACCGCGTACGCGGGGATGCCGTAGGCGTAGTTGACGGTGCCGTCGATCGGGTCGACGACCCACGTGATGTCGGTGGTCCCGCGCTCGGCGCCCGACTCCTCGCCGAGGAATCCGTCTCCGGGGCGCTCCTCGGCGATCCTCCGGCGCACCAGATTTTCGACCTCACGGTCGGCCTCGGTGACGATGTCGGCCAGCGTCGACTTGGTCGCCGCGATGGAGACGCCCTCGGAGCGCCGCCTCCGCGCGAGTTCCCCCGCCTCGCGGGCGATGTCGATCGCGAGTGCCTGCAGGTGCGCGGGGGTGTCGGTCATGCCGCCACGGTATCGGGCGAAGATGAACACGATGCGCGTCGAGGTGGTGCACCGTACCGTGGTCGCATGGATGCCGGCACCCGAGACCCGATCCGCGACGTCGTCATCGTGGGCGGAGGCCACAACGCGCTCGTCGCCGCGGCATATCTTGCGCGAGCGGGCCGCACCGTCACGCTGCTGGAGCGCCTCGATCACGTCGGGGGCGCCGCCGTCTCGGAGCGACCCTGGGACGGTGTCGACGCCCGTCTCTCGCGCTACTCCTACCTGGTGAGTCTGCTGCCGCGGCGGATCATCGATGAACTCGGTCTCGACATCCGGCTGCATCGTCGCCGCTACTCGTCGTATACGCCGGATCCCGCCGATCCTCGTCGCGGCATCCTCATCGACACCAGCGACCGCGAGGCGACGGCCGAATCGTTCGCGCGCGTCACCGACGACGCGCGCGAGGCGGAGAGATTCGCGGCGCTCACCGACCGCCTCGGTCCGCTCGCGACCGCCGTGTTCCCGACGATGACCGGCCCGCTCCCTCGGGCCGGCACGATCCGGCGAGCCGTCGGCGATGACGGTGTCTGGCACGACATCGTCGAGGCTCCGCTCTGCTCGATGCTGCGCGCATCCCTCTCGACCGACATCGCCCGCGGCATCGTCCTCACCGATGGACTCATCGGCACCTTCGCCGCGTCGGACGAGTCCGACCTGCGTCAGAACCGCTGCTTCCTCTACCACGTGGTCGGCGGCGGCACCGGAGACTGGGACGTGCCCATCGGCGGCATGGGACAGGTGTCGGCGGCGCTCGAGCGCGCGGCGCGTGCGGCGGGTGCCGAGCTGCGCACCGGCGTGGAGGTGACCTCGATCTCACCCGACGGCGAGGTCGTCGCCGCCGACGGCGAGCGTCTCGCGGGACGGCTCGTCCTCAGCGGCGTCGGCGGCGCCGTGCTCGACCGGCTCGTCGCGGCGGGTTCGGGAGTGGGATCTCCGGTCGACGAGCGGTTGGCGCCCGAGGGCGCGCAGCTGAAGGTGAACATGCTGCTGCGGCGACTGCCCCGCCTCCGGGACGACCGGGTGAGCCCCGAAGCCGCCTTCGCCGGCACCTTCCACATCAACGAGACGATGAGCCAGCTCGACGCCGCCTACGACACGGCGTCGGGCGGCGGCATCCCCGATCCCCTTCCCGCCGAGATCTACTGCCACTCGCTGAGCGACCCGTCGATCCTCGGGCCCGCGCTGCGCGCCTCAGGCGCGCACACGCTCACCCTCTTCGGCCTGCAGCTGCCGCACCGGCTGCTCGCAGGACAGGATCCGGATGCCGCGCGCGCAACGCTCCTCGCCGCCGCTCAGCGCTCTCTCGACTCGGTGCTCGCCGAGCCGATCGAGGACTGCATCTTCGAGGCGCCCGATGGAAGCGCGTGCATCGAGGCGCGCACCACGGCCGACCTCGAGGACTCGCTCGGCATGGTCGGCGGCAACATCTTCCACGGCGACCTCTCGTGGCCATGGGCAGGCGACGACGAGCCGCTCGACACCCCGGCCACGCGATGGGGCGTCGCCACCGCGCACGAGCGGGTGCTGGTGTGCGGATCCAGTTCGCGTCGGGGCGGCGCCGTCAGCGGACTCGGCGGGCACAGCGCCGCGATGGCCGCGCTGGAGCTGCTCGCTGCGATGTGACCGACACGCTCTTGCGCGCTTACGAGCGAGGCGGCAGCGGCGGTGGGGGCGGGTAGCCCTCGTACCCTGCGGGCGTCGGCAGATCGGGCGTCGGGGACTGCTCCGGGCGGGGTGGCTCCGCCGTCGAGGCGGGTTCGGAGGCGACCGGATGCTGCGCATCAGGCGCCGGCTCGAGCTCGCGTTCGGCGACCTGGGGCTCGGGAGCCTGCTCCGCCTCGGGCACGAACACGTGCGCCCCCTCCGACGGGTAGCCGGTGTAGTAGGCAGCCCAGTCGGGCGACCCGTCGGGGAGCATCGGCAGCGGGGTGCGGCCGTCGGCGAAGAAGGGCCACGGAAGGAGTTCGTGCTCGGCGACGGGCACCTGAGCGACCGGCGGGGCGATCGGCGAGATCCCCGGGTGCGGTGCGGGCGCGACCGGGGCGGCGGCGGGCGGGACCGGAGCGGCGAGCGCGGGCGCCGCGCCGTACGCCGACATCGCCGGCTGAGCACCGTACGGAGGGTGCGCCCCGTACGCGGGCACGGCGA
Organism: Microbacterium terrae; assembly: GCF_017831975.1. NCBI lineage: Bacteria > Bacillati > Actinomycetota > Actinomycetes > Micrococcales > Microbacteriaceae > Microbacterium > Microbacterium terrae. The sequence continues at coordinate 317,084 of NZ_JAFDSS010000001.1, read as the reverse complement.
CGCGCTTGGGCCGTCGGGGCGCGAACAGCACGTTCACGAGCGGGATCAGGGCGGTGCCGACGGCAGCGAGGATCGCGACGGCCACCACGATGCGCCAGTAGATGTCGGCGAAGCGCGCCCACTCCGACAGCATCAGCGGCACGACGAGCAGGGCCGTCAACGCGACGACGAGCCCGATGGTGATGACCACCACGGTCTGTGTGAAAGCGGTGACGTACCGCTGGAAGGCCTTCATGTAGAGCCGCACGTGGAGCAGTGCGAGCTGCAGGATGAGCACGATCACGAGGAACTGCACGAACCGGGCGGACCCTCCCCACGGCGTGCGGTCGGGCATCCAGATCATGACCGACCCGATGAGGAGCGTGACGATCCACGTCGCCATGCTCGCCAGCGCGAACCACGCGGGCCGGCGCGGGGCGAGGTGCGCGTCGAGGATCGCGACTCCGGCGAAGCCGACGAGGAGCAGGATCGTCAGGAACGCGCGCCCGACGATGCCGTTCTGCGAGCCGAGCAGCACCCACACGACGCACACGAGCGCGGCGGCGATGAGGGCGCCGATCGCGACCCAGATGGCGGCGCGCAGCAGCGGCGAGGGACCGTCGTCATCGCGGGTGGTGACCGGGATGCCGGGATCGGAAGTCATGGGGTTCCTCTCTGTCGCGGGCGCGCCGCACGCCCATCCTGACACGTGCGGCGCAGTGCGCACCCGCTCCATTCCCCGCTACCCGAGAAACGACTGAAGGGCCCCGCTTCGCGGGGCCCTTCAGTCGTTCGGTGGCGAGTGAGGGTCCCCCGGCTCCTCCACGCCCCGCTGCGCGGGACGCGGAGCCTCGGCCGGTGGGCCCATCGAACGACGCGGCGCGACGCGCCGCTGTTCGAATCCCGCACAGTCCGATGAAACGACTGAAGGGCCCCGCTTCGCGGAGCCCTTCAGTCGTTCGGTGGCGAGTGAGGGATTCGAACCCCCGAATGCTGAGCAGTCTGATTTACAGTCAGATCCCTTTGGCCGCTTGGGTAACTCGCCATGCGCACCCGCCCGGCTTTTCCAGTCGACCGGAGGCGCGATGCACAATCCTACTCGGTGTCTGCCGATGCCTGAAATCGAGTTCGACGCCCGCGCGCGTCACGTGCCGATGCGGTCGAGATCGAGGTCGGCGAGAGCCGACGGCAGCCGCAGCAGGGCGCCTTCGAAGCGACAGGTCGCAGCCGCGGCATCCATCGCCTCTCCGAGCAGCGCGTCCCACTCCGCACTCCCCCGCGGCACGTCGTCGATGAGACCCGCGATCACTGCGGCGAACGCGGCATCGCCCGCACCCATCGTGTCGACGATGCGCCCGGGCAGCTGCGAGATCGGGCGCCTCACGACGACATCGCCCGACTCGAGGCTCGCTCCTGCGCCACCCGCCATCGCGAGCACCGCCAGCGCTCCCCAGCCGACCACGCGCTCACGCAGCGCGTCGATCGAGTCCTGGTAGAGCAGGCGGGCGTCGTCGTCTCCCACCTTGACCAGCGCCGACCGGCGCGCGAGCCGCTCGAACGCCGCGGCGAAGCGCCCGGCGTCGTGCATCATCCCGGTCCGCGGGTTCGGGTCGATCGCGAGCCGCGCCCCGGCGAGCGCCGCCTCGAACTCGGCGACCTGCTCCTCGTCGTCGAGGGCCATGCAGCTGACGACCACGATCGGCGCCTCGGCGAAGGCCTCAGCCTCACGCGCACCGAAGCGGATGCGCCGGCGCTGCGAGGCCGCGTTGAACACATACGTAGGCTCGCCGCCGCCCGTGCGCACGCTCGTCGCCCGCGCGGTGCCGTGCGGCGAGGGTGTGGCGATCAGCTCGACTCCGAAGTCGGCGAGGTACGCCCGCACGCGTGCCCCGTCCTCGTCGTCGCCCACCATCGCCACGAGCGTCGACGGGACGCCGAGCCGGCTGAGCCCCACCGCCACGTTGAGCGCGGCTCCGCCGACGAACTCGCGGCGGCCGCCGTCGTCCCGCAGCTCGTCGATGAGGGCATCGCCCACGACCACCACTCGACCCATCAGCCACCTCCGTTGGTCTCGTGGACGCCCTCGAGCACCCGCTCGACGAACGCCCGGGTGCGCCGGGTCGTACCGTCGATGCGCATGTCGACGCTCGCGCGCACCTCGTTGGGCGCCAGCGGCGCCGCCAGCCGCACGTTCTCATGGCAGGAGAGGTCGGTGCAGATGTATGTGCCGACGCTGTCGCCCTGGGCGCCCGCGTCTCCCGCTTTGCGCGCGGTGAAGAGCGAGACCTGATCGCCCGGCTGCATCGTGTGGCAGAGGTTGCACATCGCGGCGCGTGCGCGGGAACTGCCGTCGGCGCGGCGCAGCACGATGCCGCGGGGCGCACCGCTGACCTCGGCGATGACGTAGCCGCGGGCACGGGTGCGCGGGTCGGACCACGCGTAGAAGTCCAGGTGGTCCCAGTCGACGAACGGGAAATCAGCCGGCAGTGCGACCAGTCGCAGGTCGTCGGTCGAGGCGTTCACGAACGATGAACGAACCTCATTCTCGGTGAGCGGACGCATGACACCTCCTCGCGCGGCCCAGTCTACGAAGCCGCGCGGCCGGTCGGGGCCGATCGTCACGCCGGAGCGGTCTCCTCGGCGGCATCCGTCTCGTCGATCTCGCCGGCATCCGCCCCCGCGCGTTCCCGGATGAGGAAGCCGAATCCGAACGCGATGAAGAACATCAGCACGCCGTACACCGCGGCCGGCAGGCTGAGCTCGTCCGACCCGAGCACCGACACGGCGATGACGATGGCGAGGGTGGCGTTGTGGATGCCGATCTCGAACGACGCCGCGATCGACTGACGCCGACCGACCTTGATCAGCCGCGGCACGAGGTAGCCGACGCTGAGGCTGATCACGCAGAAGACGATCGTGATCACCGAGAGTCGCGCGAAGTTCTCGACGAGGAGACCCCAGTTCGACGCGACGGAGCCCGCGATCACGACGACCAGGATGACTACCGAGGCGATGCGCACCGGCTTGTCCATGCCCTTCGCGAAGGCGGGCCAGAAGCGGCGCACCAGCATGCCGGCGGCGACCGGGAGCAGCACGATGGCGAACACCTCGAGCGTCTTCGCCCACTGGAGCCCCAGCTGGTCGTCGAAGGGGTCGAAGTAGACGATCGCGAGGTTGGTGATGATCGGCAGCGTGAACACGGCCATCACCGAGTTCACCGCCGTGAGCGAGATGTTGAGGGCCACGTCGCCCCGGAACAGGTGGCTGTAGAGATTCGCCGTTGTGCCGCCGGGCGAGGCGGCGAGCATCATCATGCCGACCGCGAGCACAGGCGGCAATTGGAACAGGAGCACCAGCCCGAAGCAGATCGCCGGCAGCAGGATGATCTGGCAGAGCAGGGCGACGACCACCGCCTTCGGCTGCTTGAGCACACGGGCGAAGTCGCCCACCGTGAGGCTGAGACCCAGCCCGAACATGATGATGCCGAGGGCGATGGGAAGCCCGATGGTCGTCAACGGTGACATGGCACTCAGTGTGCCGGATGCTGTGACCCGGCGTCACTCCCCTGTGGAGAACTCGTCACGGCGGTGGGACCCGCCCGTCAGGCCTCCGGGGCATCGACGCCCGGCAGCATCCACACCGCGAATGCCGGCCCCTCCGCCGAGAGCACGACAGCGCCGTCGTCGGCGACACCCAGGGTGGCGTCGCCGAACACGGCATCGGCGCCCGCGGCGCCGATCACCGCACCGGCGGGCAGTTCGACGTCGACGTCGCCGCGGGCGGCGAGCACGAGCGCCGACTCCCCCGCGCTCTCGCGGACGAACGCCACCGCGGCGTCGTCGACGTGCACCCAGCGGAGGCCCCCGGTCGCGAGCACCGGGTGCGCGCGACGCAGCGCGATGAGGTCGCGGTACAGGGCGAGGCGCTCCGCGACCGCGGCATCCGTCTCGCTCCCCCACGGGATCGGGGTGCGGCTCGACTCGCCGTCGGCGCCGGTGAGGCCGAACTCGTCACCGGCGAACACCACGGGGAGGCCGGGCATCGTCATCGCGAGACCGACCGCGACGGGGATCGTGCCGGGTGCGGCATTGGTGGCGAACCGACCGGTGTCGTGCGTGTCGAGGGGCTGCATGTTGCCCAGCCGCACCCGCCACGGGATGCCGCCGGTGAACCGCGTGACCGCCGCCGCGAAGTCGCACCCGGTGTACCGGGGGATGCCGCCGACCGGCTGCCCGAAGAACCAGGCCTCGGTCTCCTCCTCGCCGTCTGCGGTGAGATACGGCTCACCCGTCGGCTCGGACAGCCAGCCCCACACCGGTCGGGTGAACGACGGGTAGGTCATCGCCCCGTGCCAGCCGTCGCCCTGCAGGTCGCTCGCCGCGTCGTTGGTGGACTCGCCCAGCAGGATCGTGTCGGGGTTGATCTCGATCATCGTCTGGCGCAGCAGCCGCCGCACCTCTTCGTTCAGGTCGACGTCGCCGAGGCGTCCGATCATGTTCGCGACGTCGATGCGCCAGCCGTCGGTGGCGAACGGCGGCTTGAGCCAGCGTGCGACCACCGAGTCGGGTCCGGTCACGAACCGCTCGCGCAGCTCGGGCGACGACCAGTCGAACTTCGGCAGGCTCGGGTAGCCGAGCCACGAGACGTACTCGGTGTTGCCGTCGTCGGTGAAGCAGTAGTACTGCGCGGTGTCGGCCCCGGGAGTGCCGTGCGCAGCGCGGAACCACTCGTGACTGTCGCCGGAGTGGTTGCTCGTGAGGTCGCCGATGATCCGGATGCCGCGGGCGTGGGCAGCCTCGATGAGACGCACGTACGCCTCGTCGCCGCCCAGCAGCGGGTCGACCCGGTCGAAGCTCGACGCGTCGTAGCGGTGGTTCGACTCGGCCGGGAACACCGGCGTCAGGTAGAGCAGGTTCGCCCCGAGCCCCACGACGTGGTCGAGCCTGTCGACGATGCCGTCGAGGTCGCCGCCGTAGAACTGCTGCGAGCGCGCGGGCATCACCGGGTTCACCGGGTCGCCCCAGGCTGCGGGGATCGCCCACTCCGGAGTCGGCCGCTCATCGGCGGCGGCCGATCGGGCGAACCGGTCGGGGAACACCTGGTACATCACCGCGTCGTACAGCCACGCCGGCGGCGCGGGGTACGCCACGAGCGCGAAGTCCTCGGCATCCAGCGTCTCGATGCGGTGGATGCCCGTCTGGTTCAGCCACTCGACCGTGCCGTCTGCGTGCTGCAGCATCCAGCGATACCCGTGACGGGGGTTGCGCACCGTGACCGGCGCCTCCCACCAGTCCCAGCCGGCTGCCGAGCCCACGCGCACGGCGTCGGTCCACTCGGGCTCGTGATCGGGGTTCGAGCGGGTGCGCACCGCCGTCAGCGGCGCGTACCCGACCGGAACCCGCAGTCGCACGGTGACCACGTCGCCGAGGCTCGGCGCGAGATCCGACACGTGCAGGGGCGAGCCGTCGTGGTGAGGCGTGAGCGCGGTCATGCACCACATGATGGCACGCCCGCTCAGCCCTTCGTCGCGCCGGCGGTGAGCCCGCCGACGACGTACTTCTGCAGCAGCAGGAACACCACGACGACCGGGATGGCCGCCATGACGGCGCCTGCCGAGAACGCCGACCAGTCCGCGTAGCGCGGGTTCGAGACGAGCTTGGTGAGGCCCACGACGAGCGTCTGCTTCTCGGGGTCGATCAGCATCACCGAGGCGATCACGTACTCGTTCACGATGCCGATGAACGACAGCAGTCCGACGACCGCGAGGATCGGGGCGACGAGCCGCAGGATGATCGTGAAGAAGATGCGGGCGTGCCCGGCGCCGTCGATCTTCGCGGCCTCGTCGAGCTCCTTCGGGATCGTGTTGAAGAAGCCGTACATGAGATAGGTGTTCACGCCCAGCGCGCCGCCGAGGTAGATGAGGATGAGCCCGCTCAGGGTGTTGAGCCCGATCGCCGGGAACCAGTCCCCGATCGCGCTCATCATGAGGAAGATCGCGACGACGGCGAGCAGCTGCGGGAACATCTGCACGACCACGATGGTGACGAGTCCCACGCGGCGGCCGGTGAACCGCATCCGCGAGAACGTGTACGCGGCGAGCGCTCCGATGAACACCATCGTGAAGCCGGTGACCGTCGCGACGATGAGGGTGTTGAGGAACCACATCGGGTACGGCACCTGCGGGTCGGTCAGCATGCGCACATAGCTGTCGATGCCGATGCTCGAGAACAGCTGGTTGCTGCCGGTGAGGGTGCCGGCCGGGTTGAGCGATGCCGAGAACACGTAGAGCAGCGGGAACACCGCGAACGCCGAGACCGCGATCGCGACCGCGTGCCGCCATCCGGTGTCGGAGAACCAGCCGCCGAAGCCGCGCCGGCGCGCGGGAGCCGAGGTCATCTCGGTCATATCAGTTCAACTCCTCGAGGGCCTTGGTCTTGCGGAAGCTGATGATCGAGATCGCGGCGACCACGATGAAGATCAGGATCGTGAACGCCGACGCGAGGCCGTAGTCGCGGTTCTGACCGGTGAACGCCACCTTGTAGACCATCGAGATGAGGATGTCTGTGTGCCCGACAGGCAGCGACACGTCGGTGAAGCGCGGGCCGCCGCCGGTGAGCATGTAGATCAGGTTGAAGTTGTTGAAGTTGAACGCGAACGACGCGATGAGCAGCGGCGTCACGGTCACCAGCAGCAGCGGCAGCTTGATGCGCCGGAAGATCTGCCACGGGTTCGCCCCGTCGACCACCGCCGCCTCGTTCACCTCCTCGGGGATGCCCTGCAGCGCCCCCATGCACACGAGGAACATGTACGGGAAGCCGAGCCACAGGTTCACGATCAGCACCGAGGCCTTGGCGAGCCACGGGTCGGTGAGCCAGGGGACGGATGCCCCGCCCAGCAGCACCTGGTTGATGAAGCCGAAGCTCTCGTTCATCATCCCGGCCCAGATGAGCGCCGAGAGGAACGCCGGGAACGCGTACGGGAGGATGAGCAGGATGCGGTAGCCGTTCTTGAACCGCATCCGCTTGTGCTGGAACACCAGCGCGAGAAGGAGTCCGAGGAAGAACGTCGACGCCACCGAGATCGCGGCGAAGACGAAGGTCCACGCGGTGACGGCCAGGAGCGGACCGCGGATCGAGGCATCCGTCACGGCGCGGACGAAGTTGTCGAACCCGACGAAGACCTGCCAGCCGGGGAGCAGCTGCTCCCCCTCCGGCGACGTGAAGGCGCCCTCGCCGTCGTCGGTGTAGACGACGCCGGTCGCGGTGTCGGTCATGGTGCCGGCCGCCTCGTCGTAGACGAGGGTCGAGGTGTAGAGGTAGCCCTTCTGACCGTCCTGCGTCCGGATCGCCCCGTCGTTGGGGTCGTCGCTCGCGGGCACGGCGAGCTGCTCGACGTCGCTGCTGCGGGCGAGCACGTCGCTGAACGCGAGCGTGGTCCAGTCGTCGACGGCGACCGCCTTGCCGTCCTCCATGGTGGCGTCGATCGGCTGGAGGGGCTGGGTGTTCGTGCCGAGCGACGCCTCGCCGTCGGTGGGATCGGTCACGAGCAGGCCGAGCTCGCCGAACCGCTCGACCACCGCGACGTCGTACGTCGGCGAATCCTCGACGCGCACCAGCGACGAGCGCATGAGCGAGGCGATCGCCTGATCCTTGCTGCCGTTGTGGCCGGTGCCGTAGTTGGTGAAGCCGATGTAGCCCGTGTAGACGAGCGTGAAGATCTGGAACACGACGAGCAGGATGATGCCCGGCGTGAGGTACTTGGCGGGGATGTGCCTGCGCGAGAAGTAGATCCAGTTGACGAGGATCGTCACGGCGACGACGCCCGCGAGCACGAGCCACTCGCTGTGGAGGAAGAGCACGAACACCGCGTACACCGCGACCGCATCGACGATCGCGAGCAGCGCGATCTTCAGCACGAGCCAGCGCAGCGGTCCGGCGGCGGCATCGGCCATGCGCGCGGCGGAGCGCTGACGCGGGGTCGGCGGCGGCGATTCGGTGCTCTCGCCGGTCGAAGCCTGGAGGGTGTCGGTCATGTTCGTCCTCGTGTCGAGACCGGGACGGATGCTCGCGCACCCGCCCCGGTCACGTGTTGCGGTCTAGCGACCGCGGGTGATCACTGGATGGCGGCGGTGACGTCGTCGACGAGCTTCTGCCACGTCGTGGTCGGGTCGTCGCCGTTGATGATCGCGGCCTCGGCCACGCCCCAGTACTGCCAGACCGCGCCCATGGCCGGGATCGCGGGCATCGGCACGGCCTCGGCGCCGACAGCCTGGAAGCCGGCGACGATCGGGTCCGCCGCGGCGGTGTCTGCTGCCGCGGTGAGGGCGGGGAGCACGTTGCCGGCCTCGAACAGGTCGAGCTGCACGTCTTCGGTGCCGATGTAGTTGACGAGGAAGTCGTTCGCGGCGACCTTGTCCTCGGACTCGGAGCTCACGAAGAAGCCCTTCACACCGGCGAACGGCGATGCCGGGGCGTCGGTCGGGCTCGGGACGGTGTCGATGGCGACGTTGATGCCGCTGTCGACCGCTGCGCCGACGTTCCACGGGCCGGTCAGCCAGAACGCGGCCTCACCGGCGAGGAACTTGTCCTTGGCGATCTGGCCGTCGATGTCGGTGTTGAAGTTGCCCGCTGCGCCCTGCGCGCCGAGCCACTCGGCGAACTCGAAGCCGCCCTCGCTGCCCAGCTGCAGGTCGGTCGGGTCGTAGCTGCCGTCGGCGGCGGTGCCGAAGACCGGGGCGCCGAACGCCGTCTGGAACGGGTACAGGTGGTACGGGTTGCCTTCTGCGCCCTGCTCGACGACGAACGGGGTCTCGAGGCCGGCTTCCTTGCCCTGGGCGATCATGTCGTCGAAGCTCGCGACGGGCTCGGGGATGATGTCGGCGTTGCGGAGCACGGCGATGTTCTCGACCGCGTACGGGAGCATGTAGACGGTGCCCTCGTAGGTCGACGCCTGCAGCGCGACGGGGAGGTAGCCCTCGGCGCTGTCACCGAGCTCGATCGGAGCGACGACGCCGTTGGTCGACAGCTCGCCGAGCCAGTCGTGCGCGCCCATGACGACGTCGGGTCCACGGCCGGTGGGGACCTGCTGGATGAAGTCGTCCTTGATCGTGTTGTTGTCCTTGCCCACGAGGTCGACCTTCACGCCGGTCTTCTCGGTGTAGGCCTCGGCCGCCCCCTTGAGCGCGTCGACGCGCTCGGAGTCGACCCAGACGGTCAGCTCGGTCGTGGACTCGGCCGCGGGGGTCTCCCCGGCGGTGCCTCCGCCGGCGCAGCCGGCGAGCACGAGCGACGCCACAGCCAGGCCGCCGAACGCGAGCCAGCCCTTCTTGTTCACCTTCATCGGTGCCATGCCTCTCTGGAGTGCGAGTGAGTTCGGCCGCGCTGCCGTTCGCGGCGATGCGGGTCGACTCGGGTGCTGCGATTGCAAGCGCTTACATTCATAGTCCACTGTTTTCCCGGGAGCAAATGCGTTATTCAATCGATACCTCGCCGTGATCTTGGAATCGCTTGCACTGCGATGGACTGTGAGCGCTCCCGGTCAATCACGGCGCGGAACGGCGTCAGATGGGTAGACTCCCGGCATGGCAGATTCTTCGTTCGACATCGTCAGCAAGGTCGACCACCAGGAGGCGGAGAACGCCCTCAACCAGGCCCGCAAAGAGATCGAGCAGCGCTACGACTTCAAGGGCACGGGGGCGTCGGTCGAGTGGAGCGGCGAGTCCGTGCTCATCAAGGCCAGCACCGAGGAGCGCGCCAACGCGGTGCTCGATGTCTTCCAGTCGAAGCTCATCAAGCGGGGCATCTCGCTGAAGAGCCTCGAGTCGGGTGAGCCCTTCCCCAGCGGCAAGGAGTTCCGGATCGTCTCGACGATCAAGGACGGCATCTCGTCGGAGAACGCGAAGAAGATCTCGAAGATCATCCGCGACGAGGGCCCGAAGGGCGTCAAGTCGCAGATCCAGGGTGACGAGCTGCGCGTGCAGTCCAAGTCGCGCGACGACCTGCAGGAGGTCCAGCGCCTCCTCAAGGCCTCCGACCTCGAGGTCGACCTGCAGTTCGTCAACTACCGCTGACTCCGGTGGGACTGTTCACGCAGCGCCCGGAGGAGCCCGCCGAATGGGCGGGGATCCCGAGCGAACCCGCGCGCGATGAGACCGACGCGGAGCGCCTGCGCGCAGCATCCGTCGACCCCGCCCGCCTCGGTCCGCTCGACGACTCCCCCGCCGGCTCGATCTCGATCCCGATCGACGCCGTGACGCCGCCTCCGTCGCCGGCGAGCGAGCTCGACGAGGCCGCGGCGTGGCTCGAGCAGATCACCCGCGACCCGATGGCCGACGCCGTCGCCGGCACCGTGCGGGTCGTCGCGGCGAGCGAGCCGCAGGGCCGCGCCCGCTACCAGGAATGCGCGGTCGACCTCATCGCCGACGCCGCGGGCGTGGATGCGGCAGCCGTCGCGACAGCGGTCGTGCTCCCCCGCACGGTGTGGCCGCGCGTGGGCGACGTGCTTCCCGCTCGCATCTCGGTGTCGGATCCGCAGCACCTCGAGGTCGACTGGAACGCGCTCACCCGACGGCGCTGACGCCGGCGCGGGCGGGCGTCACCCCGTGGCCTGATCCGCCTCCGCGGCGGCATCCGTCCGTTCGCCGTGCGGCACGGGGCAGCCTCCGACGAACGTCCCCATCTGCTCGACGTCGTACCCGTCGGGGTAGCTGCGCACCCACGGCAGGTCGACGATGCGCACCGGCGTCGTACGCGACGGCAGGAAGCGACCCACGAACCCGTGCAGCTTCAGCGCCGTGCGCGCCAGCGCGACGGTGCTCCGAGACGGCTTCTCGTAGCGGAAGGCATCCAGCAGCGGGTCGTCCATGAGCGCGCGACTGAACGCCTCGACGGCCTTCGCGGGCAGCCGGGGGTGGAAGCCGACGAGCAGCGCGAGCGTCGCGTCGGCCACTCGCCGCGCACCCTCGTCGAAGGCGAAGTGCTCGGCCTCGTAGGCATCCATCAGCTCGGCGAACCCTGCGAAGGTCTCGGGGATGTCGCGGATGCCCATGTGTCCGCCGAGCATCCGGTAGTAGTGGACGGATGCCTCGACCTCGGCCGCCGACAGCGGGCGCTTGCCGTAGTCGTCGAGCCAGCGCTTGGGCACCACGACGAACGTCGACAGCACGTAGCGGAACTCGTGATCGGGGATGTCGTACCTGCGGTGCATCTGGTTCACGCGGCGGATCGCGGCGCGCGCCTCGGGGTCGTCGAACCCCTTCACGGTCGGCACCTCGAGGAGCAGGGCGGTGTCGTCGTAGCGCTTCTGGGCCCGGGTGCCGAACTCCCCCGTCTCATCGAGCAGCCGCCCGATGCCCGGCACCGCGTATGTGCGGAACAGGGCGAAGCTGAGCGCCTGGTTCATGTCCCACGGGAACTCGTACGACACCACGGTGCGGTACATCTCGACGAAGTCGACGGCGGGGTCGAGCGCCTCGTTGCGCCGCCGCCAGTGGGAGGGCCTCATGTCGGCAAACCTAGAGGATGCGGCGGCAGAAGTGAATCGCGGCTCACGCCGTCGGCCGATCTCGCCGTCAGCCAACCTCGGCGTCGACCCAGCGGGCGAGGATGCGATACGCGTCGGCGCGCGGCTCGGGCCGCGACAGGAACACTTCGTGGATCGCGCCCTCGATGCGCGCGATGGTGACGAGACGGCCGATGCGCGTCGCGCTGCGCGCGATGTCGTCGACGACCAGCACCGAATCGGTCGAGGTCATCGTCTCGTGCCACGAGAGGGCGGGCGTGGATGCCGCCGACAGCAGCACGAGTGCAGGACAGCCCACCTCGACCCCGGCGGCGATCCGGCGATGGCCTTCCAGCACGGCCGCGAGCCACCCGGGGTGGGTCGCGAATCCGCGCTCGGGTCGCCACGCCGCCTGATACCCCGCGGTCGGGATCGCGCCGACCTCGGTCTGCGCCCGCGTGTAGAAGCCGAGGTCGACGGCGGGATGGGCGCCGCGCGGGTCGATCCGGGCGTGCATGCCCACGAGCGGGGCCAGCGCCTGCCGGCCGAACGCGCCCACCTGGAACTCGAGCCACGGACTGTTGAGCACGACCGCACTCGCCCGCCCGGCGTGGCGCGCAGCCCAGAGCGTCAGGGTGAGACCGCCGGTCGAGTGGCCGAGCAGCACGAGGCGCCGGCGCGGCGAGGCATCCTCGCCATGGCCCATCTCGACGAGCGCGCTCTCGATGTCGACGTCGTAGTCGTCGAGCGAATCGACGTAGCCGGGGGTCTGCCCGGGCCGCAGGCTCCTCCCGTAGCGACGCAGATCGAGCGCGAAGAAGCGCGCTCCGCGCCCGGTCCAGGCGCGGGCGAGATCGGCTTGGAAGAAGTAGTCCGACCAGCCGTGCACGTAGAGCACGTCGACGTCGCGGAGGGGCCCGGTGATGGTCGCCCAGGGGTTCGGCACTGCCCGCACCAGGGTGGCGACGAGCGGGCCGCTGGCACCCTCGGTGCCGAGGTCGAGCGTCAGCCGCTCGAATCCTGCCCCGAGGACGTCGGGCTCCCACGTCAGCGCCATGCCGCCAGCCTAGGGTCGGCGGCGGCCGGGGGTCGATGCGAGTCGCTGACACCCCGTGGGTCACGGGTGCAGAATGTGCCCATGGCCGCCGAGTCGCCCGCCGAGCCACCGCCGATCGGAGACAGCACCTCCGATCCCCCCGCCGCGCCGCCGCACCCCGAGTCCGACGCCGTGCTCGCCCGACGCGCCCAGCTGCTCGCGACCGAGCACTGGGGCCTGCTGGCGGCGCGCAGCACGGCGCAGAGCGAGGTGCTCACGCGCATCGCGCTCTTCCTGACGCTCGTCTCCGCGGGGCTCGTCACCATCGGTCTGCTCGGGCAGGCGACGGGATTCGAGGACTGGTTCGCGACAGCGGCCCTGGCGATCCTCGGCTTCCTCGCGGTCGTCGGCTGGCTCACCGGCATCCGTGTGATGAACGTCGCCGACGAAGACCTGATGTACGTCATCGCGATGAACCGGCTGCGCGCCGCCTACGTCGACCTCGATCCGCCCATCGAGAAGTACCTCATGGCCGGTGTCACCGACGACGTCTCGGGGATGGTGCGCACGTACTCGTTCATCCGGCGACGCACCGACCTCAGCCAGGTCGCGGGCAGCTCGATGGTGCTCATCGCGCTCGTGCACGGATGCGTCGTCGGACTGTTCGCCGGCGGGCTGCTGACCGCGGTCGGGGTCGCCGTCGGCGCGGCGGTCGCGGTCGGCGTCGTCGTGTTCGTGGTCGTGCTGACCGCGTGGATCGTCGCCGGCTACCGCACGTACCGCGAGACGTGGCGCACGCACCGGCCGCTGCGGCAGGCGGGCGAGAACGCCTGAGAGGTCACTCCCCGCGCGAGATGTCGACCATCTCGTCGCGCGGCACCACCTTGATGCGGGCACGTCCCTCGGGAGCGCCGAGGGCGATCTCGCGCTCGTCGAGGCGATGCCAGCCTTCGAGGTCGGTCCAGCGCACACCGCGTGAGGCGAGCAGCTCGGGCACCGCCGCTTCCGACGGGTCGACCGGCTGCCACCAGGCGCCCTGGTCGTTGATGAGGTGGCTGATCGTCTCCATCGCGTCGGACTTCGTGTGACCGATGAGGCCCACCGGCCCGCGCTTGATCCAGCCGGTCGCGTAGACGCCCGGCACGCGCTGGTTGGAGTCGCCGTCGAGCACCTGGCCCTCGCGGTTCGGGATCACGCCGTGCTTCTCGTCGAAGGGCACGCCGTCCAGCGGCGAACCGAAGTAGCCGACGGCGCGGTAGATCGCCTGGATCGGCACCTCGCGCAGCTCGCCGGTGCCCACGACGCCGCCGGCGCCGTCCGACCGGGTGCGCTCGTAGACGAACGCCGACGTGCGGCCGTCGGCGTCGGTCTTCACCTCGACGGGCTTCGCCCAGAAGTGCAGGTGGAGGCGACGCGACGCGGTGCCGCCCGCGTTGTTGACGGAGTCGCGCTTACGCCAGGACTGCAGCACACGGTCGATCACCATGACCTGCTTGTTCGACGCGACCGCGGCCTGCGCAGCCTCGTCGTAGTCGAAGTCCTCGTCGTAGACGACCATGTCGACGTCGCGCAGCTCGCCGAGCTCGCGCAGCTCGAGCGGGGTGAACTTCACGTTCGCGGGTCCGCGGCGGCCGAACACGTGCACGTCGGTGACGGGCGAGGCCGCAAGGCCGTCGTACACGTTCGCGGGAACCTCGGTCGGCAGGAGGTCTTCGGCGTGCTTGGCGAGCATGCGGGCGATGTCGAGCGCGACGTTGCCGTTGCCGATCACGGCGACCGACTCGGCCTCGAGCGGCCAGTCGCGCGGCACGTCGGGGTGGCCGTCGAACCAGCTCACGAAGTCGGCCGCACCGTACGAGCCTGCAGCGTCGATGCCCGGGATGTCGAGGTCGGCGTCGCGGATCGCGCCGGTCGAGAAGATCACCGCGTGGTAGTGGCGCTTGAGGTCTTCGAGCGTGATGTCGCGCCCGAAGTGCACGTTGCCGAAGATGCGGATGACGCCCCGGTCGAGCACTTCGCGCAGCGCCGTGATGATGCCCTTGATGCGGGGATGGTCGGGCGCGACCCCGTAGCGGACGAGGCCGTACGGCGCGGGAAGCTGCTCGAACAGGTCGATCGACACGTCGAACTTGCGCTCGGCCTTCAGCAGGATGTCGGCGGCGTAGATGCCGGCCGGGCCCGCGCCGACGATGGCGAGTCGGAGCTTGGTCATGTCGAGTCCTTTCGATGACTCCGGTCGATGCGCGACGCGGTCGTCGGGTGAGCGAAGTGAGAGACGAGACGCGTCGGCGGATGGCTCCCGCGCGCTAACTCGAGCGGTCGGCGACGGCCTCGGCGAAGCGCGTCAGCGCCTCGCGGACCCGCCCATCGGGCAGCGGCTCGAGAGCATCCACGGCCTCGCGCGACCAGGCGTGCGCGAGATCGAGCGTCGCCTGCGTGGCCTCGTGGTCGCGCAGCCGCGTGAGCGCGTCGTCGAGGATCGCGGGATCGGCACCGTCGGCGATGGCGTCGACGCCCTCGTCGATCTCGGCGAGGAGGCTGCGCGACGAGTCGTCGGCGAGCTGGCCCAGCACGAGGTAGGGCATCGTCGGCACTCCCGCACGCAGGTCGGTGCCGGGCACCTTGCCGGTCTCGCCCGGGTCGGCCGAGAGGTCGATCACGTCGTCGAGCAGCTGGAACGCGACTCCGGCCTTCTCTCCGAACACCACGAGGGGCTGCTCGTACTCGGCGGGACCGTTCGAGAAGATCACCCCAGCCTGCGCGGCCGCAGCGATCAGCGAGCCGGTCTTGTCCGCGAGCACCTGCAGGTAGAACTCGACCCGGTCGTCACCCTCCTGCGGCCCCACGGTCTCATGCATCTGCCCGAGCACGAGACGCTCGAACGTGTCGGCCTGCAGACGGATCGCTCCCTCGCCGTGGCGGGCCATGATCTGGCTGGCGCGCGAGAAGAGCAGGTCGCCCGTGAGGATCGCGACGCTGTTGCCCCAGACCGCATGGGCGCTGGGCACGCCACGGCGGCGGTCGGCGGCATCCATCACGTCGTCGTGGTACAGCGAGCCGAGGTGGGTGATCTCGAGGGCCGTCGCGCCGTCGATCACGTCGTCGGTGACCCCGTCGCCCAGCTGCGCCGTGAGCAGCGCCAGCATCGGGCGCACCCGCTTGCCGCCGGCGTCGAACAGGTAGCGGCTTGCCGCGTCGGCGAGCGCGTCGGTGACCCGAAGCTCTCGTTCGAGCGCGCGGTCGACGCGCTCCAGGCCCGCCTCGACAGTCTTCAGCAGCGCGCGCGAGCGCGGTCCGGCGAAGACACGGTCGGTGAGGCCCAGCTTGCCCGCGATGCGCGAGCCAGACGCTGAGGGAGTCACGATGCCAGCCTACCGGGGTGTCGGGGCCCGGTCACCGCGGCTTGACGGCACGGTGGAGCGCGACGATCCCCATCGACAGGTTGCGGTGGGCGACGTCGGTCCACCCCGCCTGGCGGATCCAGCCCGACAGCGTGCCCTGGTCGGGCCAGTCGCGGATCGACTCGTTGAGGTAGTCGTAGGCCTCGGCGTTGGAGCTCATCGACTTCGCGACGACGGGGAGGACACGGTCGTTGTAGAAGCGGTAGAGCCCGTTGAACACGGCCGACGGCGGGTGCGAGAACTCGCAGACCACGAGGCGGCCGCCGGGCTTGGTCACCCGCAGCAGCTCGCGCAGCGCCTTCTTCGGGTCGTTGACGTTGCGCAGCCCGAACGACATCGTCACGGTGTCGAACTCGGCGTCGTCGAACGGCAGGTCGGTCGCGTCGGCCTGCACGAACGACAGATTCCGGATGCCGCTGTGCCGGCGCCTTCCCTCGGCGATCATGCCGGGCGAGAAGTCCGCGGCGACGACCGTGGCGCCGCGCTGGGTGAGTGCGACGCTGGACGCGCCGGTGCCGGCTGCGAGATCGAGGATGCGCTGGCCCGGCCGCGGCGCGATGGCGCGCGTGGTGGCAGCGCGCCAGAGCCGGTCGTTGCCCATGCTGAGCACGGTGTTGGTGCGGTCGTAGCCGGCCGCGACCTGATCGAACATGCCGCTCACCCTCGCGGGGTCCTTGTGCAGATCGGCGCGGTTGGGCTCGTCGTCAGGGCGGGCTGTCACACGTCGAGTCTAGGTCGGCGCGGCAGGTCAGAAGGGGCCGAGGTCGTCGAACCGGTCGAGCCAGTGCTGTGCGGTGGCCGCGTCGAACGGCGCCTCACCCGCACGCACCCGGCCCTCGAGGTCGACGGCGAGCGCGTCGAGGTGGGTCACGATGTCGGCCGGGTACCCGTAGGCGACGCGGTGCTCGTCCCACTCGTCGCGGTCCTCGATGTAGACGTCGCCCGGGGCGCGGAGAACGCCCTCGCGATCGACGTAGGGCTCCGCGGGCTCGCGCCGCACCACGTCGAGGTCCATGTCGATGCCCGTCGGCTCGCCGGCATCCGTCCACCGCACGTCCCACGCGACGTCGATGTAGATGCGCGTCTCCTGGGGCGGGGTGTTCCAGGTGTAGGCGAAATCGCCGGTCGGCGGCACGAGGGTGACGTTGCGGGAGCGCACGGCCATGTCGCGGCCGGGACGGATGCTGCGCCACCCCGAGTCCTGCCCGAACCAGTCGCCCCAGCGGTCGCTGCCGAGGTACACGCAGTCGTGTTCCCAGTGCGGCGTGCCGTCCCACTTGCGCCAGCGGAACAGCAGGCGCGTGCCGGGATCGGGGCGGTGCGATGGTGCGGTCACCCGAGCGAGTCTAGGCGCGGCGGGCCGGAGGCGGCCGCGGCTTCGGGCTCCGGCGGCATCCCCCGGTCGTCGGATCCGACGCGGGGTGCCGGCTCGGACGCCGACCGCTCCGACGCGAAACTAGGCTGGAACGGTGAGTGCAGCACCCCGTCATCCCCGACTGGTGGTCGAGACCCGAGAGATCGACCCGGTCGACGACCTGATCTCGTTCACCGACCCGAACACGCCGCTGGCATGGCTGCGACGCGGTGACGGCATCGTCGGCCTCGGTCACCAGGTGACCGGGATCGAGTTCGGCGGCGCGCATCCCCTCCCCGAGGCCGACCCGTTCCCGAGCCTCGCCGAGATGTGGCGCTCGCTGTGCGAGACGGCCGAGGTCGACGACGAGGTCGGACTGCCGGGCACCGGACTCGTCGCCTTCGGTGCCCTCGCGTTCGACCGCCGATCCGCGGCGTCGAGCCGCCTCATCGTGCCGCAGACGGTGATCGGGCGCGGGCGCGGACGCTCGTGGGTCACCCGGATCCGCTCGTCCGCGTACGACGGCCCCGACCCCGCGATCGCGACAGTCCCCTACGGCCCGTACTGGTCGGCGACACTGGGCCCCGGAACCCTCGACCCGGAGGGATACCAGGCCGCGGTGCGGCAGGGCATCGCCGCGATCGAGAGCGGCGAGGTGCAGAAGGTCGTGCTCGCCCGCGATCTGGTGGGGACGATCCCTGCAGGCTCCGACATCCGCCGTCTCGCGCGCGCACTGTCGACCGAGTACCCCGACACCTGGACGTTCGCGGTCGACGGCCTGGTGGGGGCGAGCCCCGAGACGCTCGTCACCGTGTCGCACGGCACCGTGACCGCCCGCGTGCTCGCCGGCACGGTGCCGCGCGGCGCCGACTCCGACGGCGACGCGACGGCGTCGTTCTCACTCGCCCACAGCGCCAAGGACCGCGACGAGCACCGCTTCGCCGTGCAGAGCGTGCTCGACGCGCTCGCCCCGCACGTGGGCGCGGTGACGGCGGACGCCGAGCCGTTCACGCTCGAACTGCCGAACCTCTGGCACCTCGCGACCGACGTCGAAGCCGAGCTCGCCGACCACGCGACCTCGCTCGACCTCGTCGCGGCACTGCACCCGACCGCCGCGGTGGCGGGCACCCCCACGGATGCCGCGATCGAGGCGATCCGCCGCATCGAGCCCTTCGACCGTCGCCGGTACGCCGGCCCCGTGGGCTGGGTGGGCGCCGACGGCGACGGCGAATGGGCCATCGCGCTGCGGTGCGCCCAGATCGGCGCCGATCCGACGCGCGGCTACGCCGAGTTCTCCGACACGATCCCCGTCGTGGCACACGCCGGGGCCGGAATCATGGCCGAGAGCGACCCCGAATCGGAACTGCTCGAGACCCGGGTGAAGTTCCGCCCGATCGTCGACGCGCTCGCCTGATCCCGAGCGCCGCCACGCACGTATCGATCAGACGACACCCGGCGTAGGATCCGGTCATGTCGTTCGACGTGGCCGCGGAGGCCTACGACAGCTTCATGGGCCGGTTCTCGATGCCGCTCGCAGACATCTTCGTCGACTGGGCGAGGCTGCCCACGAGCGGCCGCGCCCTCGACGTCGGCTGCGGCACGGGCGCGCTGACCGCCGTACTCGCGCACCGGTTCGGCGAGACCGAGGTCGCCGGGGTCGAACCCTCGGCGTCGTTCGTCGATGCGACCGCCGCCCGGTTCCCGTGGGCCGACATCCGGCATGGCACTGCCGAGCAGCTGCCCTTCGACGACCATCTGTTCACGGCGACGCTCGCGCAGCTCGTCGTGCATTTCATGACGGATGCCGCGGCCGGCGTGCGCGAGATGGTGCGCGTCACCCGCCCGGGCGGAGTCGTGGCGGCGTGCGTCTGGGACGTCGAGAACGACCGCGCCCCGCATGCGGTCTTCCTCGCGGCAGCCCATGCCGAGACCGGGGGCTCGCTCGAGGCGCCGCGCATCGGCACCCGTCGGGGCGACCTGCGCCGACTCCTGGAGGGCGCCGGGTGCCGCGATGTCGAAGACGGCGAGATCTCGGTGACCTCCGGCTACCGGGGATTCGATGAGTGGTGGGCGTCGCAGACCCTGAAGGTGGGGCCGTCGGCCGTTGCACTGGCGGGTCTCGACGACGACGGCATCGCGCGCGTGCGCGCCGCGACGCGCGCGCACTGGCCCGACGGCCCGTTCACGGTCACCGGCACCGCGTGGGTCGCACGCGGGGTCGCTCCCTGAGAGCGAGGCGTCTCGGGTCTGTCGCTCCGCTCGTTCGCGGAGCGAGACGAAGCGCGTCAGCTTGCGGCGAGCCGAGCCTTCTCGGCAGCGACGTCGAAGGTCGCGACCGGCCACTTCGGATCGATGTCCTCCAGCGCCTCGAGCAGCAGGTGCTGCACGGCGAGACGCGCGTACCACTTGCGGTCGGCGGGCACCACGTGCCACGGCGCCCAGGTGGTCGAGGTGCGCTCGAACACGGTCTGATACGCCGCCATGTACGCCGGCCACAGCTCGCGCTCGTCGACGTCGCCCGGGTTGTACTTCCAGTGCTTGTCGGGGCGGTCGAGGCGCTCCCCCAGTCGTCGCTTCTGCTCGTCGGGCGAGATGTGCAGCATCACCTTGACCACGCGCGTCCCGCCGTCGACGAGCCGCTTCTCGAACTCGTTGATCGCACCGTAGCGTCGCTCGATCTCGGCTGCCGGCGCGAGCTCGCGCACCCGCCCGATCAGCACATCCTCGTAGTGCGAGCGGTCGAAGACGCCGATCAGCCCGGGTTCGGGCACCCGCTGCTCGATGCGCCACAGGAAGTCGTGGGCGAGCTCTTCGGGCGTCGGCTTCTTGAATGCCGCGAGCGAGACGCCCTGCGGATCGACCGAGCCGACGACGTGCCGGATGATGCCGCCCTTCCCCGCTGAGTCCATCGCCTGCAGCACCAGGAGCACTGAGGCATCCGTCGCATCCACACGACTCTCGGCGAACAGCCGCTCCTGGTACTCGTCGAGCTGGAGCGCTCCGGTGCCGAGGTCTTCGGCGGCCCGCACCTTGTCTTTGTCGTAGCCCGGCGTCGAGCGGGGGTCGACGTCGGCGAGGCGGAAGCCGTCGCCGACGCGGAGGAGGTCGGCCACATCGCCGGTCCAGTGGTGCTGGCTCTTCGCAATCATGGAGCCATGATGCCAGCGCCGAGCCGTCGGCGCTCGACCTCGCGGGCGCCGTCAGCGCTCGAGCGGAACCTCGATGATCTGGCATCCGCCCACCGGTGACGTGAGCGCCTGATCGAGCGCGGAACGCGTCGTGACCCGCTGGTACTCCCAGCCGTAGGCGAGGGCGAGCTGCTCGATCCGCACCGACTGCGGCGTATACATCACGCGATCGAGATCGTCGGATGCCGCCACCTGCGCGACCTCCAGCCCGTCGAAGATCGTGCCGCCGCCGTCGTTCCCGACGACCACCTGGATGCGCGGCTGCGTCTCCTGCGGCGGCAGCAGCAGCGCGCCGACGTCGTGCAGCAGCGCGAGGTCGCCGAGGATCACCCGCGTGACGCCGGGTGCTCCGCGCGACTGGCTCGCCACGGCGACGCCGATCGCGGTCGCGACGGTGCCGTCGATGCCGGCGAGACCGCGATTCGCGTGCACCGGCACCTTCTTGCCGGGGAGCACCGCATCGGCCACGCGCACCAGGCTCGACGAGCCGAACATCAGCCGGTCGTGGGGCCAGGTCGCCCGCCAGACGGCGTCGACGAGTGTCTTGCGATCGAGGGGCGCGCGGATCACGGCGAGCTCGGTGGCGATCGCTCCGAGCCGCTCGTCGGGCACCGCGGACGAGAGGGCGTCGGCGTCGGGGGCGGGTGGCGTGAGGTCGACGGACGCCGCTCGGGATGCCGCCCACCAGGCGCCGATCCAGCCGCGGTCACCGTCGCCGGATGCGACCCGCACCTTCTCGACCGGCACGGTCGCCCCGTTGAGGTTGAGCGGCTCGCCCGGGCCGCGCAGGGCGACGACCTCGACGCCCGGATCGGTGAGGAGCGCGGTGACCTCGCGGCTCAGCGTCGGATGCCCGAACACGACGGCGCGCTCGATGCGTCCGCCGAGCTCGGGGTCGCGCAGCAGGGTGCGGTAGCCGTGCACGAGGTTGCGTCCGTACCGGGCGCCGCTCACGACTTCGGCGATGAGCGGCCACGCCCCGAGGTGCGCGGTCTCCTCAGCATCGGCGCCCGCGCCCGCGCCGGCGATCACGACGGTGCGCGGGCCCCGCTCGAGCACGTACGGCTCGTCGTCGCAGCCGGGCGGCACGTCGGACTCGCCGATCCCGCCGCCGCCCTGGTAGAGCGCCCCGGAGGACTCGTCCTCGACGACCTCGTCGACCGGCGGGCCGACGGGGTCGGCATCCGTCGTCGTCACCGACAGCTCTGCGGCGGGCATGCCGAGCCAGTCCGGCAGCGCCCCGGCGAGGGGCTCGCGATAGGGCAGGTTCAGGTGCACCGGACCCGGGGAGCGCAATCCGGCGCCGAGTGCTGCGGCGATCGCATCGTGCGCGACGATGCGGAGCATCGCACTCTGCTCGGAGTCGCCGACCGGGTCGACGTCGTCGGGCACGGGGAGGTCGGCCTCGTAGCGCACCGCCGCGGCGAACAGCCCCGGCTGGCGCGTGGTCTGGTTGGCCCCGACCCCGCGGAGCTCGGGCGGACGGTCGGCGGTGAGCAGCAGCAGGGGCACCCCGGAGTGGTGCGCCTCGAGCGCCGCCGGCAGCAGGTTGGCCACTGCCGTGCCCGACGTGCACACGACCGCCGCGGGCATGCCGCTCTCGCGTGCGATGCCGAGCGCGGTGAAGCCGGCGACCCGCTCGTCGATGCGCACATGCACGTGGAGCACGCCGCGGCGCTCGAACTCCGCGGCGACCAGGGCGAGCGACTGCGACCGCGACCCGGGGCTCAGCACGAGGTCGGAGACGCCGAGCTCGACGAGCCGGCCGAGCAGCGCCGACGCAGCATCGGTAGCCGCGGACGCGAGCGCCCGCCGGTCGCCCGTCACGTCAGCCGACCGCGCCGCGCTGACCGCGCGTGTCGTCGCCTTCGTCGGCCGGACGCTTGGGCGGCTCGGTCTTGTCGCCGGTCGTCCCGGCGGACTCCGCGGCGCCGGTCGCACCCGACTCGGGTGCAGCGGGGGTCGCAGCGGGGCCGTGCGCCGACTGCCGCGGGTCGTCGTCTTCGGCGTCGAGCTGGGCGAGCTCCTCCTCCAGGCGGCGGATGCGCTCGTCCTGGTCACTGAGCACGCCGATGGTTCCGAGGAACTCGGGGTCGTCGTCGGGGGCGCGACGGGCGGCGACCGCCGACGCGCGCGCGCGGCCGACGGCGAGCCAGAGGATTCCGCCGAGGACCGGCAGCAGCACCACGATCGCGATCCACGCGGGCTTGGTCACACCCCGATGGCGGGTCGGCGGCTGCACCGCGCAATCGACGATGGTGAAGACCCAGAAGACGGTCGCCACCAGCGCCACGATCAACAGCACCCGTGCCATCCCTCCATCCTAGGCGGGCTGAGAGCGACGTGCGCGGTCGTGACCGAACCGACGCGATCGGCGCCCGACGCGCCGCTCGGCCGAAGCGGCGCCACGGGCGAACGTAGGATGGTCGGGTGAAAGCGCGCTCGGCCCTCCTGTTCACCGTGCTGCGACTGCTGGTCTTCCTCGTTCCGTTCGGGCTGCTCATGCTGCTGCCGATCATGCGTGAGTACTACTGGCTCGCGGCGATCTTCGCCGCCCTCATCGGGCTGAGCCTGTCGGTGCTCTTCCTGCGCCGCCCGCTCGCCGACATGACCTCGGGCATGGCTCCGCGGCCACCGAAGCCGACGCCCACGTCGCGCGACGAAGACGTCGAGGATGCCGCGGCCGATGCCGCCGCAGGCACGGGCGCGGGCGCGGGCGCGGTGTCCGCAGCCGGCGACTCGGCAGCACCGGCTTCCGACGCGACCGAAGGCGACTCCCCGCGCTGAGCACGGGGAGATCTCAGCGCTGAGCGCGACCGCTCTTCGCGCGACCGATCCACCCCAGGTGGGTGTGCTCGAACGCGTCGGGGAGCTTCAGCCCGTACCCGAGCGCCCGGTCGACGCCGATGTGGAACGCCCAGGTGAGCGCGATCAGTCCGAGCCACCACGCAGCCGGAGCCGAGAACACCAGCCAGATCGCCGCGCAGGCGGCGAGGATCGCGGGGCCGAGATAGCTGTGCACCAGGTTGTACGAGACGGCCCCCGCGCGGGTCGAGCGCAGATAGCCGAGCATCGACAGGTCGAACAGCAGGAACGCCGCGAGCAGCACCCACCACCACCCCGGGTAGAGCACGACCGCGGCGATCATCGCGGCGAGCGCGATCGCACCGTTCTCGACACGCTGCACCACGACAGGACCCGAGACGTCGGTACCGGGATGCACCGCCTCGTCGGCTCGGATCTCGTCGGCCTCGGCCGCGTTGAGCGCCTCGGCGGACAGCGCGGAAGCGGCGTCAGGGGTCGGCGATGCGGCATCCGGAGCAGTCATGCCGCCAGGCTAGACCCGCTCAGCCGACGAAGGCCCATGCGAGGAGGATCGCGTACCCGAGCGAGGTGAGCGAGGTCACGCTGAGTGCGACGACGAGCTCCTTCGGCTGCCGGTACGTCCAGACGATCAGGATCGCGGCGAGCGCACCGAGCAGCGCGATGAGCGTGAGCCAGGCGATCGGGTAGAACAGCGCGAGGAACACCGAGATCGCGAACGGCACGAGCACGAAGACCGTGAAGAGCCACCGCGTCGCGGTGCGACCGATGAGCACCGTGAGGGTGCGCTTGCCGGCGACGCGATCCTGGTCGATGTCGCGCAGGTTGTTGGCGAGCAGCACCGCGCAGGCGAACAGCCCTGCCGCGACCGCACCGAACCACGCCTCCTGCGGCAGTGCGAGCGCCTGCACCCACGTCGTGCCGAGCGTGGCGACCAGCCCGAAGAAGACGAAGACGAACAGCTCGCCCAGCCCCGCGTACCCGTACGGACGCTTGCCGCCGGTGTAGAACCACGCGGCCACGATGCAGACCGCGCCGACCGCGATCAGCCACCACTGCTGGGTGCGCACGGTGATCGCGAGCCCCGCCACCGCGGCGATCCCGAAGAACACCAGCGCGACGATCAGCACCGTCCGGGGCTTCGCCTTGCGGCTCGCCGTGAGGCGCGCTGGGCCGACCCGGTGGTCGTCGGTGCCGCGGATGCCGTCGCTGTAGTCGTTCGCGTAGTTGACGCCGATCTGCAGCGCGACGGCGACGGCGAGGCAGCAGAGCGCGATCACCCAGTGGAAGGCGTCGGCCACGACCATCGCCGCGCCGGTGCCGATCGTGACGGGAGCGATGGCGAGCGGCAGGGTGCGCAGGCGCGCGGCGCCGACCCAGTCGCCGAACGTCGCCGGCTCGACGTGCCGCGGGTCGCGCGACTCCTGACGCTTCTGCGGGTTGCCGCGCGTCGGCTGCTTCTTCGGACCCGGGTGCTTTCGCTTCTTGCTGGAGGTGCCTGCCACGAATCGCATCCTAGATCCTCGGCGTATGCGTGCCGCCCAGCCGTGCCCTGCTGTGGACAGCCGGTCGCGCAGTGTCAGTGGATCGCCGCGACGGCGCGGCGGATCTGCTCACGGTCGGGCTTGCCCGACGGCAGCGTCGGCAGCTCGTCGACGAGCACCATGCGGGCCGGGCGCGCATGCGGGCCGATCTCTGCGCCCACGGCGTGCCGCGCCTCTTCGAGCTGCACCGATTCGCTGCGGCGAAGCGCCTCGCCGCGCGGGGCGACGATGACGGATGCCTCGCCCCAACGCGGGTCGTCGACCCCGATCACGACCGCCGACGCCAGCCCAGGGACCGTCCGCACCACGCGCTCGACGCGGTCGAGCGAGATGTTCACGCCTCCCGAGACGATGACGTTGTCGATGCGGCCGCGCACCCGCAGCGTGCCGTCTTCGATCAGTCCGGCATCCCCGGTGCGGTACCAGCGTGTTCCGTCCGCACCCCGGTGGAACGCGGCATCCGTCAGGTCGGCGTCGCCGAGGTACCCGTCGGCGAGCGTCGGACCGGCGATGTTCACCTCGCCGTCGATGATGCGCACCGAGACGCCGCGCAGGGTCTTGCCGTCGTAGACGCAGCCGCCGCTCGTCTCGGTCGATCCGTAGGTGCGGATGACCCGCGCTCCCGCGGCCTCGGCGCGTTCGAGCGTCACCGGCGGGAGGGCCTGACCGCCGACGAGGATCGTCTCGAACGACCGCAGCGCGGTGAGCACCGCCGTGTCGTGCTCGGCGGCATCGAGCAGTCGCGTGAGCTGGGCGGGGACGAGTGAGGTGTACGTGGGCACGCGCCGGCCGTGCTCGGACGAGACCATCATCAGCGCGGCGGCCGCGAACGCCTGCGGCGTGAAGGCTCCCGAGAGGATGGCCGGCTCACGCCCGGCGACGAGGGCCCGCACGAGCACCTGGAGTCCCGCGACGTAGCTCGCCGGGAGCGCGAGCAGCCACGCGCCTTCGCCGATCCGCTCGGCCGTCGCCATGGCGCTCGAGGTGAGGGCATCGCGGCTGAGCACGACGCTCTTGGGGATGCCGGTCGACCCCGAGGTCGTGACGACCACCGCGGTCCCGGCCCGCACCTCCCCTGGCAGGTCGTTCACGAGGCCGAGGCTGAGGGCGGGTCCGGCGCCGTGCAGAGCGCTGCGGAGCCCCCGCAGGATGTCTCGGGGATCGTCGCCGAGCGCGGGTTCGAGTCTCATCGCCGTGCCGCGATCGGGCGAGTCCGTCGCGCATTCGCGAACACCCCACCGAGCGACCGGACCGCAGCCCGGATCTCAGGAGTCGTGCGCCCCCACGAAGTCGGCATCAGTACTGCCACGGGTAGGGCGACCAGTCGGGATCGCGCTTCTCGAGGAACGAGTCGCGGCCCTCGACCGCCTCGTCGGTGCCGTACGCGAGCCGTGTGGCCTCTCCGGCGAAGACCTGCTGTCCGACGAGACCGTCGTCGACCGCGTTGAACGCGAACTTCAGCATGCGGATCGCGGTCGGGCTCTTCGTCAGGATCGTGCGGGCCATCGACAGCGCCTCGCGCTCGAGATCGGCGTGCGGTACGACGCGGTTCACCGCCCCCATCTCGTACGCGCGCTGGGCCGAGTACTCCTCGGCGAGGAAGAACACCTCGCGTGCGAACTTCTGGCCGATCTGACGCGCGAAGTAGGCCGAGCCGTACCCCGCGTCGAACGAGCCGACGTCGGCGTCGGTCTGCTTGAACCGACCGTGCTCGGCGCTCGCGATCGACATGTCGCACACGACGTGCAGCGAGTGGCCGCCCCCGGCGGCCCATCCCGGGATCACCGCGATGACGACCTTGGGCATGAAGCGGATGAGGCGCTGCACCTCGAGGATGTGCAGTCGGCCGGCGCGGGCCGGGTCGGGGGCTGCGGCGTCGTCGGCGGCGTAGGTGTAGCCGTCACGGCCGCGGATGCGCTGGTCGCCCCCCGAGCAGAACGCCCAGCCGCCGTCCTTCGGGCTCGGGCCGTTGCCGGTGAGCAGCACGACCCCGATGCGCGGGTCCTGGCGCGCGATGTCGAGGGCGCGGTAGAGCTCGTCGACAGTGTGCGGCCGGAAGGCGTTGCGCACCTCGGGTCGATCGAACGCGATGCGAGCGATGCGGCCGTCGTGCGAGACGTGCGCGGTGATGTCGGTGTACCCGCCGTCGGGGGCGCCGGCTGCCGGCATCCATTCGTTCTCGTCGAAGATGTCGGAAACACTCACCGGGACAGCCTACGACCGCCACCGCGGCGCGTCATCTGGAAGAGGCGACGGATGCCGACGCCGTAGCCTGGATCGGTGACCCAGACTTCTCGCGCCGTGGCGCTCGCCGCGGCATCCGCTGCACTGATCCTCTCGCTCGCCGCCTGTTCCCCCGCCGCCGACACCGGCGCTTCCGCGACGGCGACGCCGGAGCCGGCGCAGTCCGCGTCGGCCGACGGACTGTGCGCCGGCGACGAAGGCGTGGGCGTCATCGTCGACGCGGGCAACCTCGCGGACGCCGACACGATCGCCCTCGAGGCGTGCGTCTTCGCCGATGACACCCTCGCGGTGGCCGATGCCCTGCAGACGCTCGGCGTCGAGACCGAGGGCACCGTCGAGTACGGCGACCAGGCGCTGTGCCGCGTGGACGGACTGCCGTCGGCCGACGAGCCGCTCGGCTCGACCGAAGACCCGGCGTACATCGAGGAGTGCGCGTCGATGGCACCCGCCTTCGGCTACTGGGCGCTGTGGGTCAAGCCCGCGGGCGGCGAGTGGGACTACGCCCAGGAGGGTGTGTCGACCCTGCAGCTCGAGCCCGGCGACGCCGTGGAGCTGCTCTTCACCCTCGACGGCGAGCCGGCCGCGCCGACCTCGTGACGCCATGACCCTGCGGCCCGGACCCCTGCGCGCCGCGGCGTTCCTCGCCGCCGGCTTCGTCGTGGTCCGGGTCGCGTACCGCGTGCTGTTCCACGGCGCCGACGGGTCGGGTGCGGTTCTGCTGCCGCTGCCCGCGGTGCGCCTGCCGGCGCCGTTCGCGCACGTCGTGATGTTCGGGCCGGTGACGGTCGACGGGCTCGCAGCCGCAGCCGCGAGCGCAGTGCCCATCGCGGCGACGATTCTCGCGTTCGGCGTGCTGAGCGCCCTGGTCGACCTACCGCGCCTCATCGTGCGGGTGTCGGCGCGCGGCCCCTTCAGCGGCCTCGGCCGAGCCCTCGCGATCGCGTGGACGACGCTGCCGGCCCTCGCCGACGCGGCACGGGCGGTGCGGTTCGCGCAGCGGCTGCGCGGCGAGCGCGCCGGAGTGCGGATGCTGTCGCCCCTGCTCGAACGCACCCTGGAGCGCGCCGCCGCGGTGGCGGCGACCCTCGAGGTGCGCGGATTCGCCGGCCGCGGGCTCGACGGCGACTGCGCGACCGCCGTCGATGCGCGCGACGTGGTGCTGGGGTTCGGCACCGCTCCTCCCCGTCCGCCGCACCGGGTCGCGGGCGCGGACGGCGCATCGGCGCGGTCCCGGGACGGGGAAGCGTCGCCTGAGGGGTCGGGCGGGGTCCCAGTCGGGTTCGGCCTGGCGGTCGAACGGATGGCCCTCGCGCCGGGAACGCTGACCCTCCTCACGGGCCCCACGGGATCGGGCAAGTCCACGCTGCTGCGGGCGCTGGCGGGTCTGCACTCCCATGTCGACGGCGGCTGGATCGCCGGCGGTCTCGCCGTCGTCGGGCACGACCGGCGCGCCGTGCCCCCGCGCGACCTCGCACAGCGGGTCGGCGTCGTGCCGCAGCATCCGCGCGACGGGTTCGCCACCGAGCACGCGCGCGACGAGATCGCGCTCGCGCCGGCCCTGCGCGGCGTCGCTCCCGTGATCGTCGCGGCCCGCGTCACCGAGGTCGCCGAGCGGGTCGGGATCATGTCGCTCCTCGACAGACCCACCCGCGGTCTGTCGGCAGGCGAGTCGACCCTGGTCGCCATCGCCGCAGCGATCGTCGAGCATCCGATCCTCCTGCTGATCGATGAGCCGCTCGCCGACCTCGAATCCGACGCCCGCGACCGCATCGTCGCACTGCTCGACGCCCTGGCGCACGATGCCGGCATCTGCGTGGTGGTGGCCGAGCACCGCACCGCCGCGCTCCTCGCCGTGGCCGACGAGCACCTGCGGATCGCGGACGGAACGGTCCGACCCGACGGGGTCACCGCGGCCGACGAACACCCGCCGATCCCGGACGGGACGGTCCGCCCGGCTGCGCCAGCGGCGGATGCCCCGACCACCCACCACTCACGCGCAGCCGAAGGCACGACCGCCCACCCGGCGGCGGCCCTCCCGTCGGGCGACGACGCACCGCGGTCCGCACTGCGCGCGGAGTCGCTGACGGTGCGACACCGCGACCTCGTCGCCGTCGATGCGGTGTCGATCGAGTTGGACGCCGGCGAGTTCGTCGTCCTCGTCGGCCCCAACGGCGCGGGGAAGTCGAGCCTGCTCGCCGCCCTCGCACTGGACTCGGGCATCGAGGCGGACGGCCGCGTCGCCCTGGTGCCCGACAACTCCGACGACCTGTTCGTCCACAACACGGTCGCCGCCGAGTGCGCCCGCGCCGACAGACGGGCGCGCCGGGCGTCGCGCGGCTCGAGTCCCCTCGGCCGCCCGGGCTCGACCGCCGACCGATTCGCCGGGTTCCTGGGGCTCGATCCGGCGGGCCCGGCGGCCGCGGGGCGGCTCTCGCGGCATCCGCGCGACCTCTCCGTCGGCGAGCGCCGGCTGCTCGCCCTGTCGGTGCAGCTCGCAGGCGACCCGGCCGTCGTTCTCGTCGACGAGCCCACGCGCGGGCTCGATCCGGTCGCCCGCGCCTCGGTGCTCGCGGCGCTGCGGTCGCTGCCGGCCGCGGGCGTCGCCGTGCTGGTCGCGTCGCACGAGCCCGACGTCGCCGCCGGCGCAGACCGCGTGCTCGTGATGCGCGCGGGAACCCTCTCCTCCGCGCAGCATCATCCGGTCTCGCCCGGACCCCGTGACGAAACTCCACGGATCTCGGCCCTGAACAGCTCGACACGCCGCGATTCGGTGCCTGCCGCCCCCGGAGAGGTGGAGTTTCTGCCACCGCGGCCCGCGCCCCCGGCGCGGCCGGAGGGCATCACCCTCCGCGCCGCAGCGCTGCGGCCCCGCGCCGCAGCGCCGCTGGCGCTCGCAGCGGCGAACCTCGTCGCCCTCGCCGCGTTCACCTGGCCGCTCGTGGCGACGGCGGTGCCCGATCAGGCCGAGGCCGCGGTGCCGGTCGCCGCCCTCGCGCTGATCCCGCTCGCCGTGCTCGTCGTGGTGGCGACCCTCGACGGCCGCGTGCGGTCGGCGCACATGCTGGCGCTGCTCGGCACGCTCGCCGCGATCGGGGCAGCCGTGCGCATCGCGAGCACGGGCGTCGGCGGGGTCGAGGCCGTGTTCATCCTGCTGATCCTCGCGGGCCGCGCCTTCGGCGCACGGTTCGGGATGCTGCTCGGCATGGCCGCGATCGCCCTGTCGACGCTGGTCACCGGCACGTTCGGGCCGTGGACCCCGTTCCAGATGTTCGCGTGCGCGTGGGTGGGGGCCGGCGCGGGTCTCCTCCCCCGCGGCATCCGCGGGCGGGCCGAGATCGCGATGCTCTGCGTCTACGGAGTCGTGTCGTCGTACCTGTTCGGCCTGCTCATGAACCTGTGGTTCTGGCCGTTCGCGGTCGGATACGGCACGGGCATCTCGTACGACGGAGACGCCCCGGTCGGTGTGAACCTCGCGAGCTTCCTGCTGTACTCGCTGGTCTCGTCGACCCTCAGCTGGGACACCCTGCGCGCGATCACCTCGGTGATCGGCATCGTCGTCGTCGGGCGCCCGGTGCTCGCCGCGCTCCGGCGCTCGAAGCCGCTCGCCGCGTCGGTGACCGAACCGCCCGTGCGACGGATGCCGCATCGGTCGCACACCACCGCTGCCACCTCGCCCTGACGATGGCTGCGTCGCGCCTCAGACCGAGAAGTACTTCGCCTCGGGGTGGTGGAAGACGAAGGCGTCCGTCGACTGCTCGGGGTGCAGCTGCAGCTCCTCGCTGAGCTCGACGCCCATGCGCTCGGGGCGCAGCAGCTCGACCACCTTGCGGCGGTCCTCCATGTCGGGGCACGCGGGGTAGCCGAGCGAGAACCGAGCGCCGCGGTACTCCAGTTTGAACAGCCCGGCGGTGTCGTTCGGGTCTTCTGCGGCGAAGCCCAGCTCGGACCGGATGCGCGCGTGCCAGAACTCGGCGAGCGCCTCGGTGAGCTGCATCACGAGCCCGTTGAGCTCGTAGTAGTCGCGGTACCTGTCTTCGGCGAAGAGCTTCGCGGTGACGGCATCGATCGCCGCACCGGCGGTGACGAGCTGCACCGGCAGCACGTCGACCGTGCCCGACTCGCGTGAGCGGACGAAGTCCGAGAGGCACAGGTGCCGGTCGCGCCGCTGGCGCGGGAAGTGGAAGCGCAGGCGCTCGGTGCCGACCGCGCCACCCGACCCGCCGTCGGGCGCGAGCAGCCCCGGCACGCCGAGGGCTCCCGACGCATCGTCGCCGTGGTGGAGCACGATCAGGTCATCGCCCTCCGACACCACCGGGAAGTACCCGTACGCCACCGACGCGTCGAGCATGCCCTCGGCGAGGATGCGGTCGAGCCAGTACCGCAGCCGCGGCCGACCCTCGGTCTCGACGAGCTGCTCGTACGACAGGCCGTCCTCGCCGCGGCCCGGCTTGAGGCCCCACTGACCCATGAAGGTCGCCCGCTCGTCGAGGAACGCGGCGTAGTCGGCGAGCGCGATGCCGCGGGCGATCCGGGTGCCCCAGAAGGGCGGCGCCGGCACGGCGTTGTCGGCAGCCACGTCGGACCGGGCGGGCATCGCCTCGGGCTCGGTCAGCGTGAGGCGCGACCCCGGCGCGTGGCGCCGCTTCTTCAGCGGCGGCAGCCCGACCTCGTCGGGTTCGGCCCCGCGCGCGATCCGCACGAGCGGCTCCATGAGCGCCAGGCCCTCGAACGCGTCGCGGGCGTAGCGCACCTGCCCGTCGAAGAGTCCGGCGAGGTCCTCCTCCACGTACGCGCGGGTCAGCGCGGCGCCGCCGAGGATGACCGGCCACTTCGTGCCGAGTCCCCGGGCGGTGAGCTCCTGCAGGTTCTCCTTCATCACGACCGTCGACTTCACCAGCAGCCCCGACATGCCGATCACGTCGGCGTCGTGCTCCTCGGCCGCCGCGATGATGTCGGCGATCGGCTGTTTGATGCCGAGGTTGATCACGTCGTAGCCGTTGTTGGTGAGGATGATGTCGACCAGGTTCTTGCCGATGTCGTGCACATCGCCGCGCACCGTCGCGAGCACGATCGTGCCCTTGCCCGAGGCATCCGACTTCTCCATGTACGGCTCGAGCAGGGCGACCGCCGTCTTCATCACCTCGGCCGACTGCAGCACGAACGGCAGCTGCATCTCGCCCGAGCCGAACCGCTCGCCGACGACCTTCATGCCCTCGAGCAGCTGGTCGTTGATGATCTGGAGCGCGCTCATGCCGTCGGCGCGGGCGAGGTCGAGGTCGGTCTCGAGCCCCTTCGCCTCGCCGTCGATGATGCGGCGCTGCAGGCGCTCCCCCACCGGGAGGGCGGCGAGCTCGGCCGCGCGCTGGTCGCGCAGCGCCGCGGTGTCGACGCCGGCGAAGATGTCGAGCATGCGGGCGAGCGGGTCGTACGTCACGCCGCCGTCCGCGTCGTACTCCCGGCGGTCCCACACAAGATCGAGGGCGACCTGGCGCTGCTCGTCGGAGATCGAGGCGAGCGGAACGATCTTGGCCGCGTCGATGATGCCCGACGTGAGCCCGGCCTCGACCGCCTCGTGGAGGAAGACCGAGTTGAGCACCGAGCGCGCCGCCGGGTTGAGACCGAACGACACATTCGAGACGCCGAGCGTGGTGTTGATGCCCGGGTACTTCGCGCTGATCGCACGGATCGCCTCGATGGTCTCGATGGCGTCGCGGCGGGTCTCCTCCTGGCCGGTCGCGATCGGGAAGGTCAGTGCGTCGACGATGATGTCGTCGACCCGCATGCCCCACTCGCCGACCAGCTCGTCGATGAGTCGCGAGGCGATGCGCACCTTGTCGTCGGTGGTGCGCGCCTGCCCCTGCTCGTCGATCGTGAGCGCGACGACGGCGGTGCCGTGCTCCTTCACGAGCGGCATGATGCGCCCGAACCGCGACGTCGGCCCATCGCCGTCTTCGTAGTTGACCGAGTTGACGACGGGTCGGCCGCCGATGAGCTCGAGACCCGCCTGGATCACGGCGGGCTCGGTCGAGTCGATCACGAGGGGAAGAGTGGATGCCGACGCGAAGCGCGACACCACCTCGCGGATGTCGTCCACGCCGTCGCGGCCGACGTAGTCGACGCAGACGTCGAGCAGGTGTGCGCCCACGCGGATCTGGTTGCGGGCGATCTCGACGCAGTCGTCGAAGCGGCCCTCGAGCATCGCCTCGCGGAAGGCCTTCGACCCGTTCGCGTTGGTCCGCTCGCCGATGGCGAGGTACGAGGCATCCTGCCGGAACGGCACGTGCTGGTAGAGCGACGCGACGCCCGCCTCGATCTCGACGACGCGCTCCTCGACGGGCTCGGGGACCGCGACAGGCTCGGCGGCGGGGGCGCGGTACGGCTCGAGCCGCTCGACGACCGCGGCGAGGTGCTCGGGCGTCGTGCCGCAGCATCCGCCGATGAGTCCGAGTCCGAACTCCTTCACGAACTGCTCGTGCGCGGTGGCGAGCTCGGCCGGCGACAGCGGGTAGTGCGCGCCGTCGGCGCCGAGCACCGGCAGGCCGGCGTTGGGCATGCAGGCGATCGCGACCGACGAGTGCTTCGAGAGGTGCCGCAGGTGCTCGCTCATCTCGGCGGGGCCGGTCGCGCAGTTGAGGCCGATCGCGTCGACGCCGAGCGGTTCGAGGGCGGTCAGCGCCGCGCCGATCTCCGAGCCCATCAGCATGGTGCCGGTCGTCTCGACGGTCACCTCGACGAAGATCGGGAGACGGATGCCGCGGGCGACGATCGCCTGCTTGCAGCCGTTGACCGCGGCCTTGGTCTGCAGCAGGTCCTGCGAGGTCTCGACGAGGAACGCATCCGCCCCGCCGTCGATGAGTCCTTCGGCCTGGAGCGCGAAGGTCTGCTTGAGGTGGTCGTAGGTGGTGTGGCCGAGGCTCGGCAGCTTCGTGCCCGGGCCCATCGACCCGAGCACCCAGCGCAGGCGGCCGTCGGCGGCCTCGGCCGCCTCGGCGCGCTCGCGTGCGATGCGCGCACCGCGCTCGGCGAGGTCGGCGATGCGGTCGTCGATGTCGTAATCCGACAGGTTCGACCAGTTCGCGCCGAACGTGTTCGTCTCGACGGCGTCGACGCCGACGGCGTAGTACGCGTCGTGGATGGCGGCCACCACGTCGGGCCGCGTCTCGTTGAGGATCTCGTTGCAGCCCTCGAGGCCGAGGAAGTCGACGTCGATCGACAGGTCGTGACGCTGCAGCATCGTGCCCATCGCGCCATCGGCGATGACCACGCGGCGCGCGAGCGCATCGAGCAGGGCCTGCGCCCGCGCCGGGCGGGCGACGCCCTCGATGTCGAGGTCGAATCGGGGGGCGGGAGCGGTGCCGGTCACCCGCGCGAGTCTAGTCGCGGCCGGTGCGGGACCGGCCCGGATGACCCCTGGCGTCCCGGTCCCGACCGCCGCGCTCAGCCGGCAGCGGGCTCAGCGCTGCGGCGGCTCAAGACACCCCTGCGCCGCCGGGCGCGTGTCACGCGTTCTTCGCGTCGCGCCAGGCGAGCCACGTGCGCACCAGGTCGTAGTCGTAGTCGGGCCCGCCGAAGCTCAGGGTGAACAGGCGGGTACCGGCGTCGTAGAGGGCGTCGGCGGTCTCGACCGTGCGGCGCACGAGTTCGTTCGAGACGACGAGCGACGACGTGTCGCGCTCCTCCTTCTCCGCCCAGCGCTCGATGACCGCGAGCTTGTGCGCGACCTCGTCCGCCCCCACGAAGCTGTGCCAGATGTCGGCGTGCCGAGCGACGAGGCGCAGCGTCTTCTGCTCGCCCTTCCCTCCGATGAGCACGGGGATGCGGCGGGTCGGCGCCGGGTTGAGCCGCGCCCACCGCGCCTCGACCCGTGCGAGCCCGTCGGCGAGGTCGTCGAGCCGCGACCCGGCGGTGCCGAAGTCGTAGCCGTACTCGTCGTAGTCGCGCTCGAACCAGCCCGACCCCGTGCCGAAGATGAATCGGCCGGTCTGCCCGCCCTTGGCGGAGATGTGATCGATCGTGCGGGCCATGTCGGCCTGAAGGTCGGGGTTGCGGTAGCTGTTGCAGTTGACCAGCGCGCCGAATTCGACCCGCTCGGTCTGCTCCGCCCAGGCGGCGAGCATCGTCCACGATTCGTAGTGCAGACCGTCGGGGTCTCCCGACAGCGGGAAGAAGTGATCCCAGTTGAACAGGATGTCGACGCCGAGGTCCTCCAGTCGGAGAACGGCGTCGCGAAGCTCGGGGTACGTGACGTGCTGCGGCGTGAGCTGCACGCCGAGCCGCACGGGGGCGTCGAGAAGAGGCATGGCAGAAGCCTAGGAGCGACGGAAGCGGGGTCGGGCCGAATCGCCCGACCCCGCTTCACGCACTGTCACACCTGTGCGGCCCGACGCGCCTTGAGGAAGCCGTCGATGATGCTCCATACCGCGATGCCCGCGATGACGAACCCGAAGATCACGTTCAGGATGCCCGGCACGTCGGCTCCCGCCTCGTCGAGGACCGCGTCCCAGAAGGCGGGGTTGATCAGGCGGTCCTGAGACAGCAGCCAGAGGGCCGGAACGGCGACGATGACCGCGAGCACCGCGTTCGTCGCGGCGAGCGGGTAGGTCCAGCGCCCCACCGCGTACACGATCACGCTGAACGTCGCCGACACCGCCATCACGACGAAGAGGGCGCCGATCCACCACGGCCACAGCCCCGGATCGAGGAACGAGATCGTCGCGCCGGGGACGAACCCGAGGAAGTGATCCCACAGCACGAAGCCCGCGACGATGAAGAGCCAGGCGATGCCCACGACCATCTCGATGAAGCCGACGGAGTTCTCGCGCGGCTCGGGAAGGTCATCGAGACTCCACTCCGTGACCGCCGTCTGCTCCCCGGTCCGCCCCTCCCAGTACTCGATGAACGCGAACACGAGGGTGACCCAGAAGCACAGGTGCACGCCGGCGGTGATGGTGATGCCGATCGTCGACCCGACGATGGCGCCGAACGGCGCACCGGCGAGGGTCTGCCCCAGCGCGACGGCGAATGCCGCGGACGGGATGACGATCCACAGCAGCAGCTTCAGCAGCCGCCACCACGTGAGGTAGTACTTCGGCCCGATGAGGTGCAGCGGGCGGTCGGTGTATCCCGCCGCCAGCGCGTCGGGGTCGCCCAGGCCGGTCAGCACGGCGCGCTCGGCGGCTGCGGCGTCTTCACCGGCGGCGACGCGGGCGTCGACCTGGTCGTCGATGGATGCGCGCAGCTCGGTGGCGAGGTCGGCACGCTGCCGCTCGGGCACGGTGCGCATCGCGGCGCCCACATAGCGGTCGGTCAGTGTCACAGGCACGTCAGTCCTCCTCGGGGAGTGCGTCGATCGCTGCGGCGATCGCGCGGAAATCGTCGGTCAGTGCAGCCGCCAGACGGATGCCGGCGGCCGAGGTGCGGTAGAACTTGCGAGGCCGCGCCTCGTCGGTGTTCCACTCGCTCGTGAGGTGCCCCTGCTTCTCGAGCCTGCGCAGGAGCGGATACAGCGTGTTGGCGTCGGTGTCGAAGCCGCGCGACCCGAGCTCTTCGAGGAGGCCGTAGCCGTACCCCGGCCGCTCGAGAAGACGCAGACAGGCGAGCACCACGGTGCCGCGACGCAGCTCTTGCAGGTGCGTATCGAGGGCTTCGGTTTCGCTCATGGATCACACTGTACTGTGTCTCACACACTATCGTCAACCACGCATCGATAGCGCGGGCACATCATTGCAATGCAACGGCACCCACATGATCGATCCACATCCGTCGACCGCGCCGCAGCGGGGAACGGCCCGCGAGCGAGCATGATGGTCGCGTGAGCCACACCGCACAGCCCTCGCTCGCCGAGATCCTTTCGTCGGCCCGCGTGGTCGCGCTCCCGCTGGCGACGCGGTTCCGCGGCGTCGATGTGCGCGAGGCCGTGCTGTTCGAGGGCCCCGAGGGGTGGACGGAGTTCTCACCGTTCCTCGAGTACGACGACGCCGAGGCCGCGACGTGGCTCGCCGCCGCGATCGACTTCGGCTGGTCGCCGCAGCCCGACGCGCTGCGCAGCACGATCGCCGTCAACGCCACAGTTCCGGCCGTGCCCGCAGCATCCGTCGCCGAGGTGCTCGCCCGGTACGACCGGTGCCGCACCGCGAAGGTGAAGGTCGCCGAGCGCGGTCAGGACCTCGCCGACGACGTCGCCCGCGTGCGCGCCGTGCGCGAGGCGATTGGCCCCGAGGGCCGCGTCCGCATCGACGCGAACGGCGGCTGGAACCTCGACGAGGCCGAGCACGCCATCCACGCCCTCGCCGAGTTCGACCTCGAGTACGTCGAGCAGCCGTGCGAGAGCGTCGCCGAGCTCGCCGAACTGCGCCGACGCGTGAAGTACATGGGCATCCCCATCGCCGCAGACGAAAGCGTGCGAAAGGCCGCAGACCCGCTCGCCGTCGCGCGCGCCGGCGCGGCCGATCTACTCGTGATCAAGGCCCAGCCGCTGGGCGGTGTGCGCCGGGCACTCGCGATCGTCGCCGAGGCCGGGCTGCCGGCGGTGGTATCGAGCGCCCTCGACACGTCGATCGGGCTGTCGATGGGCGTCGCGCTCGCAGCAGCCCTTCCCGACCTCGACTACGACTGCGGGCTCGGCACCGCCGCACTGTTCACCGCAGACGTCACCTCGCAGCCGCTGCGACCGTTGGACGGGATGCTCGCCGTGGGGCGCATCACCCCCGACGAGGCCCTCCTCGAGCAGCACGCTGCGCCCGCCGAGCGGCGCCAGTGGTGGCTCGAGCGCGTGGCGCGCTGCGCGGAGCTGCTCGCCGACCGCTGAGCCCGGAGCATCCCGGATCGCTCGATGGCGGCGCGCGGCGTCGGCCGACTGCGACGGGACGTCAGGCCGGCGGCTCGATGATCAGCTGCGCGACGCGGGCGACCTGCTCGCTCGTGCGCCGGCACATCTCGGCGAAGTCGACACCGGCCATCGCCGAGCGCACCGACTCGCCCTCCCACACGGTGAGCATGAGGCGGGCCGCTTCGGGCGCGTCGACGCGGAACGTGAGCATCTTCGCACGGGCGATGTCTTCGATGATCTGCGCGACGCTCTCGAGCATCTCCCCCTCCTGCGCGAGGTAGGCGGCGGCGATGTCGGGATTGCGCAGTGCGTGGATGCGGATCTCGCTCATCAGCAGGATGGCGAGGCGGTCGTCGGCGGAGATGTCGAGCACCTGCTGCACGATGACGAGCGCGTCGGTCGACACCGTTGCGAAGCCTCCGTGGGCCTCCAGGTCTGCCACGCGCGCACGGACCGCGGCGACGCGCTCCTGCGACACCCGGCCGGCGAGCTCGAGGAACAGCTCGTCCTTCGACTCGAAGTTGGAGTAGAAGGCGCCGCGGGTGAATCCGGCCTGATCGCAGATCGCCTCGACCGAGGCGGCATCCAGGCCCACCTCCGCGAAGACCTGCGCGGCGGCGTCCAGAAGCTTCTGGCGCGTGGCCTCGCGGCGCGGCGACGTGACGGTGGCGTCTGTCATCGGTCTTCCTCCTCGGCCATCTTCACACGGAGCATTCAGCTTCGGGCCCGCGGATCGCCCTACGATACACTCATGTATCCGATACAGCGCTGTATCGACTCCTGATCCGACTTCCCGATTCCGAGCCGGAGGCGCTGTTGTCCACCTTGCTTTACGCCCTGGGGCGCTGGTCGTACCGCCGCCCGTGGAAGGTGCTCGTCACCTGGCTGCTGCTGCTCGTCCTCGCCGGCGGCGGTGCCGCGCTGTTCATGAAGGGCACCGACAACTCGTTCTCGATCCCCGGCACCGAGGCGCAGGAGGGCATCGAGATGCTCAGCCGCAGCTTCCCCGAGGCGAGCGGCACGAGCGCCCAGGTGATCGTGGTCGCGGCCGACGGCGACCAGGTCGACGAAGAGCCCTACGCCGGTGCCATCGAAGACGCCGTCGACGCCTTCGCCGACCTCGACGACGTGCTCGCGGCCACCGACCCGTTCAACGAGATGGTGTCGGGCCTGGTGAACGAGGACGAGACCGCTGCCATCATCCAGGTGCAGTTCGACGGATCCCCCACCGACGTCACCGACGAGACGAAGGAGATGCTCGAGGCGACGACCGGTGATCTGCGCGACGCCCTGCCCGAGGGCGCCGAGGTGGCCATCGGCGGCGACCTGTTCTCGACCTCGGTGCCGGCGCTGACGATCACCGAGGCCGTCGGCGTGCTGATCGCGCTGTTCGTGCTCATCATCACCTTCCGCTCGTTCGCGGTCGCGTGGTTCCCGCTCATCAGCGCCCTCATCGGCGTCGGGCTCGCGATCGCCCTCATCTACGTCTCCACCGCGTTCGCATCGATCTCGTCGACCACGCCGATGCTCGCGATCATGCTCGGGCTCGCGGTCGGCATCGACTACGCGCTGTTCATCGTCGCGCGACATCAGGACCAGGTGCGCGCCGGCGTCGATCCCGAGGAGTCCGCGGCCCGCGCCACCGGAACCGCCGGGTCGGCCGTCGTCTTCGCGGGCGTCACCGTGCTCATCGCCCTGGTCGGGCTCGGCTTCGCCGGCATCCCGTTCCTCACCACGATGGGCATCGCGGCAGCCGTCGCCGTCGCCATCGCGGTGGTCGTCGCCGTCACGCTCACCCCTGCCCTCCTCGGCTTCGCCAAGGACCGCGTCGCGGGGTGGAAGCGTGTCGGTCGCGCCGGCGTCACGGTGGGTCCGCGCCGAAAGACGCGTGCCGGCGCAGGTTCCTCTCGCCCCGCCGACTCGGCGTCCGGCGACGGCGAGCACGCGGACGAGCTCGCCGTCGCCGAGCGCGGACGCGACGGGGCCGGCGAGACGCACACGGATGCCGCGACGCCGAAGAAGACCAACCGCTGGGTGATGTTCGTGACGCGGCATCCGATCGTCACGACGCTCGCGGTCGTGCTCGGTCTCGCCGTCATGGCGGTGCCGTCGGCGAGCCTCGCACTCGCCCTCCCGAACGCGGGCATGCAGCCCGAGAGCAGCCAGGCGCGCCAGGCCTACGACCTCACCGCCAAGAACTTCGGCCCGGGCGAGAACGGCCCGCTCGTGATGGCCGGCACGATCGTCACCTCGACCGATCCGCTCGGCCTGATGGAAGACCTCGCGGCCGAGATCGAGAAGGTCCCCGGCGTCAAGGAGGTGGCCCTCGCGACCCCGAACATGACCGCCGACACCGGCCTCATCCAGATCATCCCCGAGACGGCGCCCGACGACCCGGCCACGGCCGATCTCGTCCGCGACCTCCGCGCCCTCGCACCCGAGCTGTACGACGAGTACGGCGTCGACCTCAAGGTCACCGGCTTCACCGCCGTCGGCATCGACATCTCCGACCGGCTCGGCGCAGCGCTCCTCCCGTTCGGCATCTTCGTCGTGGGTCTCTCGCTCATCCTGCTGATGATCGTGTTCCGCTCGATCTGGGTGCCGATCAAGGCAGCCGTCGGCTACCTGCTCTCGGTGCTCGCAGCGTTCGGCGTCGTCGCCGCCGTGTTCGAGTGGGGCTGGTTCGGCGACGCGCTGCACATCGACAAGACCGGTCCGGTGATCAGCTTCATGCCGATCATCCTCATGGGCGTGCTGTTCGGCCTCGCGATGGACTACGAGGTGTTCCTCGTCTCGCGGATGCGCGAGGACTACGTCCACGCCCTCCGCGCCGCGAAGGCAACCGGCGAGCCCGTCGACCGGCGCGGCATCGCGATCGCGGCCATCCGCTCGGGCTTCACGGCGTCGGCGCGCGTGGTGACCGCCGCGGCAGTGATCATGTTCGCGGTCTTCGCCGCGTTCGTGCCCGAGGGCGACTCGTCGATCAAGCCGATCGCGCTCGGGCTCGCCGTCGGCATCGCCGTCGACGCGTTCGTCGTGCGCATGACGCTCGTGCCGGCCGTGATGGCGCTGCTCGGCGACAAGGCGTGGTGGATGCCGCGCTGGCTCGACCGCATCCTTCCCCACTTCGACATCGAGGGCGAGGCCGTCGAGCGGGAGCTCTCGCTCGCCGCCTGGCCCGAGCCCGACACGACCGCCGTCGTCGTCGGCGAGCAGGTCGCCGTGCGGGCGGACGCCGGCGGCACCGTCGGCGAAGTCTCGCTGTTCGAGGGCGCCGGGTTCCGCGTCGAGCCCGGGGGCACGCTCATCGCGACGGGCGACCCGCGTGCGGCCCGCGCGTTCGCACTGACCGTCGCCGCGCGTCTCGCCCCCACCGACGGCCGCCTCCGCGTCGCCGGGCACCTGCTCCCCGAGCGTGCCGCGTGGGTGCGGGCCCACGTCGGCCTGGCGCTGCTCGCCGACGCCGACGAGCCCGTGCCGGCGCTGCGGCGCGCACTGGCGGGCAAGACGCGGCTCGTCGTCGTCGAGGGGGTCGACGCGCTCGACGCCGCCGAGCGAGACCAGGCTGCCGCGCTGCTGCGCGACGCCGCCGCGACGCCGCGCACCGACGACACGCCCCTGACGCTCGTGGTGACGGCGCGCACCGAGAGCGCCGCACTCGCCCTCCTCGCGGAGGCGCACCGCCCCGACGTGACGTCGATCGCACTGCACTCCGCCGCCGCCCAGACCGCTCCCACCGCAGAGGTGAACGCATGACCCCGAACTGGATCACCACGGCCGTCGAGCGCGCGCGCTCACGCCGGCCCGTCACCTGGCTGACGCTCATCGGCGTGCTGCTGCTGCCGGTCGTGATCGGCGGCATCCTGGTGACTGCGCTGTACAACCCGGTCGATCGACTCGAGAGCCTGACCGCCGCCGTCGTGAACGAGGACGAGCCCGTCACGGTCGACGGCCAGACCGTGCCTCTCGGCCGCCAGCTCACCGCCGGCCTCGTCGACGGCTCCGACGACCTGGACAGCAACCTCACCTGGACGCTGTCCAACGCCGACGACGCGGCGGACGGGCTCGCCGACGGCACGTACGCGGCGGTCATCACCATCCCCGAGAACTTCTCGGCGGCAGCGCTGTCGACGCGGCCGGGCGAGACGCCGGAGCAGGCCACGATCGAGGTGACGACGCCGCCCGACAGCCTCATCGTCGATGACGCGATCACCGCACAGGTCGCGAACGCTGCCGCGACGACCATGGGCACGGAGCTGTCGACCGTGTACCTCGAGAACGTCTTCCTCGGCTTCACGACGCTCAG
Source organism: Microbacterium terrae (assembly GCF_017831975.1). NCBI lineage: Bacteria > Bacillati > Actinomycetota > Actinomycetes > Micrococcales > Microbacteriaceae > Microbacterium > Microbacterium terrae. The sequence goes on along the minus strand of NZ_JAFDSS010000001.1, from coordinate 274,882 downwards.
CGACCAGCTGGGCACCGCCGCGGACGGAGCCCAGCAGCTCGCCGACGGTGCTGCCCAGGCGGCCGACGGCGCCGCGGAGCTGCCGGGAGGCATCTCTCAGCTCGCCGACGGCAACACGCAGCTGGCGAGCGGCGCTTCGCAGCTCGCGGACGGTGCAGGCCAGCTCGCCGACGGCGCGACATCCCTGCAGTCCGGGTTGACGACGATCTCCGACAAGACGGGCGATGCCGCAGCCGGAGCCCAGCAGCTCGCCGACGGCGTGACCGCCGGTGCGCAGACACTCGAAGACACCGGACTGGTGCCCGACCAGGTCTCGGGGTTCGCCGACACGGCCGCCGCCAGCACGGCGGCGACGGCTGAGGCGATCGGCACCCAAGCCGCGACCCTCGGCGCGCTCGCGGCGCAGTGCGCGCCCGTCGGCTCCGACTTCTGCCTCCAGCTCGCAACGGCAGCCGCCGACACCGGCGCAGCGGCCCAGCAGGCCGTCACCGCCGCGACGGATGCCGGCACGACGCAGTACGCGCTCGATGCCTTCGACACCGAGGGCACGGCGCAGTTCGCCGGGCAGTTCCGCGAGATCGGCTCCGGCGTCGGAGAGCTCGCCGGCGGCCTCACCCAGCTCGCCGGGGGCATCGACCAGTCCGCCGCGGGTGCAGGGCAGCTCGCGACGGGTGCGACCGGCGTGCAGGACGGCGCGGCCGGCCTGGCCGACGGCGCCTCGCAGCTCGCGTCCGGCGCGACCCAGGCGGCAGACGGTGCGACGAGCCTCGCCGACGGCGTGGCCCAGCTCGCCGACGGCACCGACGAGCTCGCGGGCGGACTGGCCACGGCGGCCGATTCGCTCCCGTCGTACTCCGACGCCGAGGCGACCGACCTCGCGACCGTCGTCGCGGACCCCGTCTCGGCGGACGGTGTCGGCACGTCGCTCTTCGGCGCCTCGGCGATCCCGCTGCTCACCACGCTCGCACTGTGGTTCGGCGGGCTCGGCACCTTCATCGCGCTGCAGGCGGTCTCGCGGCGGGCTCTGACCTCGCGTCAGCCGTCGGCGGTCCTCGCGCTGCGCTCGTTCGCCCCCGCCGCTGGGCTGGGAGCCCTGCAGGGCCTCCTCGTCGCCGGCGTGGTGCAGCTGGCGGCGTCGTACTCGTGGGCGGAGTGGTCGGTGTTCGCGCTGGTCTGCGTCGTGGCCGGCATCGCGTTCGCGGCAGTCAACCAGGCGCTGGTCGCCGTGTTCGGCGGCGCCGGGCGATGGGTGTCGGCGCTGATCGGCGTATTCGTCGTCGCGACCGGCGTCGTCTCGACGGTCCCGGGCGCGCTGTCGAGCATCGCGGGCCTGCTGCCGACCGGGCCCGCCTACAACGGGATGGTCGCCGCCCTCACCTCGGCCACCGGCCTCGGCGCGGCGCTCACCGGACTGGTCGTCTGGACGCTGATCGCCCTCGGAGCCACCGTGCTCGTCGTCGCACGCCGCCGGAGCACCTCCGCTCAGGCGCTGCTGAAGGCGACTCCGCTCACCGCCTGAGCGCCCCCGCATCGTCCGATCGGCCGAGCATGACCGGCCGATCGGACGATTGCCGCGCTGCCGGGCAGGCGCGAGGATCGGTGCCGTGACCTCCTCCGACACCGCTCCCGCGGCGCACGAGCCGCGCCTCCCGCCCCGCTGGTTCATCCGCACCGCCTGGGTGGTGCATCGCGCGCTCTACACGGTCAGCGGCGGCAGAGTCGGGCTTCGAGCACCGTCTCCGACCGTGTACGGGATGATGCGCCTGCACACGACCGGGCGTCTCTCCGGCGAAGCCCGCGTCGCCATCGTGGCGTACATCGAGGACGGCCCCGACCTCGTGACGCTCGCGATGAACGGCTGGGACGACCCGCCGCCGGCGTGGTGGCTGAATCTGCGCGCCGGCCCCGCGGCATCCGTCGACCTGCCGGACGGCCCGCGCGACGTCATCGCACGCGAGGCGACGGGAGTGGAGCGCGAACGGCTCTGGGCGCTCTGGCGCACGCTCGACGGCGGCGAAGACCTCGACGCGCATGCCGCTCGGCGCAGCCGCCCGACGCCGGTGGTCGTGCTCAGCCCGGCGGACGCGCGCTGATCGGCATCACGGCGCGACCGGTGCGATCGCGGCTCAGCTGAGGCCGGAGTAGGCGTGCAGCCCCTTGAAGAACATGTTGACGATCGTGAAGTTGAACAGCACCGCCGAGAAGCCGACGATCGACAGCCAGGCCGAACGCGAGCCGCGCCACCCGCGCGTCGCGCGCGCGTGGATGTAGCCGGCGTAGAGCACCCAGATGACGAAGGTCCAGACTTCCTTCGTGTCGAAGCCCCAGTAGCGACCCCAGGCGTCATTCGCCCAGATCGACCCGGCGATGAGCGTGAAGGTCCAGAAGATGAAGCCGATGATCGCGAACCGGTAGGCGAGCGACTCGAGCGACTCCGCGCTCGGGAGCGTCCGCAGGAACGCGGGACCCGTCTTCGCAGACGGGGTGTCGGATGCCGCGGCCGCAGCCACCTTCGCCTCGCGGCGGGTCTGGAGCAGCTGCACCACCGACAGGCCGAACGCGATCGCGAACAGGGCTGTCGCGAGCGTCGCCACGAAGACGTGGATGACCAGCCACACCGACTTCAGCGGGTCCATGAGCGGCACGACCTCGACGTAGAAGCCGACGGTGGCGCCGCCGAGGAGGAGCACGACCAGTCCGGTGATGAACGACCCGAGGAAGCGCAGGTCGAAGCGGAACAGCGACAGCAGGTACACGCCGACGATGAGCATCGTGCCGGTGAGCGCGAACTCGTACATGTTCGACCACGGCACGCGGCCGCCGGCGATGCCGCGCGTGACCTCGCCGGCGACGTGGAAGAGGAACCCGAGCACGGTGAGCGAGGTTCCGATACGCGCCCAGAGCAGTCGCGGGCGCTGTGCGGGCGGTGCGTTCAGCGCCACGTCGGCGGCGCGCTCATCGGCGCGCATCTGCGCCACGGCATCGAGCGGAGCTCCGACGGACGCCCCGCCTGCGGCGACGAGCTCGCGCTCGCGGGCATCCTTCTTCTCGACCGCCATGTCGGATCGGCGCGCGAGGTCGATCGCATACGCGATGAACGCGAGGGCGTACACCGCGATCGCGGTCCACACCAGCAGGAGCGAGACCGAGTCGAGGCTGAGCGAGGAGCTGTCGGGCATGGTTCCGATTCTACGTCGGCGGGTCTGGCGACCCGAGGGGTTGTCCTGGTCAGAGGGTGGAACGGTGGCGCTCGGCGAACTGGGCGACCGCCGCGTCGAGTGTGGGGTCCTCGCCGCGCGCGAGTCCCGCGTACTCGAGGTGCACGTTCGCGCCGTCGATGCGGGCCTTCACCCACATGCGCCGGCGCGGGATGAACAGGGCCGAGAGCAGGCCCACGGTGGCGAGGATCGCGAACAGCAGCACCCAGGTCGCCGCCGCGTCACGATGCACCGAGAGCGACACGTACCGCTTCACCGAGTCGGAGTACCCTTCGGCGCCGTCGGGCGCCTCGTTCTCGAACGTGACGGAGCCGAGCCCGTCGGGCAGTTCCGCGGTCTCGCCGGGTGCGAGTTCGATCGAGTCGACATCGGTGCCGCGGCCGGTGAGCTTGTCCATGTCGGACGTGTCGAGCGTGTACACCGATCGCGGGACTCCCCCGTCGATGCCCAGGTCGCCGACGTAGACGTCGAGCGAGACGACCGGGTTCACCAGGTCGGGGTATGCCGATGCGAAGGCGCCCGTCGTGAGCGGCGCCTGCGTCGGATAGAAGAAGCCCACGAGACCCAGCTGGTCGTCGAGGCCGTCCGGCACCTTGATGACACCGAGCGAGGTCATGTCGGTGTCCTGCGGCAGGAACGGCACCGACTCGGAGTAGACGACCTCGCCGTCGGCGTCGCGGATCGTGATGGTCGGCGCGTAGCCGTTGCCCATCAGGTACACGCGGTCGCCGGCGACGTCGAGCGGGTGGTTCACCCGCACCTCACCCGGCTCCGGCTCCTCGCCCGCGTGCTGAACCGTGAGGTTCGCGGCGAAGTCCCCCGCCTGCCCGGCGGCCTGCGTGCCGGCGGGCTGGTAGGTGACGTCGAAGCTGTCGAGGGTCAGCGCGTACGGCTCGAGGGCGTCCTCGTCGACGAAGCGTCCCGGGTTGAACGACGTGTAGTCGAGCATCGTGTTGACGAACGTGCGGCCCTCGATGATCACGGTCTGGCCGGTGTAGGTGAACCCGCCGCCCACCCCGACCGCGACCAGCACGCCGATGAGCGCCGTGTGGAACACGAGGTTGCCGGTCTCGCGGAGATACCCGCGCTCGGCCGACACGGAGAGGGTCGATCCGCTGTCGTACCGCTCGACGCGATAGCCCGACTTGGCGAGCTGCTTCTCGGCGGCGTCGACGGCAGCGGATGCCGCGGCTGCGGCATCCTCCCCGCCGTCGAGGGTCTCTTCACGGTACGCGTCGAGCCGCGACAGGCGGGCGGGCGTGCGGGGCGGACGCGCGCGCAGGGCGTTCCAGTGATGCTTCGTGCGCGGGATCACGCACCCGATCAGCGAGACGAACAGCAGCAGGTAGATGGCCGAGAACCAGGGCGACGTGTAGACGTCGAACATGCTGAGGCCGTCGAGGATCGGCGCCAGGTCGGGGTTGTCCTGGAAGTACTGCGTGACCCCGTTGGGGTCGGCGCTGCGCTGCGGCACGAGCGAGCCCGGAACGGCGGCGATGGCGAGGAGGAGCAGGAGCACGAGCGCGGTGCGCATCGAGGTGAGCTGTCGCCAGCCCCACCGGAGCCACCCGACGACGCCGAGGGCGGGCTGGGTCACCTCTGCCGGCGCGGCGGAGTCGGCGTGGTCGGCCGGACGCAGCGGCTCGCTGCCGTCAGGCCCCTCGGGGCGGTCGGCCGGTGCTGCGGCGGTCGGATCGTTCACGTCGGCCATCTCATCCACCACGTCGGGCTCGTCAGATCGGGAGCGGGACACTCTGGAACACCCCCTGCAGCTGCGCCATGAGGGCGTTCCAGACGCCGGTGACCATGAGGAGGCCGAGCACGATCAGCACGCTGCCCCCGACGATGTTGACGACGCGGATGTGACGACGCAGGAACCCGACCGAGCGGGTGGCCCAGCCGAACCCGAGCGTGAGCAGCACGAACGGGATGCCGAGGCCGAGCGAGTACGCGAGCCCGAGCACCGCGCCGCGGGCCGCCGAGCCGGAGTCGAACGACAGCTGCAGGATGACGGCGAGCGTCGGTCCGATGCACGGCGTCCAGCCGATGCCGAGCGCGACGCCGAGCAGCGGAGCGCCGACCAGCCCCAGGTTGCTGCGCACCTGCGGGCGGAAGGTGCGCTGCGCGAACCCGAAGAGGCCGATGAACACGAGCCCCATGGCGATGATGAGCACGCCCAGGATGCGGGTGATGATGTCGGCGTACTCGATGAGGAAGCGCCCGAGGGTGCCGCCGAGCATCGCGGCGCTCACGAACACGACGGTGAACCCGGCGATGAACAGCAGCACGCCGAGCAGGAGCCGGCTGCGGCCGGGGCCCTCGACAGGCTCGGGCACCGTGGCCGGGGCAGGCGCCGCTGCGCGATCATCGGTCGTTGAGCGAGCGGAGCGAGACGAAACGGGCACGGGCCGTGGCACGGGTCGAGGCGCCACCGCGCCGCCGATGAAGCCCAGGTATCCCGGAACGAGCGGCAGTACGCACGGCGAGAGGAACGAGATGAGGCCCGCGAGTACCGCGATCGGGATCGCGACCCACAGGGTGCCGTCGGCGACGACGGCGCCGATGTTCACGACGCGTCCTGCTCGCCCGCGTCGAGGGCGTCCTGGATGAGGGTCTCGAGGATCGACGCCGAGCCGAGCTCGCCGATGATGCGCGCAGCGACGCGCCCCTCCGTGTCGAGCAGGAGGGTGACCGGTACGGCGTTGAGGGGGGTCTGCCCGGCGAAGGCGAGCTTGATCGAGCCGTCGACGGTGGTGAGCGCGCTCGGGTAGCTGACGCCGTACTTCTCGGCGAACGCGCGGGATGCCTCGGCGCCGTCGTAGAGGTTCACTCCGAGGAACGCCACATCCTCGCCCTCGAACGACTGGTAGGCCTTCTCGAGCTCGGCCGCCTCGACGCGGCACGGGGCGCACGCGGCGTACCAGAAGTTCACGGCGACGACCTGCCCGGCGTAGTCGGCGCTCGTCGTGGTGTCGCCCGTGTCGAGCACGCCCTCGAACTCGATCGGCTCGGTGCGCTCCGATTCGGGGATCTCGACCACCGCACGCCCGTCGGCGGCGATGAACCCCTTGTTGTCGCCAGCGCGATACTGCGCGGCGAGGGGGTCCTGCGTGCACGCGGCGAGGCTCGCGGTCAACCCCAGAACGAGGAGAGCGGATGCCGCTGCGCGCGCGAAAGGCAGTCGATCAGCGGGCACCCGGCCAGTCTACGTGGGCGTGTTCTGTGTGCCGCCTGAGCGTGACCTGGAAGCCGCGCTCTGACGGGCTCAGACCGCGCCGACGTCGACCGCTCCCGCGGTGGACGCGGGCTCGGCGTACGCGACCTCCGTCCACTTGCTGTCGACCATCTCCAGGCTCGTCACGCTCGACAGGGCGCACCTGCGCTCGCGCGGATCGTGACGGAGCGACCGGCCCGTGACCGCCAGGTGGGTGATCCAGATCGGCAGCTGGTGCGAGACGATCACCACGTCGCCGCCGTCTGCGGCCTCCCAGGCCTCGGTCATGGCCTGGTTCATCCGGGCGACGACGTCGAGGTACGGCTCACCCCAGCTGGGCAGCGCGGGCTTGCGCAGGTGCCGCCAGTTCCACGGGTTCACCAGGGCGCGCACCATGCGCTTGCCTTCGAACACGTTGGTCGGCTCGATCACGCGCTCGTCGATGACCGGCTCGAGTCCGAACAGCGCGGTGAACGGCTCGGCCGACTCACGGGTGCGCTGCAGCGGCGACGCGACGAGTGCGGTGACCGGTCGGTCGAGCGCGGCGATGTAGTCGGCGGCCTGCCGCGCCATGACGCGTCCGGCCTCGCTCAGCGAGTACCCGGGAAGGCGGCCGTACAGGACGCGGCGTGGGTTGAAGACCTCGCCGTGACGGACGAGGTGGACTCTCTCGGCTGGCACGCGCCCAGTCTAGGCATCCGCCCGCCATGCGGCCGGGGTCAGTCGGGCTCGGGCTGGGCGCCGCGCGTGCCGCGGGCAGCGGCGACGAGGGAGCGGGTGCGCACGAACACGAACCACGCCACCGCGATCGCGACGCCGGCGATCACCGCGTACTGCACGACGTCGACGTAGCGCTCGACGATGTGCCACGACTCGCCGAGCAGGTAGCCGGCCAGCACGAAGATGCTGTTCCAGATCAGGCTGCCCGCCGCGGTGAGCAGCCCGAACCGCAGCGGCGGCATGCGTGTGATTCCCGCGGGGATCGAGATGAGGCTGCGGAAGATCGGGATCATCCGTCCGAAGAACACCGCCTTCCCGCCGTGCCGCGTGAACCAGGCCACCGTGCGGTCGATGTCTTCGGGGTGCAACAGCGGGATCTTCGCGGCGATGCTGCGCAGGCGGTCGACGCCCAGCAGCATCCCGAGCCCGTACAGCAGGAACGCCCCGACGATCGACCCGGCGGTCGTCCAGGCGAGCGCCTCGAACAGGCTGAACGAGCCGCGGCTGGCGGCGAGGCCCGCCATCGGCAGGACGACCTCGCTCGGCAGCGGCGGGAACAGGTTCTCGAGTGCGATCGCGATGCCCGCACCTGCGGGACCGATCACGTCCATGAGTGACACGGACCAGTCCAGGAGCGCGCTGAGCCAGGATCCGTCGGTGGTGGTGGAGTCGGTCATCGGTGCTTCGCTTCCGGTCGAAGGCGGTGATCGGATGCCACGCCCGGCGGGGCACGACACGATCCAGCGTACGGCGTGGATGTTTCCGGTTCCTGGGTGTCCGCCCCCGATCGCGCGCGGGGGTCGGCGGGATGCCGATGGCCGACGCCGATCGGCCACGTAGACTGATCCCTCGTGAGTGAACGCGTTCTCGTCAACCAGCTGCTCGGCCTCGCCGACGGTCCCGTCTCGGTCTCCGGCTGGGTCGAGACGGTCCGTGATCAGAAGAAGGTGCAGTTCGTCATCCTGCGCGACGAGACGGGCGCGGTGCAGCTGGTGAATCCGGCCACCCGCCCCGCCGAAGACGGCAGCGAGCAGGATGCCGCGGCCCTCGCCCTCACCGACCTCATCTCGAACCTGTCGACCGGCACCTTCCTGACCGTCACCGGCGAGCTCAAGCACGACGAGCGCGTGAAGCTCGGCGGTGTCGAGATCAAGATCGGCGGCCTCGAGATCGCCGCCGCCGCGCTCCCGGAGACGCCGATCGCGGCCGACAGCGGCATGGACAAGCGCATGGACTGGCGCTTCCTCGACCTGCGCCAGCGTCGCAACAACCTCATCTTCCGCGTGCAGACCACCCTCGAGCACGCCATGCGCTCGTACTGGATCGAGCGCGACTACATCGAGGTGCACACGCCGAAGCTCATGGCGACGGCCTCGGAGTCCAACGCCGAACTGTTCTCGCTCGAGTACTTCGGCGACCAGACGGCGTACCTCGCGCAGTCGCCGCAGTTCTTCAAGCAGATGGCCCAGGTCTCGGGCTTCGGCAAGATCTTCGAGATCGCGCCGGCGTTCCGCGCCGACCCCTCGTTCACGAGCCGTCACGCCACCGAGTTCACCTCGATCGACGCGGAGATCAGCTGGATCGACTCGCACGAAGACGTCGCCGCCATGCAGGAGGAGCTCCTCGCCACGGCGATCGCCGCGGTGAAGGAGAAGCACGGCGCCGAGATCGAGGAGCTGTTCGGCCTCGAGGTGCAGGTTCCGGCAACCCCGTTCCCCCGCATCCCGCTCGCCGAGGCACTCGAGATCGTCAAGAGCCGCGGCTACGAGGTGCCCCGCACCGACGGCGACCTCGACCCCGAGGGCGAGCGGCAGATCTCGGCCTACGTCGAGGAGACGTACGGCCACCAGTTCGTTTTCATCACCGACTACCACCCCGAGATCCGCGCTTTCTACCACATGCGCGACGAGCAGACCGGGCTCACCAAGAGCTACGACCTGCTGTTCAAGGGCGTCGAGATCACGACGGGCGCGCAGCGCGAGCACCGCGTGGACGTGCTGATCGAGCAGGCGAAGGAGAAGGGGCTCGAGCCCGAGCACCTCGACTTCTACTTCGACTTCTTCCGGTACGGCGCCCCGCCCCACGGCGGCTTCGGCATGGGCCTCGCCCGCGTCATGATGCTCCTGCTGGGCGAGTCGTCGATCCGCGAGGTCACCTACCTCTTCCGCGGTCCCACGCGCCTGGCGCCGTAACCCCTAGCATCGAGTCCGTGACGATCGGACTCGAGGGACTGCAGAACTTCCGCGATGTGGGCGGGATGCCGCTCACCGACGGCGGCACGGTGCGCAGCGCCGTGCTCTACCGGTCGGAGGGGCTGAGCGCCCTGACCGACGCCGGGGTCGCCGCACTGTCGGCGAGCCCCATCGGCGTGATCGCCGACTTCCGCACGCCCATGGAGCAGCGCACGGCGCCCGACCGCCTTCCGGCAGACCGCGTGCTGCGCGTCGTCGAGCTGTCGGTGCTCGAGGGCGCGCTGACCGGCGCGGCGAAGGCCGCGGCCTCCGACGGATCGAGCACGCCCGATGCGGCGATGATCGAGCAGGCGATCCGGCAGCTGCCGGCCCTCGGCGGGCTGTACGAGTCGATGCTCGAGCACGGGGCTCCCGCCTTCGCCGAGGCGGCGCGCCTCGTCGCGGCATCCTCCGACGACTCCCCCACCGCCGTGCTCGTCCACTGCACCGCCGGCAAGGACCGCACCGGGGTGTCGATCGCGCTCCTGCTCGACGCCGTCGGGGTGGATCGCGACGCGATCATCGCCGACTATGCCGCATCGGAGCGCAACCTCGCCGGCCCGTGGGCGGAGCGCATGCTCGCCGGCATCGCGCAGATGGGCGCCCCGCTCACCCCCGAGATCCGCACGCTCGTCACCGGCACGCCTCGCGCAGCGATCGAGCAGGCATTCGCGTGGCTCGATGCGCACGGCGGCGCGGCGGCGTACCTGCAGTCGGGCGGGCTCACCGACGACGAGCTCGCTACGCTCCGCGCCCGGCTCCGGGCCTGACCCGCGGGCCTCCGCGGCCGACTCCGCCGCTGCGGCGGCATCCTTCCTCCTGCGCTGCGGCGGGAGTCCCGCGTCGTCCCGACACCGGCTGATCATGCGTCGTTCACCCGCGGCCGCCCGACGCGTCACCGCGTCCCCGTAGCGTCCAGGCGACCCGCGCGCACCCGACCGTGCCCCGACACGCTCGCGCGGCTGACCCGGAAGGAATCACATGTCCCGTAATTCGTCGCGCCGTCTGCTCATCGGCGCGGCGGCGGCCACCGCCGCCGTCCTCACCCTCGCCGGCTGCGCCGGTGGAGAGTCGTCCGCTTCGGACGACACCTCTTCGGTCGATGCCGCGAGCGCCACGAGCCTCGCCGACTTCGGCACCCTCGCCGACCTCGAGGCCGCCGCCCGGGCGGAGGGCAAGCTCAACGTCATCGCGCTCCCGCGCGACTGGGCGAACTACGGCGAGATCATCGACCTGTTCGCCGAGCGCTACCCCGAGATCACCATCACGGAGCAGTCGCCCGACGTCTCGTCCGCCGAGGAGATCCAGGCCGCGGAGACGAACGAGGGCCTCGACACCGCGCCCGACGTGTTCGACCTCGGCCTCACCGTCGCGCTCCAGAGCACCGACTGGTTCGCTCCGTACCAGGTCGAGACCTGGGACGACATCCCCGACGCGCTGAAGGAGCCCACCGGCCTGTTCGTCGGCGACTACGGCGGGTACATGTCCGTCGGCTACGACTCGGCCCGCTTCGATGCGCCGGCCGACCTCGACGACCTCCTCGGTGACGACTACCGCGGCTCGGTCGCCATCAACGGCGACCCGACCCAGGCGGGAGCGGCCTTCGCCGCCGTCGGCCTCGCCACGGTGCAGTCCGACGGCACGCTCGACGACTACCAGCCCGGCATCGACTTCTTCTCGGAGCTCAACGCGGCGGGCAACATGCTGAAGCTCGACGTCACGAGCGCCACCGTCGCCAGCGGCGAGACCCCGGTCGTGTTCGACTGGGACTACCTCAACGCCGCTCACACGGCAGACCTGCCGACGTGGGAGACGGTCGTCTTCCCCGGCGTCGGGTACGCCGGGTACTACAACCAGGCGATCAACAAGGATGCGCCGAACCCGGCCGCCGCGCGCCTGTGGCAGGAGTTCCTGTACTCCGACGAAGTGCAGAACCTGTGGCTCAAGGGCGGCGCCCGGCCGGTGCGCATGGACGCCATGATCGAGGCGGGGACAATCGACCAGGCGCTCGCCGACGCCCTCCCGGCAGCGCCCGAGGAGACCGTCGTGCCCACCGAGCAGCAGTCGTCGGACGCCGGCACGCTGCTCGGCGAAGAGTGGGCCGCCGCAGTCCAGTGACGACCACCCTCGTCGCCCCTGCCGCGCCGGAGCAGCGCGCTCCGGCGCGGCAGGGCGCCCCCACCGCGGACTGGTCGTGGCTGGGGCTCGCCCCCTTCGCGGCCTACGTGCTGCTGTTCCTCGCGCTGCCGACCGTCATCGCCGTGGCCTCGGGGCTGTTCGACGGCGACGGCGCGTTCACCGTCGACAACATCGCCGCCCTCGCAGACCCGGTGGTCGTCGCGACGTTCTGGAACTCCACCTGGGTGTCGGCTCTCACCGCCGTCATCGGAGCCGTCGTCGGCGCGCTCGTCTGCTACGCGATGCTCGGGCTCCCCGACACCGGCTTCGTGCGGACGACCGTCGATGCCGCCTCCGGGGTGCTCGCCCAGTTCGGCGGCGTCATGCTCGCCTTCACGATGGTCGCCGCCATCGGCACGCAGGGAGTGGTGACCCGGTTCCTCCGCGACGTGCTCGGCGTCGACATCTTCGCCGGCGGCGCGTGGATCTACGCCCTCCCCGGCCTCATCCCGGCCTACCTCGTCTTCCAGGTGCCCCTGATGATCATCACCTTCATGCCCGCCCTCGCGGCGCTGCGGCCGCAGTGGTTCGAGGCCCACCTCACCCTCGGCGGCACGCGTCGGGGCTTCTGGCTGCACGTCGGATTCCCGGTGCTCGCGCCGTCGTTCCTCGCGAGCCTGCTCCTGCTGTTCGCGAACGCCTTCTCCTCGTACGCCACCGCCGCGGCCCTCGCCAGCCAGGGCTCGCAGATCGTTCCACTCCAGATCCGCACGGCGCTCACGAGCGAGACGGTGCTGGGCCGTGAGAACCTCGCCGGGGCGCTCGCGCTCGGCATGATCGCGGTCGTGGCCGTCGTGATGTGGGTCTACTCGCTCATCCAGCGCCGTGCGGCGCGGTGGCAGGCATGAACGGCCTCGCCCCGTCGCGCACGGTGCGCTGGGTGATCGGCGGCGTCGTCGGCCTCGTCTTCGCCGTGCCGTTCGCCGCGACCTTCCTGTTCACACTGTCCACGCCTGGCGGCGGGCCGTACACGTTCGACCGCTGGCTCGCACTGTTCGATCCCGCCAACGCTGCGCGCTACGCGCCGATCTGGATCGGTCTCGCGAACTCGCTGATCCTGGCCGGGGTCACCGTGGTCATCGTGCTGTTCCTGTTCACGCCGACGATGGTGCTGGTCGCCCTGCGCTTCCCGAAGCTCCGCCGCGGCTTCGAGTTCCTCGCCCTCCTGCCGATCACGATCCCGGCCATCGTGCTCGTCGTCGGCCTCGCACCCATCTACCTCCAGATCGGGCGCACGTTCGGCACGGGCGCGTGGACTCTCGCCTTCGCGTACGGGATCCTCGTGCTCCCGTTCACGTATCGCTCGATCCAGGCGTCGATCGACGCCATCGACGTGCGGACGCTCTCCGAGGCGGCCCGCACCCTCGGCGCCGGGTGGGTGTCGGTGCTCGTCCGCGTGATCGTCCCCAACCTGCGGCAGGGGCTGCTCGCGGCATCCCTCATCTCCGTCGCCGTCGTGCTCGGCGAATTCACGATTGCGTCGCTGCTGAATCGACAGGTGCTGCAGACCGGTCTCGTCGTGATCAATCGCCAGGATGCCTACGCCGCAGCGATCTTCACCCTCATCGCTCTGGCCTTCGCGTTCGTGCTCCTGCTCATCATCGGTCGGGCCGGCAGGTCCGGCACCGGAAGGACCCCCTCATGACCGTCGCCGACGCACCCCGGGCGCTGCCCTCGACCTCCGACAACCTGCTCCTGGCCGACGCCGGCGAGGGCACCCGCGTGGAGTTCCGCGGTGTCGTCAAGGAGTACGGCGCGACGCGCGTGCTCCACGGCGTCGACCTCGACATCGCGCCCGGTGAGTTCGTGTCGCTCCTCGGCCCGTCGGGATGCGGCAAGACGACAGCGCTGCGCGTGCTCGCCGGACTCGAGAAGGCGACCGACGGCGCCGTTCTGCTCGGCGGCGCCGACGTGTCGAGGGTGCCCACCAACAAGCGCGACATCGGCATGGTCTTCCAGTCGTACTCCCTGTTCCCGCATCTCACGGTCGCCGGCAACACCGCGTTCGGCCTGCGCCGGCGCGGAGTCGGCAAGAAGGATGCCGCTGAGCGCGCAGCCGACGCGCTTGACCTCGTCGGGCTCGGCCACCTCGCCGACCGCTTCCCGCACCAGCTCTCGGGCGGCCAGCAGCAGCGAGTCGCCCTCGCCCGCGCACTCGTGACCGAGCCGCGCGTGCTGCTGCTCGACGAGCCGCTGTCGGCCCTCGACGCGAAGGTCCGCGTGCAGCTGCGCGACGAGATCCGGCGCATCCAGCTGCGGCTCGGCATCACGACGGTGTTCGTCACGCACGACCAGGAGGAGGCGCTCGCGGTCTCGGATCGCATCGCGGTCATGGATGCCGGCCGGATCGAGCAGATCGGCACCCCCGAGGAGCTCTACCTGCGCCCGGCCACCTCCGCAGTCGCGGCCTTCATCGGCGTCTCGAGTGTGGTGCCCGGCGACGTCGTGGGCGACACCGTCACCGTCTGGGGCGTCGAGCTGCCCGTCCGCGGGCCCGTCGCGCCGGGACCCGCCGACGTGTTCCTCCGCCCCGAGAACGTGACCCTCGTGAGCGCGGACTCCCCGGGCGTCGACGCCGTCGTGCAGGAGAGCATCTTCCTCGGCAGCTTCCGGCGCACGCTCGTGCGCACCGGCGACGGCACGCTGGTGCGCGTGCAGCATCCGGCGACCGACGGCGTCGAGTACGACGGCCGCGTGCGCATCGCCCTCTCTGCGGTTCCCGTCACCACCCGTCCGCGCGGAGCGGCATGACCCTCTTCCCCGCCTCGCGGCACGCCGCTAGCGTGAGACCGGCGCGAGTCGCCGGATGCGCGGCATCCGTCCGCGTTCCCGAACCGATCGAAGGGGCATCCCGATGGCGGGGAAGTTCGAGCTGTGGACAGACAAGGGCGGCGACTGGCGCTTCAACCTGAAGGCGTCGAACGGACAGGTGATCGCGACGAGCCAGGGCTACGCGTCGAAGGCGAGCGCTCTCAACGGCATCGCGTCGGTCAAGACGAATGCTCCCGACGCCGAGGTCGTCGAGATCGAGTAGTGACGTGCGTGCTCGGTGCCGTCGCGTGACGACACCGGACGGGTGCTCCGTCAGCCGGCGGCGCCGAGCGCAGCACGAAGCCGATCGGGCGACACCCGCCAGTGGCCGTGGAGCTCGCCGTCGATGAGGACCACCGGGATCTTCTCCCACCACTGCGCGTAGAGCTGCGGGTCGTCGACGATCGAGAGCTCCTCGATGTCGACCGCATCTTCGGGGTACTCCGCGACGACGGTCTCGACGACCTCGCGCGCGACGTCGCAGAGGTGGCAGTCGGGCTTGCCGATAAGGGTGAGCGTGGTCACCGCTCGACCGGGAACCCGGAGGCGATCCACTCGTTGGTGCCGCCGTCGACGTTGGTCACGTCGTAACCGCGGGCGTCGAGCGCCTCGACGACCCGGCCGGACCGGCCGCCGACCGCGCAGATCACGTCGAAGGCGCCGTCGGGGAGCTCGTCGAGGCGGCCGCCGATGGTCGACATCGGGATGTTCACGGCGCCCGGCACGCGGCCGGCCGCGAACTCGTCGACCTCGCGCACGTCGATCAGGGGAACGCCGTCGCGCTCGCGCAGCTGCTGAACGGTGATGGACTTCATCGGAACCCTTCCTGGGGGCGGCGCATACACGAAGCGCCCCCGTCGACACGGAGACCGGTCGGGGGACGCTTGGTGCGGATGCCGCTTTACTTCTTGTTGCGGCGCTGGTGGCGAGTCTTGCGAAGCAGCTTGCGGTGCTTCTTCTTCGCCATGCGCTTGCGGCGCTTCTTGATGACTGAACCCACGGAAAACCTCACTAAGTCAGGGGTCTGGACGCGCGTGCGGCGCGCCCGGGATCGGGCAAATAGGAAAAATGCCTCGGACCAGTCTAGCCGACGTCGGCGATCGGTCGTTGCAGGGCTTCGGTGACCGCGGATTCGGGCACCCGATAGCTGCGCCCGAAGCGCACGGCGGGCAGTTCTCCCGCGTGCACGAGACGGTACACGGTCATCTTCGAGACGCGCATCAGCTCGGCGACCTCGGCGACCGTGAGGAACCTCACGTCAGGAAGCTCAGCCATGACACATCCCTTTCCCCAGTAGACGTTGAGCACACTCTAGGGGGTCATCGGGACGCGTGTAAACAGGTGTGACGGATGAGACGTGTGTGGCAGGAGCGCGTCACCCTTCAGCGCGCTGACGCGCGTGGCGGTCGCGCGCTTCGCGTGCCGCCTGCCGTTCGGCCTTGCGCGCGACCCGCAGCATCCGCTCCGCGTCGCGCACCGCCTTCTGCGCCTCGCGGAACTTCTTGTCTCCGGCGATCTCGGCGTCGGCCGGGGCGCCCCACGGTTCGCGCGCCGTCGCACGGGCGGGGTCGCGCTGCGCCTCGGCGATGAAGTCGGCCACGCCGTCGAGGCCGCGCGCCAGAGAGAACGAGAACGGATCGGACTCGTCGAGGAACACACCCGCGTCGATGGCCTCGCGCAGGTCGGGGTACGCGTCGGCGGTGATGAGGGTGCGGAACAGCGCGTCCTCGGCGCTGGCGATGCTCTGGTCGTCGAAGCCCCGCTCGCGCTGCGTGCGCGCGTAGCCCGCCATGACGGTGCCCGCCCAGTGCGCGGTCCCGGTCACCAGCAGCATGACGGCGAGCCGCTCCTCGTGGGTGAGCCCGGTGCCCGCGAGCGCGTGCAGCCCCGCGTCCATCCACGCCGCACTGTTGGGCGTGGCCGGCACACCGGTGATCGGAACGTCGAGCACCCACGGATGCTGCAGGTAGTTGTGCAGCTGCTCGCGGTACAGCGCCTCGAGCTGCTCGCGCCAGTCCCCTGCCGCCCGGCTCGCATCGGATGGGGCGCCCGTCGCCTCCTCCTGCATGAGCAGCACGAGATCGTCCTTGGCCGAGACATACCGGTAGAGCGACATGGGCGTGAACCCGAGCTTCGCGGCGACCGCGGCCATCGACACCGCCGCAAGACCGTCGGCGTCGGCGATCTCCACCGCCGCCTCGACGATCCGCTCGACGCTCATCTCGCGCTTCGGGCCGCGCTGCGGGTTGGCGGCGATCCCCCACGCGAGGGCCACGCCGCGGGGAAGCTCGGGCTCGTCGACGTCGCTCATGCGGCAAGTCTAGGACTGTATATCTCGTAAACAGTGTGTTACCTTCATAAACAGTTACGACCGTAAACAGTTTTCCCCTTACACAGAAGACGAGAGGATGCCGCCATGCCCGACAGCACACCACCCCCGCCCGCGGGCGGGCCCGCCGCGATCAGGGTCACCGGCCTCCGCCAGGCGTTCGGTCGGCACACGGTGCTTGACGGGCTCGATTTCGCGGTCGCGCGGGGCGAGGTGTTCGGGCTGCTCGGCCCCAACGGCGCCGGCAAGACCAGCACGATCAACGTCCTCACGACGCTGGTGCGCCCCGACGGCGGCACCGCCGAGGTCGCCGGCTTCGATGTAGCCCGCAAGCCCGGCGAGGTGAAGCGCCGCATCGCGCTCACCGGGCAGTCGGCAGCCGTCGACGACGTGCTCACCGGCATCGAGAACCTCACCATGCTCGGGCGCCTGTCGGGTCTGAGCGGGCGCACGGCGCGCATCCGCGCGGGCGAGCTGCTCGACCAGTTCGATCTGGCCGCTGCCGGCGGTCGCCGCGTCGGCACATACTCCGGCGGCATGCGCCGCCGGCTCGACCTCGCCTTGAGCTTCGTCGTGACCCCCGAGGTGCTGTTCCTCGACGAGCCGACGACGGGTCTCGACACCCGCAGCAGGCGCGAACTGTGGGACGTCATCCGCCGCCTCGCCGATGCCGGCACCACGGTGTTCCTCACCACGCAGTACCTGGAGGAGGCCGACCAGCTCGCCGATCGCGTCGCCGTGCTCGACGGCGGGCGCATCGTCGCCACCGGCACCGCCGCCGCGCTCAAGTCGCGCATCGGCGGCGACACCGTCGAGCTGCATGACGAGCACGGCGAACTGGTGCGCGAGGTGCCGACCGACGGCACGGTGAGCGGACTGCGGCGCGCGCTCGACACCCTCGACGAGGCGGGCGACCACGGGGTCGTTTCGCTGCGTCGCCCGTCGCTCGACGACGTCTTCCTCGCGCTCACCGGCGCGGGAGCCCAGCACCGCAGTCCGGCCGCCGACCCGGCGGCATCCGTTCTCGAGGAGTCCCGATGACGACCACCGCCGCCCTCCCCCGCCGCCGCATCGGCGGCCTCACTGCGGAGTCGGTCTTCGTGAAGCGGAGCCTGCTCCACTCGCTGCGCGACGGCGAGTCGCTCCTCATGGCGATCCTCCTGCCGGTGATGCTCATGCTGATGTTCACGTGGGTGTTCGGCGGGGCGATCGATCCGTCCGGCGCCTACGTCGACTACATCGTGCCGGGCATCATCCTCACCTGCGCCGGGTTCGGTGCGGCCTCCACCGCCGTGTACGTCGCGAACGACATGAAGACCGGCATCATCGACCGCTTCCGGACGATGCCGCTGCGCGCGAGCGCGGTGCTCACCGGACACGTGGTGGCGAGCCTCGTCCGCAACCTGATCGCGACCGCGGTGGTGGTCGGGGTGGCGCTGCTCGTCGGATTCCGCCCGACGGCGGACCTCTGGGGCTGGCTCGGCGCCATCGCGATGATCGCCCTGTGGATCCTCGCGATCACCTACCTGTTCGCCGCGATCGGCCTCGCGGCGTCGAGCCCCGAAGGCGCGAACGGGTACGGCTTCATCCTGCTGTTCCTGCCGTACCTCTCGAGCGCGTTCGTGCCGATCGAGACCATGCCCGACTGGCTGCAGCCGATCGCCGAGTTCCTTCCCGTTACCCCCGTCGTCGAGACGATCCGCGGGCTGCTCATGGGCGACCCGGTCTCGGAATGGGTCGCACTCGCCGTCGCCTGGTGCGCAGGCATCCTCGTGGTCGCGGTCGTCTGGGGCGCGTGGCTCTACCGCCGCAAGGCGGGGCGCCGCTGATCAGCGGCCGGGGAGCTTCTTGAGGGCGTTCGCCACGGCGTACTTCGCCGACGCCGCCGCGCGGCCGACCACCTCGGCCGCGTGGGCGGCGGAGTCCGTCAGCACCGGGACCCCGGCGGCAGCGGCGGCATCGTCGCCCAGGAACGGCACCAGCCAGTCGTCGACCTCGTCGAGAGGCTCCGACGAGAGGCTGTAGTAGCGGTGCTGCCCCTCTTCGCGAACCGTGACGAGGTGCGCCTCGCGGAGGACCTTCAGATGCTTCGACACCGTCGGCTGGCTCGTGCCGAGCTCGTGGACGATGTGCGACACGCTCGTGCCACGCTCGCCGACGTTCGAGCGGTCCAGGAGCAGTCGCAGGATGTCGCGACGTGTACCGTCCGCGATCACGTCGAAGATGTCCGCCATGTGCTCAGATTAGTCGTGCGCCCCGCGGAGTACCATGAGCGGGGTTCCGGAGCGACCGAAAGGGGCGACGCATGGCGACTGACCCACAGGGGTCGATCGTTCGGCGGATGGTTCTCGCGCCCCGGGCATCCTGGGATCGGCTGCGCAATCTGACGACCTCGTCGCCGGCGCGGTTCGCGGTTCTCGTCTTCGTGTCGCTCATCCTGGTCTTCACAGCGCTGCTCTCGCTGCCCGCCGCGTCGGCGAACGGCAGGCGCCTGCCCCTGGCCGACGCCCTCTTCACCGCCGTGTCGACGATCTGTGTGACCGGCCTCTCCACCGTCGACATCGCGACCACCTTCTCCGCCTTCGGCAAGGTGGTCATCTTCATCGGCGTCAACATCGGCGGCATGGGCGTGCTGACGCTCGCGTCGATCCTCGGCCTCGTCATCTCGAAGCGGCTCGGACTGCGCGCGAAGCTCATCGCGGCGAGCGACTCCAATCCGCTCCGCACCCACGGCGGCCCGGTGAACGAGGGCCAGACCGTCCGCCTCGGCGAGGTCGGCCAGTTGCTGCGCACCGTCGCGCTGTCGACGCTCCTCATCGAGGGCCTCGTGGCGCTGGCTCTGTATCCGTCGCTGATCCTCGCCGGCATCCGTCCGATCGACGCTCTCTGGGAAGCCCCGTTCTATGCGGCGATGGCCTTCACGAACACCGGGTTCACGCCGAACCCCGGTGGCCTCGTCCCCTTCGCCGACGACTACTTCCTCCTCACCGTGCTGATGATCGGCGTCTTCCTCGGCAGCATCGGGTTCCCCGTCATCTATGCGCTCCGCAAGCAGCTCTGGCATGTGCGCAAGTGGCCGCTGCACACGAAGCTCACCATCATCACCACCGTGCTGCTGTTCTTCGCGGGTGCAGCCGCGTTCCTCACGCTCGAGTACAACAACCCCGAGACCCTCGGCTCGATGAACGCGTGGGACACGACGTTCCAGGCGTTCTTCCTCTCGGCGATGACGCGCTCGGGCGGCTTCTCGGTCGTCGACATCGGCGAGCTGTACGGATCGTCGCTGATCGTCGGCTGCATGCTCATGTTCGTCGGCGGCGGCTCCGCGTCGACGGCCGGCGGCATCAAGGTGACCACGCTCGCCGTGCTCGCCCTCGCCGTGTTCTCGGAGGCCAAGGGCCGCCCCTCGGTGCAGGCGTTCGGGCGCCGCATCCCGAGCGACGTGCAGCGCGTCGCGCTCTCGGTCGTCGCGTGGGGCGCGACGATCGTGGCCCTCTCGACGATCGTCATCTCGCAGATCAGCCAGGAGCCCGTGTCGGACGTGCTGTTCGACGTCATCTCGGCGTTCGGCACCGTCGGCCTGTCGACCGGCCTGACGGCCGAACTCAGCGACCCCGCCGTCTACGTCATGGCCCTGACGATCTTCATGGGCCGCATTGGTACAGTGACTCTCGCCGCAGCGGTGGCCGCGACATCCCGTTCGCAGCTCTACTCGCTGCCCGTCGAAAGGCCGATCGTTGGTTGAGCGGATCAGGAGCGACGCGCCCGTCCTCGTCATCGGACTCGGGCGCTTCGGTGCCGCCTGTGCGGGAGAGCTCGACCGACTCGAGCGCGAGGTGCTCGCGATCGACGACAACCTCGAGCTGGTGCAGAAGTGGTCCGAGCGGGTCACCCACACCGTGCAGGCGGACGCCCGCAACATGGATGCGCTCACGCAGATCGGCGCGCAGGACTTCCAGGTGGCAGTCGTCGCGGTGGGCTCGTCGATCGAGGCATCCGTCCTCATCACGGCCAACCTCGTCGACCTGAAGGTGCCGCAGATCTGGGCGAAGGCGGTGTCGCAGTCGCACGGCAAGATCCTGGCCCGCGTCGGCGCGAACCACGTGATCTACCCCGAGCGCGAGGCCGGTGAGCGCGTCGCGCACCTGGTGAGCGGGCGCATGCTCGACTTCATCCGCTTCGACGACGACTTCGTGCTGGCCAAGATGTACCCGCCGAAGTTCATCCGCGGGGTCGGCCTCAACGAATCCGGCGTGCGCACGAAGTACAACGTCACCGTGGTCGGTGTGAAGAGCCCCGGCAAGCCGTTCCGCTATGCCGAGGCCAACACGATCGTCACCAACCACGACCTCATCATCGTGTCGGGCACGAACTCCGACATCGAGAGGTTCGCAGCGCTCGACCGCTGAGTCGGCGCACCTGCGCGAGGCCGGTCAGGCGCCCTGCGCCAGCTCCCGCGCCCGGTCGAGCGCGGCATCCGTGGCGCGTGCGAACACCTCGTCGAGGCGCGCCTCCTGCAGCACCGCGATAGCGCGCTCGGTGGTGCCCTTGGGGCTGGTGACCCGACGGCGCAGCTCGGCCGGGTCCTCCCCCGTCGCGTCGAGCAGAGCCGCGGCGCCGATGAAGGTCTGCTCGGCCATGAGGCGCGCCTCGGGTTCGGCGAAACCCTTGCCGATCGCAGCGCGGGTCAGCTCCTCGATCAGGAGGAAGACGTACGCAGGCCCCGAACCCGAGATGGTCGACAGCGGGTCGATCTGCGCCTCTGGGACCTCGACGACCGCGCCGCACGTCTCGAACAGCCGCCGCGCGACGGCGACAGCGGCGGCGTCGGCGGTGCTCCCCTGTGCCAGACCGGTCACGGCCTTGCCGACGACAGCGGGGGTGTTCGGCATCGACCGCAGCACCGGGATCCCGGCGCCCAGGATCCGCTCGAACGTCGCGATCGTCACTCCGGCGGCGAGGCTGACAACGAGCGTGCCGGGGCGCAGCGTCGGCGCGATCTCGCGCAGCAGGTCGGGCACCATCGCGGGCTTCACCCCGATGAGCACGACGTCTGCCGTCGCCGCGGCGCGGGTGTTCCCGTCGGGCTCGGCCTCGAGTGCGATGCTCTCGACCCCCGCGAGGCCGGCGAGGAGCTCCGCTTTGGCGACGCTGCGGTTCGTGACGACGATCCGCGGGGCGATCCCCGACGACACGAGGCCGTGCAGGATCGCGCCGCCCATCGACCCGGCTCCGATGATCGCGATGGGGGGAAGCATGTCGTCGGTCATCCCGCCATCCTAGGCTCGGCGGATAAGTTCAGTCTTGACTTATATAAGTTAAGACTGAACAATGAAACCATGCACGCACTCGACGTCCTCGGTGATCCCGTGCGGCGGCGCATCCTCGAACTCCTCGCCGCCGGCGAGATGAGCGCCGGCGACATCGGAGACGCGGTGCAGCGCGAGTTCGGCATCTCGCAGCCGGCCGTTTCGCAGCACCTCCGCGTGCTGCGCGAGACCGGATTCGCGACGGCGCGGCCCGACGGAACGCGACGGCTCTACGCGATCGACCCGACTCCGCTCGAACTCGCCGACGCGTGGTTCGACCCGTTCCGGACATTCTGGCAGCCGAGACTCGACGCCCTCGGCACCGAGCTCGCGCGCGGACGCCGGCGGCGACGCCTGGACGAGCAGGCTCCGGATGCCGCACCCGACATCGCCGCCGACACCGACGCCGACGACCCCTCACCCGACAAGGAGAACTGACATGGTGGATGTGAACGCGCAGATCGCGGCGGTGGACCGCGCGGTGCGCACCGATGCATTGGACGGCGCCGAGACCCGCGTGCAGACGCTCGCGCAGACCTACCCGTCACCCCTCGACGACGTGTGGGATGCCGTGACCTCGGCCGACCGCATCGCCCGCTGGTTCCTGCCCGTCTCGGGCGAGCTGACCCTGGGCGGCCGCTACCAGCTGGAGGGCAACGCCGCCGGCGAGGTGCTCGCATGCACTCCCCCCGCCGACGGCAGCGCCGGCTACCGGGCGACGTGGGAGTACGGCGGAGGCGTGTCGTGGATCGAGATCGCCCTGCGCAGCGAGGGGTCCGACACGACGCGGCTCGAACTGATCCACACGGCGCGCACGGCGGACCTGCCGCCGGGGTTCTGGGAGCTCTACGGCCCCGGCGCCACCGGCGTCGGCTGGGACGGCGGCCTGCTCGGCCTGGCACTCCACCTCGCGGGGAGCGGCGACGTCACACCCGAGACGGCGGAGGCGTGGGCCTTCACCGACGAGGGTCGCTCGTTCTACCGCGCCGCCGCCGACGGATGGGCGCGCGCCCAGGTCGCCGACGGCGGGGATGCTGTCGCGGCGCAGGCCTCGGCCGACGCAACGTACGGCTTCTACACCGGAACCTGAAACCTGATTCACCTGCGTCTGCAGCCGGGGTTATAGTCGAGGTGGCGGGCGGCACCGAGGCCTCCGCGACGAGGTGGGAGGCACCCGGAATGACGCTCTTCGACGGCATCACCCAGCGGATCGTGGCCACGCCCCGACTCGACGTGAACATCCTCGAGCGCGATGGCGACGACCCCTCCACTCCTCCCGAGCGCACCGTCGTCCTCGTGCACGGCAATGTCTCGTCGTCGCTGTTCTGGCAGGAGATCATGCAGGATCTGCCCGGCGACCTGCGCGTGATCGCCGTCGATCTGCGCGGCTTCGGGGGCACCGAGCACGCGCCGATCGACGCCACCCGGGGCGTGCGCGACTTCAGCGACGACGTGAAGGCGACCCTCGACGCGCTGGGCCTCCCGGCGGTGCACCTCGTCGGATGGTCGATGGGCGGAGGTGTCGTGATGCAGCACGCGATCGACCACGGCGCCCTGAGCCTGACCCTGCAGGCGCCGGTCTCGCCGTTCGGCTTCGGCGGCACCCGCCGCGACGGCACGCGCCTCACCGACGACGACGCCGGGTGCGGCGGCGGCGGGGCGAACCCCGACTTCGTCGAGCGCCTCACCCGCGACGACGACAGTGACGAGGCGCCGACCTCGCCGCGCAGCGTGTTCCGCTCGGGCTACGTCTCGGCGGCGTACACGACCGAGCACGAAGACGTCTGGGTCGCCTCCATGCTCACGACCTCGACCGCCTCCGGCAACTACCCGGGCGACGGGGTCGCGAGTGACAACTGGCCCGGCTTCGCCGCCGGCCGGGTCGGCGTGCTCAACACCATGGCGCCGCAGTACTTCGACGTGTCGGGCATCGTCGACCTCGCGGTGAAGCCGCCGATCGTGTGGGTGCACGGCACGACGGATGCGATCGTGTCGGATGCCTCGTTCTTCGACCTGAACAACCTCGGAAAGCTCGGAATCGTGCCCGGCTGGCCCGGCGACGACGTCGCGCCGGCCCAGCCGATGGTGTCGCAGACGCGTGACGTGCTCGCCCGCTACACCGCTGCCGGCGGGGAGGTGCGCGAGGTCGCCCTCGAGGGCGTCGGGCACTCCCCTCACCTGGAGCGGCCGGCGGAGTTCCGACACGCGCTCCTCGGGGCCATCGGATACGTCGGCGCCCCGGCCGACCCCGCACCGCCGACGGAGGCGTTCATCATCCCGTCGTCGGACTGATCGCGCGTCGCGCAGCGGCCGAACCGGGGTCGCGGCGCACCGTCACGGTGTCCGTAGACTCATCCCCATGAGTGCTTCCGGCGGCGGCAAGGCGATCATCGCGGCGTTCCTGGCGAACATGGGCATCGCCCTGGCGAAGTTCATCGCCTGGTTCATCTCGGGTTCCGCGTCGATGCTCGCCGAGGCGATCCACTCGGTCGCCGATTCCGGGAACCAGCTGCTGCTGCTCTTCGGCGGGCGCCGGGCCAAGCGCGCGGCCGACCGCGAGCATCCGTTCGGGTACGGACGCGAACGGTACGTGTACGCGTTCGTCGTGTCGATCATCCTGTTCTCGGTCGGCGGCCTGTTCTCGATCTACGAGGGCGTCGACAAGCTCACCCACCCGCACGAGCTCGAGAACGTCTGGGTGCCGATCATCGTGCTGGTGATCGCCATCGGCCTCGAGTCGTTCTCGCTGCGCACGGCGATCCAGGAGAGCAACCACGTGCGCGGCAAGGGCCAGTCGTGGGTGTCGTTCGTGCGGCACGCGAAGGCACCCGAGCTGCCCGTCGTGCTGCTCGAGGACATCGCCGCGCTGACCGGTCTGGCATTCGCGCTGTTCGGCGTCGGCATGACCGCGATCACCCACAATCCGATCTTCGACGCGATCGGCACGCTCATGATCGGCACGCTGCTGATCCTCGTCGCGATCGTGCTCGGCATCGAGACGAAGAGCCTGCTGGTGGGCGAGGGCGCGACCGACGCCGACCACGACCGCATCGTCGGCGCTATCGCCGACGGCCCCGAGGTGCACAAGCTCATCCACATCAAGACCCTCTACCTCGGTCCCGACGAGCTCCTCGTCGCGGCCAAGCTCGGGTTCGCCTCCGACGCCCCGCTCGCCCACGTGGCCGCCGACATCGATCGGGTCGAGAACCGCATCCGCGCGGCGGTGCCCACCGCGCGCGTCATCTACCTCGAGCCCGACATCTACCGCCCCGACAAGGATCCGAACCCTCCCACCGAGGAGTTCGTCATCCGGTCGGTGGACTGAACGTGGAGTACTGCGTCTTCACCGAGCCGCACCTCGGAGGCACCTACGGCGACCAGCTCGCGTACGCGCAGGTCGCGGAGCGCACCGGCTTCACCGGCTACTTCCGCTCCGACCACTACCTGAGCGGGATGGGCGACGGCCTTCCCGGCCCCACCGACGCGTGGACCACGCTCGCCGGTCTCGCGCGCGAGACCTCGCGCATCCGCCTCGGCACGCTCGTCTCGCCGGTCACGTTCCGCCACCCGGCCGTCCTCGCGATCCAGGTCGCCCAGGTCGACGAGATGTCGGGAGGGCGGGTCGAGCTGGGTCTCGGTGCCGGCTGGTTCGAGCGGGAGCATCAGGCCTACGGCATCCCGTTCCCCGCGAAGCGGTTCGACCACCTCGAGGAGCAGCTCGAGATCGTGACGGGGCTGTGGTCGACCCCCGTCGGTGGGTCGTACTCGTTCACGGGCGCGAACTACCGGCTCGACGACGCCCCGGCCCTCCCGAAGCCCGTGCAGAGCCCCGTACCCGTGATCATCGGCGGCGGCGGACCCCGCCGCACCCCCGACCTCGTCGCGCGGTTCGCGACCGAGTACAACGTGGGCTTCCCCGAAGACCACCAGATCCAGGAGCGGATCGACAACCTGCACCGGGCGTGCGAGCGCATCGGCCGCGACCCGGCCACCGTGCGCCTGTCGCTCGCCATGTCGACCTTCGCCGGCGGCGACGACGCCGAGGTCGCGCGCCGAGCCGCCCGCATCGGCAAGTCGCTCGACGAGGTGCGCGACGGCACGAACATCGTGGGCGGGCCCGACGAGATCGGCGAGCGCGTCGCGCACTACCGCTCGTTCGGCATCGAGCGCGTGTACTTCCAGCTGCTCGATCTGCAGGATGCCGACCACGTCGACTACCTCGGCATCGAGGTGCTCCCCCACCTGCCGCGCTGACCGGCGCCGCTGAGGCTCACCCGCGCGTGACCAGCAGCCGGTACGACGGCAGCCCCCGCCGGCGGATCAGCCACTCCGCGAACACCAGGTTGGGCAGCCAGCACAGGAACGGCACCGCCGCGTACGCGTTCGCGAACGCCGACTCGAACTCCCACGGCAACCCGAGCACGAGGGGTGCGAGCAGCAGCAGCGGCAGCCAGAGCCGCAGCATCACCCCCGAGTATGTGAGCGCATAGTTTCGCATCATCCAGGCGCGATGGCTCGGCACATCCCCGCGACGGATTGCCCGGTACGCGCGCCACGCCGTGACGAGCCACAGCACCGCGAGCGCACCGAAGCCGAAGAGTCCGACGTACCCGGCGGGGCTCGACGGCGCGATGACGAGACCGGCGACACCTCCGACGGCGACCGCGGCGAGGTAGAGGCGGCCGAGCCAGCGGTGCAGGCCGGGAGCGCGCATCCGGAGCCCCCGCCAGAACTGGAGCGCGCCGACCAGCAGTGCGATGGCACCGCCGACGATGTGGGCGTAGAGCGCGCCCTGGACGAACGGATGCGTCGCCGCATAGGTGGGCGCCAGGCCGACCTCGGCGTCGGCGAGGTCGCGCAGCGAGGCGGTGAAGTACGGCGCGGCCGAGAACGCCACGACGGCGAACGCGGTGAGGAGCACGAAGGTCCAGCCGATGCGGGACCGCGCACCACCGGGTCGCGCGGCGACCGGAGCGGTGCGGACGGGTTCGATGAGGCGGGTCACGGCTGTCACGGTATTCCCGGCGGACGTGGGCGAGGCAGGGGGCAGACCCCCGGATGCCGCGGGCGCGATCCCCCGGGTCCGGCTCGTCGAGCGCGGCCCGATCAGCGCCGGTCGTCGAAGAACTCGCGCAGCAGGGCGGCCGCCTCGTCTTCGCACACCCCGGCCACGACTTCGGCGCGATACGGCAGCCGCCGGTCGCGCACCACGTCGTACACCGAGCCCGCGGCGCCGGCCTTGTCGTCCCAGGCACCGAACACCAGGCGCGACACGCGCGACTGCAGCACCGCGCCGGCGCACATGACGCACGGCTCAAGGGTGACCACGAGCGTGCATCCCTGCAGATTCCACGAGCCGATCGACTCCGCGGCCTGCCGAAGCGCCACCACCTCGGCGTGCGCGGTCGGATCGTGGGTGACCTCGCGGAGGTTGCGCCCCTCGCCGATGACCACGCCCGAGGCATCGGTCACGACGGCGCCGACGGGCACGTCCCCCGCCCGCCCGGCATCGACCGCGAGCGACAGCGCCCGCCGCATGGCGGCGTGATCGGTGGCGTTCATCGCGGCTCCCCTCGGACTGCACACAGCCTATGGCGCGCGCTGTGCCGGTACACCGCCACCGACTACCCTGGGCACATGCGCCTGCACGTCGCGGACCACCCGCTCATCACCCACAAGCTCACGGTTCTGCGCGACGAGGCCACCCCCTCGCCGGTCTTCCGCCAGTTGACCGAAGAGCTCGTCACGCTCCTCGCATACGAGGCGACCCGCAACGTGCGGGTCAGCCCCATCGAGATCCAGACCCCCGTGACGACCACCACCGGCGTCAAGATCAGCGAACCGCGGCCGCTCGTGGTGCCGATCCTCCGTGCCGGACTCGGCATGCTCGAGGGGATGGTGAAGCTCCTCCCCACGGCCGAAGTCGGCTTCCTGGGCATGGCCCGCAACGAGGAGACGCTCGAGCCGACGACCTACGCGGAGCGGCTGCCCGACGACCTCAGCGACCGGCAGTGCTTCGTGCTCGACCCGATGCTCGCCACCGGCGGCTCGCTCGGCGCGGCCATCGAGTTCCTCTTCCGGCGCGGCGCGCAGGACGTCACGGCGATCTGCATCCTCGGCGCCCCCGAGGGCGTCGCCGCGATCGAGAAGCAGGTCGCCGGCCGCGACGTCACCCTCGTGCTCGGCGCGATGGACGAGCGCCTCAACGAGAAGGGCTACATCGTGCCCGGGCTCGGCGACGCCGGAGACCGTCTCTACGGCACCGTCTGACCGCGGGATCGGTCGCGCGACACCGCCGCACCGGCGCGCTCACACGATGAGCGCCGCCGGGGCTTCGGGCGCCGTGGCTACCCGGGCGATCGGACTTCTCGGGGTCGCAGACGATGCGATCGGTGCGGCATCCGCTCCGCCGACACTGGCGCCGCTGCCGGCGCCCCCGACGGCATGCAGTCCGGCGCACGGCATCACCGCGACCGGGGTGAGCGGCCTGCCGTTGAAGCGCGTCGCCGTCACCGTCGTGTACGCGCCCATCACCGGGCTCACGACCAGGTCGCCCACGTGCAGGTCGGGCAGCAGCGTCTCGCGCGCGATCACGTCGGACGAATCGCACGTCGGACCCGCGACCGTCGCCCACCGGTGGTCGTCCGCGTCGCCGCGCAGGTCGCGTTCGGCGAAGACGAGCGGATGCACGTCTTCGGTGAGCACGTTCGAGTACGCCCCGTACACCCCGTCGTCCACGTGGTACCAGCGCCCGTCGTCGCGCTCGGCGACGCCGACGACGCTCGTGACGAGGGTCATCGACTCGGCGACGAGGATGCGGCCCGGCTCGGCGATGATGTCGTAGCGTGCCGCGACGGGTTCGAGCACGGCGCGCAGGCGCGCGGCGATCTCCTCGAGCGGGACGACGCCGCTGTCGTACGACACGGGGAAGCCGCCGCCGATGTCGAGCACCGCGAACCGCACGCCGAATCGGCTCTCGAACTGCGCCATGAGCGCGAGCGTCTCGTCTGCGGCATCCGCGAAGCGCTGCGGATCGTCGAGCTGGCTGCCGACGTGGAAGCTGAAGCCGGCGACGTGCACGCCCAGTGCGAGCGCGCGCTCCACGAGGTGCGCCGCCTCGAACGGCCCGACGCCGAACTTGGTCGAGAGGTCGCTCTTGGCTCGCGGACTCCGGTAGGCCAGACGGATGAGCACCCGCACGCCCGCGTCGGCACCGACGAACTTCGCGAGCTCCGCCTCGTTGTCGACGACGAAGGTGCGCACGCCCGCGGCGACGGCTGCGGCGATCTCGGGCTGTTTCTTGATCGGATGCGTGTGGATGACGCGGGCGGGGTCGACACCGTGGCGCTCGAGGAGCGCGATCTCCTCCCCCGTCGCCACGTCGAAGCCGCAGCCCTCGCTGGCGAGTGCCGCGATCACCGCGTGGTGCGGGTTCGCCTTGACGGCGTAGTGGAATCGCACGAACGGCAGGGCCGTGCGGAGGCGGCGGTACTGGCGCTGCACCCGCGCGGGCTCGAGCAGCAGCACGGGTGTGCCGAACTCCGCGAGTGCCGCGCGTGCGGCATCCGTCGCCAGCAGAGCGGACGCTTCGCCGCGGCGGCGCCTGTCGAGCGAGGCGCGATCGGCCACGACCGGACGCGCGACGACGCGGTCGGCCACGGAGGACGCGGTCGATGCACTGACCGGCACGACGGTCGCGGTGGTGATCGACGCCGTGGTGATCGGCGCCGTCACGACCGGCTCGGTCGCCGCTCTCGCCGGTTCGACCGCGGCCGTCTTGACGTTCACCGGCGCGACGGCATCCGTCTCGACGTCCTCGGTCGCGACCCGATCGGGTGCGACCAGCTCGGGCGCGCTCACGAGGTCACCTGCTCCGGGGCGGGGTGCTCCGCCCGGGCGACGCGCCGCCGCCGCAGACCCGTGCGGTCGGTGACGGTGAACGCCCCGGCCGCGATCGCGTAGAAGATGACGTCGGCGACGAGCTTGCCTGCGAGGAGGCCCCAGAGCGGGTCGGGCAGCAGCCAGACTCCGGCGATGAGCGCGGCGGGCCTGATGAGCAGGGTGTCGAGGAGTTCGGCGGCGCCGAACTCTGCGACGAGGAGCATGCCGGTGCGAGCCAGGGCTCCCCGGCGCCGTTCGCCGGTCTGCATCTGCTCGGCGTAGACGGTGATCGCCAGTACGGCGTAGAAGCCGACGATCTCGCCGAGGAGGGCGGCTGCGGCGATGAGCGCGGGACTGTCGGTCGCCATGCCGGCGAGGAGCCCGCCTACGACCATCGCCGCGGTGCCGACGATCTCGGCCGGCAGATAGCGGGCGATCCAGAACATCACGCCGTGCGGGCGACGCGCGGCGCTTCCGGTGTCGACCGACGAGGGGCCGAGGGCTGTGCTGATAGCGGACATGTGCGCACTCCTTACCCCGTGTCAGAGGGGTATGGAGGATGCGTGATACCCGTGCGCGGCGGGAGGCGAGCATGCCCGGTCCGCCGGAAAAGCGCCGCCGCCCGGCGCTTCAGTCGCCGAGCAGCGGCTCGGAAGGCCCCTTGCGCCCGGTCTCCTGCTCCCAGAACTCGAGCTGCTGGGTGAGCGCCTTGGCGAGCTCGAACACCTGCTCGGGTGGGATGCGGATGCGGCTCACGACGCGCGCCGGCACCAGGGTCTTGCGCTCCCCCGTCTCGGGATCGACGCTCTCGCTCGGCGGCTGGGCCAGCGTCAGGAAGTCCATCACGAACACCGTGGGTGTGTGCCACACGTTCGCGAAGTCCGCGTAGGCACCGCCGATGAGTTCCTGCGGCAGGTCGATCTCGAACTGGCGTGGTGCGTCGTCGGCCATGGGCCCTCCTGGCGTCGGGGTGCTCGGCGGACTGCCGCCGGGCGCGATCGCGCGGTCGCGCGGCGCAGTGCGCCGAGTCTACGCGCCGCTCACGCCCGTCCGACGAGGCGGGCGAACGCGCTCAGGCGGGCGACGCCCTCGGGCGTGTGCGGCAGATCGTCGAGGAGCGCGGGCGAGTGGACGAGGTACGCGGTGTGCATCGCCCGCGACACCGCGACGTTGAGGCGGTTGCGCAGCAGCAGGAACTCGAGGCCGCGCGGCGCATCCCGGCCCGACGACGCCGCGAGCGAGACGATCGCGACCGCGGCCTCCTGTCCCTGGAAGCGATCGACCGTGCCGACGCGCACCTCGGGCAGCCCGGCGGCGGCCAGCGCTTCTTCGACAGCGACCTGCTGGGCGTTGTAGGGAGTGACCACGATCAGGTCGGCAGCACCGAGCGGGCGTGGCGGAGCAGCCCGCACCTCGCCGTCGTCGTCGCCGATCACGTCGACCCACGCGCGCCCGAGCAGATCTCGCACGATGGCCGCGACGACCTGCGCCTCTTCGGGCGAATGCGTCGCGTTCCCGCTGTGGGCGACCGCGACGGGGATGACGCCCGGATCGATGCCGTCGAGCCGGCGGAGCGCCGTGGACGGGTGCGCGGCGAGCTCACCGCGATACGAGAGCCGCGAGACGGGTGCAGCCACCTCGGGTCGCATGCGCCGGGTCTGCGCGAGGAAGTACCCGAACCCGTCGGGGATGACATCGGAGCCGTCCATGACCCATCCCAGCGCCGACGTGTCGACGGGCTCGGGATGGGTGCCCTGGCTCACCTGCGGCAGCTGCTGGGGATCGCCGAGCAGCACGAGGCGCGGCGCGGCCAGCGAGACCGCGATCGTCGATGCGAGGGAGAACTGTCCTGCCTCGTCGATCACCAGAAGATCCAGACTCCCCCGCGGCACCCGCCCCTCGTGGCTGAAGTCCCACGCCGTGCCGCCGATGACATGGCCGGCGGGCTGTTCGGCGGTGAAGGCGGCGATGCCGTTCTTGGGGATCGCGGTGAAGGCGACCCCCGCAGGATCCGCATCGGCCTTGAGGGCTTTCGCGACGCGCACCGGCGCGACGCCCGCCGCCACGATGCGATCGAGCATCTGCTCGACGACCGCGTGCGACTGCGCCACGACCCCCACCTTGTACCCGTGGTCGTTCACGAGACGGGCGATCACGTGGGAGCCGACGTATGTCTTGCCCGTCCCCGGAGGACCCTGCACCGCGAGGTAGCTGCGATCGAGGTCGCGCACCGCACGCACGATCGCCTCGACGTCGTCGCCGGTCGACACCGGCAGCCCGCTGCTGCGGGTGCGCGGCGGACGACGCCGGAGGATGTCGGTGGCCGGGTCAGCCGGCAGCGCGGGCGTCGCCTGGATCACCGAATCGGCCCAGGCGTCGATGGCCGACTGCTGGTTGCCGGCGCGCGGCGGGGCGCCCGGAGTGAGCGCGATCGGCGCCTCGGCCCACGTGTACCCGTCGACCGCAGTCTCTTCGATCACCGCACCGTCGTCGAGCACCTCGATCACGGTGACCGACCGATAGGAGTGGATCCAGCGGGGATCGGGCTCGTAGGGGTAGGGCGCCGGAAGCTCGTACAGCGCGAACGGGTTCGACCCCTCCGAGAGCCGCGTGCCGGGGGCGAGCTCGCCGCGCACCTCGATGAGGCGGCGCATGCCGCCGCGCCCGCTCTCGGGGACGTGCCAGTCCTCGCGCACATGGACGCGCGTCGCGTCGATGACGACGACGTCGCGGTTCTCCTCCCACAGCGAGAGCGGCTCGCGCACCCGCAGGAAGTGGGTGGCCCAGAAGGACCGGCCCTCGCGGGGGTAGTAGTCGATCGCCGCGGCTCCGAGTCGCAGCGCCTGGGCCTCCGCCGAGTCGGGCGCGTGCCCGAGGGCGAGGGCGCCGAGACTCAGCGAGCGCGGCGACGGATCGGCGGAGGCCTCGTCGGGCTCGGGGTTGGGCGACGGACGCAGATCGGCCTCGCGGGCGCGGTCGACGAGCCAGTCGCGGAGACGCCGGGTCGAGACGCAGTCGTAGCGGTTGTAGTCGGCGAGATCGTCGAGGATCGCCTGCCCGTCTTCGACGTGACCGTCGGCGGCGAGGGCGCGTGCCTCGACGTAGCGCACGATCGAGTCGTCGCCCTTCTGCACGTCGCTGGTGCGCACGTCGGCGCCCATGTACAGCGGCTCGAGCTTCTTGATCGAGTACGAGCGCGACCCGACTTTGAGCGCACGGCGCACGATCGGGTAGAGGTCGACGAACACCCCGTCGCGCAGCAGCCGGTCGACCTCGGCCTCGCGCACTCCGTAGCGCGCGGCCATCGCGAGCAGATGCGTGGGCTCGTACGGGGCGTAGTGGTAGATGTGCATGCCCGGATGCTGCCGCCGACGCAGATCCACGATGTCGAGGAACCGCTCGAGGGCCACCTTCTCGTCGGCGAGCGTGTGAGCCCACAGCGCGCTGTACTGCTCACGGTCGTCGACCCAGCCGAACAGGTAGTCGATCCCCCACTGGGTGCGACCGGCGGCGGTCTGCTCGGAGTGCAGCGGGTCGCCTTCGAAATCGAAGAACAGGTCTCCGTGGTCGGGGCGCGGAAGCGCCGCCAGCGCTTTCGGGTGGACGACGCGGTACAGCGGCTGCGCCGGAGCGACCCGCTCGATGACGGCCGTCGCCGCCGCGACCGTCTCCGTCGGTGCGGCTGCCCCCGACGCGTTCGCCTGGACGGTCTTCGGCGCCGGGAAGAGCGACGGGGTGCCTGCCGGGCTTTCGAGCTGCAGGCGCGCCTGGGTGCGCAGCATCGAGAACGTGTCGGGATTCATGCCGGCGGGGCCGGCGGCGGTCGCCGACAGCTCGTCGATCGTCGTGATGCCCGCCGACCGCAGCCGACGGCGCTGCACCGGACGCATGCCGGCGACGAGAAGCAGGTCGCGCTGCGACACCACCTCCGCGTCACAGGTGGCGCAGCGCCCGCATGCGAACACGTCGAGCTCGCCCCGGGGATCGCCCCACGCGATGGGTGCGCCGGCGGCTCCGAGGTCGAGGCGGCGATCGGCGACGAGCGCGAGCAGGCGCTCTCGTCGAAGGGCGAACAGCGGCATGAGGTCGTCGACCTGGTGGACGCTGACGGAGCCGTCGCCGAGCAGCAGCTCCACACGATCGGAGCGGGGAACCCCGAGCCGGTCGAGCTGATCGACGTATGCCGCCAGCTGCGTGAGCGCGGTCACCTTCGCACGACGGGCGAGCTTGGTGTCCTGGACGATCCAGCGGTCGTGCTCGTCGCGCACCAGGAAGTCGGCGAAGCCGACGAAATCGCGCGTCGAGAACGCGGCCTGGTAGACGACCTTCGCGTCGGACTCGAGCGCCGCACGACTCGCCGCGACCGCGTCGGCGAGTGCCGCGGCATCCGACGACCGGGTCTCGGCGATCTGCACCACACCGTCGCCGAACTGCGCGACGTACTGCCCGAGCACCCGCTTCTCGTGCGCATACCCGAGGGTTCCGGCGCGCTTCAGGGTGAGGTCCTCCGGCTCCTCCACCGCGGCGACCCGATCCAGCCGCGCATCGATCGCCCGCAGCCAGGCGAACTCGCACTCGGCAGCCGCCTTCAGGTCGCTGGCGCTCCAGACGATCCGGCCTTCGTCTCTGATGTACCGCATGCCTCCCCTTCTCCCGACGACACTAGCCGGGGCCCCCGACAGCGACGCGGCCCACCTGCCAGACTGGGCGCATGAGCCTGCCGTTCGAGAGCGCGTACCGCCACGGGTACGCGCGCATCGCCGCCTGCACCATCCCGGTGCGCATCGCCGACCCGTCCGCGAACGCCGACGCGGTGCTCGCCACGGCGCGAGAGTGCCACGACGAGGGCGTCGCGGTCGCCGTGTTCCCCGAACTGTGCCTCACCGGCTATGCGATCGACGACCTCGTGATGCAGGATGCGGTGCTCGATGCCGCGGAGCAGGCGATCCTGCGCATCGCCCAGGCGTCGGCGGAGCTTCGCCCCGTGCTGGTGGTCGGCGCCCCGCTGCGCGTGCGCAACCGCCTCTACAACTGCGCCGTGGTGATCCGCGGCGGCGAGATCATGGGCGTCGTCCCGAAGACCTACCTCCCGACCTACCGCGAGTTCTACGAGCGCCGCTGGTACGCCCCGGGCTCGTACTTCGACGGCGTCGTGACGCTGGGCGGTGCGGTCGGCGAGGGCGGTGTCGAGGCGATGTTCGGCACGAATCTGCTGTTCCGCGCCACCGACGTGCCGGGGCTCACCCTCCACGTCGAGATCTGCGAAGACATGTGGGTGCCCGTCCCGCCGTCGTCGCGCGCGGCCCTCGCCGGGGCTACCGTGCTCGTCAACCTCTCGGGCAGCCCCATCACCGTCGCGCGGGCCGACGACCGCAAGGCGCTCGCGCAGTCGCAGTCGCTGCGGTGCCTCGCCGCGTACGTCTACGCTGCAGCCGGCCAGGGCGAGTCGACGAACGACCTGTCGTGGGACGGCCAGACGATGATCTACGAGGGTGGGATGCTGCTCGCCGAGACGGAGCGCTTCCCCGACGGCCCCCGGCGATCGGTCGCCGACGTCGACCTCGACCGCCTCCGGCAGGATCGCCTCCGCCAGGGCACGTTCGACGACAATCGCGCAGCCGAGCTGACCCCCACCGAGAACCCGCGCGACGACTTCGTCGAGTACGAGTTCCCGCTCGACCCTCCTACCGACGACATCGGGCTGCGCCGCCCGCTCGACCGGTTCCCGTTCGTCCCCGACGACCCCGCCCGTCTCGCCCAGGACTGCTACGAGGCGTTCAACATCCAGGTGTCGGGTCTCGTGCAGCGCATGCGGGCGATCGGCGACCCCAAGCCCGTGATCGGCGTGAGCGGCGGCCTCGACTCGACGCACGCGCTGCTCGTCGTGGCACGGGCCATGGACCGCATGGGCCGGCCGCGCAGCGACATCCTGGCCTACACGATGCCCGGATTCGCCACGAGCGACCACACGAAGTCGAACGCGATCGCCCTCGCCGAGGCGATCGGCGCGTCGATCGAGACGCTCGACATCCGTCCCCTCGCCATCGAGATGCTCGAGCGGCTCGGGCATCCGTTCGCCGACGGCGAGCCGGTGCACGACATCACGTTCGAGAACGTGCAGGCGGGCCTGCGCACCGACTACCTCTTCCGCCTGGCCAACCATCACGGCGGCATGGTGATCGGCACGTCCGACCTGTCGGAGCTCGCCCTCGGGTGGGCGACGTACGGCGTCGGCGACCACATGAGCCACTACGCCGTGAACACCGGCGTGCCGAAGACGCTCATCCAGCACCTGATCCGGTGGGTGATCGCGCACGACGGCGACGGGTCGACCGATCTGACGGATGCCGCCAAGGACGTGCTGCAGTCGGTGCTCGATACCGAGATCTCGCCCGAACTGGTACCGGCGGGGCAGGACGGGAAGATCCAGTCGACCGAGGACCGCATCGGGCCGTATGCGCTGCACGACTTCACGCTGTTCCACGTGCTGCGCTACGGCTTCCGCCCCTCGAAGATCGCCTTCCTCGCATCGCACGCGTGGGCGGATGCGGATGCCGGCGCCTGGCCGCCGGGCTTCCCGGCGGAGGATCGCTACAGCTACGACCTGCCGACGATCGCGACGTCGCTGCAGGTGTTCCTCAAGCGCTACTTCGGCTTCGCGCAGTTCAAGCGCTCGGCCATCCCGAACGGCCCGAAGGTGCTGCCCGCCGGGTCGCTGTCGCCCCGCGGCGACTGGCGCGCGCCGAGCGACGGCAACCCCGCGGTGTGGCTGGCCGAGCTGAAGGCCGCCCTCCCCGAACTCGTGGAGTAGGCCGCACCGGCCCGGATCGGCGGCCGGGCCGGCCTCGACGGGTGGGGCTCAGCCGATCGGCAGGGCACCGTAGGCGAGGGTGACGATCCAGCCGTCGCGCGAGAGGTCGGCCAGCTGGTAGAAGACCTTGCGGTCGGGGATCCAGCCCCTGGTCAGCGGCGAGTCCAGGCGCACATGATCTGCCGCGACGCGGGCACCGCGCCCGTCGGCGTCGCGCACGGCCTCGACCCGGGTCCAGTGGGCGAGGAGCTTGCCCAGGTCGTTCTCGTCGAACAGATGCGAGTGCTTGCGCATCTGGAAGAGCGTCGCCTCATCGGGGTGCGCGTCGCGCAGGTCGAGCCCGAGCGGCACGGCGGGATCGGCGACGGCGACGATCGTGGCGGCGCGGAAGCTCGCGTTGCGGATGGCCAGCGGCACCTCGGCGCCGTCGACCTCGGCGATGAGCTGCGTGTGGAAGCCGAAGTGCGTCGGCGCCTCGCGCTCGAGGCGGATGGCGCGCTCCTCGACGTGCAGCTGGGCGGCGAGGATCTCGCGCGCGAGGATGCGCTTGCGATCGTGCTCCGACAGCTTCGGATCCCAGCCGAGTCGAGCCGTGATCCCCGCCGGGGTGTCGAGCAGAACCGATTGCATTGGCGTACCTCTTCCCGCGGCCGACCCGCACTCTCATCCTGCCCACTTCGTGGCCCCGGTGGGAACCGCCACGCGCAACACGGGCGGGGTGCGCCGCAACGGCCGCACCCCGCCCGAGCCTGGGACGTCAGTCCGAGGCCGCCGACGCGACCGATCCGGCCGAGGCAGCCGACGCGGGCGACGCGGCCGACACCGGCGACGCGGGCGAGGCGGGCGATGCCGGGGATGCCGGGGCGGGCGCGGGTGCGGGCGCCGGTGCAGGCGGCGGCACCGGAGTCGGCGCGCTCACGGCGCTCACCGGCGAGGCGGGCGACACCGGGGTGACCGGTGACGCGATGCTCGGTGCCGAGCCCTGCGCCGGCGCCGAAGCGGCCGAGGCGGCCGGTGCCGACGTCGCGGACGGCACCGACGCGGTCGGCGACGGTGCCGCTGACGGCGCGGTGACGATGCTCGCCGAGGTGTCGGTGACGCGCAGCTGCAGGCTCGTGCGGTCGAGCACATCCTTGCCCGGGCCGATGAGCGGCCCGCCGGGCACGACGCCGTCCGCGGTCTGGAGGTTCATCGTCGCGGCGGTCGCGGCGGCAGCACCCCCCACGAGTGTCAGCCCGAGGGCTCCGGCGACGCCGTAGGTGATCCACTTCTTCTTGGCAGCCATTTCGGCCTCCTCTCATCGGCCGCCGGAAGTGGGAATTGCCGTCCCGGCGGTGATCCCAGACTGGCGAGCGCGTCTAAACCCGATCCAAGGGCGCCGTGAGACGACTCTTAGGAGCGTCGTCCGCGCCGTCGCGCGTGCTGCTCAGCGCTGCGAGGTCGCCCGTGAGCACCGCATCCGCCGCCCCGAGGAGCAGCGCTGCCCGGTCGGCCTCACCGGCTTCGACCGCTCCGAGAGCGTGACCCAGCAGATGCGTCGTCGTGCGAGCGGCGACGCGGTCGCCCATCCCCGGATCGCCGGCCCACCGCGCCAGGGCGCGCTCCGCGAGCCTCCACACACCCGCACCGCGCGGCTGCGGAGTGAGGACCGCGCTGGCGACCGCGTGCGCGATGAAGGCCGCGGGGTCGTCGGCGGGGTCGCCCACGCCCGCGGTGTCGACGTCGATCACGCCGGTGATCGCACCGCCGGCGTCGACGAACAGCTGCCCGAAGTGCAGGTCGCCGTGGATGACTGCCGACTCGCTCCGCCCCCAGCGCGCGAGCGTCCTGTCCCGCAGTGCGCGCACCGTCGCGGTGCGCCCCGGATGCTCCGTCGCGGCGAGCCGCTCGGCGTACCACTCCAGCCTCCGTCGCATGCGGGTGCGTGCGGGGGCGTGCAGCGCCGCACCCGCGAACGCCGACCGCAGGCGATCGACCTCGTCGAGGAGCGCATCGGCGCGAACGTCTGCCTCGTGCGCATCGCCCGCCGTGCCCGCGTGCCCGAGCACGGCAGCCACCGGTGCGCCGACGGCGGACGCGAGCGCCAGCACGCCGCGATCCGACCAGCCGAGAAGCTCCGGCAGCGGGATGCCCGCACGGCTCAGCACGTCGTGCGTCGCCGCCAGCCGCGACGCGCGCGCCGGAGGCACCGCCTTCACCCAGACGTCGCCGGCATCCGTCGGCACGCGCAGCACGGCGCGGCGTCCGGGACGGTAGGCGACGATCTCCGGCACCCCGAGCGCGTGCATCCCGAGACGCGCGAGCAGGGTCTCCGCGGCGTGGGCGAAGGCGAGCGGCGCGAGCGCGGGCAGGTGGGGATCGGCAGGGTGCAGCCACACGCGCACCTCGGGGTCCGCGGCCTCACCGGCGGCGAGCCCCGTCTCGCGCTCGACGGCACGGCGCGACGTGTCGACGTAGTAGATCAGCGGATCCGAGGAGTCGTGCACTTCGAATCCGGCGACCGTGCCGGCACCGAGCGGCTCCCGGCCGATCAGCCGGACATCGGTCTGGGCGGCGAGGTCGAGGGCCTCGCGCAGCAGCGACTCCTCCGGGGTGACGGCGGCTGGCGGCATCCTTCGATCTCATCACGCGACGCGGCGCGGCGCAGTGAGACTCCTCTTAGACTCCCGGGACGCCGAGTGCGCGACGGGCATACTCGAACGCGTGGGGAATGGACGGAGGTCGCGACGGCGCCCCGGCGTGTCGGTGCGCACCCGCCTCATCGCGGTCATCACGGTCGTCGCCGCCCTGGGCATGACCGCCGTCGGCTTCGTCGTCTATCTCGAGGAGCGCGGGCGGATCATCCGCCAGATCGATGATCTGCTCGCGGCGAACCTCACCTCGGCCCGGTTCGTCGTCGAGAACCCGATCGACGACGAGCCGTGGGAGAGCTCGGCAGCCGCTCTCGCCGCCGTCGTGCAGCGGGCCGCGCCCGACGACAACACCGGCACGGTCGGGATCGTCGCCGGCGAGCCCGCCCTGGTGCCCGGCATCGC
The DNA here is from genome assembly GCF_017831975.1 of Microbacterium terrae. Lineage (NCBI taxonomy): Bacteria > Bacillati > Actinomycetota > Actinomycetes > Micrococcales > Microbacteriaceae > Microbacterium > Microbacterium terrae. Next base: position 235,145 of record NZ_JAFDSS010000001.1, on the reverse strand, counting down.
GCTCGACGTCGACCTTCTCTCGACCCCCGGGTTCGTGCCCACCGTCGTCGACCGGACCGCGGACGGCGACGCGGTCGTCGGCACGTACGCGGAGGACGGCGTGGTGTGGCGGTACCTCGGCGCGCCGATCACCCTCCCCTCCGATCCCGGGAACGACGCGTTGTTCGCGATCGCCTACGACGTCGAGGCGGAACTCGCGGAGATCAACTCGGCGGCCCGGGTGTGGATCATCGCCTCGGCTGTGACGCTGGCGGTCATCGCCGGGGCGGCCGCGCTCGTGACGACGCGTCTGCTGCGCCCGCTCCGCCAGATGCGACGCACGGCCGAGCGGGTCTCGGCGCAAGCACTGTCGGAGCGTCTGCCGATCGTCGGGCGCGACGACGTCTCGGAGCTCGCCGCCACCATGAACGACATGCTCGACCGGCTCGACGAGGCGCTCGAATCGCAGCGCAGACTGCTGAGCGACGTCGGCCACGAGCTGAAGACCCCGATCACGATCGTGCGCGGCTACCTCGAGGTCGTCGACGCCGACGACGCGTCCGACGTGCGCGAGACGCGCGATCTCGCCGTCGACGAGCTCGAGCGGATGGCGAACCTGGTGCAGGATCTCGCGGCGAGCGCGGCGCTGCACGGCCCCTCTCCCATCAGGCCTGTCGCCGTCGACGCCGCCGACCTGCTCCACCAGATCGTGCGCAAGGCGCAGGGCATCGACGGCGCGGTCGTCGGGACCGGCACGGTGGTCGACGTCGTCACGACGCTCGACCCGGCGCGGGTCACCCAGGCCGTGCTCCAACTCGTCCAGAACGCAGTCACCCACGGCGGCGGACGCATCGTCGTGAGCAGCGCCCTGACCGACGACACCTTCGCGATCTCCGTCCGCGACTTCGGCGGCGGCGTCGCCGACGCGGACAAGGAGGCGATCTTCGAGCGCTTCCACCGCGGGACGGATGCCGCCGGACGCTCCGGCAGCGGGCTCGGCCTCAACATCGTCCAGGTGATCGCACGCGCCCACGGCGGGACCGCGACGGTCGCCGACGCTCCCGGGGGCGGCGCCCTGTTCGTCGTGACGCTGCCGCTGAAGCGCGCCAACATCACCGTCGCGAGAGATCTGCACATCCCGCCGCGCCCGCCGCTCCCGGTGGGGGCGACGGTGGCAACCGGAAAGGGGGCATCCGCCGATGGCGTCCATCCTCATCGCCGATGACGAACCGAGGATCTCGGGCTTCATCGACAAGGGCCTGCGGTCGGCCGGCTTCGCGACCCGCGTCGCCACGACCGGCCCGGCGGCGCTCGACCTCGCGCTGAGCGGCGAATTCGACCTCCTCGTGCTCGACGTCAACCTCCCCGGGATGGACGGCTTCGCCGTGCTCGAGAATCTGCGGGGCTCGGGGTCGAAGATGCCCGTGATCATGCTCACCGCCCGCGTGGAGCTCGAAGACACCGTCGCCGGCCTCGAGGGCGGCGCCGACGACTACCTCGGCAAGCCCTTCCGCTTCGACGAGCTCGTCGCGCGCATCCGCCTGCGGATGCGGCGCGACGACGTCGCCTCGGGGAGCGAGCTGACCCACCGCGACCTGAGTCTCGACATCCGCACGCGGCGCGCGCACGTCGGAGGCGTCGCTATCGAGCTGTCGGCGCGCGAGTTCGCCCTCGCCGAGGAGCTGGTGCGCAACGCCGGCAACGTGCTCAGCCGCGAACAGCTGCTCAGCCGTGTCTGGGGCTACGACTTCGACCCCGGGTCGAACGTCGCCGACGTGTACGTCGGGTACCTGCGACAGAAGCTCGGCCCCGGACGCATCGAGACGATCCGCGGCGTCGGCTACCGGCTCGTGTAGCCGTCGTCCGGGCGTACGCGCGGTGGGAGGATGGGGCCATGGCTCAGCGCGCGACGATCGTCGGCAGCGGCCCCAACGGGTTGGCGGCAGCCGTCGCCCTCGCCCGTGCCGGCTTCGCCGTGCGCGTGGTCGAGGCGGCGTCGACGATCGGCGGCGGGGTGCGCACCGCTGCGCTCACCCTCCCCGGCTTCCATCACGACGTCTGCTCGGCGGTCCACCCCGCTGCGCTGTCGTCACCTTTCTTCCGCGCCTTCGGACTGCGTGACCGCATCGACTGGGTCAGACCCGACGCGTCGTACGCGCAGCCGCTCGACGGCGGCCGCGCCGCGATCGCCTGGCGCGACCTCGACCGCACCGCGGCGGGCCTCGGCCGCGACGGTCGCGCGTGGCGGGCGGTCGTCGAGCCTCTCGGCACCCACCTCGACGACCTCGTCGACTTCACCGGCAACCAGCTGCTCCGGTGGCCGCGTCATCCGCTCACGGTTCTGCGGTTCGGGATGCGGGCGCTGCAGGTCGGCACCCCGCTGACCGGCATCACGTTCCGCACACCCGAGGCCGCCGCGCTGCTGTCCGGGGTGCTCGCTCACGCCAACACCCGGATGCCGTCGCTCGGCGCAGCGGCATCGGGCCTGTTCCTGGCCGCGCACGCGCACACCGCGGACGGCTGGTCGTTCCCGCGCGGCGGCGCCCAGACGATCGCCGATGCCCTGGCAGCAGACCTGCGCGCGCACGGCGGCGAGATCGAGACCGGCGTGCGCGTGCACGACATCACCACCCTCGACGTCGGCGATCTCGCCGGCGGCGACCTGCTGCTGCTCGACACCTCACCGCGACTGCTGCTCACGCACCCGGGTCTGCCGGCCGACTACGCGCGCGCCGTGCGCACCTACCGCTACGGCGCGGCGGCCGCGAAGGTCGACTTCGCCCTGGACGGGCCCGTGCCGTGGGAGCATCCCGACGTCGCAGCCTCGCCGACCGTGCACCTGGGCGGCACCGCCGCCGAGGTCGCAGAGAGCGAGAACGCCGTCGCCGCCGGGCGCGTGTCGAGCGCCCCCTACGTCCTCGCGGTGCAGCCGACGATCCTCGACCCCTCGCGGGCACCGGCGGGATCGCACATCCTCTGGGCGTACATGCACGTGCCCGCGGGGTCGCGGTTCGACCCGACCGAGGCGATCACCGCGCAGGTCGAGCGCTTCGCACCCGGGTTCCGCCGGCGCATCCGTGCGGTGCATGCGACGACAGCCGTCGATCAGGAGGCCTACAACCCCTCCGACATCGGCGGCGACATCCTGGGCGGGGCGTTCAGCGTCACCCAGGCGATCCGTCGCCCGATCGTGTCGACCACGCCCTGGCGGACGCCGCTTCGCGGGATCTATCTGGCGTCCGCCGCAACGCCACCCGGGCCGGGGGTGACCGGAATGCCGGGCTGGCTCGCGGCGCGTCAGGCGCTGCACGACGCCGGCTCGCCGGTCGAGCTGGCCGATCTCTTCCCCGGGCGCTGACATGCACACGGAGGCGGCGTGATGGACGGGTTCGCCGCCGTGGACTTCGGCTTCGCCCGCGAGGTGCTCCAGCGCGGGATCGCCGCCCTGTTCGTCGTCGCCTTCCTCTCGTCGCTGAACCAGTTCCGTCCGCTCCTCGGCGAGCGCGGCCTGCTGCCCGCCCCCGAACTGCTCGCCTGGGCCGCCTCGTCCGAGTCCCGGCGACGGATGCTGCGCCCCACCCTGTTCCGCTTCGTGAGGTACACCGATCGGCGCCTCGCCGCCCTGTGCATCGCGGGGATCGTCGTCGGCGCCCTGGTCGTCGGCGGCATCCCGCAGCTCGGCCCGCCGTGGGTTCCGATGCTCTGCTTCCTCGCGCTGTGGCTCGGTTACATGTCGATCGTCTCGATCGGGCAGACGTTCTACGGGTTCGGATGGGAGATGCTCCTGCTCGAGGCCGGCTTCCTCGCGGCGTTCCTCGGGTCGGCGTCGCAGCCGCCGCCGTCTGTGGTGATCGTGCTGCTGTGGTGGCTGCTGTTCCGCCTCGAGTTCGGCGCCGGCATGATCAAGATCCGCGGCGGGCGGGAGTGGCGAGATCTGACGGCGCTCATGTACCACCACGAGACTCAGCCGATGCCGGGGCCGCTCAGCCGGCAGGCGCACCTCCTCCCCCGATGGTTCCACCGTGGCGAGGTGCTCGGAAATCATGCCGCGCAGCTCGTGGTGCCGTGGTTCCTCTTCGCGCCGCTGGTGGGGCTGTGGGTGTCCGGTCCCGTCCCTGCGCTCATCGGCGCCGCTGCGGCCGCGATCATCATCGCCACGCAGCTCTGGCTCGTGCTCACCGGCAACTTCGCGTGGCTCAACTGGGCGACCGTCGTCCTGGCGTTCTCCGCGATCGGCCTGCCGGGGCTCGGCGGCGCGCCATCGACGGGAGACACCGGACCCGGGACGGTCGCCGGTCTGCCCGCGTGGTGGCTGGCGGCGACCTCGGTCGTCGGCATCCTGTACGTCGTGCTCAGCTGGTGGCCGCTGCGCAACCTGTTCGCCCGTCGCCAGCTGATGAATGCGAGCTTCAACCGCTGGCAGCTCGCCAACGCGTACGGCGCGTTCGGCACTGTGACCAAGGAGCGCATCGAGTACGTCGTCGAGGGTACCGACGACGACGAGCCGGATGCCGCGACGTGGCGCGAGTACGCATTCCGTGGCAAGCCGGGCGACCTGCGACGCATCCCCGGCCAGTTCGCGCCCTACCACCTGCGGCTGGACTGGCTCATGTGGTTCCTGCCCCTCGGTCGATCGCTCGAGGAGTGGTTCACGATGTTCCTCGTGCGGCTGCTCGAGGCCGACGCCCCGACGCTGCGACTGCTCGCCGATGATCCGTTCCGCGGACGCCGGCCCCGCTGGGTTCGGGTGACCTCCTACCGATACCGGTTCGCCACGCACGCGGAGTTCGCGCAGAGCCGGGATCGATGGGTGCGGGAGCGGCGCGGGCAGATCATCGGCCCGGTGTCGCTGTCGGGGTGAGGCGACCGATCGGAGCGCGACAGGGCGCGTCCAGGCAGGTGCGCGAAGATGGACGGGTGAAGCTCCTCGTCGCCGCCCTCGAGACCGAACTCGCCGCCTTCCCCGCCGAACTCGACGGGTTCGACAGGCTGGTGACGGGACCGGGCAAGCTGCAGGCGACCTATGCGCTCACGCGTGCACTCGACGCCGCCCGCTACGACGAGATCGTCGTGGTCGGCACCGCAGGGGCGATCGATGCGCGATTGGATGCCTCGGTGTACGAGATCGACGCCGCGATCCAGCACGACGTGACCGACATCGACGGCATCGTCGGCCAGCACGTGTCGCTGCCGCCGCGGGTGGAGCTCGGCCGTGCGGGCGTGACGATCGCCACCGGCGACCACTTCGTCGACGACTCCGAGGCGGTGCAGGTCATCCGGCCGCTCGGCGCAGGCCTCGTCGACATGGAGGCCTACGCGTACGTGTGGGTGGCGCAGCAGTTCGGCGTGCCCATCCGCATCCTGAAGGCCGTGTCGGACCGTGCGCAGGACGGCGCGATCACCGACTGGCGTGCAGCGGTCACGGCGTGCAGCGCACTGCTGCGCGAACGCATCCGCGACGACTACGGAGTCTGACGACCGCGACGGCCATCCGGGAACGGATGCCGCCGCGGTCGGGCCCGCAGTGCGGTCAGGTGCTCCGGCGGTCAGACGCTCAGGGCGTGACCCACTGCGTCTTCGCCCAGGTCGTCCGCGCGAAGGTCGCCTGCCCGCTCAGCGAGGGGTGGAAATAGTCCCGCGTCGAGATGTCGGACTTCACGAAGGCGAGGTTCGCGACGGCGTTCCCGTCGAACCGGCACTTCGCGGTCGCGGCGCAGGCCTCGGCCAGTGCGGTGTTGTACTCGTTCACCCGCGTCTGCACATCCGTGCGGCGCTGCACGTCGGCAGCCTTGGTGCTGGTGGGGTTCGCGAGCATCGACTGGCAGATCCTCAGCAGCCCCCAGGTGAGCCGAGCGCTGATGCTCGACTTGTTGAGGTCGTACATCCGCTGAAGATTCGGGATGCTCGCGACGAAGATCTCGGGAGAGGCGGACCCCGCGGCGAGGGCGGCCAGCGCGTTCTGCACGTTGGTCTTGAACGTCGCAGTCGGCGTCATCGCGCCGACGGTGCTCGTGCAGGCGTCGTTCGCTCCGATCTCGATCGTCACGTACTGCGCCTGCTGGTTCACGGCGGCTTGGGCCTGTGTGGCGAGCGCGCCCGATGTCGCGCCGGCGACCGCGTTGTTGTAGCCCACGAGGCTCGTCGCTCCTGCGGCCCTGAGGCTGCGAAGATGCGACGGCACCGACGTCGACGTACCGGTCGACCAGCTGTTCGCGGGGCAGCTCAGCAGCGAGCTGCACGACATCGACCCCAGTGTGATCGAGTCCCCGAGGGCAGCCATTTTCGTGATGGTGGCGGGCGGTGGCGCAGCGCTGGCCGCGGAGGGCGCGAACAGGGTTCCGGCGAGGACGATGGTCGCGGCAGCGAGTGCCGCGAGGGCGCGCCGCGCCCCAGGTGATGAGCGCATGACGACTCCGAACGTGAAGGTGATGGAGCAAGGCACGGCTGCGCTGCCGTGGCCGGATGACGCCGGCGGTCGGGCACGATCGGATCCCCCAGGAACGATCTGCGCGAAACATACACCCGTGTATCCGGGCGGACAAGGGTGTCTCGGACGGACCTCGGCCGCGGCGGCTGCTCGTCGCGCTCGGCTGCGGCCCGGGAGGGACTGCCGGGCCGACCGCCGCGTCGCAGCATTTCGGCTGCGCAGCTGTCGGTTGTTATGCCGGGTCGGCGAGCACCGCGTTCTGCGAGATCGTGCTCGGCCCCTGCGCCGTCGCAGCCACGATCAGCTGCGCGGGGATCTGCTCCTTCACCGCGGCGACGTGGCTGATGAGACCGACCGTGCGCCCGCCCTGCCGCAGTTCGTCGAGGGTGCGCATGGCGAGGTCGAGGGTCTCGTCGTCGAGTGAGCCGAAGCCCTCGTCGATGAACAGCGTGTCGAGCTGAACCCCTCCCGCGCGGGCCGTGACCACCTCGGCTAGTCCGAGCGCGAGCGCGAGCGACGTGAGGAACGTCTCGCCTCCGGAGAGCGACTGAGCCGGCCGCGCCGCTCCGGTGTGGGCATCGAGGATCTCGAGTCCGAGGCCCGAGGCTGCACCGCGTGCCGCCCGGGCGTCGGTGTGCTGGAGCCGGTAGCGCCCCGCCGACATGTCGTCGAGACGGAGATTCGCGGCGCGAACGATCTCTTCGAGCTCAGCCGCCAGCACGAACGATTCAAGCGTCATGCGCAGCGCGTTCGGCGGACGCCCCGCGACGGTGTCGGCCAGGCGCACGATCACGGCGTGGTCGGCGGCGAGCGCGTCGATCGCCGCGTGCTCCGCGCGTGCTCGGCTGAGCAGATCGTGAAGCCTCACGGCGACCTGGGTCGCCTGGGCCACGGCGTCGACCCGCGCGCTCCAGACGTCGCGGGCGCGGGTGACGGCGGCGACGGCGGGCTCGAGGTCGATCGGCTCCTCCGGCTCTCCTGCGAGGTCGAGTTCGAGCTCCCGCAGGCGGTCGCGCTCGGCATGGAGCGCCGCGTCGTGCCGGCGGATGGTGTCGTCGATCTCGGCGCGCGTGCGGGCGTCGCGGAGGGCGGCACGCGCGTCGTCGGCCGACCCGAGCCCCGCGGACTCGAGCAGGACGTCGAGTTCGACGGTTGCGCGCGCCAGTTGAGCCCCGGCGACGCTCTCGTCGTGGAGCGCGTCGGCGTAGCGGACGGCGTGAGCACGCCGAGCAGCGCCGTGCGCCACCCGTTCGGCGACCGACGGGAACGGCCCGCGCGCCGTCGAGACGCTCTGGCGGGCGGCCTCGATGCGTCCGGTCGCGGCGGCGAGCGTTTCGCGGAGCGCCTGCAGATCGGCGGTCAGCCGCTCGTGCTCGCGCCCCGCTTCGTCGGCGATGCCTGCGAGCTGGATGCGCTGGTCGACGAGTTCGTCACGTCGGGCCGCCGCCGCCCGCGCCTGCTGGGCGGCCTCGGTCGCCGTCTGGTGGTCGGCCCGGCAGGTGTCGACATCCGCACCGCCGGCACGTGCGACGGCGTCGGCGTGCTGCTCGCGCGCGGCGCGCGCGCGAGCCGCGTCAGCGGCCTCGGCCTGTGCGGCGGAGTCGCGCTGGTGCTCGGCAGTCGCCAGCACCTCGTCGGAGACCGGGTCGTCGGCCGCGGCGGCCGGAGCGGGATGCTCCGTCGACCCGCACACGGCGCACGGCTGGCCCTCGGCGAGGGCGCCGGCCAGCTCCCCCGCGCGATCGGCGATACGCCGCTGGAGCAGTCGCGTGACCTCGGACTGCGCGTGCGCGTGCGCCTTGCCGGCCAGGAGATACGCTGCCTCGGCGGAGTGCAGCGCGTCGCCGAGGTTCTCGGCGTCACGAGCCGCAGTCAGCCGCCGCTCGGACTCCGCCAGCCGCGACACCGCGGCGTCGAGACCGCCGGCGCCGTCGCGGGCGGCGGCGAGCGCGGCCTCGAGTTCAGCCAGCTGAGCGGGCACGGCGGCGACCTGCGCGTCGAGCGCGGAGAGGAGCCCCTGCACCTCGGCGATACGGGCCTCCCGCGCGGACTGCTCGGCCTCGGCGGCGGCCAGCGTCCGCTCGCTGTCGAGAGCCGCCGTCCACACCGCGAGATCACCGGTCAGCGCGTCGACCGCGGCGCGCAGCGCGGCTTCGTCGGGCTCGGCGGCGTCCGCGTCGGCGGCGTCGGGCTCTCCCCGTCGCCAGGTCCGCGCAGCCTCCTCACGTTCTGCGACGGCAGCCGCGAGCTCACCGCTCACTCGAGCCACGGCGTCGAGCGGACCGCGAAGGGCTTCGGCGGCGACGGCGGCGCGCAGCACCGCACGATCGGCGTCGATACGGTCGCGACGGTCTTCGAGTGCGGCCAGAGCCGCTCGCGAGCGGGAACGCTGCTCCTGCCGCTCACGGAGACTGCGCTGCGCGACGAGGGCGATCTCGGCTGCCCGGTGCGCCGCATCCGCATCATCGCGCTCGCGGGTGAGCGTCTCAGCACGGTAGTCGGCGCGGCGGGCACCGGTGTCGGCTCGCTCGAGTCGCTGCTCGACCGTCGGTCGGATGGTCCCGGCCGCGACGGTCGACGCGCCGCCGGTCGCATCCGGCGCATCGACGCCGTCATCTCCGCCGAGATGCGCGTCGACGAGGAGCCGCTCGGCTTCGCCGACCAGCAGACCTACGCCGTCTCCGGCTGCGGTGAGGGATCGCTCCGACTCTCGGCGCCGCGTCTCGAGCGCAGCCTGATATCCCTCGTACGCACGGGTTCCGAACAGACGCCGCAGCAGCCGCTGCCGGTCGTCGTTCTTCGCGAGGAGGAACTCGGCGAACCGGTTCTGCGCGAGCAGGATCACCTGGAGGAACTGCTGCTGGCTGAGCCCGAGCACCTCGTCGAGTTCGCGCGCGACGTCGACGGGGCGCGCGGCTCGACCGACCCACGCGTCGCCGAAGCGCTCGTCGAGCTGGGCGCGGTGCGGCTCGGTCGTGAGCCCGTCGCCGCGCAGCTTGGGCCGGTCGTACTCGGGCGACCGGGTGACGCGCCACATGCGGCCGCCCGCGCTGAACTCGACCAGCGCCACGGTCGGCTCGTCGGGCTCGCAGTGGTCGCTGCGCAGCCGCTTCTCGACGCCGTCGTAGCGCGGAACGCCGCCGTAGAGCGCGAAGCACACACCGTCGAGCACGCTCGACTTGCCCGCGCCCGTGCGCCCGGCGATCAGGAAGATGCCGTCGTCGGCGAACGCGTCGAAGTCGACGACTTGGCGTTCGCGGAACGGGCCGAACCCGGTCAGTTCGAGGCGGTGGAGCCTCATGCGAGCGCCTCGGCGAGGGTCTGCTCGTCGATCACCGACCGGATCAGCGCGATCTCCTCCTCCGACGCCCCCTCGCCCTCGCGCACGTGGGCGAGGAACGCGTCGACGAGCTCGACGTCGTTCCGGGCTTCACGCACGCGCCGGGAGTAGGTGAGCCCGTCGTCAGCGCGTTGACCGACCGGGGTGTGCATGACCGTCGCGCAGTGCGGGAACCGCGTGAGCAGCCGCCGCATGGGATCGGGCTGCGGGGTCGCATCGGTGTACTGGGCGCATACCCACGCGTCTTCCGCCTCGGCGAAGGAGGGGTCGGTGAGAAGTTCGTCGAGCGTGCCGCGCACGGTCTCGAGTCGGCGCGGCACGGGCAGCTCGAGCCACGAGGTCGATGCGAGCCCCGCGGCATCGAGCTCGACCAGCCACGACCCGCGCGGCTTCGCCGCCTCGCCGAAGCTGTAGTGCAGCGGCGCGCCGGCGTATCGCACGCGCTCGGAGAGCTGCTGCCTGCCGTGGATGTGGCCGAGGGCGACGTAGTCGGGACCGTCGAAGGTCGACAGCGGCACGACGTCGAGGCTGCCCTGACGGATCTCGCGCTCGACGCCCGGCGTGGCTTCGACCCCCGCCGCGAAGCAGTGCGAGATCGCGACCGACCGGCCGCCGCGGTCGGCGAGGTCGGCTCGGACGAGGTCCATCGCATGGGCGACGGCGTCGTGCTGCGTTCGCATCGCCCGGTCGTTCCAGTGATGGCGCACGAGTGCCGGCTCGAGGTAGGGGATCCCGTAGATCTGCACCGGACCGTGTTCGTCGGCGATCGTGATCGGCGTGCCCACCATGCGCGGATCGGTGACGACGTGGATGCCGTCGCGCAGCAGCGCCGACTGGAATCCGAGCCGCGCCGCCGAATCGTGGTTGCCGCTGGTGACCACGACCGCGGCGCCGGTGTCGGCGATACCGCGAAGCGCGTCGGTCAGCAGCGAGTAGCAGGCCGCGGCAGGGGCTGCCGAGTCGAAGACGTCGCCGGCGACGATCACCACGTCCACGCGGTTGTCGCGCACCTGGACGACGAGCGCTTCGAGCACGCCGCGCAGCGCATCGAGCGTGGCGTGGCCGTGGAACGACCGCCCGATGTGCCAGTCCGAGGTGTGCAGGATGCGCATGCGAACACGGTACGTTCACCCGCCGACATCGCCTGCGCGGCCCACCGGGCAGCGCGGCATCCGTCGACCGGTTCCCCCTCCCGGCGCGCCGTGCCGGTGCGCGCCGGGTGGGGCGGACGTATCGTGGAATATGGCGCCCACCTCTGATCTCGCACCTCGGTCCACCGTCGTCGCGCTCGTCGGCGCCGACAGCGACAGCATCCTCGCCGGCCTGTCCGGCCTCCCCTCTCTCGTGGCGGTGTCGCTGCGCGAGGGCGACCAGGCCGCGGCGACGCGGTTCGTCTCGACCGCCGAGGCGCCGTACGTGGTGCACGACGCCGATCCGCTCCTGCACGTCGCCGCGGCGTGGGTCGAACTGTTCGAGGAGCGTTCGACGCTCGGCACCCTCGAGGTCGAGGTCGAGACGCTGCTCGACTCCTTCGCCTCGGGCGCCGCGATCATGCCCGACTACTACGTCGTGGTCGGCCCCGAAGCCGTCGACGGAACCTGGCGGCACTGGTGGCTGGGCGCGCTCGCGCACCGGGCCCCGACACGGGTCCTGCCCGTGGAGGCGACGGATGCCGCGGTTCGCGCGCGCCTGCGCTCGCTTCCGGCCGGTCGGCCGTGGCCCGACCCCGCCGCGTGGCTGCCGCGGGTGCAGTTCGACATCCCCGATCGGGTCGGACTGCGCGACCACGACGCCGCGTGACGGTGGGGGCCGCGGCGTCGGCGGAGGTCGCCGCCCGGTGCTCCGAGACTGCCACCGTGCGCTGTTTTCCGGCCATGGTCTCGACAGCCCGCAATGTCGGAGGCCCTTCGTAGGTTGAGGACATCGGAACCTACGGAGGAAACATGCTCTCGCTCGTCACCGCCGCCGAACAGCAGTACCGCCACGAATCGGTCGTCCGCGACCGCGAACTCGCCCTGCTCGCCGCCATCCGCGAGCGCCGCGCGTTCGAATCGATCGCCGCGACCGATCGGCAGCTCGCGGCGCACTCCTACGCCCGTCCGGTGCACGCGGCTCCGCCCCGTCGGCGCGCCGTCTGGGCCCGACCCATCGGCCTCACCGCCGACGGGCTCGAGGTCTGCGCACCGAACTGCGCCACGGCCTGAGGACGCCGCGCCGGCACCCGGCCGCGGCGGACACGGTCGCGGCCGGGGCGGTCGATCGATCCGTCACCGCCTCTGCCTGGAAGGCAGTGCCGGTGGGGGGGTCAGGCCGTGCGCTTGAGGAGGCCCCGGTGGGCCGGGTTCGCCTCGAACCAGTCGGCGACGTACCAGCACACCGGGATCACGCCGCGGTCTCCTCGCTGCTCGAGTTCGCCGACCGCGCGCGACACGAGGTCGCCGGCGTAGCCGTGGCCGCGGAACGTGGGCACGGTGTACGCGCGGGTCATGGCGACGGTGCGGCCGTCGTCGCGGTAGTCCAGCACGCCCACGAGGTCGTCACCGCGATACAGCGTGTAGCGCGAGGCGTCGGCTTCATTGGTGAATCGAAGCTCAGTCACCCCCACAGGGTACGTCCGCTCCGGGGCACCCGGGGCCGCCGGCACGCGTGTCGGCGATCGCGCGCAGTCGGGGCTTCCGGCGGGCATCGATGCTCCTGCCACTCAGCGGTGGTTCTCGGGCGCGCGGACGCGCGCGTCGCTAGCGCATCCGCGCAGTGAGCAATCTGTCACACTCCGGCTTCCGCCACGAGCGAAGACAGGGCGATTTGACGCATCCGGACCTCCTCCGTCATAATCGGGCACATGACTGACACCGCACGTTCTCTGTCCGCCTGGGAGGCGAACGGGACTGCCGGCATGATGATGGCCGGCCGGTCAGTCATGTGTTGTCGAATGTGCCACTAGCACGGTGACCCCCGCCGGACTCGCAGACCGCCTCTGAGCGGCATCTCGTCCTCAGTCGAACGGTTCTCGCAGGGTCCCCGAAGCACCAGGTCGAACGCGTCGATCACGCGCCACCCGGATGCTTTGCTCCCCGCCCACCGCCGGGCACCGCCCCTCCGGGCACTGCCCGCTCCGGGCTGCAGCACATCCGAACCCTTTCTGGCGAACACGCCGGGGTTCCTTTCCGCAAGGACCATCATCATGTCGACCACCGCCCTCCTCGACCGCCCCGCATCCGCCCCCGTGCGCCACCTCCGCGCCGTGACAGCCCCGGTTCCGACCGTGAGCACCCCGGTCGCACCGCCCGCCGCCCCGGCCGCCGCCGCCGAGCAGTCGCCGGCCACGCCCCGCAACCTCCCGCCCGGCACCGCTCCGCGCGGCTTCGCGCTGTACGTCGGCCTCGACGAGGCCAAGGCCGCCGCAGCGGGCGTCGACCTCGGCGTGCTCGTCGAGGCGCTGCGCCGCACGATCACCGAGCTCGCGCCGGCCGCCGAGACCTACGCCACTGTCGCCCTCGCCCCCGTCGGCGCCGGCGGCCGCGACGTCGACGTCGTGCGCCTGGCGCTGCACGAGCCGTCGGCCGTCGCCCGCACCAAGAAGGAAGAGCCCGAAGAGGACGACCGCGCGCCCGGCGGCGTGACCGTCGACATCTCGCGCAAGCGCGTGCTCATCGACGGCGAGTCGGCCGCGTTCACGTTCAAGGAGTTCGAGCTCCTGCAGTACCTGGTGCTGCGCGAGGGCCGCACCATCGAGCGCACCGAGCTGGTCTCGTCGCTCTGGCAGGGCGCCACCGACGACGAGGCTCCGGGAGAGCGCACGATCGACGTGCACGTGCGCCGGCTGCGCTCGAAGCTCGGTCGGTACGAAGACATCGTGCGCACCGTGCGCGGTGTGGGCTACCGCTTCGATCGCCACGCGGACGTCGTCATCCGATACGGCCACGGCACGCCCTCGCCCGACCGCTTCTGACCGCCGCGCCCACCCACCCGGTGTCGGAGGCCCCGGCGTAGGGTGAGGGGATGACGACGTCGACCTCGCGCATCCCCCGAAGGACGGATGCCGCGCGCTTCGACCCGTCACGCGCCGGCAGCGCCGTGCGCGATCCGCGACCCGCTGCCGAGCGCCCCCTCGAGACCGAGTACCGCCCTCGGCATCCGCTCGATCTCCGCCGCACCGTGCTGATGCAGCGTCGTGGTGCCGCTGATCCGACGATGACGGTGTCGGGCACGGTGATCTGGCGCGCGAGCCGCACCCCGCTCGGCGTCGCCACCCTCGCCTTGCGCGAGACCCATCCGGGAGTCGTCCGGGCGGCAGCCTGGGGGCCGGGCCGCGAGTGGGCGCTCGACCAGGTTCCCGAACTCTGCGGGTCCGCCGACACCGACGCCGACTTCGACGCATCCCTGCACCCGCTCATCGCCGATGCGCACCGCCGAAACCCCGGCCTCCGCCTCAGCCGGACCGGTCTCGTGTTCGACGCTCTCGCGGGCGCCGTGTTCGAGCAGAAGGTCACCGGCATGCAGGCCTTCGCCGCCTGGCGCCGCATCGTCACCTGGTGCGGTGAGCGCGCCCCCGGCCCGACACCGACACCGATGTTCACGCCGCCCACGATCGACGGGTGGCAGCACATCCCGTCGTGGGCGTGGCACCGGGCGGGCCTCGAGCCACCCCAGTCGAAGGCCGTCGTGCGCGCCGCCCGCCGCGGCGACGCGATCGTGCGCGCCGTCCTGTCCGCACCCGACGGCGAAGGCGTCGACCGCGTGCTGGTGAGCCAGCCCGGCATCGGCCCGTGGACGTCGGCCGAGACGCGCATCCGAGCACTCGGCGACGCCGATGCGGTGAGCGTGGGCGACTTCCACCTCGCACACGAGGTGGGCTACGCGCTCACCGGCGAGAGGACCGACGACGACGGGATGCTGCGACTCCTCGCCCCGTGGGCCGGCCAGCGTCAGCGCATCATCCGCCTCATCGGCGCGAGCGGCGTCCGCGAACCGCGGCGGGCACCGCGCCTGCACCCCGAAGACCACCGGTCGCGCTGATCACGCGCCCTTGTGCGATGTCGGAGCCCCCGAGCACACTGGACTCGCCACGCGGCCGGGCGCGGCATCCGTTCGTCCCCTTCCAGGAGTGAGATCAATGCCCAGCCTCAACCCCTACATCTCGTTCAAGACCGAGGCCCGCGAAGCCATGACGTTCTATCAGAGCGTGTTCGGCGGCGACCTCGACATCTCCACGTTCTCGCAGTTCGAGGGCATGGTGCAGGACCCCGCCGAGCAGAGTCTCGTGATGCACGCACAGCTGACCACCCCCGACGGCTTCATCCTGATGGGCGCCGACACACCGACCGGCATGGACTACGCCGCGCCTGCCGGCATCTCGGTGTCGGTCTCGGGCGACGACGAGGCGCAGCTCGAGGGCTTCTGGAACGCCCTCGCCGACGGCGGCACCGTCGTGATGCCGTTCGAGACGCCGCCGTGGGGTGGGCGCTTCGGCATGCTCACCGACAAGTTCGGCATCGATTGGATGGTGGCGCTCAACGCGGCGACACCCGACGCGGCCTGACGCGCGCGCGGTGCCGAGCCGCGTCGGCGGCGTCGTAGGCTGACCGCATGACGACGTCACGGCGGGGCTGGACCCGCGGCCACTCCGGATGGGCCTTCGGCACCGCGCTGATGTTCACGCTCGGGATCGTGTTCGGCCTCATCTGGGGCAACGTGTGGCTCGGTGTCGTGCTCGCTGCGGCGGTCTCGATCGGCTGGCTCATGGCCTACGAGTCATGGCGTGGCCGCAACGTCGGCCTCGAGAACCGCGACGACGACGGCGCCCAGCTCTGACTGCTCCGCAGGCGCGCCGCGCCGTCGCGCCTGCCGGGGATCCGACGCACCGGGTCTGACCGCGCGGGCCCGGCAGTGCAGGCGGGACCACGCGCGACCCACCCCCTATCGCTCGTGCGGCGCCCGTCGTATCGTGAGCGCCGAGGGGTGATCGGGATGCATGCAGAGGTCGGCGACCGCGTGGTAATCCACGGTCGTGTCGTGGGCGCGGTGGGCCGCGCCGGAGTCGTCGTCGATGTGCGCGGCACCGAGGAGATCCCTCTCCTCGTCGTGCGCTACGACGACGGCCACGAGGCGATCCTCTCCCCTGGGAGCGACTGCGAGATCAGGCACGAGACCTGACCCTCGCCGCCGGGCGTCGCGTCAGCCGAGCAGCTTCGCGCGCGTCGGCTCGGAGCCGAGCACGTGCTCGCCGAGGAAGGCGAACACCGTCTCGTACCAGACCACCGCGTGCTGGGGCCCCAGGATCCAGTGGTTCTCGTCGGGGAAGTACAGGAAGCGGTGCGGCATCCGTCCTTCGTCGTCGGCGTGGTGCTCGGCGAGCTCCGACCACAGCCGCAGCCCTTCGCCGATGGGAACGCGGTAGTCCTTGTCGCCGTGGATGACCAGCAGCGGCGTGGCGATGTCTTCGACGAAGCGGTGCGGGGAGTTCTCGACCATCGCCTCGGGAGTGAAGATCTCCTGCCAGTACACCGACAGGTCGGTGGTGCCGGCGAACTGGTCGAGCGCCCACAGGCTCGCGTGCGTCACGATCGCACGGAACCGATCGGTGTGCCCGGCGACCCAGTTGGCCATGTAGCCGCCGAACGAGCCGCCCATCGCGGCGGTGCGCGTCTCGTCGATGTCGTCGCGGGCCACGGCCACGTCGGTGATCGTCAGGAGGTCGGTGTACGGCGCGGCACCCCAGGCGTTCCATCCGCGGGCGATGAAGTCGAGTCCATACCCGGTGGACAGCGCAGGATCGGGCAGCAGCACGGCGTACCCTCGCGCCGCGGCGAGCGCCGGCGACCAGCGCCAGCTCCAGGCGTTCCAGCTCGACAGCGGACCCCCATGGATCCACAGCAGCAGCGGAGCCGGCGTCTCGGCCGACGCTCCCTCGGGGAGCAGCAGCCAGCTGCGCACGCGGGCCCCGTCCGACGCCGTCGCCTCGATCTCGGTGAGCGTGCCCGGCACCTCCGGCGCGGGTGCGGGCGTCGCCAGGACGGTGACGCCCGCGGCCTCGCCGCCCGGTCCGCGGGCGATGCGCACCGGGTGCGACGGCTGCACCCACGATGACCGCAGGGCGACGACGTCTCCGTTCGTGCGGTCGACGTGCACGTGCGAGTACGCGAAGTCGTCGTCGGTGAGGCGCTCGGCCGGGCCGTCGAGCGGGAGGCGGAAGATCGGCGCGCGACCGTCGTCGTCGGCCACGGCGATGAGGCCGGTGTCGTCGGCGTCCCAGGTGAGAGCGGTCGCCCAGCGGTCCCAGTCGGCGACGATACGACGGGCATCGCTGCCGTCGATGCCCGAAACCCACACCTCGGCCTGCTCGGGAGCCGCCGGGCTCGCCTTGCGGGCACGCACGTAGGCGACCGAGCGGCCGTCGTGGCTGACCGTCGGGGCGGCGATGTCGACGCCGGCTTCGTCGACGAGCGCCGTGTGGGCGCCCGACTCGGTGTCGATGGCCACGAGTGCCGTACGGCCGCCCCGCTGCAGCGGCCGCTGCAGTGCGACGAGGAGGGTGCGACCGTCGGGCGTGAGCGCCGCACCATCGGTGTCGCCCGCGCGACCCGGTCGCGGGGTGAGGTCGCGCGGTCGTGGGAGCGTCGTGGGGTACGGGGCCGGCGCGTCTGTCGCGGCGGCTGCCGCGGGGGCGGCCTCCGCCTCCTCTTCGGCCGCGGTGTCGGCGGCGACGGCCGCGACCGTGTCGGCGAGCGCGTCGACGTCGACGGCGAGCAGGTGCGGCTCGGCAGGGCCGAGGTCGTGGTCCCAGTACCGGACCGGGTAGCGCTCGTGGAGGATCGCGGCGACCTTCTTCTTCTTGCGTTCGGCGCGCAGGGCCGCGTCGGCCTCGATCGAGTCGGCCGACGGCAGCAGCGAGGCGCCGAGCACGACGCGGTCGCTCGCCGCCGCCGTCGCGGCGATCGCGGCGACGCCTCCGGCGAGGCGGGTGACCGGTCGAGCCTCGCCGCCGGCGCTCGGCAGGAGCCACAGCTGCGCCGACTCGAGGTCGTCGGCATCCGCGTCGGCACGGGCCGAGACGAAGAGGATGTCGCCTGCGGGAGTGAAGGCAGCGCCCGACTCGCCCTTCGCCGATCTCGTCAGCCGCCGCGGCAACCCCGACCCGTCGGCGGGCACGCTCCACAGCGCCCGTTCGTACGCGGTCTGATCCTTCTTGAGCACGGCGACCGTCAGGACGACGGTGCGCCCGTCGGGCGAGAGTGCCGCAGCCTCGACGCGGGGCAGGGCGATGTACGACTCGAGCGAGTGGAAGGGCGTGGCCATTCGTCCACGCTAACCCGCCCCACCGCCATCGCCCAGCGCATGCCAGAGAGTCAGCTTGTCGGGGTTGCGCACGATGTACACGTCGGTGACGAGTCCGGCGGCGACCGCCACCGAGATCACCGCATCGGCTCGCCCGTCGACGGTGACGAGGAACGCCAGCCCGTCGCCGGTGAGGGTCGGCGAGATCGCTGCGCCCGGCTGCAGCCGCGGCAGGCCGAGGAGGAAGCGGGCGACGCGATCTGCTCCGCGAACGGGCCGTCGCGCCGAGGAGACCTTGCCCCCACCGTCGGCGTAGGCGACGACGGCGGGATCGAGCACGGCGATGAGGGCGGCGAGATCGCCTGTCGCGGTGGCCGCGGCGAAGGCCTGCGCGACGGCGTCGTGCTCGTCGCGACCCGCTCGACGCGGTCGGCGTTCGCGCACGCGGCGCCTCGCCTGCGAGGCGAGCTGCCGCACGGCATCCGGCGACCGCCCCACCGTCTGGGCGATCTCGGCGAACGGCACGCCGAACACGTCGTGCAGCACGAAGGCGACGCGTTCGGCGGGGGTGAGCGATTCGAGCACGATGAGCAGAGCCGTGCTGACCGAATCATCGAGGGTCACCTGATCGAGGGGATCGACGCCGACGGATGCCGCCACCGGCGACTGCGCCGGCACGGGTTCCGGCAGCCACTCGCCGACGTACTGCTCACGCCTCGCGCGAGCCGAGCCGAGCATGTCGAGGCAGATTCGCCCGACCACACGGGTGAGCCACGCCGCCGGGTTCACGATCGCATCCCGCTCGGAGCCGCTCAGGCGGTACCACCGCACGAACGCCTCCTGCACGGCATCCTCGGCGTCGGTGACGGTTCCGAGCATGCGGTACGCCACCGCGACGAGCGAACGCCGCTCGGCGTCGACGAGATCGTCGGTCATGCTGCATCCTCTCCGCATCGTCGACGACGCCGCGCCCGGGAATGTGAGCCGGCGCCTCACATTCTGCCGGTCCGCCTCGTCGGAGAGGTATGAGCACTCAGAACGACTCCCCCGCATCGAACCTGCGCATCGCGGTCGCCGGCGGCACCGGCGTGGTCGGCGCCCCGACCGTGGCGGCGCTGCGCGCACTCGGCCACACCCCGGTCGTCCTCACCAGGTCGACGGGAGTCGATCTCGTCACGGGCGCCGGCCTCGACGCCGCCCTGGAGGGCGTCGACGCCGTGATCGACACCGCGAACACGACGACGCTCTCCGCGAAGGCCGCGATCGCGTACTTCGAGACCGCGACGGGCAATCTGGCACGGGCCGGCATCCGCGCCGGGGTCGGTCACCTCGTCGTGCTCTCGATCGTCGGAGTCGACCGGATGCCGCATGAGTACTACGCGGGGAAGGTCGCCCAGGAACGTGTCGCCGAGCAGAGCGGACTGCCGGTCAGCATTCAGCGCGCGACGCAGTTCCACGAGTTCGCGGCGCAGCTGTTCGAGAACGCGCACCTCGGTCCGCTCCACCTCGCGCCGCGTGCCCGCGTCCAGCCGATGGCCGCTCGAGAGGTTGCGGCGGCACTCGCCGAGCTGGCGGTCGGTCCGCCCCGCGGGCGCGTCCCCGACATCGCCGGCCCGCAGGAGGAGCGACTCGACGCGATGATCGTCGCCTACGCCCGGGCGCGCGGCCATCGCGGGTGGATCCCGTCGGTGAGCCTGCCGGGTGCGCAGATGAAGGGGATGCGGGCCGGCCTGGCGCTTCCCGGTCCCGAGGCGACGCTCGGAGAACAGACCTTCGCGCAGTGGCTCTCCGAACAGGCTGCGGGAGCGACCACCGGGAGCACCGCGACCGGCGCCCGGTGACCGCGGGCCTCGCGCCGGCGGTGCGCCGCGTGCGACGATCGGAGCCGGGGAAGCGATCGGAAGGGGCAACGTGCGCATCGCGATCGCCGGCGGCAGCGGCCTGCTCGGCTCGCACGTGACCCGCGTCGCGCGGGAGCGCGGGCACGAGCCGGTCGTGCTCTCGCGCCGCACCGGCGTCGACCTGGTGAGCGGGGCCGGGCTCGCCGAGCGGCTGCGCGGCGCGCGCGCCGTGATCGACGTGAGCAACATCCAGACGGGGCGACCGGAGCTGTCGGTGTCGTTCTTCGCCGGAGCCACGGCGAATCTGCTGCGTCAGGGCCGGATCGCCGGGGTCGAGCACCACATCGCGCTCACGATCGTGGGCATGGAAGCGGCGCCCGACGGCTACTACGCCGGCAAGCTCGCTCAGGAGCGGTCGGTGTCTGCAGGCGCGGTTCCGTGGAGCATCCTGCGGGCGACGCAGTTCCACGAGTTCCCCGCGATGTACTACCACCGGAGCGCGCCGGTGCACTCCGCCGCCAGCGGGCGGTTGCAGCCCGTCGCGGCACGCGAGGTCGCCGAACGGCTGGTCGGCCTCGCGGAGTCGGCCCCGGTCGGGCGTGCGCCCGATCTCGCCGGACCGCAGGAGGAGAGCCTCGCAGCGATGATCCGCGCGTACGCCCACGCGATCGGTCGCTCCGCCCCCGTGCCGATCGTGCACGTGCCGGGCGCCTACGGGAGGGCGCTGCGCAGCGGAGCGCTCCTCCCGGGCGCCGGCGCCGATCGGGGCGTGCAGACCTACGCGGAGTGGCTCGACGACCTGCCCGACGCGTGAGTGCGCGGCATCCGTCGCCTACATCTCTTCGTGCGTGTCGGGGTCGCCGTCCCAGAGCCGCCCCCGCTCGAGGCCCGAGATCGCATCGACCTGGTCGGCGGTGAGGGCGAAGCCGAACACATCGGCGTTCTCGCGCTGGCGATCGGGGTCGGCGGACTTGGGGATCGGGGTGCTGCCGAGCTGCACGTGCCACCGCAGCACCACCTGCGTCGGCGTCACTCCGTAGACGACCGCCAGCTCCTGCAGCAGCTGCTCGGTGAGCAGCTCGCTGCGCCGGGCGAGCGGGCTCCAGCTCTCGGTGCGGATGCCGTGCTCGGCGTGGAACGCGCGCAGCGCCGCCTGGGGGAAGTACGGGTGGAGCTCGACCTGGTTGACCGCGGGTGTGACCCCGGTCTCGTCGATGAGGGTCTTCAGCATCGGCTCGGTGAAGTTCGAGACGCCGATCGAGCGGACCAGGCCTGCCTCGCGCGCGTCGATCATGCCGCGCCAGGTGTCGAGCCACCGGCCGACGCTGGGGTTCGGCCAGTGGATCAGCTGCAGGTCGATCACGTCGAGGCCGAGTCGGTCGAGCGATCCGCGGATGCTGTCGACCGCCTCGGCGCGCCCGTGCTGGCGGCCCGGGATCTTGCTCGCCACGATGAGCTCGTCGCGATCGACGCTGCTCGCGCGCACCGCTCGGCCGACCTCGCTCTCGTTCTCGTAGTTCACCGCCGTGTCGAGCAGGCGGTAGCCCGAGTCGATCGCGGCGACCATGGCCGCGACCCCCTCGTCGCCGCGCAGGTTGTACGTGCCGAGCCCGAGCTCGGGGAAGGGGCGTCCGTCGTTGAGGCTGATGGTGGGGATGTTCGGCATGGTTCCATCCTGGCCCGTCACGCGCGTGGCGTCACGGAATCGGCATCACCCCGCCGGGCCGAGCGACCCCGGCGTCGCTCCCAGCAGCGCCTCGGCGGCGCGCGCCATCTGCACGACGGCCCGCCCCGGATCGGTGTCGCGGGCGAGTGACTGGGCGTTGAGGCCGTCGATCATCCCCATCAGCTGCCATGCCACCTCGGCGACGTCGGTGACCGAGAACTCCCCCGCTCGGGTCCCCTCGTCGATCACCTCGACGAGCAGCCGCTGCCAGGCCGCCATCTGCACCCGCACGGCGTCGGCGAGCGCAGGTATGCGCAGTGCCATGGCCCAGCCCTCGACCCAGACGACGGTGAGGTCTTCGCGGGTTCCGTCGAGCAGGGTGTCGAGCAGCCGCGCGAATCTCGCCGAAGCGCCGCGCTCCGCCGCCAGCAGCGTCGCCACGTCCCCGAGCTCGTCCACGACGAGCGCCGTGTAGGCGCCGGCCACGAGGTCGTCCATGGACGGGTGGTAGTGCGAGATGAGTGCGGGGGCGACACCCGCCCGCTCGGCGACAGCGCGCTGGGTCAGGGCGCTCAGTCCCTGATCGCGCGCGAGCGCGGTCGCAGCATCCGCGATCTCTGCAGCGCGCTCGGCGGGCGCCTTGCGGGTGCGGATGCGGGCATCGGTGCTTGACATGTCGTTGCCAGTGTAGGTACCGTCACCTATTGATCGCTTGATCAATAGTATCCCGACGATGGGAGCACCCCTCGTGTCCACCACGTTCGAACACGTGACGACGACGACGTCGTTCACCCGGCAGCGCGACGAAGTCGGGCGCGTCGAGACGCGCGGCATCGACCAGATCCCCGACGCGGAGCGCCACGGCCGACCCGTCGCCCTCTTCGGCATCTGGGCGGCTGCGAGCGTCGTCTACCTCAACATCGTCCTCGGCGGACTGCTCATCCTCCTGGGCCTGGGCCTCTGGGAGTCGCTCGCGATCTGCTTCGTCGGCAACCTCTGGTGGGCGGTCGTCGGCTGGATCGCCGTGAGCGGCCCAGCGGCAGGAGCCCCCACCGTCGTCATCATGCGGGCGATGTTCGGCATCCGCGGCAATGCGCTGTTCGGCTCAGGCCTCGGCGTCGCGATCGGGCTGTTCTACATCGTGCTGAACCTGACCTTCGCGACCCTCGCCACCGACGCGCTGCTCGACCTCGCCGGCATCGCCGTGCCCGGCGGCCTCGACGTGATCGTCCTCATCGCCGTCGCCGTGGCCGGGACCGCGATCAGCATCTTCGGCCACGCGACGATCGAGAAGGTCAGCCCCTACATCTCGATCATCGTCGGCGTGGTGTTCGTCGTCGTCGGCGGTTTCATCGTCGCAGCCACGGACTGGTCGTACGAGCCCGCCGCACTCGCCCCGGGCGAGCACATCGCGATGCTGCTGCTCGGACTCACCGTCATCGCGTCCACCCCGCTGTCGTGGGGCACGAGCGCCGACTACTCGCGCTACCTGCCGCGGGCGACGCCGAAGCGCCGCATCGTGCTGTGGACAGCGCTCGGCGGCTTCATCCCGTCAGCGATCATGTGCGCGATGGGTGTGCTGGCCGGCACCGCGGTCGACATGACCGATCCGCAGACCTCGCTCGCCGCCGTGCTGCCGACGTGGCTCTTCCCGCTCTTCCTCGTCGCCGTGATCGTCGGCACCCTGGCCAACAACGTGCTCTGCGCGTACTCGACCGGGCTCTACGCTCAGGCCTTCGGCGCGCGCGTGCACCGGTCGGTGTGGGTCGCTCTCGTCGGCATCGCCGCGACCCTGCTCTCGGCCTACCTGCTGTACGCGGCCGAGAGCCTCCTCGAGACCATGAACTACGCGATCGAGATCGCGGTCGCGGTGATGGGTCCGCTCGTCGCCGTGTACGCCGTCGACATCTGGCTGCGGCGGGGCTCGTACGACGGCGCAGCGCTCAACGACGCCACGCCCGCGAGCCCGTTCTGGTACCGGGGCGGATGGTTCGTACCCGGCGCCGTCGCGATGCTGGTGGCGTCCACCGTCGCGGTGCTGATGGTCAACACCACGCTCTACGTCGGCCCGATCGCCCTCGCACTCGGCGGCGCCGACCTGTCGTCGATCGCGGGGCCGGTGATCGCCGCCGCGCTCTATGCGGTGCTGTGGCGCACGACGCGGCCGTACCGCACACCCGCCGCGCGCCCCGCGCTCACCTGGGGCCATGATGGCTCGGAGGAGGCACGATGACCTGGAGGATGCCGCACGAGGGTGATCCGCACGAGCGCACCTGGATGGCCTTCCCGGCCGTGGGGCCGACGCTCGGCGACGACCCGGCCGAGCAGGAGCGCTTCTACGCGGCCTGGACCGCGGTGGCGAACGCCGTCGTCGAGTTCGAGCCCGTCACGATCCTCGTCGACCCCGCGGAGGGCACTCGGGCGCGACGGATGCTCGCCCCCGAGATCGAGATCGTCGAGACCCCCGTCGACGAGTTCTGGTTCCGCGATCACGGGCCGACGTTCGTGGTCGACGACGAGCGGCCGGGTGTGCTCGGCGCCGTCGACTGGATCTTCAACGGCTGGGGCGCGCCGGAGTGGGCGTCCTGGGAGAAGGCCGCGGAGCACGCCCGCTTCACCGCGGGCCTCGTCGGCGCCGAGGTCGTCACCTCGCTGCTGGTGAACGAGGGCGGCGGCATCCACGTCGACGGCGAGGGCACCGTGCTCGTCACCGAGACCGTGCAGCTCGACCCCCGTCGCAACCGCTTCGCGGACCGGGCTCGGGTCGAGGCCGAGCTCGCCCGCACGATCGGAGCCACGAAGGTCGTCTGGCTCCCCCGGGGCCTCACCCGCGACTACGACGACTTCGGCACCAACGGGCACGTCGACATCGTCGCGACCATCCCGACCCCGGGCCGGCTGCTGCTGCACGCGCAGAACGACCCCGAGCATCCCGACTTCGCCGTCACCTGCGGGCTCCGCGCGATCCTCGAGCAGGAGACGGATGCCGCGGGCCGCGCCTTCGACATCATCGACCTCCCCGCGCCGGCGACCATCCGCGACCACGAGGGCTTCGTCGACTACAGCTACGTCAACCACCTCGTCGTCAACGGCGGGATCATCGCGTGCGGTTTCGGGGAGGAAGCGGCGGATGCCCGCGCCCGCGAGATCCTCGAGGCCGCCTACCCCGGCCGCCGCGCGGTGACGGTCGACGCGCGCCAGATCTTCGCCGGCGGCGGCGGCATCCACTGCATCACGCAGCAGCAGCCCGCGGTGGCAACGCGATGAGCTTCGCCGTCGTCGAGAAGTCCCTCGCCGATCTGCGCGTCGCACTCGAATCGGGCGCCGTCACGTCGGCCGGACTCGTAGAGGCATACCTCGCCCGGATCGACGCGTACGACGCTCCGGGCACCGCGACCGCGCTCAACGCCGTCGTCGTGCGCAACCCCGACGCCCGCGCCGAGGCCGCGGCATCCGACGCCCGTCGCGCCGCAGGAGCCGCACTCGGCCCGCTCGACGGCATCCCGTACACCGCGAAGGACTCGTACCTCGTGCGCGGGCTCACCGTCGCGTCGGGATCGCCGGCGTTCGAGCATCTCGTCGCGCAGCGCGACGCCTTCACGATCGAGCGTCTGCGTGCAGCCGGCGCCATCTGCCTCGGGCTCACCAACATGCCGCCGATGGCCAACGGCGGTATGCAGCGCGGCGTCTACGGGCGCGCCGAGAGCCCCTACAACGCCGACTACCTCACGAGCGCCTTCGGCTCGGGATCGTCGAACGGGTCGGGCACCGCGACCGCGGCGTCCTTCGCGGCGTTCGGGCTCGGCGAGGAGACCTGGTCGAGCGGCCGCGCGCCGGCCTCGAACAACGCGCTCTGCGCCTACACACCCTCTCGGGGAGTGATCTCGGTGCGCGGCAACTGGCCGCTGGTGCCGACCATGGACGTCGTCGTGCCCCACACCCGCTCGATGGCCGACCTGCTCGAGGTGCTCGACGTCGTCGTCGCCGACGATCCGCAGACGCGGGGAGACTTCTGGCGCACGCAGCCGTGGGTGCCGATTCCGGATGCCTCGACCCTGCGACCCGCGTCGTACGCGGCGCTCGCGCCGGCGAGCCGCGACGACGCCCGCGCTGCCCTCGCCGGGCTGCGCATCGGCGTGCCGCGGATGTACATCAATGCCGATCCTGACGCCGGCACCGCCGCGGACGGCGGCATCGGCGGCTCGACCGGTCAGGCGGCGCGCACCCGCGACTCGGTGATCGACCTCTGGCGCTCGGCCCGCGCCGACCTCGAGGCCGCCGGCGCCGAGGTCGTGGAGGTGGACTTCCCCGTGGTCTCCAACTACGAGGGCGACCGCCCCGGCGCACCGACCGTCGCGACCCGCGGCATCGTCACGCCCGAGTTCCTCCGGCGCGAGATCATCGACCTCTCGGCGTGGGCGTGGGACGACTTCCTGCGAGCGAACGACGACCCGGCGCTGAACCGCCTCGACGCGGTCGACGGCGCCGCGATCTTCCCGCACCCCGCGGGTGCCCTGCCCGACCGGTACACCGGCTTCGACGACGACATCGCCTCCTACCCGGCCCAGGTGCGCGAGCATCCGTACACCGCCGTCACCGAGATCCCCGAACTCGAGTCGGGCGTGCGCGGGCTCGAGGAGACCCGCCGCATCGACCTCGAGCAGTGGATGGAAGACCTCGGCCTCGACGCGGTCGTCTTCCCCGCCGTGGCCGACGTCGGCCCTGCCGACATGGACGTGGACGAGGCATCGGCAGACCTCGGGTGGCGCAACGGCGTGTGGGTCGCGAACGGCAACCTCGCGATCCGCCACCTCGGCATCCCAACGGTGACGGTGCCGATGGGGACCATGGCCGACATCGGGATGCCGGTCGGGCTCACGTTCGCCGGTCCGGCGTACTCCGACACCGCCCTGCTCCGGTGGGGTGCCGCGTTCGAGGCGCTGCGAGCCCGCCGCACGACACCGCCGCGCACCCCCGAACTCGGCTGATCCGGGCGTTTCGTCTCGCTGCGCTCGCTCAACGACCGGACGGGGACCTGCGCTCGCTCAACGATCGGACGGGGACCCCCGTCCGCTCAACGACCGAGGAGTGGCACCCGCCCGCTCAACGACCGGGGCATCAGGCCTCCGGCCGTCGAGCGAGCGAGACGAACGCATCGAGTCAGCGCTTGGCCTCGATGATGAGGTTGAACGGCGTCTCGGCCACGATCCGCACCCGGCTGAACCCGGCATCGCCGAGAACCTCCCGCAGGCGCGCGGGCCCGGCCTGCGCGCCGAGCACGAGTTCGCCGCCGTCCGCGATCGCATGCGCGGTGCAGATCATGCTCGACGCGGCGAAGAAGGTCTGACCGACGACGGTGAAGTTGTCCTCGAGGCGATCTGCCGCGTTGGGCTCCACGAGGAGCAGTGTGCCGTCGGCCGTGAGCGCCTCGGCCGCATGCCGCAGCACGCCGACCGGGTCACCCATGTCATGCAGCGCGTCGAAGAAGCAGATCAGCCCGAACCCGAGCGCGTCATACTCCTTCGCGCTCACCTGCTCGAAGACGGTGCGGTCGTCGACGCCGGCAGCGCGGGCGTTGCGGCGCGACTCCGAGATCGACGCCGCGTGCGTGTCGAATCCGTAGACCCGCGAGTTCGGGAACGCCTCCGCGATCAGCACCGCGGTGTGCCCGTGTCCCACTCCCACATCGGCCACGGCGATCCCGCGTTCGAGCGCCGAGACCACACCGTCGAGGGCGGGCAGCCACTGCGACACGAGGCTCGCGCGATAGCCGTTGCGGTAGAACGCCGCCGTGCCGTGGGCGAGCCGCGGGTCGTGGTCGCCCCAGGCGATGCCCTCTCCGGTGCGGAAAGCGTGCAGCGCCTTCGCCTCGTCGCTCCACATCGCCGCCGGGGTGTTCCAGGCGGGCGGCAGGTAGACGGGGCTGTCCTCGGCGGCGAGCACCAGCGCCTGCTCGGGGGTGAGCGCGAAGGTCTCCGCCTCGGGGTCGTACTCGACGTATCCCGCGGCTGCCTGAGACGAGGCCCAGTCACGCACATAGCGCTCGGCGCAGTCGGTGCGCTCGGCGAGCTGCTGGGAGGTGAGCGGTCCGGCCTCGGCGAGGGCCTGGTAGAGCCCGAGGCGCGAGCCGAGGCTCACCATGACCCCGAGGTAGCCTGCTCCGAGGTGGTCCACGGCGCGCATCACGAAGGCGTTCAGGGCGGTCTCGTCAATGGTTGTCATCGACATGGTGTCGGTCCTTTCTGTTCGATCGACATCGTGATTCCATGCTCGTGACTTCGCGCGGGCGCATTCAGTGGCATCCTGACCCTCGTTCGGTCCATTCGTGCCACGATGTGCACGGAGGCGCAGAATGACCGATCGCACGCTCGACGTGAGCGTCGTCGCTCTGCCCGACACCGGGGTCGCGACCATGTTCGGCGTGCTCGACGTGCTGAACTCGTTCTCGATCATGGGGCTCGGCGGCACGGATGCGCCTCCCCCGTTCCGCGCGCAGATCGTCGGAGCGCAGGCGGGGCCACTCATGGGCGTGAGCGGCATCCCGGTTCCCGTGGCTCACGCGATCGCCGACATCGCCACCACCGATATCGTGATCGTCCCGTCGATCGTGCTCGGTTCGAGCGGCTGGCAGAGCGGTCGCTACCCTGAGCTGGTCGACTGGGCGACCCGGATGCACGCGCAGGGCGCCATGCTCGCCTCAGCGTGCTCGGGCATCTTCCTCCTCGCCGAGACAGGCCGCTTCGACGGTCACGACGTGACCGTGCACTACGACTACGCGACGCAGCTGCGGACCGCCCACCCCGAGGTGCGGGTGCATCCCGAGCGCGCGCTCATGGTCGCCGGCACCCGCGAAGAGCTCGTGACCTCGGGCGCATCCACCACCTGGCACGATCTCGTGCTCTATCTGACCGGCCGCTACGCCGGGGCGGCGCTCGCACAGGAGACGGCGCGCATGTTCGCGCTTCAATGGCATCAGGACGGACTGGCGCCGTACATGATGTTCGAGGGCCGCACCGATCACGGCGACGCGGTCGTCGCGGATGCGCAGGACTGGCTGCGCACCCACTTCTCGGTGGCGACCCCGGTCGAGCAGATGGTGGTGCGGTCGGGGCTCGCCGAGCGCACCTTCAAGCGGCGCTTCACCGAGTCGACCGGCGTGAGCCCACTGGTCTACGTGCAGCGCATCCGCGTCGAGGAGGCGAAGCGCCGACTGGAGCGGAGCGAGGACTCGGTCGAAGCGGTCGGATGGCACGTCGGTTACGAGGACTCGGCGTTCTTCCGGCGCCTCTTCAAGCGGGTGACGGGCCTCGCTCCCGGGGCCTACCGCAAGCGCTTCCGCGTGCCGCGCATCGCACCCGCACCCGCACCCGACTGATCGCGCCGGACTCACGTTCGCCGGTCCGGCGTACTCCGACACCGCCCTGCTCCGGTGGGGTGCGCGTTCGAAGCGCTGCGGGCCCGCCGCACGACGCCGCCGCGCACCCCCGAGCTGGACTGAGGCGGGGCGTTTCGTCTCGCTGCGCTCGCTCAACGACCCGATGGGTGGAGCCGCGCTCGCTCGACGGGCGCGGTCTCCCCCGGTCGTTGAGCGAGGAGCGGAGCGACGAGACGAAACGCTCCCGCGGGTGGTCAGGCGGCGGAGTGGCGGTGCGGCCACCACGACGGCAGCAGCGCGAAGTACACCGCGATGAAGTCCTCGACCCGCGGGTGGGGCCGGCGCAGCCATCCGTCGATGAGCCCGACGGTGCCGTCCGCGAGGAAGCGGGCCGCGGCATCCTCCACCTGTGCGGCATCCGTGCCGTCGACCGACACGTCGATCCGCACCCTCCGGCGATCGAGGAGGATCAGGGTCGTCCGCCGGAAGTGCCGGCTGAGCATCGCGTGCAGCGATCCGCCGCCGTCGACGAGCTCGCGGCGGTAGATGTCGGCGTGGTGCAGGATGTGCCGGAGCACCCCCTCGGTCACCGCGGTGACGGCGCTCGCCGCATCCGACCGATCTTCCAGCAGCAGCGCGCGCAGATCGTCGAGTTCGGCGGTGAGCGCGGCTTCGACGAGATCCGCCGGTGAGCTCGCGTGCTCGTAGAACGTCGAGCGGTGCACGCCCGCGGCGGCGGCGATCTGCGTGACGCTGAGCGTCGACACCGGCTGCTCGGCGGCGAGGGCGAGCACGGCCGAGAACAGCCGATCGCGACTGCGCAGCTTGCGAGGATCCATCAGGCCTCCGGGAATCTTTCCGACAGGTGTAGGTTAACTCATACATATCCGACAACTGTCGGTTTAGATCGGCGCCACGCTACGACGCCACCAACGGAGGTACATCATGGCTACGTACGATGTCGCGGAACGCTCCGCCATCGTCACGGGCGCCGGTTCCGGCATCGGCCGGGCGGTCGCCCTCACCCTCGCAGCGAACGGCGCGGCAGTCGTCGTCGGCGACGTACGACAGGATGCCGCCGACGCGGTCGTCGCCGAGATCACCGCGGCCGGCGGCACGGCAGTCGCGTTCGTCGGCGACGTCTCGGATCCCGCGGTCGGTCAGGCCGCCGTCGATGCGGCCGAGGCCCTCGCGCCCCTGCGCATCGCCGTGAACAACGCCGGCATCGGCGGCGCCGCGGCCCCGGTCGGCGAGTATCCGATCGACTCGTGGCAGAAGGTCATCGACATCAACCTCAACGCGGTCTTCTACGGCACGCGCGCGCAGGCGCCGGCCATCGCGAAGAACGGCGGCGGCTCGATCGTCAACATCTCGTCGGTGCTGGGCTCGGTCGGCATCCCGATGTCGTCGGCGTACGTCACCTCGAAGCACGCCGTCGTCGGCCTCACCAAGAACGCCGCCCTCGAGTACGGCTCGCAGGGCGTGCGCGTGAACGCGGTCGGTCCGGGCTTCATCCACACGCCGCTCGTCGATGCGAACCTCGACGCCGACGCGCAGGCCGCCCTCGCGGCGAAGCACGCACTCGGCCGCCTCGGTGACGCTCAGGAGGTCGCGAACCTCGTCGCGTTCCTGGCGTCGGATGCCGCCACCTTCGTCAGCGGCAGCTACCACCTCGTCGACGGCGGCTACGCGGCGCAGTGACGCCACAGCGCCGGCGCGGCGCGGCATCCGTTCCAGCACGCCGTCCGCGCCGGCGCACTCCCTGAACGGGGCGTCTCCCTCACAGGTCGGCGGGGGCGGGCGGCGGCACGGCGCGCCAGGCGGCGAGGATCTCGACGTGGCGGAGCAGGAAAGCCCGCTCGTCGAGCCGCTTGCGGCGGAGCCACCCGGTCACCTCATCGTTGCTCTTGCTGGCGTTGCACGAGCGGCACGCCGGCACGACGTTCTCGAACGTGTAGCGGCCGCCGCGCGAGATCGGCAGCACACAGTCCTTCTGCAGCGCGCCGGCCGCGGTGCCGCAGTACGCGCAGGCTCCCCACGCTTCGACGATCGACTCCCATTCCTCGGGAGTGAGGTCGTTGTCGGCGGCAGCCACGCGGCGGGCACGCCGACGCGACGCACGCGCCCGGCGGGACTGACTCACGACCACGCCGCGAGCCTAGACCGCGGCATGCCGCGCCGGGCTCACCCCTTGCCGGAGTCGACCCACTTCGTGTGCGCCTTGAGCGCGTGGACGACCGCGAGCCGAACCACCGCGTACAGCGCGAGGGCCACGACGGCGATGATCACGAGGTAGGCGACGATGACGAACCAGCCGTTGAAGAGCATCCCGTCAGGCTAGCGGCGCGGCACCGCGGCATCCGGCCCGTCGAGCAATCTGTGGATTGTCGCGACGACGCCGAGGTCGGTGTTCGCCGGTGCCCGGAAGCGGGCGCGCTCGATCACCTCGGGGTGGGCGTTCTCCATAGCGAACGAGAGGCCCGCCGCATCGAGCAGCTCGAGATCGTTCAAGTAGTCGCCGAACGCCGCGGTCTGGGCACGCGAGACACCGAGAGCATCCTGCAGGCGTTCGAGGGCAACGCCCTTGTTCACATCGGGGTTCATGACGTCGATCCAGTGATGACCCGAGACGACCACCTGGTGGCTCTCGCGCAGATCCTCGAGCGCGGGCGCCGTCTTCTCGGCATCCGCGAAGTCGTAGATCGCGACCTTCAGCACCTGGTCGTCGACGGCGAGCAGGTCGGCGACGGTCTCGAGCTTCGCGTAGTACTTCCGCGCCTCGGCGACGAAGCGCGGGTCGGTCTGCTCGATGTACGCCGAGGCCTTGCCGCAGAGCACCACGCCGAGCGCCGCGCCTTCGGCGACTATCGCGCGCAGCCTGGCGAGGAGCGCTGCCGTGAACCCGGCATCCATCGACGTCGAACTGATCTCGCGGTCGCCGTGAACGACGTAGCCGCCGTTCTCGGCGATGAAGACCATGTCGTCGAGATGCCCCGCGAACGCGCGCTGCAAGGTGGCGAGCTGGCGGCCGCTCGCCGGCGCGAAACGGATGCCGCGCTCCCCCAGCCGGTCGAGCAGCGGCCAGAGCGCCTCGGGGATGCGCCCCTCGCCGTCGAGCAGTGTGCCGTCCATGTCGACGGCGATGAGCTTCAGATCGGGTGCGGGGAACGGCATGCGCTCCACCCTAGGCGCGCCGCTCACAACGCCGGTGTGCCGGCGGTGAACAGTGCGAAACCCCGCGGAGCACCCGCCCCGGTACCGTAGGGGTCGTGACTGCGCCTATCGATGCCACCACCACGTCCGCCTGGGCTGAGCTCACCGCCGCCCGCGCCGACTTCGCCCCCGACCTGCGCGCCTGGTTCGCGGCAGACCCCGAGCGCGTCGAGCGCCTGACGCTCGACCTCGCCGATCTGCACGTCGACCTCTCGAAGAATCTCGTGACCGACGAGATCCTCGCCTCGCTCGTGCGCCTCGCGGAGCAGACCGGCGTCGCCGAGCGCTACGCCGCCATGCTCGAGGGCGCGCACATCAACACCACCGAAGACCGCGCCGTTCTCCACACCGCGCTGCGCCGCCCCGCGGGCGCGCAGCCCGCTCTGGTGGTCGACGGCCAGCAGATCGACGACGACGTGCAGGGTGTGCTCGACGCGATGGGCGCCTTCGCCACCCGCGTGCGCGACGGCGGGTTCGCAGGCGTGACGGGCAAGAAGGTCACCCACATCGTGAACATCGGCATCGGCGGTTCCGACCTCGGCCCGGTGATGATCTCGGCCGCGCTCGAGCCGTACGCCACCGCGGGCATCCAGGCCCGGTACGTCTCGAACATCGACCCGTTCGACATCGCGAACAAGACGAAGGACCTCGACCCCGAGACGACGCTCTTCATCGTCGCATCGAAGACGTTCACCACCCTCGAGACGCTCACCAACGCCCGCCTCGCCCGCGACTGGCTGTGGGCCGGGCTGACGGCATCCGGTGCCATCGACGGCAGCGACGAGCAGAAGACGGATGCCGTCGCGCACCACTTCGTCGCCGTGTCGACGGCGCTCGACAAGGTGGCGGCGTTCGGCATCGACACGACGAACGCCTTCGGATTCTGGGACTGGGTCGGCGGTCGCTACTCAGTCGACTCGGCCATCGGCCTCTCGCTCGCGATCGAACTCGGCCCCGATGTGTTCCGCGAGCTCCTCGCCGGCTTCCACGCCGTCGACGAGCACGTGCGCACGACCCCGCTCGCGCAGAACGTGCCCGTCCTCATGGGCCTGCTCAACGTCTGGTACACGAACTTCCTCGGCGCGCAGTCGCACGCGGTGCTCCCCTACGCCCAGCAGCTGAGCCGCTTCGCCGCATACCTGCAGCAGCTCACGATGGAGTCCAACGGCAAGTCGGTCCGCTGGGACGGCACCCCCGTCACCACCGACACGGGCGAGGTGTTCTGGGGTGAGCCCGGCACGAACGGCCAGCACGCGTTCTACCAGCTGATCCACCAGGGCACGCGCCTCATCCCGGCCGACTTCATCGCCTTCGTGAACCCCGCCTACCCACTGCAGGACGACGGGCGCGACGTGCACGGCCTGTTCCTCGCGAACTTCCTCGCCCAGACGAAGGCGCTCGCGTTCGGCAAGACCGCCTCCGAGGTCGAGGCCGAGGGCACGACCGGACCGCTGGTCGCTGCACGCACGTTCGCCGGGAACCGACCGACGACGTCGATCTTCGCGCCGTCGCTCACTCCGTCGGTGCTCGGCCAGCTTGTCGCACTGTACGAGCACATCACCTTCACGCAGGGAGTGATCTGGGGCATCAACTCGTTCGACCAGTGGGGCGTCGAGCTCGGCAAGCAGCTCGCGCTGCAGATCGCCCCCGCGATCGAGGGCGACGCTGAAGCGCTCGCCGCGCAGGATGCCTCGACCCAGGCGCTTCTCGCGTACTACGCCGAGCACCGCACGCGCTGACCGACGGATGCCTCGACCCGGCCCGTCGTTCGTCGGCGGGCCGGGTCGGCGTCAGTTCCCCGAGCGCAGTCCGTCGGCGATGAGCTCGTCGCGGACGACCTTGCGGAGCACCTTGCCGATGAGCGAGCGGGGCAGTTCGTCCTTCTGCACGATGCGCCGCGGAACTTTGTAGGCGGTGAGGTAACCGCGGGCGTAGTCGCGGAGCG
Source organism: Microbacterium terrae (assembly GCF_017831975.1). NCBI lineage: Bacteria > Bacillati > Actinomycetota > Actinomycetes > Micrococcales > Microbacteriaceae > Microbacterium > Microbacterium terrae. The sequence goes on along the minus strand of NZ_JAFDSS010000001.1, from coordinate 201,082 downwards.
CGCCCTCGTCGAACACCGCGCCGTCGCGCACGACGACCACCGCGACGACCTGCTCGCCACCCGATTCGCGCGGCACGCCCACGACCGCCGCCGCCTCGATGTCGGGATGCGTGGTGAGGGCCTGCTCGACCTCGGTGGGGCTCACGTTGAAGCCACCGGTGATGATGAGTTCCTTCACGCGGTCGACGATCGTGACGAACCCGTCCTCCGACACGGTGACGATGTCGCCGGTGCGCAGCCACCCGCCGGGAAGCAGCGTGGCAGCGGTCTCGTCGGGGCGACCCCAGTACCCCTGGAACACCTGCGGCCCGCGGATGAGCAGCTCGCCCGCCTCGCCGATCGCGCGGTCCACCGTCGGGTCGCCGGGGTCGACGACACGGATCTCGGTGCTCGGGAACGGCACACCGACGGTGCCGGGGCGCCGGGTCGGGCCGATCGGGTTGCCGAGTGCGACGGGCGACGATTCGGTCATGCCGTAGCCCTCGACGAGGAGTCCGCCCGTCTTCTCCTCCCACCGCGTCACGGTCGGGATCGGCAGGCTCATCGCGCCCGAGATCGCGAAGCGGATGCCGGTGAGGTCGGCGTCCGAGCGCGCGAGCGCATCGTAGATCGGCGGCACCGCGGGCAGGAACGTCAACGGCGTTTTGCGCGCGGCCTTCACCACGAGGTCGACGTCGAACTTGGGGAAGAGCACGACCCGCGCGCCGATCGACATGGCGAAGGTGAGGCAGAGCGTGAGGCCGTAGGCGTGGAACATCGGCAGGACCGCCGCGAACACCTCCTCGCCTTCGCGCAGCCCCGGCACCCACGCGCGCCCCTGCGCCGCGTTCGAGCGGAGGTTGCGATGCGTGAGGATCGCCGCCTTCGGCGTGCCGGTCGTGCCGCTGGTCAGCTGCAGCAGAGCCACGTCGTCGAGCGCGGGAGCCGGCTGCTTCTTCGAGAGGCGACGGGATGCCACGACCTTCGACCAGTCGTGCAGCCCCTTCGCGGTCGGCCGCGCCGTGAGCGCCGACCGTGAGGCGCGCACGCTCGGCAGCGGCAGGTGGAGCCCCAGGCGCATGCCGAAGGGGAGGGCATCCGTCATCCGCACCGGCACGACGGCTCGCGGCGCCACGTCGGCGGGGAACCGCGCGACGATGTCGGCGACCTTGTCCCACACGACGGCGACCGTGGCGCCGTGCACCTCGAACTGGTGGCGGAGCTCCCGCTCGGTATACAGCGGATTGTGCTCGACGACGATGGCGCCGAGCCGGAGCACCGCGTAGAACGCTGCCACGTGCTGCGGACAGTTCGGGAGCACGAGCGCCACCCGATCACCCGCCTTCACGCCGAGCTTGCGCAGTCCGTTTGCGGCTCGCTCCACCTGCTCCCCGAGCTCGGCGTACGTGGTCGTCGCGCCGAAGAACTCGAGGGCGACGTGATCGGCGTAGCGCTCGACCGCGGCATCGAGCATGTCGACGAGCGTCTCGGTGACCGGCTCGATCTCGGTCGGAACGCCGTCGGCGTACTGCGCGAGCCACGGCCGATCCTGCAGCGGACTCCCCGAAGGCGTGGCGTTCTGCTCCATGGGGATGCTCCTTGCGACGGCAGGATTCCAGCCTACGGCGGCGGGCCGCCCTGCGCGCGCGGGCCGCGCTCTACCCCCGCAGTCGTGCGGCCAGACGGGAGGCGTTCATATACGCGATGGCCTCGATCGAGATCATCGGGTTGACGCCGGATGCCGTCGGGAAGGTCGACGCGTCCGCGACGACGATGTCGGGAACCTCCCACGTGACGCCGTCGGGGTTCACCGCACTCGTCTCGGCCGAGCCGCCCATGCGTGCCGACCCCAGGATGTGGAGTGCCGCGAGCGAACAGCGACCGGGACCGTACCCGGCCCGCTCGCAGCGGGCGATGAAGGCATCGAGCGGCTCGCCGCTCGCGCGCGTCCATTCGAGGCCCGCCTGATGCCCCGAGAACATCCGCGTCGCCCCGGCCGCGTCGAGGATGCGGGAGGCACCGGCGACGCCGGCCTGCACACGCCGGGCGTCGCGCTGCGAGATCGTGTAGTGCACGGTCGGCTCGCCCCTCTTGTCGGTCTTCACCTCACCCGAGTCCTGGTCGCGCGTGATCACGCCGACGCTCGAGTAGTTCGCGAGCCTGCGCATCACTTCGAGGTGCCGCGCCGCACCGCGCCACGACTGGAACGCGACCGAGAGCCCGGGGTTCGCCGCGGCCGTCTCGTAGACGGGCCCGTAACCCGATCCGTCGAGGTCGGCGTGCTCCGCGGAGTACCGCGTCTGCATGGCGCCCTCCCACGGCCGCACCTCCTCGTCGAACTCCGCCCAGACGGCGGTCGCGGGATGCAGTCGCAGGTGCTTGCCGATGTTCGGGTTCGTGAGGCCCGACCGCCGCAGCAGTGCCGGCGTCTGCACACTGCCTGCCGCGACCACGACGGCCCTCGCGCGCACGGTCACCTCGTGGCCGTCGGCGGTGCGGCCGGTCACCCCGGTCGGGCGGCCCGCCTGCACCTCGATCGCGCGGACGTCGACGCCCGTGTAGAGCCGCGCGCCCGCGGCCTCGGCGTCGGCCAGCCAGGTCTTGGCCACGGACTGCTTCGCGCCGATGCGGCAGCCGTACCCGCACCGTCCGCACTCCACGCCCGTGTCGCAGCCCTTCACGTTGCGCTGCAGTTCGCCGACGTGCCAGCCGAGCGCGGTGAGCCCGCGCTCCATGATCTGATCACGACGGGACGGGATGCTGTACTCCGCTGTCACACCCAGGCGCTGCCACACCGCATCCATCGCCGCGTCGTACTCGGCACCGGCGAACTGGGAGACGCCGAGGGCCGCCCACTCGGCGCGCACGTGGTCGGGGGTGCGGAACGACGTCGAGAAGTTCACGACGGTGCCCCCGCCCAGGCACTGGGCCGCCAGCAGGCTCAGCTGTCCTTCGGCCGTCGCCGACGGTCCGGGCGCGTACAGCCGGGCGAGTCCGGCGGCCTCGCCGCCGTCGAAGTCGCCGTCGTCGTAGTACGCGCCCTTCTCGAGCACGATCACGTCGAGGCCGGCGGCGCTCAGCACGGCCGCTGCGGTGCCGCCGCCCGCTCCCGACCCGACGACCACCACGTCGCACGAGAGCGAGAGCGCGGCGACCGGAGTGATCGGATGCAGCGCCGCCGGCGCTGCATCGGTGCGCGACCCGAGAGGCCCGGGGTAGCCCATCGCGTCCCAGAGGGGAGACGTCCCGTCCGCGCCCGGCGAGATGTAGTACGACAGCATGGCCGCCGACTTGAGGTTCTGGAAGATCGTGCGCTTGAGGGCCGCGTTCGAGTCGCCGAGGGCGATGAGCGCAGCTTCGCGCCGGTCAGCCGGCAGCGACGAGAACCGCCGCGGTCCGATTCCCAGCAGCAGGCCGCCGACCGGCGTGTCCCAGATCGACAGCACCTTCGCCAGCATCTCCGCCTCCTCGGGGCGGGGGTTCGCCGCCAGCATCCCTTCGGCGATGTGCACGGCACCGAGCCGCGTCGCCGACGGGATGCCGTTCCCGTCTCCGGGTGCGAAGGTGTCGAAGATCGACTCGAATGTCGTCCGCTGCGCTGCGGTCAACGTCATGGGATTCCTCCAGGGGGTGCGTCGTCGCTGTCGCAAGCATGCAACGCGGACCCCGCCGAAGGCAAGACTAAGTGAACCCCAATTCACACGATCGCGGAGCCGGTCCGCGACACGGCGACTACGTCACGCTCGAGCGGACGTCGCTGGCATCGGGCGCAACCGCAGCAGCATCGGCGGGCACGGCATCCGCGCCGGAGCCCTCTCCGTCGGTGTGCAGCGACGGCGGGGCCGAGGCGTACGCCGCCGACAGGTCGCGGTACGGCTTCGAGATGAAGGCGAGCAGCACCGCGACGAGGAGCAGCAGGCTCGCCGCCATGAACGCCAGGGCGATGCCGCGCGCCTCGCCGTCGCCCAGCAGCCACCCGAGAGCATCCTGCCCGGCATCGGACTCCATGAAGGGAATCAGCCAGAACTGCGCCAGCGGGCCGATGATGAAGGCCGAGATCGGCGCTGCCGCGGACTCCACACTCGCCGCGAAGCCGAACACGCGGCCCTGCTTCTCGAACGGGACGACCCGCTGCACGATCGTCTGCTCGGATGCCTCGGCGATCGGCATGAGGCACATGAAGACGAGGATGCCGAGCGCGTACAGCCACCACCACTCGCGGATCGCGAACGTCATGCCGAGGAACGCGATGCCGATGTTCACGAGCAGCATCGTGCGCACCGGGTTCTTCCCGAGACCGAACTTCGCCACGAGGGCACCGCCGATGATGAAGCCGAAGCTGGTCGCGCCGAGCACGACGCCCCACATCTCGACCGAGAAGAGCGTGAGCCCGTACGGGTCCATCAGCGCCATGAAGACGCCGCCGACCAGGTTGTTGAAGGTCGAGAACAGGATGAGGGCGAGGAGGCCCGGCACCGCCAGCACCGCCGGGATCACCCCGCGGAAGTCGAACCCCTTCGGCGCATCGTCGCCCTCGAGGTGCACGACGCCGCGCTCGGGGATGGGCACGAAGGCGAGGTGGAGCAGCGCCACCCCGGTGAGCGCGATGGCGACGACCATCGTGCCGCCCATGCCGAGCAGCCCGACCGACAGTCCCGAGAACACGCTCGTCACCATGAAGGCGATGCCGTGCACCGTGCCGACGAGCCCGTTCGCCTTGTCGCGCCGATCGGCGGGGACGAGCAGGGTCACCGTCGTCGACAGCGCGATGTTGCGCATGTTCTCGACGACCCCGCCGATGAGGATCACTCCGGCGAACACCCAGAACCACGGCCCACCCCAGTCGATCAGGACCGACTCGTCGAACGAGAGGTAGAGCGCGCCGGCGACGACGTAGGCGACGAGGGTGATCGTGCTCGAGAGCACCATCACTGCCTTCTTCTTCATGTGGTCGACGATCGCGCCGAAGACGACGCCCAGGAGGGCGACCAGCAGCATGTACGAACCGCCGATGATCGCCGTCGCGAGCACCGAGCGCGTCTCGAGGTACGCCCAGAACGTGAGCGCCCACCAGAGGTAGTTGGAGGTGACGTTGGCGATCGCGGTGTTGACCAGCACCTGGTAGAAGGCGCGCAGGGTCGCCGGGCCGGGCGTCACCTGGACCGCATCGGCTGCAGCGGTGGCCGGGTCGTGCGAGGCGGTCATCGCGGGCTCCTTCAGCGCGTCTTCTCGGCACCGTCGCACCGAGGGGTAGAGTCATGTGTACACCGTGAACATGCGGTGATGTTCACACCGTACACACCAGGAGGGAGGACCGCAATGAGCACGGACGCCCCCGTTCGCACCTATCATCACGGCGACCTCCGACATGCCCTCATCGCCGAGGGGCTCACCCTGGCCCGCACCGGCGGCCCCGCCGCGGTGACGCTTCGCGAGGCCACCCGCGGGGCGGGCGTCTCCCCCAACGCCGCGTACCGGCACTTCGCCGATCGCGACGACCTCCTCCGCGCGGTGGCCGGCGAAGCCCAGCTCGCGCTCGCCCGGGCGATCGGGGCCCGCGTCGCCGCGGCTCCTCCTCGGCTCTCGCCCGCGGAAGCCGCGATCGAGCGCCTGCGCCGCGTCGGGCTCGCCTACATCGACTTCGCCCGCGCCGAGCGCGGGTGGTTCGCGCTCGCATTCGCCACGCAGGACGAACAGCCGAGCGAGGGCATCGTCACGCTCGACGACGAGGTCGTCGCACCGTTCCAGCTGCTCCTCGACACCCTCGACCTGATGGTCGAGACCGGCGCCCTCGACGCCGATCGCCGCCCGTTCGCCGAGTGGGCGTGCTGGGCGAGCGTGCACGGATTCGCCGAGATCGCCGCGAACGGGCCGCTGCAGTGGCAGCCTCCCGCGATCATCGACGGACTCGCCGCCTCTGTCGTCGAATCCGCGATCACCGGCGTGCGCGGCACCGCAGCACCGCCCTCGTAGACTCGCCCCCATGAGCCCCGATGCGACGGATGCCGCACCCCGCCGCCGCATCCCCGCCGTCCGTCGCGGGCTGTGGTGGGCAGCCGACTACGTCTACGCGGCGCGTCGACAGCTGGCCGTGCTCGCGCTGCCGTGGTCGATCGGTCGGCCGCGTCCGGTGCCGCCGCGGTGGCGGTCCGCCGACGAGTCGCTGCCGGAGGTGGTGCTGCTCCCCGGCGTCTACGAGCACTGGACCTTCCTCCGCCCGCTCGGCGACGCCCTCGCCGCCGCCGGCTTCCGGGTGAGCGTCGTGCACGGGCTCGGCATGAACCGGCGCAGCATCGCCGCGACGGCGGAGCGACTGCGTGCGGAACTCGCCGACCTCCCCGCCGCGCCCACGGGTCGCGTGCTCGTCGCCCACAGCAAGGGCGGGCTGATCGGAAAGCACCTGCTCGTGTCGGAGCAGGCGGCGGCCGAGGCCGGCGCCCCCTCCGCCCTCGGCCTGCGCGGGCTCGTGGCAGTCGCGACGCCGTTCGGCGGCGCCCGTCGCGCCGTCCTGCTGTTCGCCGATCCGAGCATCCGCGCCTTCCTCCCCGGCGACGCGACGATCGTCGAGCTGGGCCTCGCCGCCCATGTGAACGCGCGGATCGTGTCGATCTACGGCCCGTACGACCCGCACATCACGGAGGGGAGCGCCCTCGTCGGCGCGACCAACGTCGAGGTTCCGATGGGCGGGCACTTCCGCGTGCTGCAGCCCGCGTCGACGCATCGCGCGGTCGTCGACGGGATCCGGCACCTCACCGCGGGCTGAAGCGGTACCGGCGCAGCGCGCCGCCCTACCCGGCAGTCGCCTCGCTCGTCACCGCATCCGGTCCGTACAGCTCCGCTACCCGCTTCGCCGAGAACCAGCCGGCGTAGGCCTCGCCCTGCGGCCACCCCTCCGGAGAGTCCTGCCAGGCCTCCTGCCTGCCGTACGGCAGCAGGTCGATGAGCCCGAAGGTGTGGCTCACCTGCTCGGTGCCGCGCCCGTCGGTGTGCCAGGTTCGGTAGACGTCGTCACCGTCGCGCAGGAACACGTTCAGCGCGAAGCCCGCACCCGGCGCGGCACCGACGTCGGTGCCGAAGCCGCTCCCCGCCGTCGAGTACCAGTCCATGCGGTTGCCGACTCGGCGCCGGTAGTCGAGCGCTTCGTCGATGGGCCCCTGCGTCACGATGACGAAGCGGGCGTCGTAGGGCTCGAGGAAGTCGAGCCGCGTGAACTGCGAGGTGAACCCCGTGCAGCCCGGGCAGTGGAACTGCTTGCCGTCGAACCACATGTGGTTGTAGACGATGAGCTGCGAACGCCCCTGGAAGACGTCGACGAGGCGCACCGGCCCCTCCGTGCCGACGAGGGTGTACTCCGGCATCCGCACCATCGGCAGGCGGCGCCGCTGCGCCGCGATGGCGTCGAGTTCCCTGGTGGCGGCCTTCTCGCGCGCCCGCAGCGCGGCGAGTTCGTCGCGCCAGGTCTGCGCGTCCACGACGGGCGGCAGTGCGGTGTGCTGGTCGGTGATCGAGGTCATGAGGCTCTCCCATGTGTACGGCGTCCACATCCTGATGTTCACATCGTACACATTGCTCTGCGGCCGTCAACCACCTCGCCGCATGGGAGCGTCCCGCGCCGCCCCCGCACACGTTCCTCCCAGGTGAGGCTGGGTATTCGTCCAGACGGGCGGGTCAGACTCGGTGGCTTGTGCGTCCGACCCGAGGACGCGGTCGTGCCCTCCCGGGGGTGCGGGACCCCGGAAGAAACACACGCTCAGCCATGCCTACGACTACGCCCATCCGCCTTGCCCGCCGCACACGCCGCCGCCGCGTCGCACCGACCACGATCGCCGCCGGCACCGCCCTCGGCATCATCGCGCTCACCGGCTTCACCGCCACAGCGGCCGCCCTCGAGCCCCAGGCCGGCGGCACACTCCTCGACGCCGTCCCGGCCGCCTATGTCTCGACGCTCCCCGGACTCGGGGCAGCCTCGGAGAACCTGAGCGCCATCGCCGACGACGCCGAGACCGTGCTCACCGACGCCCGCGCCACCGTCACCGACGCGAACGCGGCGGCCGTCGAGATCGCCGCGTCCGACCTCGATCTCGGCGTCGACACCACCATCGAGATCGGCAACCTGCGCGACGGTGTCGTGCAGCTGGCGAAGCACGACGTGATCCCGCTCCTCCTGCTGCCGGAGCTCACCGACGACGTCGCCGCGGACGCTGCGGCCGTGAAGTCGCGCGTCGCCGAACTGCGCACCGTCCTCGACGCCGCCGAGGCGAAGAAGGCGGCCGAGGATGCCGCTGCGCAGGCCGCCGCCGCGGCGAAGCGCAAGGCCGAAGAGGCTGCTGCGGCCCTGGCCGCCGGCAACACCGTCGAGGGCGCCAAGGCGAACGCCCAGCGCATCGCCGCCGAGCAGTACGGCTGGGGTGCGGGCGAGTTCTCGTGCCTCGTGTCGCTGTGGACGAAGGAGTCGGGCTGGAACTACCAGGCGTACAACGCCGGCAGTGGCGCCACCGGCATCCCCCAGTCGCTCCCCGGCGACAAGATGGCGACCGCCGGCGCCGACTGGCAGACGAACGCCACCACGCAGATCCGCTGGGGCCTCGACTACATCGCTCGCGCGTACGGCTCGCCGTGCAGCGCGTGGGGCCACTCGCAGGCGACCGACTGGTACTGAGCCGGAGCAGCGCGTCGCGGACCGCTGACGGCGAGCGCCTAAGCCGGGTCTCACGACCGGCTTACGAGCATCCCACGCACGGTCCCTAGCGTCGGGGGCATCACGGGACGACGGGGTCATCCGTGGCGACCCGGAGGCTCCGATGCTCACCGATTCCTACTCACCGCACACCGACGCACCGCCTCGGGCCGACGCGCCTGACGACGGCAGGGCAACCGATCGGATCGCAGGACCCGTCGAACGGCCGGTCGGCGCCGCGCGTCGCGGACCCTGGTGGCGATCGGCCCTGTGGCTCGCGGGCGCGCTGACTGTCGCGGTCACCGCCATCGTCGTCCTCCCCGCTCCCGCGGTCGGGACCCCCGGCTGGTGGATCGCCACCCTGCTGCTGCACGCGCCGTTCGCCGCGATCCTGCTCTTCCTCGCCGCCGGCAGCATCGAGCGGCTGGGCTTCCTGGCCATCGGCCGATCGCACCGGCCGCGCGGGCGCCTCCCTGAAGACGCACCGCTCGTCTGCGTGCAGGTGCCGCTGTTCAACGAACCCGCCGTGGCCGCACGGGTGATCGCCGCGGTCGGCGCTCTGCGGTGGCCGGCCGCGCGCCTCGAGATCCAGATCCTCGATGACTCGACGGAGCAGACCGCACGCGAGATCGTCGATGTCGCCGCAGCCGATCTCCGCCGTCGCAGCGGCGCCCAGGTGTCGGTCCGGCGCCGCGATGCGCGGACCGGGTACAAGGCAGGCGCGCTCGAGGCCGGGCGCCGGGCGACGTCTGCGGAGTTCATCACGATCTTCGACGCGGACTTCCTCCCGACGCCCGACTTCCTCGACCGGACCATCCCCCATTTCTTCCGGGCAGACGGATCCGCCGACGAGGGGCTGGCGCTGGTGCAGGCGCAGTGGGGGCATCTCAACGCCGACCAGTCACCGCTCACCCGATCGCAGTCGCTGTGGGTCGACGACCATCACACCGTGCAGATGTCGTGGCGCTCCGCCGCGTGGGGGTTCGTGAACTTCACCGGCACCGCCGGCGTATGGCGTGCGAGCGCCATCGAGCGGGCGGGGGGCTGGCGCGCGGCGAGCCTCGTCGAGGACTGCGAACTGAGCTTCCGGCATCTGTTCGCCGGGTACCGGACGACGTTCGTGCGCGACGTGATCGCGCCCGCCGAGCTTCCCACCACGGTCACCGCGTACAAGGCGCAGCAGAAGCGGTGGACGCAGGGCTGGGCGCAGGTGCAGCGTCTCCACCTCCGGACGCTCGCGAGGGAGTGCGAGACGTCTGCCACGCGTCGCCTGCATCTGCTCTACCACATGTGCATCCCGTGGCAGTGGCCGCTGTGGGCACTGTGGATCACTCTGATGCCCGCCCTCATCCAGTCGGGCCTGTGGTTCGGCGCCTTCGGCACCGCCGCCGGCCTCGGCGTCTATCTCGTGCCGATGACGCTCTGGCTCGCGATGGCCACCGTGATCGCCTCCGCCGCGACCCCGGAGCTGTATCCCGATCGCCTCCGCAGGTTCGGCGCCAGGATCGCCCGCGTCGCGCCCTATGTGGTCATCAACACCGGGATGCTGCCGCACCAGCTCTGCGCGTTCCTCGAAGGGCTCGCCGGTCCACTGCACACCGAGTTCGAGCGCACGCCGAAGTCCGCCGCCGTGGCGGGTTCGAAGCCGCTCCCGCCGGCGCAGCGGGCGAAGCGCTCGTCAGTGCGCATCCACTGGCCGTACGTCTCCGCCGAGGCGGCGTTCGTGGCGTTCCAGCTGACGTGGGCGATCGTGTTCGCCGCTCAGGGGCAGGTGTGGCCCGCCCTCGGCGCCACCTTCCTGGCGGGCTGCGTCCTGACCCTCGGCGCGTTCTACGGCGACCACGCCGGTCGGATGTTCTTCGTCATCGACACCCGCCGGCGGTGACTCAGAGCGCGAGCCGCGGAACCCGCACGTCGACCCACACCAGCCGGTGATCGCTGCTCGGGAACGGGAAGACCCCGGTGAGAGCCGACAGCGGATCAGCCTGCACCGGCCAGAACACGCCCGCACCGACCGGCCGCAGCGTGATCGACGGCAGCACGTAGTCCGCCCGCAGGTTTCCGGGCGCACCGTCGGCGAAGTCCGCCGTGTCGTAGGCCGGGTCGCCCTCGTGCGCGGCGTTCGCGCCGCCCTGCAGCGTCGCGGCCTCGACGGCACCCGCCGACGTCGGCTCCGTGTCGCGGATGCGCCAGTGGTCGAGCAGCTGGTCGATGGCGGCATCCACCGAATCGCCGTCGAGGGGATCGGCGTTCTGGTCGCCGACGATCACGAACGAGTCCAGGGCCCGCAGCCCCCCGCGCTTGCCGGCGTCGTCGCGGATGTACCCCGCCTTGCCGGGCGAGACGTAGTCGGCCCAGAAGCGGATCTCGTCGTGGTTGCGGCGCCCGTTGCGGTCCTCGGCGCCGTCGAACGTGGGCGGGGTCGGGTGCGATGCGAGCACGTGCACGGTGTGCCGCCCGACCTTCACGGGCACGTCCCAGTGCGACTTGCTCGACAGCCGGAACACCGCGAGCTCCTCGGGCGAGTACCAGTCCGCCGCGGCGGGCGTGGCGGGGTCGTCGGGCAGGAGCGCCCCCGGCATGTCCTTCCAGAGGAAGTTCTGGAACGTGCGCACCTTCGACTCGACGATGGGATGCTTCGACAGCACGACCATCCCGTACTGCCCCTCGAACAGGCCGAACCCGAACGCATCGTCTCCGCCGCCGACGGCGCCGTCGTTGTTGAGGTCGAACCCGCTGGCGACCCCGGTGTTCGAGGGCGCGACGAACGCGTACGGATAGTCGACGGGCGTCGCGCCGTTCTGGCTCACCTCGAGGTAGTTCTCTCGGAACAGGTCGACGGCGACTCCCCCGTCGACGTAGTCGAACTCGTTGAGCAGGATCACGTCGGCATCGGCCCGCTGGATGATCTCGGCGACCGTCCGTGCCTGCGCGTTCGCGCCGGTCGACAGGTCGGTGACCAGCTGACCCGCGGCGTTGCGGTTGAGCGACAGATTGAAGGTCGCCACCCGCAGCGGGTCCTTCTGGAACAGCAGGTCGGGCAGGTTCCCGCGCTCGTGGGGAGCCGTGGGCGGCGCGGCGACAGCGGCGATCGGGGTGGCGAGCAGCAATGCGCCCGCGACGACGGATGCGGCGACGGCCAGGGTGCGACGAGAGGGGAGCATGACGATCCTTCGTGTGCGGCGGTGGGGACGACGGCCATCTCACGGTAGGACGACGGATGCCCGCTGTCAGCAGAACATCGCGTGAACGCGCGTGAGGATTCCCTCATCTCGCGGGCGGATGCGTCGACGCCCTCCGCATCCGCCTCTCAGAAGCCGCCGCGGGGAGACTGCCCCTCGGGCAGCCGGAAGCAGGGCGAGCGCGAGTCGATGTCGATCGTCTCGTCCTCCGCATAGCCGCTCACCAGGTACCAGTCCCCGTCGGGCCCGGTGATCTCGGCTTGCGGATCGCCGTGCGCCGACGTCGACGACTTCGACGACCACCCGTCCTCCTCGGCGTAGACGTCGATCAGGCCGTCGATCACGTCCCCGACCTCGGGGGCGCCGACGAGGTGCACGACGGTGCCTCCGGCCCACGCGTACGCGCGCTCGCCGTGGCAGCTCAGCAGCGACCCGGTGGGCTGCTGCACCGTCTCGCCCACCAGGTCCGTGGGGATGCTCCGGGCGATGTCGAGTTCGCCCGCCTGCGCGATCGCCTTGGCCTCGTCGACCGTCATGTTCTCCCGCACCTTCTCGACGGCGCATCCGGCCGTTCCCAGCATCGCCAAGCACAGCAGCATCGCCCCGGCGGTCCTCATCGCCTTCATCGACGCACACCTCTCAGAAGATCGTTCAACGCGCGAAGATTCTCGTCGACGCTGGTGGCGATGAGATTGTGATTCTCCAACAGCCTGATCGTCGCAGAGATCTCCGCCGGCGGCGCAGCCGGCACGGGCATGCTCACCCCGCCCGGTGAGACGTATGGCTGCACGACCAGGGTGAAGTCGCCCTCCCGCTCGTAGATGCGCGATTCGAAGGCGGGGTCGTCGCCGGGGACGCGTCCGTCCCAGACCGTTCCCGTCGCCTGCGCCATGCTGAGCACGTCGGTGTAGGAGTAGTGCGAGTAGTTCGTGCCGGCACTCGCCTCCCACCCCGGGGGCATGCCCGCCCCGGCCAGCGAGACGACGGAGTCGTAGTGCGCTCCGGCGACTTCCGACGACGTGATCGCCGCGAGCCCCCAGGAGTGCCCGATGGCGTTGAAGTCCGCAGCGGTGTCTCCGACGGCGACGTGCAGTTCGTCCTGGAAGCCCGCGATGTCCTCGCCCTTTCCGAGGGTGAACCCGACGTCGTTCGCCTCGAACACACGGGCGATGTCGGCCACGCCGCTGATCGCGTTCTCACCCGGGAACGCGCCCATCTTCCAGACGAAGGTGACGACGCCGGGGTCCTGCTCGCTGAGCCAGTCGCCGACCTGCTGCACCTCGCCGCGATAGACGCTGAGCGCGCTGGTGAATGTCCCCGGTACGTACGTGTTGATCTCCGAGGTGTCGGGACCGATCGACCCGATCATCTCGACGATGCTGTCGGTGGACTGGTCGTAGTAGTAGAGGCCGAACTTGCCGGCGACCGCGTCGGTCAGGTACGTCTTCTCGGCCTCGAGCTTCGCGATCTCGTCGTCGCTGCGCGGGTGGTAGGGGTGCGGCTCCGACGCCAGGATCCGGTCGATCACGCGCAGCCGCTCCTGGGCGTTCAGCTGGTTCGCCAGGACGCGCGCCGACGGCGGCAGCCCCGGGAGGTTGCCGAGCAGCGCCGGGTCGGAGAGGATCAGGCCGCGCCGCTGCGCCTCGGTGAGCGCGTCCCAGACCGTGCGGACGAGCCGGGGGTCGCCGACGGCCGCCAGCGACCGCGCCGTCACGGCGGACGCGTCGCCCGACCAGGCGTCCACGACCGCGCCGACGCCGCCGATCCCGACGCCGCCGCCGTCGGTCAGCGCGGCGAACAGCTCCACCCCGGTGAGCCGGGCGGCGACCTCGGAGTCCAGGCCGTCACGCTCGTCGGCGAGGAGCCGATAGGCGTCGCGCGCGGCGGTGAAGTCGTCGATCGCGCCTCTCCACCGCCCGGTGTCCAGGTACGGCGCCTCACCCCCGCCGAACGGCAGGCCCACCGACACGGTCTCGTCCCACGCGATCGTCCAGCCGAGGAGAAACTCCTGCACCTGCCCCAGCGACTCCGAGCGGCGGGCCCACAGCGACGCCCAGGCTTCGTCGCACTCGGCGCGGAGGGTCCTGGCGCGGCGGACGATGTCCTCGACGCCGTCCGCGTAGTCGTCGAGGATCAGGGCGACCTCGTCGTCGGCGGCGCCGAGCTCGGCGAACTTCCCTTGCAGCGCGACGATCCGCGGCCTCACGTCGTCGACGCTCACGGCGACGGTGCCGGTCAGCGCGTTGGATGCGCCGCGCATGTGCGCGGCGTCGTCGCGCGCGACCTGCGCACGCGCGCGGAACATCGCGGCGATGTCGCGGACGGCAGCCGGGCTCCCTTTCGCCGGGTCCGGGCCCATTTCGGGCAGGCCAGCGGTCAACGCGCCCCGCCGAGGCGCGCATCCAGCCGCGTGAACTCCTCGACCACCGTGCGCAGGCGCTCGGCTGCTGCGCTCGACTGCTCCGACAGCGCCGATTCGACGGTGAGCGAGACGACATCGACGAGCGAGAGCGCCTCGTCGACGAGCCGCGAGCCCGACACGGCGGTCGACGAGCAGTAGCGCAGCCCGCCCTCCGCGACAGGCGAGGTCAGATGGGCACGGGCGTCCGCCAGTCCGGATTCCTCCAGACGAACGATCCCAGCCATGCAGGCATCCTATTCGCGCGATTCGCGGGCGCTGAATCGTTGCATCTGCGACGACGGATGCCGGTCTCCACGCGGCACCGACGGTTGCCGTCACACCGGTCGTGGGCCGGATGCCGCTACCGCGCCCCGCCAGGTCGTGATGGCGTCGCGCGTGGCCGGCTCCACCTCGGCGAGCGCGAACCACTCCGCGAGGTCGATGCCCTCGTACACGGCCCGGAAGCCCGAGTCCGGCGTGTGTCCGCGGCGGGCGAGCACCGCGATGCGCACATCCACCTGCGAGGTGTGACCGTGGAGGGTCGCCATCGCGTCGGCGTTGCGGAACGAGGTCAGATAGTCGGCCGCCGCCGCCTCGACCGTCACATCGAGTGCGCTCAGCAGCACCGCCGACACGAAGCCCGTGCGATCCCACCCCGCCGCGCAGTGGAACAGCACCGCGCCCGTCCGTGCCCGCGCGATCGCATCGAGCACCCCTCTCATGCGGTGCGGCAGCTCGGCGAGGTGGGCCGGGTAGTACAGCGGCGTGCCCCACGTGCCGTCCTCCTCGAGGGGCGCCCAGAACTCCGGGTGGTCGCCGTCGAGGTCGACGGCGACCAGGTCGATGTCTTCGGGCACGCACGCGGTGCGCTCGACGGGCCGGCGCAGGTCGACGATGGTCGCGACGCCCAGCTCGCGGATCGTGTCCCAGCCGTCCGCGGTCACGTGCTCGAGGGACTCGGAGCGATAGAACACGCCGGCCGGGGTCGTCGTCCCGTCGCGGCGCTCGAGTCCGCCGAGGTCGCGCGCGTTGGCGAGACCGCCGATCGGGAGGGCGGGTCGAGGTGTCACCCGGCGAGTCTGGCAGGCCTCACGGCTGCGGTCGAACCGCCGAGTCTGGGCGTTCTCGATGAATCACGAAAAGATAACGGCAAATCGTTGCCACCGTTACCTCGCCGTTATAGAGTGCATGCACGGTAGTTGTTTTGCTGTGGCAGCTGCCGACATGTGATTGCAGGACACTCTTGGTGCAGAGGGACACGGGCCGGTCGGAAGCCTCTCCGACCGGCCCATTCCTCTGCCTGGGGTCCACTCGCGAAGCGCCCGGGGCGTGCCGGATCAGTCGTCGGAAAGTCGGGTGTGGAGCCGCTCCCCCGACGCGCTGAAGATGCTGAGTACCTCGGCGGGCCCGTCGGCCGAGGCGCTGATGCTGTGCGGCACATGGGTCGAGAACTCCGCCGCCTCGCCGCGCTCGATCACGTGCTCGACGCCGTCGAGCATGAGCCGGATGCTGCCGCTCAGGACGTAGAACCACTCGAACCCGTCGTGCACCCGGGGGTCCGGCGTCGTGGCCGTGGGCGGGAACGTGATCTTGAACGTCTGCACCGGGGAGTCGTCGAGGGTGAGCGGAGCGACCACCATCCCGTTGCGCTTCGTCGGGGCCCGTCGGACGCGAGGGTCACCTGCCTCGTTCGCCAGGAGATCGTCGATGCGGATGCCGAGCCGTCGCGTGAGCGGAAGCAGCAGCTCGAGCGATGCCTGACGCTTGCCCGACTCGAGTCGAGACAGCGTGCTCGCCGACATCCCCGCACGCGCGGCCAGATCATCGAGCGTCCAGCCGTGCTCGCGTCGGGCGGCGCGCAGTCGAGGACCCACCTGGTCGAGTTCGGATGCCATGAGGCGATCTTGCCAATAGCGCAAGACGGTTTGCAACCTTGGCGGTCGTGTTCGCAAAGTGGAGGCATGCAGATTCGACAGTGGGATGCCGTCGTCGTGGGCGGCGGGGTCGCCGGACTCAGTGCGGCTCAGATGCTCGGCCGGGCCGGCCGCTCGACGCTCGTGCTCGACGCCGGAGCACCGCGCAACCGCTTCGCGGCGCACATGCACGGAGTGCTCGGCCACGACGGCGTCGACCCGGCCGAGCTCCTCCGTCGCGGTCGCGCCGAGGTCGCCGCCTACGGCGTCGTCGTCGAGGCGGCCACCGTGGTCGACGTCGTCGACGAGGGCGATGCCCTCCGGGTCCGCCGGGCCGACGGCGGCGAGGAGCGCGCCCGATCGCTCGTCGTCACGACGGGCGTGCGCGACGAGCTGCCCGACATCCCGGGTCTCGTCCCGCTCTGGGGAGAGTCCGTGCTGCACTGCCCCTACTGCCACGGGTGGGAGGTGCGCGGCCGCGGGCTGGGCGTGCTCGCGACGACGCCCGCGAGCATCCATCAGATCGAGCTCGTGCGTCAGTGGAGCGAGCAGGTCACCGCGTTCACCGCGCTGGCCGGCCCGCTCGATCCGTCGGTCGAGGAGCGACTCACCGCCCGCGGCATCCGCATCGTCACCTCGCCGGTCGTGGAGGTGGTGTCGACGGACGGTGCGCTGAGCGGCATCCGCACCGCCGACGGCGCCGACCACGCGCTCGACGCGGTCTTCGCGGCACCCGCTGCGCGACGGCTCGACGGATTCCTCGACGGTCTCGGCCTCATCCGTGTCGACGGCGCCGACGGGGCCCTGGTCGCCGACGAGCGCGGGGCTACGAGCCATCCGCGCATCTTCGCCGCCGGCAACACGATCGCCCCCTACGGCAACGTGCCCCTCTCGATGGGCACCGGTTCGATGGCCGGCGCCGGGGCCAACGCGGCTCTCGTCGTCGAGGATGCGTCGCTCGCGGTCGCAGACGCGCGCCGCGTGCGCCGCAACGCGGCCTGGGAGGAGCGGTACTCCGCCGAGGAGCGCGTGTGGTCGCACCGCGTGAACGCGACGCTGGCCGCCGTGGTCGAGCCCCTCCCTGTCGGTCGTGTGCTCGACGTCGGGTGCGGCGAGGGTGCGGATGCCGTGTGGCTGGCCGAGCACGGCTGGGATGCCACGGGCGTCGACGTCTCCGCCACCGCGATCGCCCGCGCAACGGATGCGGCCGCCGCCCGTGGGCTCGAAGCGGACCGCGTGCGCTTCGTGTCGGGCGACGCCGCGTCGGCCCTGCCCGACGGAGCCTTCGACCTCGTCACCGCGAGCTTCCTCCACTCGTGGGAGGACGACTTCCCGCGCATCGGCATCCTGCGCTCCGCTGCCGACCGCGTCGCGCCGGGCGGGCGGCTGCTCGTCATCTCGCACGCGGCACCGCCGCCGTGGTCGTCTGCCGAGACCCACGCGCACGCGCCGGTGATGCTCTCGCCGGCCGACGAGCTCGCCCTCCTTGCGCTCGACACCGCCGAATGGACGCCCGAGCTCGTCGAGGTGCGCGCTCGCGCGGCGACCGCGCCCGACGGGTCGCCCGCACACCTCGACGACGGCGTGCTCCTGCTCCGTCGACGGGGGTGACTCGCCGCCGGTCACTCGTGCTCGGGAAGGAGCGGCGCCGACAGTCCCGGATCCCGGCCGAGCTGAGCCGCCCGCGAGACCGACGCGGCGCCGAAGCGGTCGCGCACCGCATCGAGCACGGTGTCGAGCTGCGATCCGTCGTCCCAGTCGAGCGGCAGCTCAGGCGGCACGCTGTCGACGTGGCCGAGGTGCGACAGCGAGATGCCGATGAGGGTGATGCCGCGCTCGGAGATCTCGGGGAGCGCCGCGGAGAGAAGCCCCTGTGCGACCAGGAGCAGGATCGCGGTGCGATCGGTGGCGGTCCGTAGCGACCGTGACCGCGTCGCCTTGGCGTAGTCGCCGAAGCGCAGGCGAAGCACGACGGTGCGGCACACCCGGTCGCGGTCGCGGAGGCGTCGCGCGAGCCGATCCACGATCTGCGTGAGGATGACCTCGAGCTCCTCCGCGGTGCGCGGCCGATTGCCGAGCGCTCGCTGCGAGCCGATCGATCCGCGCCGCTTGGTCGTGTCGACGGGGCGCGGATCGCGGAGGCGCGCGAGGGCGTGCAGGTGCGCCCCTGCGGCTCTGCCCAGCAGCCTCTCGGCGGTCGCCGCTTCGAGCTCGGCCAGTTCGCCGACGGTGTGGATGCCGAGGCCGTGCAGCTTCGCCGCGGTCACCGCACCGACTCCCCAGAGCCGCTCGACCGGCAGCGGCAGGAGGAACGCCTCCTCACGCTCGGGCTCGACGATCAGCAGCCCGTCGGGCTTGCTCACCGCGCTCGCGACCTTGGCGAGGAACTTGGTGCGCGCCACACCGACCGAGATCGCGAGGCCGACCTCCGTCTTGACGCGCTCCCGCAGCCGCACCGCGATCTGCTCGGGCGTGCCGGCGATGCGCCGCAAGCCGCCGACCTCGAGGAACGCCTCGTCGATCGACAAGCCCTCGACGAGGGGCGTCGTATCGCGGAAGATCGCGAACACGTCGCGACTCGCAGCCGTGTACGCCTCCATGCGCGGCGGCACGACCACGGCGTCGGGGCACAGCTCCCGCGCCTGCCAACCGCCCATAGCGGTGCGCACCCCCCGCGCCTTCGCCTCGTAACTGGCGGCGAGCACGACCCCGCCGCCGACGATCACCGGGCGACCGCGCAGCGCCGGCGCGTCTCGCTGCTCGACCGACGCGTAGAACGCGTCGAGGTCGGCGTGCAGCACCGTCGCCTCGCCCCGCATCCTGCCCTCCCCACGACCTGTTCGCGGCGACTTCTCGCGCCGCGTGCCCCGCAGGCCGGCCCCCGCTGTGCTGCACCGTCCGCGTGGGGTCACCGCCCCACGCGGGCATCGTCGCACCGACCGGCGACATCGGCTCAGACGAGGTACGCGTCGACGAACAGCTCGCCGCGGATCTCGCGCAGCACGTCGAGGAGGCGGAGGATGCCACTGCGGCCGACGGTCTTGAGCTGCAGGTCGTACGGGCCGAGGGGCGCGAGACCACCGGTGCGCAGCCGCACGACCTCCCATCCCGCCTCGCGCAGCAGCCGGTCCTTCCTCCGGTCGACGTCCTCTCGTGGACCGACGTGCTCGAGGCCGTGGCGACCCGTCGTGTCGTACTCGATCGCGATGCGCAGCTCGGGCAGCACGAAGTCGGGCCAGACCTCCACGTGACCGAAGAACGGCCGGCCCACGCGCACCGCGTTCATGCCGGGGGTCACCGCCAGCCGGGCGAACAGGTCGGCGCGCACCCGCGCCTCTGCTGCCGATGCCGGCCGCGGCGCGCACGCGCTCACGAAGGCCTCGCCGACCGCGACGGCCGGGGTCTTCTCGCACACCGGCCGAGCGGCGCGCGAACGCCGCCCGCGCGACGTGCCTCGCGGGGCCGCCGCGCGCGCGGATGCCCCGGGAGACGCGCGTGGGTACGGAATACCGTCGCGAGGGGGCACATTCTCGCGAGGGGGCACATTCTCGCGAGCGGCCTCCTCCTCGCGGGCGGCCTCCGCCTCGCGAGCGGCGACCGGCGTTTCGATCAGCGGCGGAGCGACGATGCGCGGCGGACGCGCCGACTGCGCGCACTCCGGGCACCAGGCCGATCGCCGCCGCACCTGCCCCGGACGACTGCGCTGCTCGGTCGGCGTCGCGACGAACAGATGGCCGGCCTCGCACTGCCACAGCAGCAGCACGTCGGCGGCGGGCGGGATCTGCGAGAGGACGATCCCCGCATTGAGCTCGGGATGGTACTGGCGCACGAGCATCGGGTACGCGGCCCACGCCTCGCGGTAGCTGCCGACGGCGTACGGCACGTCGAGCCCGCGCGAGAACTGCCGCCGCGCCCACCACGCCTGAACCCGCTCCGCCACGTGGCAGAACCTACGCGCCCCTTCCGACGTCACGCCGCCTCTCGCGGTTCCGCCAGCGGCATCCGGGTATCAGGTGATCCGCGTCGCGCTCCTTCTCGGTGGCGCACATCGCGCACCGAGAGAGGGAACCCCATGTCACGCTCGATCGATCGGCTGGTCGGCCTGTTCGCCGGCGTCGTGCTCGCCTCCGTGCTGATGATGGTCGGCAGCACGCCGCTCTGACGACCAGCGCAGCGCCACCAGCATCATCGTCACGGCGATCGCCGCGGTGACCGCGGTCGTCCCCACCACCAGCAGCAGCACCACGGCGCCGATTCCGAGCGCCACCGCCCGCGGGACGAGTGCGACGGATGCCGCGGGCCGGGGCATCCGTCGCCTCTCCACGCCGGCGAGCGCGCACGCGACCACCGCCGTCAGAATGAGGGCCGCCGCGAGCCAGACCGGACGCGTGACCCACCATGCCGCGCTCGAGGGCTCGGGCAGGGCGATGCCCGTCGACAGCGCGAACAGCGCCGACGCGCCCGCCATCGCCAGCAGCACCGGCATGTGCCAGAGGTAGATCGTCATCGTGCGCTCGGTGACGAACCGGGTGAAGCCGGCGATCCTCCTGCTGCGGCTGAGCGAGTCCAGGCGATCGCGCAGCAGCGAGAAGGCGGCGGACTGGGCGACGCCCACGATGAGGAGCGCGGTGGTCGGCGGGTTGAGGTTGGCGATCAGGTCGTGCGAGTAGATCCCGCCGGCGAAAGACGCGGCGAGCGCTGCCACCGCACCACCGAGCACCAGCACCCGCGTGCGCCGGCGGAGCGCATCGATGCGACCGTCGGCGAGGAAGAAGCCGATCTGCTGCAGCGCGAGCCAGACGAATGCGAGGTTGAGGATGCCGATCGCTTCGACGCCCGTCGCGGCGCGCGCGAGGTCGACCACGACAGCCGCCGCTGCGAGCGCCCCGATCGTCGTGAGCGGCCGGCGCTCATGCGCGACGAGCAGCACCGGAAGCAGCGCCTGACACAGCAGGAAGACCCCGAGGAACCACAGCGGCTGCGCGAAGCGCCACCCGGCGACGTCCACCAGGTCGGCAGGAACACCCGCCATCGCGAGCGCCGCGAGTGCGGCCCCGACGACGCCGACGACCACCACCGCGGGCACCAGCAATCGCTGCACCCGGCCCGCGACGAACTCCGCGCGCGTTCCTCCCCGTGCACGGCGCCGCCGGAACGCGGTCGCACCGGCGAAACCGCCGACCACGAAGAAGAGCGGCATCACCTGCAGCACCCACGTGAGCGGAGCGAACCACGACGCGCCCTCCGCGGCGTTCGCGAACACCGGGCCCGACGCGTCGACGGTGACGCCGACCATGAGCGCGTGGAGCGCGACCACCGCGGCGACGCACGATGCCCGCACGAGATCGATGGCGCCGTCGCGCGTCGTCGGGGCTGGGGCGACGGGCACCGCGATGGTGGGCACGGCGGTGAGCGGCAGAGCGGGTCGCGCGCTTCGGCGAGGCGCCGGGATGATGGCCATGGGAGTCCTCCTCGGGGTGTGCTCCGAGGAGGCTAAGGACGCGGTGGATGCCGCCGCATCACACCACGGTGCCGTCTGCACCCCTACCCAGGGGTGAGATCTGCGCCCGTGCGACGACGCCGGCTGGCGGGATCCGCGCCGACCTCAGGACGCGGGTTCGGCCAGACCCGAGTCGTAAGCGAAGATCACGGCCTGCACGCGGTCGCGCGCGCCGATCTTGGCGAGCACCTTGCCGACGTGCGTCTTCACCGTCTGCTCGGCGATGAACAGCGTCGACCCGATCTCGCTGTTCGAGAGCCCTTTGCCGAGGAGCACGAGCACCTCGCGCTCGCGGTCGGTGAGCTCGGCGAGCACCGCGGCGGAGCGGGCCGGCCGGGGCTTCTGCGCCGCGAACTGCGCGATCATCTTGCGGGTGATGCTCGGCGAGAGCAGGGCCTCGCCGGCCGCGATCACGCGTACCGCGTGTACGAGCTCTTCCGGAAGGGCGTCTTTGAGCAGGAACCCGCTGGCGCCGGCCTGCAGCGCGTCGTAGACGTAGTCGTCGATGTCGAACGTGGTCAGCATGAGGATCCGCGGCACGTGGGCGGCGGGATACCGGTCGCCGAGGATGCGTCGGGTGGCGGCGATCCCGTCGAGCTGTGGCATCCGCACGTCCATCAGGATCACGTCGGGGTCGAGGCGCGCCGCGAGCGCGACGGCCTCCGTTCCGTCGGCGGCCTGGCCCACGACCCGGATGCCCTCGTGGGCGTCGAGCAGGGCCGCGAAACCGGCGCGCACCATCGCCTGATCGTCGGCGATCAGCACGCTGATGCTCACCCGCGCTCCTCTGCCCCGACCGCGAGCGGAAGCACCGCGGTGACGGTCCAGCCCCCGTCGGGGCCGGCTTCGGCCGTCAGACTACCCGCGACGAGGGCCACGCGCTCCCGCATGCCGCGCAGGCCGTGGCCGCTGCCGAGCGTCGGGGGCGCGGCATCCGTCGCCTGTCCGTTGTGCACGCGCACCTCGACCTGCGCCGCGCGGACGGCGACGATCACGTCGATGTCGGCGCCGGGCGCGTGGCGCACGGCGTTGCTCAGCGCCTCCTGCACGATGCGGTACGCGGTGAGCTGCACGCTCGGCGGCGGGTCAGCGGACTCCCCCGTGACCGACAGCTCGACCGCGACCCCAGCCCGGCGGGTGGCGTCGACGAGCTCCGCGATGTCGGCGATCCCCTGGCGCGGGGCGAGCGGCGGTGCGTCGTCGTCGGTGCGCAGCACTCCCAGCAGCCGGCGCATCTCGGTCAGCGACTGCCGGGCGAGCGCGGCGATGCCGTCGAATTCGGCGGCCGCGTCGTCGGCGACGTCGTAGAGCCGGTATCGCGCCGTGGATGCCTGCACCTGGATCACCGACATGCTGTGGGCGACGACGTCGTGGAGTTCCCGGGCGATGCGGGCGCGCTCTTCGACCAGTTCGCGCCGGGACTGCTCGACGGCAGTGAGTTCGCGGGACTGGGCGAGCTCCTCTCCGACCCGGATGCGCGCCGCGACGAGGGCGCCGACGACGCCCGCGGCCGCGGCGACCGAGGTCGCGACGATCAGATCGGCGATCACGGCTCCCGTCGCGGCTGCGTCCGGGCGGACGATCGGCGCGACGAGCGGACCGGCTGCGCCGACGACCCACGCGATCAGGCCGACGCGCCAGCCGTGCGCGCTCGTGATGGCGAGCATGAAGAGCGCGAAGGCGATGATGGCAGACACCGACCACGGCCACGGTCCGGCGTCCGCTCCTGTCGGCGTGACGACCAGCGGCAGCGCGAGCGCCGACACGCCGAACAGGGCGGTCGAGGCGCGCGGGTACCGGATCGCCAGGGGCACCGCTGCGCACAGCCCGGCGCCGAGGAGGAAGGCGACCGGCAGCGAGGTGCCGTACACGAGAGCCTGCAGCGGCACGAGCACCGCGTACACCGGCACGACCGCGGTCACCGCGACGACCACCCACACCCAGGGCTGCGGCACTCGCCGATCCCGCGTCATCGCCATCCCGCCAGTCTGGCCGATGCGCCCACGGGGAGCGAGGCGCGTTCGTCGGCGTCGCCCTGCGCCGTCGTCGGCGCCGCTTCTCGCGACGCCGCCCGCGAGCGGCGCACGGCGGCGATGCGGTCGATGACGAGTCCGAGCACGAGCGCCAGCACGATGCCGATGACGGCGCCGAGCATCGGCTGCCCCGCGAACACGTTGCCCGCGAGCATCCCGACCCCCGCCGAGTACACCGCCCAGGTGACGGCGGCGAGCGCACTCAACGCGACGAACCAGCGCCACGGATACCCCAGCGCCCCCGCCGACATGTTCACCGCGACCCGACCCACCGGGATGTACCGTGCGCCGAGGATGAGCGGTGCGCCGCGGCGCGACAGACCCGATCGTGCTCGATCGAACGCCGCGGCGACGCGAGGGCGACGCATCCAGGCGAACCGGTTCGTTCCGACAGCGCGCCCGATCGCGTACGTGAGGTTGTCGCCGATCCACGCGCCGAGTGCCGCGACCAGAGCCAGTGGAGCGACGATCGCCAGATCGCCGGTGGATGCCGCTGCCGCCGCGGCGCCCACGAGCACCGTCTCGCTCGGGATCGGCGGGAAGAACCCGTCGATGATCGCCACCGCGAACATCACCAGCAGCAGCCACGGGGACGCCGCCGCCTGCAGCACGAAGTCGTTGAGGATGTCCACCCTTCGACGCTAGGAATCGACCGCGGCCCGGCACATCACCCGGAAGTATCGCGTGGGTCATACCTCAGGACGATCTCGTCGTCCGAGGATGCGGGCATACTGGCCGGGTGATCGGTCTGATCTCGGCGCCCACCAATCTCGGCCTGCGGCCGCCGGTGCGCGGCGCCGTGCCCGGCACGGCCAAGGCGCCCGAGGCTCTGCGCGAAGCGGGGCTCCACGAACGGCTCGCCCGCCTCGGTGCGGTCGACGCGGGGGTCATCCTCCCGGGCAGATACGTCGACGACGACGAGACCCGTGCGCCGGGTCATGTGCGGAACGAAGCGGCGCTCGTCGAGCACGCACGTCGACTCGCTGCGCGGGTCGATGCCGTGCTCGACGCGGGCCGCGCGCCGCTGGTGCTCGGTGGCGACTGCAGCCTCGTGATCGGTGCTGGCCTCGCCAGCGGCGCGCAGCGGCCGTGGGGCCTCGTGCACGTCGACGGACACACCGACTTCCGGCATCCGGCGCTCACGGATGCCTGCGCAAGCGTCGCCGGCGAGGATCTCGCCGCGGCGATCGGGCTGCACTGGCCGGCGATCAGCGACATCGACGGACGAGGACCGTACTTCGCCGCAGCGAGAACTGTCCACGTCGGATGCCGCGACGACGACCCGAACCTGCCGCGGGTCCGCGCCGCGATCGGTCTGGCCGCGACATCACGCGAGGTGCTCGAACGCGGGGCGCACGCTGTCGCGGCCGATATCCTGGATGTCGCGGGCACCACCGGCTTCTGGCTGCAGCTCGACGTCGATGTACTCGATCCGATGTTCATGCCCGCGGTCGACAGCACCACCCCGGGCGGCCTGACCCCCGATGCGCTCGTGGAGCTGCTGCGAGCTCTCACTCCGTACGCGGCCGGCGCCGCGGTCACCGTGTTCGATCCCGATCTCGACCCCGATGGTCGCTGTGCGGAATTGCTCGTCGATGTGCTCGTCGATGGGCTCGCCCGGCTCGGGGATGAGATGGTCTCAGTTGACTGAGTCTGGGCGTTCTCGATGAATCACGAAAAGATAACGGCAAATCGTTGCCACCGTTACCTTGCCGTTATAGAGTGCATGCACGGTAGTTGTTTTGCTGTGGCAGCTGCCGACATGTGATTGCAGGACACTCTTGGTGCAGAGGGACACGGGCCGGTCGGAAGCCTCTCCGACCGGCCCACTTCTGTGTGCGGCTCGGCGTGCTGCGGGCCCGCGGTTCGGTGGTCGGCTAGGACTCGCCGCCCCGCACGCGCTGCAGGAGCACGGGTGACGGCGCGAAGCCCGAGCGCCGGTACAGGCCGAGCGCACGCTCGTTCGCGCTGACGAGAGTCCGCGGGATGCCGCGTCGGTCCGCCTCGCGACAGAGCTCGTCGACGAGCCGGCAACCGACTCCGCGATCGCGGTGAGCCGGAGCCACGAAGACGCTCTGGATGTCGGCGGTCAGCCTGTGCCGGTCGGAGAAGTCGGGCACACGCTCGAAGATCACCATCCACGCCATGCCCACGACTGCTCCGTCTGCGACGGCGACCTCGACGACGAGACCGTCGCCCTGACGCGCGTTCCACGCGCCGAGATCATCGGCGAACGCGACGACCTCGTCCGCCGGCGGCGCATCGTCGAGCCGCGCCCATTCGATCTTGAGTCGCGCGAGGCCGGGCAGATCGGCGGGTGTGGCACGCCGGACCTCGATCTCGGGGTTCGATTCGGCACGCGCCGTATCCGATGCGGAGACGATGATGGCTGTGTCACCGTCGAGCCGCGCGATCGCGATCGACCTCGCGCGCAGGCGGTCACCGGCCGCCGCGCTGATCGTCGGCGTGAGCGTCAGGTGCGGGCGGTAACCGGACCGCCAGTAGCCGGCCACATCGGGGATGATCCCCGCCGCCGCCTCGAGGCGATCGATCAGCCCGATATGCAGATCGGCGATGCGCGGCGTCACCACGAGCCGCACCGGGATGTCGCGGTCGGGGCCGAAGAGGGCGAGGTCGCCCAGCTCGATGTCGAGCACGGTGGCATCGAGGAGCGACGCCTCGTCTGCGGTGGCGGTGGTGCCTGCGGTTGTGGCGGCGTCTGGGGTCGCGGCGCTGTCCACTGTTGCCCCGGTGTCCGCCGCCAGAGCGGCGCCGGCGATCGCAGCGCGCACGGTGTCGTGGAGCAGGTCGACGGATGCCTCGGTCGTGAAATTCGAAACGAGGGTCACATGAGCTGGCCAGCGCCGTCGACTGAGCACGGTGCCGACCGAGATCGGGTCGAAGAGCGCGACGACGACGTACCGATGGGCGGGCATGCGAGGCAGTCTAGAGCGCTGCTTCGTCGGGCCGGTTTCGCGGGAGCACGACGGAAGCGGGGCGATCTTCCGGACCTCACCTAGGGCGTGTTCGACAATTCGGCGGGCTGCGGATCGTGTTCTTCGTAGCGGAGCAGGTCGCCGGGTTGACAGTCGAGGACTCGACAGATCGCGTCGAGTGTCGCGAAACGCACGGCCTTCGCGCGTCCATTCTTGAGGACTGCGACGTTTGCCGGCGTGATTCCGATGGCGCCTGCGAAGTCGCCGACGCTCATGCCGCGTTCGGCGAGCATGCGGTCGATCGTGATGCGGATCGTCATCACACGACCTCGTCGAGTTCGGCGCGCATCACGATGGCGCTTCGCAGGAGGGAGCGCAGCACGAGGGTGATGCACACGATCGCCATCAGGGTGAGACAGGCCATGGCCTGGACGAGTGCGACGAAGGGGCTCCCCGCCTGGCCTTTGCTGATCACAACGAATGCCGTGACGATCAGCACGATGGCGCACACGGCAGTGACCACGAGCACGTCGACCCAGAGCAGGGACGGACGTGTGAGCACGGTCAAGCTGTAGATGCGGTGCACCAGCAACGCGACCATGGCGAGGGCGATGAGACCGAGGATCGTGAGGGTGATCGCGATCGCGAGGAGCGGATCGCGAAGGTCTGCGTACTCGGGAACGCTGGTCGCGACGTTCGCGGAGAAGCTGGGAAGGAGCGCGATCGCGCCGAGGCCGACGAGGAACAGGACGCCAAGGAGTACCTCGGTGGCGACGACGAGAGGGAGTGGCGGCCGAGGCAAGTCGAGATTCATGTATCGATTCTCGATAGATACCTATCGAAAGTCAATAGGTGCACTTGACCATGGCGCTGCAGGTTCTTGAGGTCAGTCGCGGCCCTCCACCTTTGTCCGGCACGCCCTAGCCGACGCGACGGGCCGGCGGCGGGTGGGCGATACCGGCCTCAACCAGTGCACGCGTCGGTGCGGAGCATCCGTTCCTCCCCAACCGTCATCGCCACGGCGCTATCCACAGGAACACGGTTTGATCTGGGGTTTATGAGCGCAGAATGTCGGAGGCCCTCGCCAGAATAGAAGCGTGGACAACGGCGCGGGCACCCTCATCGAACAGCTCTCCGCGCTCGATCGCGCGGCGGCCGAGGTGCTGAGCACTCCCCTTGCGAACGACGTAGCGCGCTCGGTGACGGATGCCGATTCGATCGCACTCGCTCGAGTCATCGAACAGCTCGGCCGACGGATCGATGCCGCGCGGCTTCTGGTCGCGGGCGAGATCGACGATCGCTCGCGAGCCGACCGTGGAGCCGCGCGGCTGTGCACCCGCCTCGGGTGCGCGAACGCGACCGAGGCTCTCGTGCGCGCGACCGGGATCGCCGCGACGAGCGCCACCTCCCGACTGCGCGCGGCGCGCACGATCGCCACGACCACGGCGCTCTCCGGCGAGACCGTTCCCGCTCGCTGGCCGCTGCTGCGCGACGCCCTGATCTCGGGCTCGATCGGGTCCGACACTGTGGCCGCCGTCGCGACGACCCTCGATCCGATCGCGGATCGGTGCCATCCGACCGATATCGCCGCGGCCGAGAGCGAACTCGTCGGCGCAGCGATCGGAGGTGGCGCCTCCGGCGGTGCCGCCGACGATGCCCCCGCATGCACCGCCGACGAGACCCGGTTGCAGGCGCGAGTCTGGGCTCTCGCGCTCGACCCCGACGGGGTGCTTCCCGACTATGAGCGCGCGGCACGACGCCGCTTCCTCCGCGTCGGTCGCGAGCGCGAGGGACTCGTGCCGGTGACGGGCGCACTGCTGCCCGACGTCGCCGCGCAGCTCGACCGGCTGCTGCACGCGCAGCTCTCGCCACGCACATCGGGGGCCGCGGCGGGTTCGAGTTCGGGCTCGGACTCGGGTTCGAACGAGAGCCGGTGCGAAACTGGGGTGCGCTCGGGCTCCGGCTCGAACGGGAGCCAGAGCGATGCCGGCGTGCGGTTCAGCGACCCGGCCGATGATCCGGCGAGCGTGGTGCCGCTCGACATTCGAACTCGCCAGCAGAAGCAGCACGACGCGCTGGCGGCGATCCTCGGGGTCGCGGCACGCTCAGCCGAGATGCCGTCGATCGGCGGCGCGGCGCCGACTCTGCTCGTCACGATCTCGGCGCGCGACCTCGCCCGCGACGAGGGCGGTGTCGCGATCATCGACGGCACCGACACCGTCGTTCCGGCGTACGTCGCCCGGCAGATCGCCTGCTGCGGCGGAATCCAGCGTCTCGTGTTCAGCGATGACGGACGCATCGTCGAACTCGGCAGCCCGCAGCGCGTGTTCACCGCACATCAGCGCCGCGCGATCACCGCGCGCGATGGCGGCTGCATCATCCCCGGGTGCCGCATCCCGGCCGCCTGGTGCGAGATCCATCACGTCGAGGAGCACTCCCGCGGGGGTCCGACCCACACCGACAACGGCGTGATGCTCTGCTGGCACCATCACCGCACCCTCGAGACCAGCGGATGGAAGGTGCGCATCGTCGACGGCCTGCCCGAGACCCGCGCCCCGAACTGGATCGATCCGTACCGGCGATGGCGACCAGCTCGAGGATCCACCCACCTCGAGATCGAGAAGCTCCGCCGCCGAAGGCGGGCAGGATGACCGCGGGTGCGCGCCATGACGCCGAGTGCGCGACATGACGCCGAGTTCGCGACATGACCGCGACAGCGCGACATGACGGCGGGCGCGCGACGAACCACGGCGCGACCGGCGCGACCGGCGCGACAGGCGCGACCGGCGAGATCGCTCGGGGTACGACGACAGTTGAGGGCAGGAACGCGAAGGCTGAGTCGCGCCGCCTCAGACGCCCCCGCCGCCACCGCCTCCGCCGCCACCACCGGCCGAACCGCCGCCACCCGAACCGCCCGACGTCGACGACGACGATGCCGCGCTCGCCGACAGCGACGAGATGCCCGATGAGAACGAGCCCGCATCGAAGCCGTGCGTGCCGTAGTACCAGCCCGGCGTGCCGCCGGCGTAGAGCACGGCAAGCTCCTTCGCCCAGGCCTTCTCCTGCCCGAACACCACCGCGTACGGCAGCAGCGTCTCGTAGAGCTTCAGCTTCTGCGTCGGGTCGTTCACATCGACCGGCACGCGCTCCGCCCCCGTAGGCGACTGCAGCATGCGGATGCGGTCCGCCTCCGCCCACTCGATGAAGATCTTCAGCCCGGCCAGGTGGTCGCGCGTCTCCGCGCCCAGCGCGGTGAGCGGCTTGCGCGATACGAGGCCGATCACCACGAACACACCCACCGCAGCCGCGAGGATGAGCAGGATCGGCACGAGCGGAGCGACGAACGCATCGAGCGCGACGAAGCCGAAGAGCATCACGAACGCCGCCGCGATCACGGCGAGCGCAGCCGGGAGCACCCGCGTCGACACCGACACCTCGCGGCGGAGTCCCCGATTCTTCAGCTCCCGCTCTGCGGCCTTCAAGATGTGCTGCGCCGCCGCCGAAAAGCTGCGGTCGGTGCGGCCGAACTCGAACTCCTCGCCCGGGGCGCCGTACGGGAACAGCCCGCGCAGGAGCATCCGGCCGTCACCGTCGGCCTTCGACGAATCGATGAGAACGGCCTTGAGCTTCGCGCCGCTGAACCAGCGGCGCGCACCCTCTTCGATTCGGATGCTGCCGACCACCGCCTGCTCGAGCACCTCGGCGGGGATCCCCTTGGTCGTCCTCCCGAGCAGCACGGCGCTCTCGAGCGCGTCGATGATCGGGGGCGGGGTGTACTCGGCGATGATCGTCGGCCGACCCGGCTCGTCGCGGAGCTTGCGCGCGCGCGTGACCCCGGCGAACACGATCGTGCCGGCCAGCAGCGCGGCAGCGACAGCCTGCAGCCATCCCCACGAAGACGCGAAGAACGACGGATCGAACTCGGCGAAGGTTCCGCGCTCGAATCCGACGGCGATCGTCAGCGTCTCGTACGGACCCACCGTGGTCGTGGAGGCCGTGAACGTCGACCCGTCGGCCGTGATCGGGCACGTGGCCTCTGCGCTCTGGTATCCGACGTAGCAGGCTTGGTCCCCGGTGAGGGCTCCCGCGACCGAGTCATCGACGACGAGCTCGACCGACACCGCGCCGAACGGCTGCCGCCACTCGGTGCCGTTCACGTCCCAGTAGAACTCGTCGCGCCCGGTGTCGGCGAAGTATCGCGCGACGTTCTCGAGGGTGTACGTGAACACGTACGTCTGCCGGCCGTGGACGAAGTCGTCGGCCCGCGACGTCATGCTGAAGTATCCGTCTTCGGATGCCGTCTCCGACGCGCGCGCCCGCCCGTCGGCATCGGTGATCGACACCAGCGCGGGGTTCAGCGGAGCCCCTAGATACGAATCGGGGATGCTGCGTCGCATGCCGCGGTTCTGGTCGAACTCGGGGAACACGGCGACGAAGGTCTCGGTGACGCGCAGCGTGCTCGTCCCGTCGTCTGCCCGGCCGAGCTCGTAGACGACGTCCATGCTCTCGAACGTGAAGTCCTCGACGTCGGCGACCGCGGCGTCGCGCCCGCCGCCCGTGAGCACGAAGGCGATCGAGAGCAGCACCGCGAGTGCGATCGCGGCTGCGAACGAGCACACCCGTCGTGCGGGCTCGACAGACCCAGTCCCCATGAAGCACAGCCTATGGGGCAGGTTCGCAATACTCTTGAGGGCATGACCGACCGCCGCCTGGCCATCGACGCCTGGGAGAGCCTGTTCCGCGCCCAGCACGAGGTGTTCGAGCAGATCAACGGCGACTTCGACGACACCCTCTCGCAGGCCGAGTACGACGTGCTGCTGACGGTCACCCGGGGCATCGATCAGACCGCCCGACTGCGCGACGTCACCGCGAACATGCTCATCAGCCAGCCCAGCGTCTCGCGCCTGGTAGACCGCATGGTCGCGCGCGGCCTCATCGCCAAGTGCGCCGACCCCGACGACGGCCGCGGGTCACTGGTGCGCGCCACCGACGAAGGCGCCGCGCGATTCCGCCAGGTCGCCACCGCGCACGGCCGCGCGATCGCCGCACGCATGGCGGTGCTCAGCGACGAAGAGCTCGCCCATCTGCGCGACCTCACCGCCAAGCTGCGCGGGTCGTCCGACGCCGGCTACCCGCATCGCTGATGGTCTCGCTCGCTTCCCTGATGCCCGCGGGCGTCGAGTTCCTCGCCGACCGCCACCTCGCCACCCTCTCGACGATCGGGCCGAGCGGCCGCATCCACGTCGTCGCCGTCGGCTTCACCGTGCACGAAGGGGACGTTCGCATCATCACGTCCGATGCGACCCAGAAGGTGCGCAACGTCGAGCGCGACGCCCGGGCGACCGTCGCCCAGGTGTCCGGCGCGCAGTGGTTGAGCATCGCGGGCTCAGCGGTGATCGAACGCGACCCCGACGCCGTCGCCCTGGCGGTGCGGCTCTACGCCGGCCGCTACCGGCAGCCGCGCGTCAACCCGCAGCGGGTCGTCATCAAGATCACCCCCGAGTCGGTGATGGGCTCGGCCGGCCTGCTCGCCTGAGAGCGACGACCGCGGGCCGCGGCATCCGTCACCAGCGGTTGTGCACCTCTTCGGCCCAGCCGACGATGCCGTCGAAGGCGACGACCTCGCCCCCGGGCACGGCGAACGTTCCGCTCCAGTGCCCGAAGCACTGGTCGGTGCGCGACGAGACGATCCCCAGATCGGTTCGCGACACCTTGTCGAAGAACGGGAGGAAGGATGCGTCGAGCCCGCCGCCGGTCACGCGCCAGGGCTCCCGCCACCGGGCGATGTCGTAGTCCCACCGCAGCTCGTCGTGGATCTTGTGCAGGCGGCCGTCGATGAGCATCGCGTTCTCGGTGGAGCCAGTGCCCTCGGTCCACCGGCCGCCGACCTGGATGCCGATGACCCGGCCTCCCGACTCGCCTGACCCCGCACCCCAGTTCCATGCGATGTCGTACGGCCATCGACCGCGGCCGTGATCGAGCACCGCCCACGACTGGCCGGCCGGAACCTCGAAGATCTCGCCGTCGAACGCGACGCGGCCCGTCGCCGGACGGGCGACGTCTTTCACCGTGTACTGGAAGCGGGTGTCGCTCCACGGCACGACCACCGCGAGGCGCTCATGCCCGGCGGGCAGCTCGGCGACGACATCGAACGACGCACGGTGGGTCGCGGCCCGCAGGCGCGTGCCGCCGGGAACCTCGTCGATGTCGATGGCGAGATCCTTCGCGCGAGCCCGCGACGGCCCCATCTCGAGCGTGGCGGGGAGCGTCGCGCGCCCGAGCACGACCGACGTCGCCGTGCCGATCTCGCGCTCGGTCGCACGATCGAAGACCCACACCTCGCTGACGGCGGCGTAGTCGATCGACGACACGGTGAGCGCCATGATGTGGGTCGGCGTGACGACGTTCCAGTACTCCCACCGCTTGTTGCGGCCGAAGCCGCGCCCGACGCGATGCCCGATTCCGGCGGTGTCGACGAGCGGCTCGCGCGCCCATCCGACCGCGTCCCGGTTGAGTCGGCCGTTCGGCAGGGTGAGGGAGACGGGAGCGGTGAGCTCGGGCAGGGTCATCGGCGTCCTCGCGGTGATCCGGGTTCGGGGCAGGTCGATCCTAGGGCGCGATCTCAGCACTCGACGACGTTGACCGCGAGGCCGCCCTCGCTCGTCTCCTTGTACTTCGTCGACATGTCGATGCCCGTCTGCCGCATCGTCTCCACGACCGCGTCGAGCGACACGTAGTGCGAGCCGTCGCCCCGCAGCGCGAGCCGTGCCGCCGTCACCGCCGTCGACGCGGCGATCGCGTTGCGCTCGATGCAGGGGATCTGCACGAGACCGCCCACCGGGTCGCAGGTGAGCCCGAGGTGGTGCTCCATCGCGATCTCGGCGGCGTTCTCGATCTGCCGGTTCGTGCCTCCCATGACGGCCGTCAGCCCACCTGCCGCCATCGCGCACGCCGAGCCGACCTCTGCCTGACAGCCGCCTTCGGCCCCCGAGATCGACGCGTTCGCCTTGAACAGCGAGCCGAGCGCGGCAGCCGTGAGGAGGAACCGTCGGATGCCGCGCCGCCGGTTCGCATCGGCGACGTGGTCGTCGTCCCACTCGGCGACCTCGGCCGGCTGCGAGATGTGGCCGTCGTAGCCGAGGAGCGCGCTCCCGACGAGCTCGCCGTACGGCGTCACCGCGTTGCCCGACCCGAGGCCCGAGTCGGCGAGGAAGCGCCACCAGTACATCGCCACGGCCGGCAGGATGCCCGCAGCCCCGTTGGTCGGCGCCGTGACCACGCGTCCGCCGGCGGCGTTCTCCTCGTTGACGGCGAGCGCGAACGCGCCGAGCCACTCCCCCGGAAGCTCGCGCCGCCCGTCGGCCTCGGCCGCATCGAGCTGCTCCCGGATGGCCGCCGCACGCCGCTTCACCCCGAGCGCGCCGGGCAGCACGCCCCCCGCCTCGAGCCCGGCCTCGACGCAGGCCGCCATCGCATCCCAGATCGCATCGAGCCCGGCGGCGATCTCCTCATCGCCGCGCAGCGCCTCCTCGTTCAGGCGCGCTGCCTCGGCGATGGTGATGCCGCGGTCGTCGCACAGTTCGAGCAGCTCCTCCGCGCTCGCGAAGTCGAGCGGGTACGCGTGAGCCTGCACCCGCGGCGGCTCGCCCTCGCGGCGGATGAAGCCGCCGCCGACCGAGTAGTACGTCTCGCTCAGCACGAGTCCGTCGACGGATTCCTCGGCCCGGGGTACCGACAGCGCGAAAGCCGCGCCGGTGAGGTGCACCCCCGAGTCGGCATGACGGGCCGGTCCGGCATCCGTCCGCATCCAGGCCTCGAGCGTCATCGCATTGGGGTGGGCGTCGAGCCGGGTGCGCGGCAGGAACCGCACGTCTTCGCGGTGGAATCCGATGGAGTGCGTGCCGGCGAGCGCGAGCGGCCGACCCGCAGGCCAGTGGGTCCAGGCGCCGCGCACCGCGTCGGGCTCGACGGTCTCGGGTTCGAGGCCCTGGAGACCGGCGACGACGGCGTCAGGCGTGCCGTGGCCGATGCCGGTGGCGCCGAGCGAGCCGTACAGCGCGCACGTCACCCGCTCCACGCGATCGAGGAGGCCGAGTTCGCGCAGGCGCATGACGAAGTCGGATGCGGCCCGCATGGGGCCGACCGTGTGGGAGCTCGAGGGTCCTACTCCTATGGAGAACAGCTCGAACGCCGAGACGTAGGCGCTCACCTCTCCAGCCTACGCCGGGGCGACGCAGATTGCGCATGACGAATCACGAACGGCCAGCAGGATGCCGCAGCATCCTGCTCACCGAACAGCAGTATGCGCCCAGCAGGCCCGCGCGACAGGGGCGGTCACACCGCGCGGAAGCCGATCAGTCCGACGGTGTTGCCCTCGCTGTCGCGGATGAACGCCTGCTGCTCGTCGTGGCCGGCGGGCCCGAGGGTGTCGTCCTCGTGGCGGAATATCACATGCGGGGCGGAGACCACCTCCACATCGGGACCGAGCCGCTCGAGCGCGGCCTCGACGTCGTCGACCGCCAGGTAGACGAGCGACGACGGGGCGCCGCGGTCGAGCAGCAGGCGCACTCCGTCGAGGTCGAAGAGCAGCAGCCCGGGCGGATCGAAGAGGGCCGTCGGCTCGGCCTGCAGGAGCGCCGAGTAGAACCGCGCGGCACGGCCGAGGTCGTCGGCGTGCTGGGCGACCTGGGCGAGTCTCATGACCCCGGCACCGGGTCGTCGCCGCGGCCCCATGCGATGGCGATCAGCCGCCGCAGCGCGTCGAGGTCGACGTCGTCGAGCTTCTTGACGTACACGCAGCCCGCCCCCTCGGTGTACGAGCCCAGCTGCGGGAGCAGCGCCGCGCCCTCGGGCAGGTCCTTGAGTCCGTACAGCGACAACTGTGCCTTGCGCGGGGAGAAGCCGGTCTTCGGCCAGTCGCCCTGCCGCTTCGGATCCGATGGCGATACGTACCGGTAGCTGCCGTAGCCGACCATCGACGGCCCCCACAGCACCGGCTCCGCCCCGGTCACGTCGCCGAAGATCTCGGCGAGCGCCAACCCGTCGTCTCGCCTGCGCTGCGGCGTCGCCGCTTCGAGGAACGCCGACACGTCGGCATCCGTCGGCTGTGTCTTGATCTCGCTCATGCGGCAATTATGCGCCCGACCGGTATGAACCTTTCGTCGGTGAGCGGACACTACAGGGTATGGACGATGACGCGTCCGACTGGGCACGGGTTCGCGCAGGCGACTCCGTCGCACTGGCCGCCCTCTTCGACCGCCACGAAGCGCGGTTGTTCCGCCACGCGTGCCGCCTGCTCACGGCCCGCGAAGACGCGAAGGATGCCGTCGTCATCGCCTTCTACGAACTGTGGCGCAAGCGTGCCTCGGTGCGGCTCGTCGACGGTTCGCCGCTGCCGTGGCTGCTCAACACGGTGTCGAACTCGGCGCGCAATCTCGAACGCTCCAGTCGCCGCTACCGCGCCCTCATCGCCCGTGCCCCGGAGCCCCGGAGCACACAGATCGTCACGGCCGACGAGACGGGCGTGATGGCGGCGCTTCGCCGACTGCCGGCGCGCGAGCAGAGCGTCGTCGTGCTGACCATCCTCGAGGGGTATCCCGACCGCGAGGCGGCGCAGACCCTCGGGATCCCGGTGGGCACGGTCAAGTCCCGCCTCGCCCGGGCGCGCACGAAGCTGCGCGACGCGATGACGACGTTGGAGGCATCGTGACCACCCACGACGCGCTGTCCGAACGCGAACACGACGAGATGCGCGATCTCGTGCTCGCCGGCACGCAGAGCATCCGCCCGGCGGACTCCCGCCGCGCTCAGTTCACGGCGATCGCCGTCTCGCTGGTGCTCGTCGGCGCTGTCGCCGGCGGCGCGATCGCGACATCGCTCACCGGCGAGACGCAGCCCGCACCGGTGACCACGTCCGATCCCACGCCGGCGCCGGGGCCCGAGGAGAACTGGGTGGCCTTCTCCTCCGGCGGGAACATCCATCTCGTGCGCGAGGGCGCTGCACCGCACATGATCCTGGGATCGGAGGGCGACGGCATCGACCAGATCTGCCCCGCCTTCTCGCCCGACGGCCGGCGGCTCGCCTCGGGCGAGGGCATCGGCGACGCGCGCACCGGCGTGCGGGACCCGGCTCTGGTGATCACCGATCTGGATGCCGCGGGCGAAGCGACCGCGTCCGAGTCCATCCCCCTCGGCGCGCTGAGCCCACCGCCATGCCCGATCTGGTCGCCCGATGGCCGCTGGATCGCGTTCGGCGGCACGCCGGTGAGCGGTGCACCGTGGGGCATGGTCGACGGCGTCTGGCTCGTCGAGGTCGACACCCGCGAGATCCGCCACCTGACGGACCTCGCCGCGACCGACATCGAGTGGGCCGCGACCGCCTCCGTGCTCTACATCGCCGACGAGAGCGGCATCCTCGCCTACTCGGCGGCCGACGACGAGACGCGCGCCATCCCCGACACCGCGGGAGCGGTCGCAATCGGCACCGACCCCCGCAGCGGCGACCTCGCCGTGGAGTGGTCGCGCCCGAGCGGGAGGTACGACCTCGGCCTGATGGCTCCCGACGGATCTGGGCGGCGGACGCTCGTCGAGGGCTACACCCGCGATCGCGGCATCGGGCCGGTGTGGTCGCCCGACGGTCGCCGGATCGTCTTCCAGCGCAGCGACGGTTCGCCTCCGCCGGCACCGGATGAGATCGCCAACGCGGGCGAGCACGATGAGGCGGTCGTGGTCAGCGTCACCGCCGACGACGCCCTCGGCCCGGTAGGGACGCAGACCGTCGTCGCCCCCGTCGCCACCGGCACGGCACGCCAGTGGAGACCGGTCGCCGTCAGCTGGGCGCCGAGCGGTGAGGCCCTGCGCTTCACCGGATGGGAGCTTCTGGCATCGGGAGAGATGGGCGCGGGTTCCGCGCTGCTGACGGTTCCCGTGACGGATGCCGCCGCAGCCACCGTCCTGTGGGAGACGCCGGAGGGCATCGGCTCGGACGTCTTCCCGCAGAACGACTTCCAGAGTTGGAGCATGCGATGAGTGAATTTCAGATCGAGGTCGAGCAGTGGCGGCAGGGCCTGCGTCGACGACTCGGCCTCGCCGCGGCGTGCGCCGCGATGGTGATGACGACGGCCGCCGGATGCGCGAACGTCGCCACCGCTGACATCGAGACCGACGCGACCGACGTGCCGGCGAAGCAGGCGTCGTCGCTCCCGGCGGAGTCGCCGCAGGGCTGGATCGCGTTCTCCGGCAGGCCCGGGGAGGGCGGCGTGATGCTGGTGCGGGCGGGAGAGGACGCGCATCGCGTCATCGGCGACGGCGACGGCGTGACGCGGATCTGCCCCGCCTTCGAGCCGGGCGGTGCGCGCCTCGCGTTCGGGGCCGCCGCAGGCACCGGCGGCGTACTCGAGGACGACACGATGCTCGCGATCGCCACGGTGTCACCTGACGGCGAGGCATCCGTCACATCGACGATCCCGCTCCCCGAGTTCGGCGCCCCGCCGTGCCCCGTGTGGTCTCCGGATGGGAGATGGATCGCGATCGGGGCGCAGCCCGGCGGTCCGCAGCGGCGGGGGACGATGGAGCAGGTGTGGATCGTCGACACCGCAGGCGGCGAGACGCGCCTCATCCCCGAACTCGCCGTCACCGACTTCGAATTCGCCCCCGACAGCACACAGCTCTACCTCGCCGACGAGACCGCACTCCTGTCGTACACCATCGGCGACGGACAGATCCGGACGGTGGACGACACCCCGCTCGGGCAGGCGATCACCGTCTCGCCCGACGGTCAGACGATCGCCGTCGAGCGTCGGAAGATCAACGCGGCCGACCGATACGACCTCTGGCTCGTGGCGACGAACGGCACCGACCAGCAGCTCATCGTCGGTGACTACCCCCAGATGCACGGGATCGGACCGGTGTGGTCGCCGGACGGACGGCACGTGGTCTTCCAGCGCAGCTGCGAGACGGTCGCGCTGCCATCGGGCGAGGAGCATCCGTGCTCCGAGGAGCATGACGTCGTCGTGGTGAGCGTCGCTGAGGGCGACCCGGAAGCACCGTTCGGGACCCAGCGAGTGCTGCCTCTCGCGATGACAGGCGAAGGCAGGTCTTCGAAGCCCTGGTACCCCTACAGCGTCACCTGGTCGCCCGACTCTTCGACCCTGCTTTACGTCGGTTGGTCGACGGATCCATCCGGCGCCGACTACACCGACGGGCTGGCACTGGTGCCGATGGACGGGTCGGGCCCGCCCACCGTCCTCCACGAGGCGCCCGACGGACTGGACGCCTACCCCGGTTCGCCGATGAACTATTTCCAGAGCTGGAGCGGATGATGCGCGCGGCGGGGCCGGCGACGAAGCTCGACCTGGAGGAGCTGCGTCTGCTGCAGGAGCGGGCGTACGGCGCGCACGCCGACATCAACGACGACCCGGGAGCCTTCGCACGACTGATCGAGCTGCAGGATGCGCGCGTTGCGGCGGGCGCGACCGGCGCAGGGGATGCGGCCGGTGCGACGGGTGCAGAGCAGGCGTGTCCCTCGCCGACTCCTCTGCGTTCTTCGGACGAGCCTCCGCCCGCAGCCGGGGACGGAGCCGCAGCCGCAGCCGCACCTGCGGGCGCGCACGAGCCTCGTGCCCCGAAGACCGCCCAGGCGCAGGTGCGCGGCGGCGACGGGACGGCCCCACCACAGCGGGCATGGGCGAAACACCGGACGCCCATCGCCGTCGGACTCGGCGTCCTCGTCGCGGTGATCGGATCGATCGCCGTGACGACGCCCGGCGCCGCCGCACCACCGGAGGCCACTCTTCGGCCCACCGGCACGGCCGCCGACGCGACGCTGCTCGCCCTGATGGCCACCGAGGGCTCCGAGCACGAGTTCGACCGCGCCGCATTCGACGGCGACTCGGAGATGGAGATCGATCCGTCCACGCTCCGCTCGTTCGGCAGGTATCGCGCCATCGAGGTGTGGTCTGCCAGGAACGTGTTCGAGTCGACCTGCCTGATCGCCGTCAACCGCGGACGGATGGACGTCGTGGCGCGCTCGTGCGTTCCCGAGCAGGGACTCCCCGTGATCGACGTCGGCGCCTCGCTGTCTCTGGGTGGCGGCCTGATGCGATTCTCACTGCGCGACGACACCGTGGACGTGCACGTCTTCTCGCGAGAGGAAGCGTCAGGATGAACCGTGCAGCACCGGCGCGTCTCCCGGGCGCCGCCGCCGAAGCGGCTGGGCGATGGCACCGCCTGACAGCCGCGCCATCCCTCCCGCTGTGGATCGCGGCGATCGCCGGCGTCGCGATCACCGGTGCCGTGGCGTGGGTCGCCGGCCCCCACTACGACGCCGTGCTCCAGCCGACCGATCGGGAGATCGATGATCCCCTTCGCTCGCAGGTGGGCGACGACGCGGATCTCGACATCGCCGGGCTCCGCTCCTATGCCGCGTTCCGCGGAGTCGAGCCGTGGTCGACGATCGACCGCGACGGCAGTCCGTGCCTGCTGATCATCGACCGATCGACAGATCTCATCCTCGACGTCGCGTGCGCCCCGGCCGGCGCCGGGGCTTTCGTCGAGGCAGCGGCCTGGCCGACGCTCGACCGCGCGTTCGCCGACGGGCTCCCCGACGGGACCGTGATCCGGTTCCTCCTCGGCGACGAGACCGTCGACGTCTCGGTCATCCGCGCGCCCTGAACGACCGGTGGCCCGGGCGCAGACTGCGCACCCGGGCCACCTGTGGGGTCGACTCAGAAGTCGAAGTCGCCGATGTTCTCGGCGTCGAACACGTACGGGTCGCCGAGGAGCACGGTGGCATCCTCCACCTCGAACGTGCCGAGCTTGCCGGCTTCGAAGCTGTCGCCGTCGGCACCGGTGATCTCACCGGTGATCAGCGCCTGCGTCGCGAAAGCGGCCAGGTAGCCGAGGTCTGCCGGGTTCCACAGCGCGAACGCGGTGACGGTGCCGTCCTCGACGTACTCGCGCATCTGGTTCGGGGTGCCGAGACCGGTCAGCGCGACCTTGCCCTTGTACTCCGAGGTCGACAGGTAGCGGGCCGCGGCGGCGATGCCGACGGTGGTCGGCGAGACGATGCCCTTGAGCTCCGGGTACGTCTGCAGCAGCGCCGCGGTCTTGTCGAACGAGGTCTGGTCGTCGTCGTCGCCGTATGCGACCTCGACGAGCTCGATGTCGGGGTGGCTGGCTTCGAGCTCCGCCTCCATCATCTCGATCCACGCGTTCTGGTTCGTGGCGTTCGCCGACGCCGACAAGATCGCGATCTGACCGGCGTCGCCGATCTGCTCGGCGATCAGGTCGACCTGGATCTGGGCGATGCCCTCGGCGGTCGCCTGGTTGATGAACAGGTCGCGGCAGTCGGGGTTGGTGTCGGAGTCGAACGTGACGACCTTGACGCCTGCCGAGCGGGCCTCGTCGAGGGCGTCGCAGATCGCTTCGGGGTCGTTCGCCGAGACGATGAGTCCACCGGCGCCCTGCTGCGCGGCGGTCTGGATGTACTGCACCTGCGAGGTGGGGCTGGCCTCGGTCGGGCCGACCTCCTCGAAGGTGCCGCCGAACTCTGCGGTCGCCTCTTCGGCGCCACCAGTCGACGTGTCGAAGTACGGGTTGCCGAGGTTCTTCGGCAGCATCGTGATCGACAGGTTGGCGTCGCCGCCGCCGTCGCCGCCGTCGCCGCCGTCACCCGTGCCACCACCGGCACAGCCGGCCGCCACGATCGTGACACCGACCGCGATCGCGGCGACGATCCCCGCTCGCCGTGTGCGCTTCATGCTGAACATCATTGTTTCCTTCCGTGGTGCGAGGTACTCGCTGGTGTAGGTGTTACTGCGTCGGGTTGGCTGTGGCCGCGCGTTCCGCGGCCCGCTTTCCCCGTCTCTTCCCGATGGCTGCGACGCGTCGCTTCTGCAGCCAGGCGAGGAGGCTGGCCGACACCACCGAGAGGATGAGGAGCACTCCGGTGATGACGTTGATGATGTCGCTGGTGACGCCCGCGAGACGCAGGGCGCTGCCGAGCGTGCCGATGAGGAGCACACCGGCGATGACGCCGTGCAGGGCGCCGCGGCCGCCGAAGATCGACACCCCGCCGAGGAGCACCGCGGCGATGATCTGCAGCTCCATCCCGGTGGCGTTGTCTCCGCGGGCGTTGGAGTACAGCAGCGTGAAGTACACGCCGGCGAAGCCCGACATCGCACCCGAGAGCACGAACAGCGTGAACTTCGTGCGCCCGACGTCGATGCCCGAGAAGTGCGCGGCCTCTTTGTTGAGACCGATCGCGTAGAGCGAGCGGCCGAACGGGGTGAAGTGCAGGACGACCGCGAACACGATCGCGAGCACGACGAACGGGATCATGATCATCGGGATCGGAGTGCCCGGGATGTTCGCCTTCGCGAGGTCGGTCCACTCCTCGGGGAAGTCGGTGATCGCCGTGGTTCCGAGGAGCCCCACTGCGATTCCGCGGAACAGCGCCAGGGTGCCGATGGTGACGGCGAGCGACGGGAGGCCGACCACCGTGACGAGGAACCCGTTGAAGGCTCCGGCGACGGTGCCGACCACGATCGCGAGCACCGCGGCGACCGGGAAGGGCAGACCCGCCTGGGTGAGGATGCCCGTCATCACGCTCGACAGG
Organism: Microbacterium terrae; assembly: GCF_017831975.1. Classification (NCBI taxonomy): domain Bacteria; kingdom Bacillati; phylum Actinomycetota; class Actinomycetes; order Micrococcales; family Microbacteriaceae; genus Microbacterium; species Microbacterium terrae. Next base: position 158,845 of record NZ_JAFDSS010000001.1, on the reverse strand, counting down.
CCCACGATCGAGGCGACCGACAGGTCGATCTCCTCGGTGATGATGATGAGCGTCATCGGCAGCGCTATCAGCAGGATGGGTGCGAGGTCGCGCAGCAGGTACGTCACCGTCAGCGGACTGTCGAAGCTGGGCACGCTGGCGAGCGCGACGACGATGACGAGCGCCAGGATGCCGATGATCGCGGCTTCCCGGGTGAGCAGGATGCGGCGCCACGCCGGACGGCTGTGCGCCTGGTACAGCCGGACCGGGACGGTCTCGGTGGCGAAGGCGGTCATCGGTCGTCCTCCCGTTGTGCGATGAGTCGTCGATGCTGGCGCACCGCGAGCACGCGGTCGAGCACGATGGAGCCGAGGATCAGCACGCCGACCACGGCACGCTGCCAGAAGTCGTCGATGCCGAGGATCGGCAGGGCGCGGTTGATCGTCAGCAGCAGGAAGGCGCCGATCGCGGCACCCCACACCGTTCCCACACCGCCCGAGATCGCCACGCCGCCGATGACGGCAGCACCGATCGCCTGCAGCTCCCAGCCGAACCCGGCAGCCGAGCTGACCGTGCCGTAGCGCGCTGCGTACAGCACGCCGGCGAGGCCCGACAACGCACCCGAGACGACGAAGGCGGTGATGATCCGGCGGTTGACCTTGAGGCCGTAGAGGTGCGCGGCCGCGGGGTCGGAGCCGATCGCGTAGAACTCGCGACCGCCGCGCATGTTGCGCAGGTACCAGGCCGCGACGATCAGCACGATGACGGCGATGATGGTGAGGATCGGGATGCCGAGCAGCTGGTCGGTGCCGAGGCCGCGGAACTCGCGGGGAAGGTCGGACGCGTTGATGCGCTCCGAGCCCGTCCACGCGACGTTGATGCCGCGGTAGATGTACATCGTGCCGAGGGTGATCACCAGTGCCGGCACCTTCGCCCACGCGACGAGCAGTCCGTTGATCGCGCCGAGCAGGCAGCCCAGGAGGACGCCCGCCACGAACACGATGATGATCGGGATGCCCTCGACATCGATGAAGAGCCGCCCGGTGAGATAGGCCGTGAGGCCCACGATCGAGCCGACCGACAGGTCGACGTTGCGGGTGATGATCACGACCGCCTGGCCGACCGCCACCAGCAGGAGCAGCGACGGGGTGAGCAGCAGGTCGCGGAAGCCGTCGGCCGAGAACAGGAAGTTCGGGTTCGCGGCTGTGGCGGCGACGACGATCACCACGAGGGCGATCGCGATGCCGGTCTCGCGCGCGGTGGCGATCGACCGCACGAGCTTGGATGCGCGGCTGGTGCCGGGCTTCACGGGGGCGATGGTTGCGCTCATGCTGCGGCCTCCGCATCCGCGGTCGCGGCGAACATGATCGCCTCGGGAGTCGCCTCTGCGCGGGGGAACTCCCCGGTGAGGCGGCCTTCGCGCATGACCAGCACACGATCGGCCATGCCGAGCACCTCCGGCAGTTCGGACGAGATCATGAGGATCGCAAGGCCCTGCTGGGCGAGCTCGCTGAGCAGGCGATGCACCTCGGACTTGGTGCCGACATCGATGCCTCGGGTGGGCTCGTCGACGATCAGCACGGTCGGCTCGGTCGCGAGCCACTTGCCGATGACCACCTTCTGCTGGTTGCCGCCCGACAGCGTGCCGGTCTCGGCGTCGAGCGCCGCCGTCTTCACCTCGAGGCGGCTCGCCCACACCTTGCCGGCCTCGTTCTCGAGTCCTGTCCAGATCAGCCCCCACTTGGCGAGCTTCTTGCGGATCGCGAGCGTGATGTTGCGCGAGACGCCGTCGTCGAGCACGAGGCCCTGCTTGCGGCGGTCCTCCGGCACCAGCGCGATGCCGCGTGCGGTGGCCTTGCTCGGGTTGCCCTTGGGAAGGGCGGTTCCGTGCAGCGTGACCCTGCCCGACTCGTAGGAGTCGACGCCGAAGATCGCGCGCGCCACCTCGCTGCGCCCGGCACCGACCAGACCCGCGAGTCCGACGATCTCACCGGCGCGGAGCTGGAACGACACGTCGCGGAAGACGCCCCGGCGGGTGAGCCCCTCGACCTCGAGCACGACGTCGCCGATCTCGGCGGGAAGCTTCGGGAAGAGCTCGGTCACATCGCGGCCGACCATCTGACGCACGAGGTCGTCGACCGTCGTCTCGGCGATCGGCGTGGTGTCGATGTACGACCCGTCGCGCATGACGGTGACGGTGTCGCAGAGGTCGAAGACCTCGTCGAACCGATGGGAGATGAACAGCAGCGCCCGGCCTTCGTCACGGAGGCTGCGGGCGACGGCGAAGAGGCGCTCGACCTCGACGCCCGAGAGTGCGGCGGTCGGCTCGTCCATGATCAGCACCCGCGCGTCGAGCGAGATCGCCTTCGCGATCTCGATGATCTGCTGGTCGGCGATCGACAGGCCTTCGGTGATGCGGTCGGGGTCGAGCCCGACGCCGAGCCGCTGGAAGATCTCGGCCGCTTCGGTGCGCATCGCCTTGCGGTCGATGCGTCCGAATCGGTTGGTGGGCTGGCGGCCCATGAAGATGTTCTCGGTGACCGAGAGGTCGGGGAACAGCGTCGGCTCCTGGTAGATGACGGCGATGCCCGCCGCCTTCGACTGAGCCGTGCTGGCGAAGTCGACCGATTCGCCACCGAGGAGGAACTCCCCCGAATCGCGGTGGTAGAGCCCGGCGATGATCTTGACGAGGGTCGACTTGCCGGCGCCGTTCTCTCCGATCAGCGCGTGGATGGAGCCGCGCTCGAGGGTGAGGCTGCCGGAGCGCAGCGCGACGACGGCGCCGAACGACTTCACCACTCGTTTCAGCTCCAGCACCGTCGCACCCGGCGACTGGTCGGCATCGAGGGACACGATGTCTCCTCCTCGTTGAGGTCGGCTCGAGGTTTCCGAGCGGTTGAATTGCCTGAATCGATTCAGGTGGATTTCAGGCTACTCTAAGCACGTCGCTATCGTCGGTCAAGTCGCTGAACGAGAGTGACCAGATCGTGATCCGATGAAGGATGGAGGTGCCGTGGCGGTCAGCATCCGTGATGTCGCGCAATTGGCCGGCGTCTCCGTCGGAACCGTGTCGAACGTCCTCAACCGCCCCGACGAGGTCTCGCAGGATTCGGTCGATCGCGTGACCCGCGCCATCGACGAACTCGGCTACGTGCGCAACGACGCGGCGCGCAAACTGCGCGCCGGCGTGTCGACGACCGTCGGCTTCGTCGTGCTCGACGGCCAGAATCCCTTCTACACCGACGTCGTGCGCGGCGCCGAAGACGAGGCGACCAAGCACTCGATCGCGATCCTCTACGGCAACACCGACGAGGACCCCAAGCGCGAGCGCATGTACATCGACCTGTTCCAGGAGCAGCAGGTGCGTGGGCTCCTGATCGCCCCGTACGGCGACGTCACTCCGCGACTGCAGAGCCTTCGGGCGGGCGGCATCCCCGCCGTGCTGGTCGACCGCTTCAGCGGCGACGGACGCTTCTCGTCGGTGTCGGTCGACAGTGTGGCCGGGGGCCGCCTCGCCGTCGAGCACCTGATCCAGACCGGGCGCCGGCGCGTCGCCTTCGTGGGCGGACCGTTCGACATCCGCCAGGTCAACGACCGCCTCGCCGGCGCACGCGCTGCTGCCGACAACGCCGGGTCGCACGTCGACCTCGAGGTGATCGCCACCGACGCGATGACCGTCGACGAGGGCGCTGCCGCGGGTCACCGCATCCTGCGGCGCCCGCCCGGGGACTGGCCCGACGCGCTGTTCGCCGCCAACGATCTTCTCGCGCTCGGGCTCCTCCAGGCGATGGTGGTCGACGGACGCGCCGACGTGCCCGGCGACATCGCGATCATCGGGTTCGACGACATCCCGTTCGCCGCGGCAGCCGCCGTGCCGCTGTCATCGATCCGGCAGCCCAGCCGCATGATCGGGCGCACGGCGCTGCGCATCCTGCTCGAGGAGGCCGCCGACCCCGACAGCATCCCGCGCCAGACGGTCTTCCCGCCCGAGCTCGTGGTGCGGGCCTCGACCGGCCGCTGAGCACCGGCCGAGCCGCCCGGTTCACGGGCGGTTCACCCGGCGCGGGTACCATCGCGCACCATATGGTCGTGACCGAGCAGACCGAGCAGACCGAGCAGGCCGGCTCACCGGCGATGCCGGGCGCACCGCGCTCGGAGCGGTTCTTCCGCGGCGACATCCAGGGGATGCGCGCGCTCGCGGTGATGTCGGTGCTGCTCTATCACGCCGGGGTCCCGCTGCTGCCGGGCGGGCTCGTCGGCGTCGATGTGTTCTTCGTCATCTCGGGGTTCCTGATCGGCGGCCATCTGCTGGCTGAGCTCCGCTCGACCGGCGGCATCCGGCTGGGCGAGTTCTACGCCCGACGCGCGCGACGCATCCTGCCGGCGGCGATCGTCACGATCGTCGGCACCGTCGTCGCCGCGTTCCTGTTCCTGCCACCGCTGCGCCTCCCCGAGATCGTCGGAGACGCGACCGCGTCTGCGGCGTCGGTGCCGAACCTCCGGTTCGCCGTGCTCGAGACCGACTACCTGCAGGGCACGGCCCCGTCGCCGTTCCAGCAGTTCTGGTCGCTCGGCGTCGAAGAGCAGTTCTACCTCGTCATCCCCCTGCTCCTCATCGTCGTGGCGACGAGCGTCCGCTGCGTCCGGGCGCTGCCCGCGGTGATCGGCGCGCTCTCCGCCGCATCCCTCGTCGCGTTCCTGTGGGACCCGGCGTCGGTCTGGACTTTCTTCGCCCCCTGGACCCGGGCCTGGGAGCTGGGCGCCGGCGTCCTCGCGGCAGTCGCAGTGCGCCACGTCGAGCGGGTCCCTGCCGCCGTCGCCCGGATCGCGGGATGCGCCGGGCTGGCGCTCGTCCTGGGCTCATTCGCCGTCGTGGGCGGAGCGCTCCCCCACCCGGGCGCCGCGACGCTGATCCCCGTCGCGGGCGCTGTGCTCCTCGTGCTGAGCGGCGGCCACTCCGCCGGCGGTCCCGTCAGCCGACTGCTGGGCCTGCGGCCGTTGCTCGCGCTGGGCGCGTGGTCGTACGCGCTGTACCTCGTGCACTGGCCGATCCTCGCGATCACCGCCGAAGCTCTGCAGACCGCCGGCGTGTTCCTGCCCGGCGAGAACCTTCCACCCCTGCTCACGCTCGCCCTCGCTGCCGCGTCGATCCCGGTGGCGTATGCCCTCCACCGGCTCGTCGAGCGACCGGCATTGACCCACCTCCGCACGCGGCAGTGGGGCTCGCGGCGGACGATCGCGACGGCGCTCGCGACGGTCGTGGCGCTGTCGGTGCCGCTCGTCGTCGCGGGGCCGGCGGTCGCCCAGTTGCTCTCGACATCCGACCGGCCTGCACCCCACGTCCAGCTCGGCTCGGCCCCGTCGGGCACGACGTATGTGCCGTCGAATGTGACGCCGGCGCTCGCGGCCGCGCGCGACGACGCGGGCGAGCTGTATTCGAACGGATGCCAGCAGAACAAGACATCCGCCGACCTGATCACCTGCGAGTTCGGTCCGCCCGAGGCCGCGACCACCGTCGCCCTGTTCGGCGATTCCCACGCCGGCCGGTGGTTCCCGGCCCTGCGCGCGGCGACCGAAGGGTCGGACGTCCGGATCGTGTCGGTCACGAAGTCCGGATGCCGCTCGATCGAGGCCGCCGAGCTCTGGGACAGCCCGGAGAACCCCTCGTGCGCGAGTTGGCGCGCCGACGCCGTGGAGTGGCTCCACGAACACTCACCCGAGGTGATCGTTCTCGCGGACCACCTCGGCCCCGCCACCGACGACGAGAGGGACGAGCAGCACTGGCGCGGGGCCACGCGTGCGAGCATCCAGCGCCTCCCGGAGTCGTCCCGGGTGCTCGTGCTGGCCGAGACGCCGGGGCAGGCATCATCACCCCCGATCTGTCTCTCGGCGCACACCGACGATGCGCTCGCGTGCGCCACCGACCGCGACGTCGCAGTCGCGGCCGGGATCATCGCCGGAGAAGAGGCGGGTGCTCGAGACGCGGGCGCCGCGTTCGCCGACCCGACCGAGCTGTTGTGCGACGCCGAACTGTGCCCCGCGATCATCGGCGACACGCTCATGTACGCCGACGAGCACCACCTCACCGCGACCGGTTCCGCGCTGCTCGGGCCGTGGCTGCGGGGCGAACTCGCGCGGGTGCTCGAACCGGCGGAGTAGGGGTGAAGCCGACGTGTCTCGTGGCTTCACCCCGGAACGCCGCCGCTCGCGATGCTCCTACTGGGACGGCAGCCCGCGCTGCTCGAGCGCGGCGCGGGCGTTCTCGCGGCCGTTGAGGCCCCGCACGTCGCGGACACGAGCGACGACCTGTCGGGTCCAGCTGCCGCCGCGGCCCTGCGAGGCGTTGTACGCGGCGAGCTCGCCCTCGTAGGCTTCGACGTCCTCGCGCGCGATGGGCCGGTACGTCTCCCGGGACCGGACCGCGCTCTGGGCCAGACGCGGCTTGATGCCCGCCGTATCGGTCGGGTCGGGCCATCCGATCGCCACGCCGAACGCGACCGCCGCACCCTGAGGCAGCCCGATCTCTGCCGCAGTGACCTCAGGGTGGTTGCGGAGCGACCCGAGATAGACGGTGCCGAGTCCGAGCGCCTCGGCGGCGACCACCGCGCTCTGCGCCGCGATGCCCGCATCGACGAATCCGACGAGTGTGCTCTCCAGGTACGCTGCCGCGCCGGCCGGCTCGTCGTGCCAGCGGGCGATGTCGGATGCCCGCGACCAGTCGGCGATGAACAGGAGCACGACAGGCGCCTCGGCGATGAGGTCGCTGCCGCCGGCCTCGGTCACGAGGCGGCGGAGTCTGTCGCGGTCGCGGACCTCGACCACGCTCCAGGACTGGTTGTTCGACGAGCTCGCCGCGGACTGCGCCGCCGCGATGATCGCCGTCACATGCTCGTCCGAGACCTCATCGCGCGTGAACGCACGCACGGAGCGATGCCGAAGAAGCAGTCCGAGGGTCTCCGACGACGAGAGTGCAGGGTCCACGAGCACGGGAGCGCTCGCGCCGTAGCGCTGACCGAGGAGGGCGTTGACGTTGACGATGCTCACTCATTCAGGCTAAGCACGACACTGTCTGGATGAGGCGGCGAACGTCACGCGGAGATACAGCGCCGGACGGATGCGCCGGAGGTGGCGATCTTCAGATCGAAGGGGTCTCTCGAGCGCGATCAACTGGCGATCGTCGAGACGAGCACGCCGCCCTCGCTCGGCAGCACCCGCCAGACGTTGCCCGTTCCCTCCACCCGGAGCCCGCCGTTACCCACGATCAGTGCGGTGCGCTCGTCGATGCCCAGGCCACCGGCGACCATTCCGGACTCGACGGCGGCGACCAGGCGAGACAGCATGCCGCGCTGAGCCACGTGGACCTCGACGGTCACGTCGATGAGGCCGATACCGGCCTCGATCTCGAGCTCCTCGCCCGGCTCGTCGGGGTCCTCGGGCGAGACGACCACGCCGCCGATGCGCGAGCCGCTTCCGAGCGAGCCTTCGGCCGCGATCATCGCACCGGCCGAGACGCCGAGGTAGGGCACGCCGGCGGCGACCAGCCTGCGCAGCTCGCCGAACGCCGGCTCGAGACCGGCGCGCACGTCCTCCACGTAGCCGCCGCCCACGGCGATTGCGTCGACATCGCCAATCACCTCGGGCCCGATCGGCTCGCCCGGCCGCCCCGTGATCAGCTGCAGCTCGATGGCGGCTCCTGCTCCGGCTGCGGTCAGAAGCTCACCGAGCGCCGCCGCCTTCTCCTCGGCCTCGGGATGCAGCGAGATCACCGCGATCCTCGGCCGCGCGCGGCCGACGTGGGCGGCTCGCAGTGCGGCCTCCGCCACGAACGGTGCGTGGAGCGGAGCGTCCGCAACGGTCGTCGCGCCGCCGCCGATGAGGTGCACGCTCATGCGGCGTCGTTCGCTTCGAAGGTCATCCCTCGAGGCTAGCCGGGTGTGAGGTGCGCGTGCGCCCGATGACGCGATCGGAGCCGGCAGCTCCTCTGATTCCGGATCAGACGGTCGCGCGCTCGGATCAGAAGCCCAGAAACCACGAAAACCCGCGGAATTCCAAGGGTGGCTCAGCTCCGCGCGGCTCGAACCTGTTGCGCGAGACTGGCCCGGTCGTCGGCGCCGAGCTTGAGCGCGATGATCGAGACGTAGTTCGCGACGGTCTTCACCGATAAGTGCAGACGCTCAGCGATGACCGGATTGGGCAGGCCCCGGCTGACGAGGTCGGCGATCACCGATTCGCGGGGCGTGAGGCCGGGAAGCGCGGTGGTCGTCTCCTGCACGGGCTGAGGCCTGCTCGGCAGTGGCCGTGGCACGCCCGGCCCGAGCCACAGGGCGCCGTCTGCGGCGGCCTGGACGGCAGCGAGGATCTGCTCAGGGCTGGACTGCTTCGTCACGTACGCGCTGGCTCCCGCGGCGAGTGCGCGCGCGACCGTCGCCTCGTCGTCGTGCAGGGTGATGACAACGACCCGCGCGGCAGGGTCGAGGGCAAGCAGTCGCTCGGTCGCTTCGATCCCGCCAAGATCAGGCATCGAGATGTCCATGAGGACGACGTCGGGGGACTCCGCAGTGACGATCTCGAGCGCTTCCAGCCCGTTGCCCGCTTCACCGACGACCTCGATGTCGTGGGCGCGCAACAGAGCGATGAGTCCGCGCCGGAAGATTGGGTGGTCGTCGACCACGATCACCCGGATCACGACACGACCTGGCCGGACAGCACGGCGGGGAGCCACACGCTGATCCGCGTTCCTCCCACTGAGGGGCGCGAGAAGCGGGCGTGACCCCCCAACTCGGCGGCGCGTTCGCGAATCGAGCGCAATCCGACCCCGGCCACAGGGGTCCGCGGCATCCCAATTCCGTCGTCAACGATCTCGATGCGAAGACCTCCACGTTCTGGCACGACAGTCACCGCACAACTGGTTGCCACAGCGTGCCGCCGCGCGTTGGCCACCGCTTCCTGCACGATGCGGAGGGTGGCGAGCGACACAGCCGCGGGCACGTCGTCGATTTCACCAAGCTCGAGGTGGACATCGGGTGCACCGCCCACCCGATCCCTGATGGCGGCGGCCAGCCCGTGGTCGTCGAGGATCGCGGGCCGTAGGCCGTGCGCGATCTCTCGCGAGCGTGCCACAGCGTCGCCGATGCCTTCCTGCAACTCGCGTGCCGCACCCGCCAGCGGCGGGCTGAGCGGTTCAGCTTGGTGGGCGATCGCGGCGGCGCTCAGCGCGAGCCCGGTGAGGGTGGGGCCGAGATCGTCGTGCAACTCGCGGCGTAGTCTGCGGCGCTCCTCCTCACGGGCGATCACGAGTTCCGCCTGCGCCCGCGTCGCGGTGCGCAGCGCCCGCACACCATCCAGTGCAGGGCCGGCGTGATGAGCGATGGCAGCGAGGGTGGACCGATCACGCGTCGACAGTTCTGATTCACCACTTCGAGGGGCTGCCTCGAGTGAAGCCAACACCTCACCGCGAAAGCTCACCGGCACGGCACTCAGCGTCTGCGGGGAGGAGACCCCGTCGCCGGATCGGGCGTCGAGATCGCCCGCGTCCGTACGGGTCGCTGCGATCAGCCGCACGAACGGCGAACCCAAGGCCCGTTGCGCGATCGCGACGATGCGCTCGGGGACGGACGCGGGGGTGTCATTTTCCAGCGCGGCGCCCAGCAGCGCGACGGCGGCATCGGGTGTCAGCCGGTCTCGGAACACGAGCCACGTCGCGGCCCGGGTAGCGAGCCGGATCGCCGGGTAGGCGACGAGCGCGACACCGACTGCACTCCAGCCCGCCGCGGCGACCGGGTCTTGACCCGCCCACCGGGCCAGCGCCGCCCCGGCCGCGAACGCGCCGCCCATCACCCATCCCGCGCCGATGACCACGAGCACGCCTCGGAAGACGGCATCCACATTCCACACCCGTGGCCATGCCGCCGCGATCACCAAGCCCACCGCGAGCGGAATGCCGGCGAGGTTCGCTCGCCCGGTCGAAGCCGGCGACGGACCGCCGATGACCCCGTCAACGACCTGGATGACCATGAACGCCGTCACAGTGACGACGACTCCCAGCAGAATCCACCGGACCCGCTCACGCTCCACGGTCGTCGCGCTGCGCCGGTATCGCAACGCGACCGCGACGACTACGGCAACCATTTCGAGGGACGCGACAGCACCCCACCACGGTGCGTCGCGCAGGGCGAAGCCCGTCGCGGCGTCCACAGTCACAAGCAGCGCGGACGCGGCGACCACCCACACGGACCAGCGCGGCACGAATCGGCCATCCGGGAACGTCGCCGCCAGAAGCGGGAAACCGACGAACCAGGCGATCCCGACGATCCCGAGGACCCAGGCCGGAGAATCGAGGGTGAGCAGAGACGAGCCGGCGTACCCGACCAGAATGACCGCGGCGGGAACCGCCGGAAGCCAGGCGATCCTCCGCCGCCCGGCCGCGATCAGCACAACCAGTGCGCCGCCCGCCCCCGTCGCGACGAGGGCGAGGCGGCTCACCAGCAGCAGGACGTCGTCCATGCGAGCGATTGTGACAGCAGAACGACTGCCGCGACTACAACGCGGCAGACCGCGACCGGCGCAGGAACGCCACCGCCAGCGGGATCAGCGCGAGCAGCACGAGATTCATGCCGGTGAGGAGCCCCGTGGCTGCCCCCGGCACCGCGATCAGCACCGCCGCGATGACGATCGTCACCGCAACCCCTCGTCCGATGAGACCGTCGGCGCGTCCCGTCCGCGCGAGGATGGTCAGCCATGCCCCGAACCCGAGACAGGCTGTCAGCCGGAGCGCTTCGTGCACGATCGTGAAGCTCTGCCTTGCGAGCCAGCGAACCCCTTCATCGTCCACCGGGATCATCGTGAGCGACATGCCCGCCAGGCCGCTTCCGGTCAGGGAGGTCGCGCCGGCCACGACCATCGCGCCGCCGGCGAGCAGCCCAAGCCCCCGCGCAACCGCGACGGCATAGCGGCGAGTCGGCGCAAGCGGCCGTGAGCCGTCGGCGGCGAACACCAGCAGCCCGAGGGTCACGCCGAAGACGAGTTCACCCACTCCCACCAAGTAGGTGAACGGCAACCCAGCGCTCCAGAACTCGGCAAGCGTCTGATCGGGATCCATGTTGTCGGGGTTGAACAACGTCGCGATGAACGCGATCGGCTCGGTCAGCCATGCGACGGATGCGACGACGGCGGCACGGCCCGCGATCTGCAGGCCGCGTGAACGGACAGCGGAGGCCTGAGCATCCACGGTCGCGAGAGATGTTTCGGTCATGAACGGTCCTTTCGATCGACACCGCCCATCTGCGGCTGGACCGATACTGGCGGCCAAGATTCCCGGGACAACAGTGAGACCGGATCACGAAACCCTGTCGGTCAGCCCGAAATGCTTCAACTCACCGCACGGGAATGCCTCCTGCGCCCCGCCATACGGACGCCTCCGCGCAAACGGATGCGGCCGCGCAGCGATCAGCTCAGACCTTTCGACAGCCCGCGTGCCCATTCGCCGCCTGTCGTCGCGCCCAGGTCCGTCTAGGGATGCCGTTCGTGGGCTCGCGCCGCCTGCGAGGGACCGCGAACGTGCAGTGCCCGCTGAAGGATCGTTGCCTATCGGCGCAGCGTGGTCATCCGTCATCGTGCAGCGCGTCCCAGCGCTGCCGCGTGCTCGCGATCGTCGACCCCGAGCTTGGCGACGAGTGTCGAGACGTAGTTGCGGACGGTCTTCGGGGTGAGGAAGAGCCGTCGGGCGATGTCGGCGTTGCCGACTCCCTCGGCCAGCAGCGTGAGGATGTCTCGTTCGCGCGCCGTGAGCTGGGGGAAGGATGCCTCGAACGCATTCGACGCTCGTATGCGGCCGAGCAGGCGCGCCGCGAGCGGGCCGTCGACGACGAGCTCGCCCCGGTGCACCGAGCGGATCGCCCGGCAGACGTCCTCGACGGTGGCGTCCTTCAGGAGGTATCCGCCGGCGCCCGCTTCGAGCGCTGCGATGACCGAGTCGTCCTTCATCATCGTGAGTACGAGGATTGCGATGTCGGGGTGGCTCGCCCTGAGCGCGCGTGTCGCGTCGAGACCGCCCATACCGGGCATCGACAAGTCCATGAGGACGACGTCCGGCTCGAGTCGGGCCACGACCGCCATCCCCTCCGCTCCGTCGCCCGCTTCGCCGACGACCTCGATCCCGGCGTCGATCAGGGGGACCATCGACTTCACGCCCTCGCGATAGAACGGATGATCGTCGATCACCACCACACGGATGCCGCTCATTCCGGTCCCTCCGCCTGCAAGGGCAGTTCAGCACGAACAAGAGTGCCTCCCGTGCGGCGCGTTGTGACCCGCAGGCTCCCTCCGAGCTCCTCGGCACGCTCCCGCATCGAGTGGCGGCCGGTGCCGGGAGCCGCGTCGCCTATTCCGTCGCCGTCGTCGGCGACAGCGACGATCAAAGCCGCAGCCGTGCGCTCGAAGGTGGTCCCGATCGACCTTGCGTTCGCGTGTCGGGCGGCGTTCGTCATCGCTTCCAGGGCGATGCGGAACGCCGCGACCTCGACTGCCGGGGGCAGGTCGGCGGGGGCTGGGGCCACGGTGATCTGCGGCATGCCGCCGGTGGCGAGGGGGCGCGAAGCGAGGAGCACGGCCTGCGAGAGACCGAGTTCGTCCAGGGCGGGCGGGCGCAACCCATGGACGAGGTCGCGGACGTCGGCGAGCAGGTCCGCCATCGCGTCGCTGGCCTCCTGCAGCAGCCTCCTGCTCGCGTCAGGGTGCGAACTCTGAAGGCTGACCGCGGCCTCGACGCGTTGTCTGGCGCCTGCCAGCCCGGGTCCCAGTCCGTCGTGCAGGTCGCGGTGCAGGCGTCGTCGCTCCTCCTCACGCGCGAGCAGGATCCTCTCCCTCGACTTCCTCACCTCTTCTGCGGCTCGCGCGGCTCCGATGCCGAGCGCGGCCTGCGTGGCCACGGATTCGACGAGTCGACTGGTGGCCGCGCTCAGCGTGTCGCCGGCGTCCGCGCGGACGATGAGTTCGCCGATGCGCTCGCCGTCATGCACGAGCGGGATACGGGTGACAACACGTGCGGTCGAGTCGCCTCGGTCGAACGATCGGACGACGTCGGCGACGTCGACGTCGACGGTCGCGCCGGAGTAGCGCAGGTCGCCCACGATGACATCGGCGACGTGTTCGGCGATCTCTGCGGTGCTGGTGAGTCGCCGCATGTCGTCGCTCAGGCGTGCGACGACGCCGTACGGGTCGCCCCGTTCGCCATATACCCCGCGGATCACGGCGCGCTCGAGTCGCACACGCACGGGATGTGCCGCGAAGGCGACCACGATCGTCGTGGCAACCGCGGCCACCACCCCTGACCCCTGCCAGACCAGCGCGGCGAGCCCCACGGCAGTGGCATAGACCAGACCCACAAGGAGCACGAGCGTGCCGGCGACGACGGTGCGCCTGATCACGAGGTCCACATCGAAGAGTCGATACCTCGTGATCGCCAGGGCGATCGACACCGCGATGAGCGTGAACAGCACCATGAAGATCAATCCGCGGATGATCTGGAAGGCGACACCGCCCGGTCCGCTCATCGCATCGATCGTGCCAGGGGGTGTGATGAACACGGGGACGAGGCTCAGCAGGAACAGCGAAAGCGACAGAAGCACCCACTTCGTCTGCTGCCGCTGTGTGCGATCGGAGTGGTGGCGGAACCGGAGCACCTGCGCGACGATCGTCAGCGTCACCAGGGAGAGCGCGGTGGCGCTGCCGGCGAGAATCCAGACGTCTCCGAGAGTCCACCACGGCACCAGGAGCGAGACCGAACCGAACACCAGCCACGTCGCCGCGATCGCGGTACCCCATCGCGGTACCGGAGTGCCGGTCGGGAACAGCGGAGCAAGGGCGAGGAACGCGATCGACGCGACCGCGGTCGCGGCATCCGAGACGCCCGCCGACTGCGGAAGCGCGGTCGTCCAGCCTGAGGCGGCGGTGGTCCCCGTCGCCACGAAGAGCACCATCACCACCGCGAGCGAGGTGGTGTACACGGTGGGGTGTGGCGACGCCAGGATGAAGCCCGCTGCGATGGTCGTCGTGACCAGCGCCGCCGTCTGGGCCACCACGACGACAGTCAGCACCGCCGGCGACGACCAGCCCAGTGCCGACAGCGCGGCATCCGTCTCGGATGCAGGGAGCGCCAGCATAGTGGATGCCTCGCCGCCGGAGCTCACTGCGAACAGCACGATCCCGCCGAGGCCCCACAATGCGAAGAACGCGACCAGCACGATGCCGACGACCCGCGCGGTCGCGGTCGATGCGCGTGCGCGGGTCGTCGATGCGGGCATCGCCGTGATCATGCGTTCACCTTAGGGCTGCGGCCGATCCACGCGGATGCCTCGCAGCCACACGATGCCCAGCGCCGCCCACAGGAACGAGATGACGAACGGCGGCAGCGGCAGCTGCGCGAGCCCGGCGACCAGGTAGACCGCGGTGAGACCGCCGATCACCATCCCCGCGCGCTTGTGCGCCGTGCCCACGAAGACAGCGACGCACAACAGGATCGTCGACGCGATGATGATGTAGTTGGCGATGTATCCCACCGGATCCCAGAGGACGTAGGCGGCGTTGTCGCCGAGCCGGTCTTCGGTGAAGCCCATCGCCGCGATACGCAGCGGCGCGATCGGGAGGTGCAGGACAACAGCGAGCGCGGCGGCGGTCGCGGCCGACCACGACCATCCGCGTGCGCCCGGGAGGCCCGTGAGTGACACGGCGCAGAGGATGACGCCGACCCCGCCCAGGATGAACGCGAGCGGGTAGAACGTGCTCACGAGGACCCAGCCGAAGCCGAGTGCATCCATCTGGGCACGTGTGATGTCCTCGAACATGCCGATCCCGTTCGACGCCAGCACGCCCACGTTCGTAACGACCAGCAGGACGAAGTACAGCGGCGATACCGCCAGCATCCACGAACCCCACCGGGCGGTCGTGGTTGCAGGAAACCGGGATGACTCGCCGGCATCCACGTGTGCGGATCTGATCGCAGTCATGATGAGCTCTCTTCCGGCGGCGCCCTGCCGCCCCGCGTTCACTCTCGCGCCGGACGTGTCCCAGCCTCCAGGGACACCGCGTCCTCACTTCGACGTGGCCGCACCGAATGGGCCAGCCATCTCGGCCCCAGACAGCTTCCGGCGGGTTGCCCCCATCCTGCGGGTGCTTGCGCCCATATGCCCAGGATCGGTGCCGCTACCTCGGACAACCGGCGGGAGCCTAGACCCAATCAGAAATGCCGCTCCGGTGCGCACCGCCGACCCCGCTGCGTGCAATGCCCGCAAGAGGATCGCATGCTCTCGTCAGCGCAGGACGCCGCAGATGAGCTGATCGCGGACGACACGAACTCCGTGACTGGGGTGGAGTTCAACGACGCGATGACGCCGGTCAATGTGTCTGTCGATGCTGCGAAGTACGGCGCGCTGGAGAGTTCGCTTGCACTCGGGTTCTACGTCCAGGGCGCGCTCTACCAGCAGATCAACGGCGTCGCTCCGGACGACATCGATGTGATCGTCGAATTCGTCGACGAAGCGACGGGCGAGGTGCTGGACACGGGGTCGTACCGGGAGATGCGCGAGAACCTCGGGCAGTAGGCCTGCCCGCCGGGATCCCACTGCGCGGATCGGCGCCCACCGCGCACAGTGCCCGCAGAGGGATGGTGCGCGCCGACATCTTGCGTTTCGGCTGGCTCTGTCAGGTGGCTGAGCGGCGAGTAATGACGGCCAGGTCGACTCGATCGCTTGCTGCGCACTTCACCAGGAGAATTGATACGAGGTTTGCGATGGTCTTGCCTGATAGTCCGAGCCGCGCGGCGATCTGGTTGTTCGTCAGCCCCCGTGCGACGAGATCGAGGACCTCCGTCTCGCGGGGTGTGAGCCCGAAGGGATTGTCACGCTCCGGTACGCCGACGAGGGGCTGGTCGTAGCGTGCGAGTGAGGCGCCGAGCACGAGCGATCCCTGGAGTGTCGCGGCGGCTGCGGCAAGGATCTCGCTATGCGCTGCGTCTTTGACGATGTAGCCCGCCGCACCCGCCCGAAGTGCCTGCTGCACAGTCCCGTCGTCGTCGTACATCGTCACGACGAGGACCCTTGTCTCGGGCCGCTCGCCGATGATCTGCGCGGTCGCGTTGATCCCGGACTCGTCCGGCAGGCCGAGGTCCATGATGATCAGGTCGGGCTGATGCGCTCTCGCGAGGGCGACCGCCTCCGCCGCCGACGCGGCGTGCGGGAGGCCCCGATAGCCTGCCGACTCAAAGAGCGCAGCGATTCCAGCCCGGAACACCGGATGGTCATCGACGACGAGGAACGTTGCTGACATGACTACTTATGGTCTCCCGCTCATGGTGGCGACCGGAGTGGGGCTCAGGAGCGGCAAATCTGCGACGACCCTCGTTCCGCCCGCGGGGGGACGGTCGATCGTGAGTGTCCCCCCGACTTCGTCGGTGCGCTCCCGCATCGATTGGATGCCGACACCGATTGTCGACTCCGGGGCGATGCCGCGACCATCATCGGTCACTACGATCCGGAGTGCATCCGGCCCCGAGGCAACCGATACGACGCAGTGGGATGCGGATGCGTGACGCTTGACGTTCGCCACCGCTTCTTGAGCGATGCGGAAAGCCGCAGCCTCGATTGCCGCGGGGAGAGCGGGGAGCGTGGTGTCGGCTTCAACGGTGACGACCGGGTGCTCCGTTGAACCGACGCGCTCACGGATGGCCTCCACCAGACCGCGATCGTCGAGCACGGGCGGGCGCAGGTCGTAGGCGACATCACGCAACTGACGGGATGCTGATGAGAACCCTTCCACGAGTCGTGCTGCAGCGGCCGCCGCGCGCTCATCGCCTGCCCGGGCGAACGCTTCGACGGCGGCGGCGGAGAGTCCGAGACCGGAGAAGGTGGGGGCCAGGTCATCATGAAGATCACGGCGCAGCCGCTTGCGCTCCTCTTCACGCGCGAACACGAGTTGTGACCTGGCGTCCAGGAGGTCGGCGAGCACCTGAGTGTTGTGCAGGGCGGGACCGGCCTGGCGGCACATCCGCTCGAGCGTCGCCCGGTCACGCGGCGTCAGAGCCGCATCGCCTAGGCGGGGCAGAGCGGTGAGGGTTCCCACGGTGAGCCCCGCGTACCGGATGGGGATGTCCACGGCTTCGGCGCCAAGCGGCTCCTCGCCCACGTGAGCGTGAAGTCCGGACGGGCTGGCCACCCGAACCCCTCGAAGGTGAAGTGCGTCCGTGACGGTGTCGACGATGTGGCGTGGAACATCTCGCGGGTCGATGGATGCCCCGAGCCGATCACCCAGCTCAGCCACGGCGCGCACCGGGCTGGTGAGGCGACCGAAGGCGGTACGCCTTCCGATCCACCGCGCGACTATCGCGAGCAAGAGGCCGCCCGTCGCACTGACCATCGCCGCCAGCCAGGGCGCAGCATCCGGGATCCACGCGTCGAATACCTTGACGGACGCGGCCGCGATGGAACCGACGGCGATGAGCCAGAGACCGCCCGTGATCACCCACGCCAGGAGTAGGTCGACCGGCGCTGTTCGCGGCGCTAGCAGTCCGATCGCGAAGGTCGGAGCCAGAACGGCGTTCAGCAGGTTCGCCACCCAGACGCTCGATACAGGGATGCCGCCGGCTCCCGCCACCATCCACACCAGGAATCCGAGCATCACGGTGATCATGCCCAGGAGCGGCCAGCGCGCCTGAGTTCGTTCCTCAATGCTCGACCTGCGCAGGTAACGATAGAGCTGTCCGGCGAGGAGCATCACCGTCCACAGCACCGCGAAATGGATCGGCCACCAGGGCTGCCGGTTCTCCCATGCGAGGCCGCTCGCCAGATTCCCAACCTGAATCCCGACTTCCAAAGCGGCCGGAATGAGGATCCATCGCGGTACCGCCCGCCCGTCGGGGAAGACGGCGAGCAACACGGCGATCGTGGCGTTCCCGATGCCGATCGGGACGCGGCTGAACGTGGCTTCTGACATCGGATCGAGCGCTGCGATCGCGCCAGCCGCAAGGAGCACCGCGACCAGGATGGCAACGAGCATCGGGGCGCGGCGACGGACCGCTCGCCACACCAGCACCGCGGCGAGCGGCCAGTACACCGCCTGGATCAGGACGGCGACCGCGATTTCCATGGCGTCATCATGCCGCAGCCGGTGTTGCCATGGGAGCCTTCTCCACGGGCGCTTCTGCCGCCCGGCGCGCACGGATCAGGAGGATGCCCCCTATGGTTCCGAAGGCGAGCATCACCACGAGGAACCCCAGTTGCAGGCCGAGCGCGACGAATCCCGCGAACGATGCAACCGCCGCCACCCACAACAGCACCACGACGGTCCGTGGCAGATGGCCCGCGGCTCCCACGGCGACGATGCCGAGCCACGGCAATGCGGCAACCGCGAAGAGCACGCCACCAGTATGGACTCCGACGAAGAGGCCTTCGATGACGGCGTTCTCGGCCGCGGGATCGGCGGAGGCCGCGGCAATGTTGTCATTGAGCAGGGTGGTGCGCTGCGCGAAGCTCGCCGCCCCACTAAGCAGCCAACCAGCAGTCGCAATCGCGCCGAACAGATGCGAGAGACGTGCCACCTGCCCTCCATCGGGCCAGACGATGGCCGCAAGTCCGATCGTTGCGACACCGAGAGCAATGCCCGCGCTCGACCACGTGGAGAGGAACAGCACGCCTCCCCAATGCTGATCGGCCATGTCTGACGCCAGAGGATGCTCGGCCAGCGGCACGAGGGTGTTCACCAACGCATTGAGGGTGAACGTCACGAAGAACGCGAGTGCGAAGCCGAGAGTGCCCCAGCCCGCAACCCGAAGAGAAGTCGTCATGGTCCTGTCCTTTCGCCCAGCCGCGTTCGCGGCACCTGGGACCAGGGAACCCTGAAGCATTCCCGGACTGACAGGGTCACGTCTTCCCGACAGGCCCATCCGCACGCGAAGGCCCCACCAGCGGGCACCGCCCGAATAGGGATCCGAGACGACGACACCACGTGGCGCATCACGCGAAGCCGTTGATCGGCCGCGCCTGAATCGAGCGACACATTTCGCGTTGCCAGGATGCGGACCGCGGTCCCTCAGCCCCCGACGTCGGGGAGCCGCCACGACGTCGGGGGCCGGGCGGAAAGTGCACTGTCCTCCCGGGAAGGTTTCCGTGTGGGATGGGCCAACCAACCGAGAGGAGGCCGACATGGCCTTTCAGACCCATGAAGCCCTCGTTGCCAGACCGAGCGCCCAGGACCTCAGGACCGGAGCGCTCGGGGCGCTCGTCGTCTCGGCGGGGTACGTGCTCCTTCCGACCTTCCGGAGCGTCGTGATGGCCATCTTGGGAGAGGAGGACACGGCACCGTACCCTCGTCCTGCCGACATCTCTCAGCATGAGTGGTGGGGGGTCTCGGGGGCGGTGATCTTCGCGCTCATCGGCGTTGGCGTGCTCCTGACCGTGGTGGCGACCGTCGACACCACTTCGCCGTGGGGGCGCGCGGGCACCGCCCTCGGCATGATCGGCACGGGGGGTTACTTCCTGTCCGGTGCCGGTTCCCTCGGCATGTACAGCTTCGTCGCTGCCAACCTCGTACATACCGGAGCCGACGAGGGCGCGCAGGTCGCCGCACTGTGGGCTGTGAACATTGCGACCGGCGCGGCGCTCACCGTCGCAGCATGCTGCACGGCGGCGTGGCTCGTCTGGCTTGGTGTGACCGGCCCGCGACGCGGGATCATTGGGCGGCTGACAGGGATCCTGTTGATCGTGCTGGCGATGCTGATCATCGGGGGCTTCACGTTCTCCTTCCTCCCGGTCCAGTTCGCCTTCATTCCTGCTTTCGTTCTGCTGGGCATCGCGCTCTGGCGTCGCCGCCGACCGATGCGTCAGACTTCAGCGGATGAATGAACCGGCGATCGTCTCGACGGCCGCCGCGGTGATCTCCGCGGTCGCTGTCGCCGTGCTCGTCGCGGCCGTGATCCGACGTCGACGCTTCACGCTCGCCGACGCCGGGGTGCTGCTCGTGCTGGTCGCGATTCCGGTCGCGTCCGTCCAGCCCTCCGACGTCGCATGGGATGGCGTGCTCAATGCGACGGGTTATGCGCTCGTGTTCGCCTCATACCCAGGCGGTCGCGTCGTCCCCCGCTGGCTGTGGATCCCGGTCGTATCGGTCGTAGCCGGCGCGGCCGGTCTCGCTGTGGTCGGCACGGCGGCGCTGGACGAGTCGTGGTATCTGATCCTCGTGCCGTTCGCGATGACGGTCCTCATCATCGGCACGGTCGTCCGCTATCTCCGTCGGCTCTCCACATCGGAGCGCGAGGGCGTCCGGTGGGCCGTGCTCGGAGCGATCGTCACATTCGGCGGCATGTCTGTCGTCGTAGCGGCGACCGCGCTGTCGAGCACGACGATCGCGAACTCCGGACCCTGGGTTGACGCGCTTGTCACGACCCTCGTCATCGCATCGCCGGTCGCGCTCGCCGTCGGCATCGCTGCTCCTCGTCTGGCTCCTGTGGACGTCGTGCTGTTCGAGGTCGTCCGTGTCATCGTGGTCGCAGTCCCGACGGTCATCCTCGTCGGCCTGGTCGTCGGGTGGCTCCCGCAGCATCCATGGCCTGCCGCCATCGCCGCGGGCGTCGTCGCGGTCCCGCTCTGGTTCGTCGGCGGACGCATAGCGGCGTGGTTCGTCTACCACGGGCGAATGTCGCCCGCCGTGGCGGTGCGGGCACTCGACAGTGTGCTCGGCGCGGCCGACGACCCGACCGACGCACCTCAGGTCATCGCCGAGGTCGTGGCGCGGGCTCTCGGATCCGCGCGCACCATCGTCTCGGGCCCGGGGCTCCGCTCCGGGACCAGCGGCGAGGCCGTGTCGTCGGATGCGCGAGCACCCGACGAGGTCGTGGCCGTGCCATACGCGGGGGTCGAGATCGCTCGGATCACCGTGTCTGCGCGGACCGGCGAAACGGGGCTGACGAGAACGGATCGCAGGGTGCTGGATCAGCTCGCGCAGCGGGCCGCAGCTTCCCTCCACGCCGCGCGCACCGTGAACGACCTTGTCGATGCCCGTGCCGCGCTCGTGTGCGCGCACGAAGAGGAACGCAAGCGCCTGCGGCGAGACCTCCATGACGAGCTCGCCCCCACCCTCGTCGGGCTTCGACTGACGGCATCCGGCGTGGTCCGGCTCCTCGAAGCATCGAACGGCGCCCTTGCAGGCACCGCCCGCACCATGGTGGCCGACGTCGAAGCCGCGATCGACCAGACCCGCGCCCTCGCGCACGGCCTGCGCCCGCCCGTACTCGACGCCGACGGCCTGGTCGCGGCCATCCGCGCCCGCGCGCGGTCGACCGACGGTCTGCGCGTCAGTGTGGCGGCTCCGACCGCGCAGCTCGACCTTCCCGCGGCGGTCGAGGTTGCGGCACTTCGAATCGTGCAGGAGGCCGTCACGAACGCGCGGAAGCACTCCGGCGCCCGCAATTGTGAGGTGCTTGTCACAATCGACGACCACACACTCCTCGTGCACGTCGACGACGACGGGCACGGCATCACACACACCGCGCGGCCGGGCCTCGGACTGGCATCGATGCGCGACCGGGTCAACGACCTGGGTGGACGCTTCGACTTGGAGACCTCTCCGCTCGGCGGCCTGCGCGTCGCCGCCGCGCTCCCGGTAGGCGCGACATGACCCGCGTCCTGATCATCGACGACCACCCGGTCTTCCGTCGCGGTCTCGCCTTCCTGCTGTCGACCTCCGGACACGAGGTGGTCGGAGAGGCCGCGAGCGGTGCCGAGGTGCTGGAGGCTGTCCGCGCTCACCGGCCCGACCTCGTCATCCTCGACCTCGGACTTCCCGAGCTCCACGGCTCGGCGGTCGCGGGCCGACTGCGCGCAGAGTCACCCCAGGTAAAGATCATCGTCGTCACGATGTACGACGACAACGCCTCCATCGAGCGCGCCCTCGACGCCGGTGTCGATGGATACGTACTGAAGGATGCCGCACCCGAGCAGATCCTCGCCGCGATCGACGCAGCGATGGCGGGCGCACGCATCCTCGGAAGCGGCGTCCGCATCCAGGCGCCGACGACCTCCCACCGTGACGAGACGGCCAAGCGGTACCGCCTTACCGCGCGCGAAAGTGATGTCGCCGACCTGCTCCGTCACGGGCTCGGCAACCAGGCCATCGGTGAACGGCTCGGCATCTCCGAGAAGACGATCGCGAACTACGTCGCCAATATCCGCGTCAAGCTCGACGCGACAAGCCGGTACGACGCCGCCCGGAAACTTCGGGAGGAATTACCGTGCGCAGGTCCGCCGACCATCTGATCGATATCAGAACGGCCGCCGCATCGCCTCAGCATTCCCTGGACAGCCTGCACGGCCTCGAAATTGTGAACCTTTCGAACCCGAACAGCCCCGGCACACGAGTCCCAGAAACCACGAAAACCCGCGGAGATCCGCGGGTTTTCGATCGTTACTGTCTCAACACAGTGTGCGCCCGAAGGGACTCGAACCCCTAACCTTCTGATCCGTAGTCAGATGCTCTATCCATTGAGCTACGGGCGCCCGGCTCTTGCTGTCGCTCAAGCCGTCGTCCAGATTACCCGAGTCCTGCCGCTTCCCCTAATCGAGGCCGGAACGGCCCGCATCCCGGGCGTGTCCGGTCACAGCAGGGGTCTCGCGGGTCAGGAATCGAACTCGCTCGCGTCGATCCCGCCGATGCGCGGCGACCGCTCGGGCACCGGCTCGACCGCCGCTCCCCTGTCGCCGTCGGCGAGATGACGACGGTGCGCAGCGAGCTTCGGAAGGTCGACGAGCCGCAGCGACTGCATGCGAGCCGTGCGCATGCGCTCGTAGTCGGGATCGAGGTCGGGGCGCATGCCCTCCACGATGAGGCGCCGCTGCAGGTTCGCCTCGACGTCACCCCACGCAGCGTCCCGCGACTGCTCGACGAGGGTGCGCACGGCGTGCGGGTCTTCGGCGCGCTGACGCAGCTCCTTGGCGACGCCGACGTACTGCTTGTGCCGCCGGCGGAGGTTGCGGGTGTCGCGGTCGCGGTAGTCGTGGGTGCCGTCGGGATCGCTGAACTTTCCCCACGCCTTCTTGCGCTGACGCTTGGCGAGGTCTGCGGCGGCCTCCTGCTCGACGGCCAGGGCGATGAGCGTGTCGTGCGCGAACGAGGCGAACGAGGCGGCGTCGAACTGCTCGTCGTGCGCGATCGTCTCGACGAGGATGTGGTTGCGGATCGTCAAACGCGCCGCGGCCGTGGCGATCGCCACACCCTCGGCGATCGCATCCGAATTCCGTCCCACCGGCGCGCACCTCCCTGTGTAGAGGCTACGCGTTCGCCGCACCCCTCAGCGTCAGCGACAATCGATGGATGCCCCGCAGCGGGGCGCTCGAAGACGAGGAGCACTGCACGTGGCGAAGACACGACTCGAGGTTCGCGGCCGGACCACCGTGATCACCGGAGCGGCGAGCGGCATGGGAGCCGACGTCGCCCGCGAACTCGACCGGCGCGGCGCACGACTCGCCCTGCTCGACCGCAACGCCGACGGTCTGGAGTCGCTCCGCGCGGACCTCTCGGGCACCGGCCACACGACCCACGTGGTCGACCTCACCGACGACGCCGCAGTGTTCGCGCTGGCGGCCGAGATCGAGGCATCCCACCCGCACGTCCAGGCGCTCATCACCTGCGCCGGCTCGTCGATGCTCGGCAACCTCGACCAGCTCACGATGGACGAGATGCGCTGGCTCATGGACGTGAACCTGTGGGGCACGGTCAACGTCACGAAGGCCCTGCTCCCCGCCCTGCGGCGGGAACCTGCCGCGCACATCACCCATCTGGTGTCGATCTACGGCCTCGCGGCACCCGCCGGGCGCATCCCGTACGCGATGAGCAAGTTCGCGGTGCGCGGCTTCACCGAGGCCCTGCGGCACGAGCTCGAGGGCACGACGGTCACCGTCGGCGCCATCTACCCCGCGGGGGTCAAGACCGGCATCATCCTGCACGGTCGGTACGCCGCCGCGATCGACCCGGCGGTCGCACAGCGCGCCGCCGCCGCGCAGGCGTCGATGTACCACACCGAGCCCACGGACGCCGCGAACACCATCGTCGAGGCGACTGTCCGCCGCCGCCCCCGCGCCATGATCGGGCGAGAGGCCGGCCTCGTCGACGTGCTCACGCGCGTCACGCCCACGCGCTACTGGGCGGCGATGCGCAGGCCGCTGCGCGACGCCATCGACACCACGACGCCGATCGCCTGACCCGCCGCGGTCGGCAACCGGCAACCGGCAACCGGCCGCCGGCAGCGCGCAGCAGCTGCCGCAACCGGCTCAGGGCTTCGTGTACGTCGCCTTGCCGAACCCGATGATGAAGTAGCCGACGAACGCGAAGAGCCACAGCCAGAAGAACGAGAACAGCCCGCCCTTGCCGAAGGCGCGACCGATCCGGAACGCGACGAACAGCGCGAAGATCAGGTTCACGATCGGGATCAGGTACAGCAGCGTCAGCCACGCGGAGTAGCCCGCGATCTTCACGAGGATCACGAGGTTCACGATCGGGATGATCGCGAGGATACCGGCGTACCCGGCCTTCTCGAACACCTTCCACAGCGCGACGGCGACGAGCACGTAGAAGACGATCCCGACCCAGCTGGTCTGCGAGAACAGGCTCGTCATGTCGGCGGTCGAGGTCACTGTGGAGGCGAAGGTCATGCGCTCAGCATAGGGGGCGCAGACTGCTCACGACGGGGCCGGCACGGCAGCTCTTTACCAAGCGGATCGGCGCCTGACAAGCCCCCTGGCACAGCCCCCGTCGCGACGTAGCGTGGGGTGCACAGACCACACGAGAGGAGTCAGCGATGGGAATCATGGACGACGCCAAGGAGACCGCCGAGGCTGTGGGCGAGAAGATCTCGCGCGCGTGGGAGGACACCACCGACCGCATCGGCGACAAGGTCGATGAGGCCAAGGCAGACGCCGATGTGAAGAAGGCCGAAGCCGAGCGCGACTCCGTCAAGGCGCGCAACGACATCAAGGAAGACCTGCGCGACAACTGATCCGCGCACGATCCGGAGGGCCTTCGAGAGTACTCGGGGGCCCTCTGTCGTGCCCGGGGGGGACGAATCCCGACACCGGCCAATCCGATCACAGGGGCGCCCCGAACAACCCTCTGACGCGGCACCCTGCCGCCGGAAATGGAGGACGCTCATGCGCTCGTCACCGAACCGCCTCGTCGCCACGATCTTCGGGGCTGTCTACCTCGTCGTCGGCGCCCTCGGCTTCGCCGTCACCGGCGGCGTCGGGTTCATCGCGACCGAGGGCGGACTGCTCCTCGGCATCTTCGAGGTCAACCCGCTGCACAACATCGCCCACCTGCTGATCGGTGCCGCTCTGCTCATCGCCGGGCTGTCGTCGACGGTCGCAGCCAAGACGGTGAACGTCGTCGTCGGCGCGGCGTACCTGCTGCTCGGCATCGTCGGCTTCTTCCTCGCGGGCACCGCGCTGAACATCCTGGCGCTCAACACCTTCGACCACTTCCTGCACCTCGCGAGCGCCATCGTGCTGCTCGGAGTCGGGCTCGCGGCCGACCGTGTCGTCACCGCCGAGCAGGCGCGCCGGACGGCCTGAGCACGCCATGACCACCGCAACCCATGCGAACGAGGCGGTCGCGCAGCGCACAGGCGGCGCGACCGTCTCGTGGGCCGCGGTCGCCGCGTGGGGCGCGGGACTGATCGAGCTCGCCCTCGGGGCGGGCGCAGTGACGACGGATGCCGCCGCCCGGGGGGCCGGCTTCGTCCTCGTCACGCTCGGGGTGGGCGGGCTCGCGTGGGGGGCTGCGGTGCTCGCCCGCGGACGCATCGTCGTTCCGCGGGCGGGTATCGCGGGCGCCCTCGCCGGGATCGCGGCATCCGTCGCCGTCCTCGCACTCGACCCGGCGCGCACGAGCGTCGCGACCGTCGGGTCTGCTGCGGCGCTGCTGCTCGCAGCGGCGTTCGCGTGCGCGGCCCGCGTGCGCCGCGGCGCAGGACAACGGACTGATGCAGCCCCGCCGAAGCTCGGCGTGCTGCTGGCCGCGGCAGTCGTCGTCGCCGCGATCGTCACCCCCGTGCTCAGCGCCACCGAGGCCGGGCAGCTCGCACCCGACCACAGCTCGCACGGGATCACCGACCCCGCGCACCACTGAACCAGCGGTATCCGCAGACTTCCGGCCTCCGCCGGTATGACGACGAGACGGCACCACCCGACCGGGATGGTGCCGTCTCGTCGTTCGCGGAGAATCGCGGCGCGGTCAGCCGATGGCGACGTAGCGCCAGGATGCCGATGCCTGGGCGCCCGGCTCGATCACGAGGAGGCCGGCGTCGTAGTCGTACGCAGACGCGTTGAAGGCGTCGGGGGCGCAGGTCATCGGCTCGACCGCGAGGCCCAGACGGCTGAGCTCGGCGACGGGCTTGTCGGCCGTGTGGATCTGCACCCACGGGCAGTCCTCGCCCCACGTCATCGCGACGCCGACACCGGCGCCATCGGTGAGGCTGACAGTGACGGCACCGTCTGCGTCGCGGACCAGGCCGGTGTAGGCGTGGTCGATGAAGACCGACCCCAGCTGCTTCGCCTGCCGGAAGTCGAAGTGCGCGGTCGCCGGCGTCTCGACCGAGGTCAGCGCGACCGGGCTGAGACGGTCGGCGGTCACCTCGAGCACCTGGGTGGCGGGCAGCTCGAGCGTCCAGTCGTCGACGTGGCCGGGGCCGGCGACGAGGTACGGGTGCGTGGCGGTTCCCCACGGTGCGGGCGACGCGCTCTCGTTGCGCGCGGTGACGGTCTGGGTCAGCCCGTCCGCGCCGAGCGCGAAGGTCGTCGAGACGACGATGCGCCACGGGTACGCGGTCTGCGGCTGGATGACAGCGGCGAGGGTGACGTGGTCGGAGCCCTTGTCGACGGCATCGAAGTCGAGCCACGAGGCGAGGCCGTGCAGGGCGTGCGAGCGCGCCGGCTCGGTGAGCGGCAGCTGGTACTCGACGCCGTCGAACGAGTAGGTGCCGTCGACGACGCGGTTCGGCCACGGCGCAAGGGTGGCGCCGCGGAACGACGGCCGCACCTCGTCGGCGTCGAACGGCACGATCAGATCGCGGCCCTGGTAGGTGAGCGAACGCAGCGTCGCGCCGACGCTCGCGATCACGGCTTCGTAGTCGCCCGAGCGAAGGGCGTGCTGGGTTCCGGAGGCGGGCGTGGCGGCCATGTGAGTCTTTCCTCGGTGGACGTGTGTGCGCTCCCAGAGATGAGGCGCGCCCATCACAGTACTGGGGCCGGGACCGCCCGCTCCAATCGGCAGGCGATCCCGGCGCCCTCTGTCAGAGCCCCTGGGCGAGGCGGTAGTAGGCCTGGTTCCAGCGCAGCTCGCGCTGGAACCCGCGGACACTGGTGTCTTCGTCGATGACGACGAGCTCGGTCGCGGCGATCTCGGCGAAGTCGCGGAACACCTCGATGCCGACCGCGGTCGTCATCACGGTGTGGTGGGCGGCACCCGCGGCGAGCCAGCAGGCGGCGCTGGTCGCGAAGTCGGGAGCGGGCTTCCACACCGCGCGACCGACGGGCAGCTTCGGGAGCTCCGGAGCATCCACGTTCTCCACCACGTTCGCGACCAGACGGAACCGGTCGCGCATGTCGCTCATCGCGACGACGAGCGCGGGCCCGGCGTCGGCGGTGAAGACCAGACGCACCGGGTCGTCCTTGCCGCCGATGCCGAGCGGGTGGATCTCGAGGCGCGGCTTCGCGGTGGTGAGCGACGGCGCGACCTCGAGCATGTGGGCGCCGAGGATGCGCTCGGAGCCGGGGACGAGGTCGTAGGTGTAGTCCTCCATGAGGCTTGCGCCGCCGGGGAGACCCGCGCCCATGACGTTCGCGACGCGGACCAGGATGGCCGTCTTCCAGTCGCCCTCGGCTCCGAAGCCGTAGCCTTCGGCCATCAGGCGCTGCACGGCGAGGCCCGGCAGCTGCTTGAGCGCTCCGAGGTCTTCGAAGCTCGTGGTGAAGGCGCCGAAGCCCCCCGCCTCGAGGAACGACCGCAGGCCGACCTCGATCGCCGCCCCGTCGCGCAGCGACTGGTGGCGCTCGGCGCCGGGCTTCAGCTCGTCGGCGACCTCGTACAGGTCGAGGTACTCGGCGACGAGGGCGTCGATCTGCTCGTCGGATGCCGCCTCGACGGCCTCGACCAGCTCGTTCACGCCCCAGGTGTTCACCTGGACGCCGAAGCGCAGCTCGGCCTCGGTCTTGTCGCCCTCGGTCACGGCGACGTACCGCATGTTGTCGCCGAAACGGGCGAGCTTGAGCGAACGGGATGCCGCCCACCCGGCCGCTGCGCGCTGCCAGTCCTCGACCTGCTGCAGCACGGCGGGGTTCGACACGTGGCCGACGACGGTCTTGCGGGCGACACCGAGGCGCGTCTGGATGTACCCGAACTCGCGGTCGCCGTGCGCGGCCTGGTTGAGGTTCATGAAGTCGAAGTCGATGTCGTTCCAGGGCAGCTCGACGTTCGCCTGCGTGTGCAGGTGGAGCAGCGGCTTCTGCAGCGCGTCGAGACCGGCGATCCACATCTTCGCCGGGCTGAACGTGTGCATCCACGCGATCACGCCGATGACGTGGTCGGCGGCGTTCACGTCGAGCGCGAGGCGACGGATCGAGTCGGAGTCCTTCAGCACGGGCTTCCAGACGACCTTCACCGGCAGACCGCCGAGACCGGCGGCGACCGCCTGCGACTGCTCGGCGACCTGGCGCAGGGTCTCCTCGCCGTACAGGTTCTGGCTGCCGGTGACGAACCAGATCTCGTACTGGTCGAGCGTGTTGTCAAGGGTCATGCGTTGTCCTTCGGGATCGGTCGCGGCGCGGAGAGCGCCGGCGACGAGACGGAACGGTGTCAGAGGTGTTCGACGGCGGCGCGCTCCACCGCGAGCCCCGCGCTGTAGCGATCGAGGAACGAGGCGAAGCCGGCGACGTCGGCGGGATCGGGGTCTGCCACGTCGACGGCGGCCGCCGCGAAGACGTCGTCGGCGAGGTAGGCGCTGAGGTCGGTGTCGGCGTGGGTGAGGTACGCGGCGAGGACCGCGGCCCCCCACGCGCCGCCCTCTGCCGCGGTGTCGCCGACGGCGACCGGGGCATCGAGCGCCGCCGCGAGGAAGCGCTGCGCGACGCCGGCGGTGCGGAACATGCCGCCGTGGGCGAACATGCGGTCGAGCCCGGCCTGCTCGCCGTCGAGCACGCGCATCCCGAGCGCCAGGGTGCCGAACACGCCGTACAGCTGCGCGCGCATGACATTGGCCAGGCTGAAGTCGCTGTCGGGCGTGCGCACGAACAGCGGGCGGCCCGCATCGGTGCCGACGATCGGCTCGCCCGCGAGGTGGTTGTATGCGAGGAGTCCACCGGCGTCGGCGGCACCGGCGAGCGCCTCCTCGAAGAGGACGCCGTACACCGCGTCGGCATCGAGCGCGGTGCCCGACGCCGCGGCGAAGCGGTGGAACAGCCCGACCCAGGCAGCCAGCTCGCTCGCGCCGTTGTTGCAGTGCACCATCGCGACCGGGTCGCCCGCCGGGGTGGTCACGAGGTCGAGCTCCTCGTGCGGCTGCGACAGCGCGCGCTCGAGCACGACCATCGCGAAGATGCTCGTGCCGGCGCTCACGTTGCCGGTGCGGGGAGCGACAGCCCCGGTCGCCACCATGCCGGTGCCCGCGTCACCCTCCGGAGGACACAGCGCGATGCCGGCGCGCAGCGCGCCGCTCGGGTCGAGCAGAGCGGCGCCCGCCGCGGTGAGGGATCCGGCATCCTCCCCGGCGACCAGCACCGCGGGCAGCAGGTCGCGCAGGGCGCCGGCGAGGGGACCGCCCGCCGACAGCGCGTCGAACTGCGCGAGCATCCGCTCGTCGTAGTCGTTCGTCGCGGAGTCGATGGGGAACATGCCCGACGCGTCGCCGATGCCGAGCACACGGCGACCCGTGAGGCGCCAGTGCACGTAGCCGGCGAGCGTCGTGACGAAGCGCACGTCGGGCACATGGGGCTCGGCGTCGAGCACCGCCTGGCGCACGTGCGCGACCGACCAGCGGAGCGGAATGTTGGTGCCGAACAGTTCCGACAGCTCCGCTGCAGCGGCACCGGTGGTCGTGTTGCGCCACGTGCGGAACGGCACGAGGAGCTCGTCCTGCGCGTCGAAGGCGAGGTAGCCGTGCATCATCGCCGAGATGCCGATCGCTCCGAAGACGTCGGGACGCACGCCGTGGGTCTTCTCCACGTCGTCGACGAGTTCGGCGAACGCGGACTGCAGGCCCGTCCAGACCTCGTCGATCGCGTAGGTCCAGTTGCGGCCGTCGAGCCGGTTCTCCCACGCGTGACCGCCGACGGCGAGCACCCGGGTCGGGTCGTCGGCGAGCACCAGGCACGCCTTGATGCGGGTGGATCCCAGCTCGATCCCGAGCGCGGTGCGACCCTCGCGGATCGCGGCGGCGACGGCATCCGTCGTGCTCATCGGGCGTCCTCCGCATCGCGGCGCTCGTCGGTCGACTGCCCGTACACGTTCTGGTACCGGTCGTACAGGGCGTCGATCGCCTCCTGCGGAATGGGGATCAGCGGCCCCGCCTCGCGGGCGTAGTGGACGGTGCGCGCGACGTCCTCGACCATGACGGCGGCCTTGACCGCGTCTTTCGCGTTCACGCCGATGGTGAACGGGCCGTGATTCTGCATCAGCACAGCCCGGCTGCGGTGTCCGGTGAGCGTCTCGACGATGCCGCGGCCGATCGAATCGTCGCCGATGATCGCGAACGGACCGACCGGGATCGGGCCGCCGAACTCATCGGCCATCGCCGTGATCACGCACGGGATCTCCTCACCGCGCGCCGCCCACGCCACCGCGAACGTCGAGTGGGTGTGCACCACTCCCCCGACTTCGGGCATGTTGCGGTACACGTACGCGTGCGCCGCGGTGTCGCTCGACGGGCTGCGGTCGCTGCCGGCGGTTCCCGCGATGACGGTGCCGTCGAGATCGCACAGGATCATGTTCTCCGGCGCCAGGTCGTCGTAGCTCACGCCACTGGGCTTGATCACGAAGAGGTCGGCGCCGGGCACGCGGCCCGAGACGTTGCCGCCCGTCCACACGATGAGCTCGTACCGAACGAGTTCGGCGTGCAGTCTCGCGACATCGGCGCGCACGGCGGCGATGGATGCCTCGATCTCGGGGCTGAAAGTCGTCACGGGTCCTCCGTCGGGCTGCGTGGTCGTTCGGCGCTCGCGCACCGCCGGATATGTTACCGGTAACAAGCATGGCTGACAACCGGCCGCGCGCCAGCTTCGAGCCGACCTTCGGCGCGTCAGCCTCGTGTGGGTGCGACCGTGCGTCAGCCGCGCGCCGGGGGCGCGGCTGTCGAGGCCCGCACCCGCAGCACCGGCGCGGCGACCGGGGCGGCCTCCTCGCCGAGCACCTCCGCCACCACGCGTCGGGCCTCGCCGGCGAGGTCGAGCCCGACGGTCGTCAGCGCCGGCGCGAAGAAGGCTGCGTCGGGGTTGTCGTCGAAGCCCCCGATGCTGACGTCGCCCGGAACGGCGATCCCCGCCTCGCGGAGCCCCGCGATGAGCCCGAGCGCCATCTGGTCGTTCGCGACGAAGACCGCGGTGGGTCCGTCGGGCGTGCGCACCGCCGCGGCGACCTCGGCCGCCAGCCCGAAGCCGGCCGAAGCACTCCAGTCTCCCGCCCAGATCGGCCCGGGAACGAGCGCCGCCGACTGGAGCGCCGCGGCCGCTCCCCCGTCGCGGGCCGTGGCCTCGAGCCAGTCGAGCGGCCCCGTCACGCGCGCGATGCGCCGGTGCCCGAGCGAGACGAGGTGGTCGATCGCGAGCGCTCCGCCCGCGGCCTGTCGCTCGGCGCCGAGCCCGGCGTGCAGGGCTGCGACGGGGGTCGAGCCCGATCGCGCCGTCAGCGCTTCGAGCGTCGCGGCGTGCGGGGCGAGCACGATGAGGCCGTCGACGCCCTGCGCCAGGAGGCGATCGGCGGCGTCGGCGACGGATGCCGCGACCGCCGCGTCGGCGTACGCGGTGGCGATCCAGCGGCCCGCGTCGCGGGCGGCGGCCTCGAGGGCGGCGATGCCGACCGACGGCCCGTAGAGCGTCGCATCGGAGGCGACGACTCCGAGCGTGCGCGTCGTGCGCGTGCCGAGCGCCCGCGCCGCATTGTTCACGCGGTACCCGAGGTCGGCCATGGCTTCGAGCACGCGCATCCGCGTCTCGGGCCGGATGTTGGGGTGATCGTTGATCACCCGCGAGACCGTCTGCGTCGACACGCCCGCCGCGCGCGCGACATCGCGCACCCCCACCGGACGCACGACTTCGCTCATGGCACATCAGGCTAACGGCGGCGGCGTCTCCGCCGCGCCACCGCCTCCGCGGCGTGGCAGGGTGGAGGCATGCGGATCGCTCTGACGGGGTCGACGGGGAAGCTGGGCGCGGTCGTGCTGCGGGAACTGCGCAGCCACGGTCACGATGTCACCGGATTCGACGTGGTCGGCGCTCGCGGCGCCGGCTTCGTGCAGCTCGACCTCACCGACTACGGCCAGGTCGTCGACGCGTTCTCGGGGGTCGACCGGTCCGCTCCGTTCGATGCGGTCGTGCACCTCGCAGCAGTGCCGGCACCGGGCCTGCGCACCGACGTCGCGACGTTCCACAACAACATGACGGCGACCTTCAACGTCTTCTGGGCGGCGGTTCGCCTCGGCATCCGCACTCTCGTCTACGCGTCGAGCGAGACGGTGCTCGGCCTGCCGTTCGACACGCCGCCGCCGTACGTGCCCGTCGACGAGGAGTACGCCCCTCGGCCGGAGTCGGTGTACTCGATCGTGAAGACGCTCGAGGAGCAGCTCTCCCGCGAGCTGGTGCGCTGGCATCCCGATCTGTCGATCAGCGCGCTCCGATTCTCGAACGTGATGGCGCCCGAGGACTACGCGGCCTTCCCCGCCTTCGACGACGACGCGACCGCGCGCAAGTGGAACCTGTGGGGCTACATCGACGCCCGCGACGGCGCGCAGGCGATCGAGCGGGCGCTCGACGCCGCCCTGCCGGGCTTCGAGGCCTACATGATCGCCGCGGCTGACACGGTGATGACCAGACCCAACCAGGAGCTGCTCGACGAGGTGTTCCCGGGCGTCGCGCAGGCGCGCGCGTTCGCACCGAACGAGACGCTGCTGTCGATCGACAAGGCGAGACGGATGCTCGGGTTCGACCCGCAGCACACGTGGCGGTCGCACGTCTCAGGCTCATGACCGAGGATCCGCGCGTCAGCGCTGCACGCTATCGCGCCGCGCACGGCGGCGACGGCGAGGTCGGCGGCGCAGACGGCGAGGCCGCCCCGCAGGCCGCAGCGGCGCGGGCCTACTCAGCCGCCGATCGTGCTGCGGTCGTCGAGACGGCGATCCAGCAGGCGATCCGCCGCGGCGAGTTCGACGACCTGCCCGGCGCCGGCAAGCCCATCCCGGGGCTCTGCGATCACCACGACCCGGACTGGTGGATCCGCCGCAAGATCGAGTCCGAGCAGCTCACCGGCCTCGGCCCGCCGGCCCTCAGCCTGCGCGTGGAGGATGCCGCCCTCGACGCCCGTCTCGACGGGATGCGCCACGAGTCGGAGGTGCGCGAGGCGCTCGAGGACTTCAACGCCCGCGTGCGGCACGCCCGGATGCAGCTGCTCGGCGGGCCGCCGGTGGTCACGCCGACGCGAGACGTCGACGCCGAGGTCGCCGCCTGGCACGCCCGCCGCGAGGTGGTCGCGACGGCGGACGAACCCGAGCAGACGGATGCCGCCGCGCCGCGCCGCCGGTGGTGGCGGATGCGCGACCGCCCGCATCGCTGACGCGCGGTCCGACCCATTGCCGAGCGCGCGGATGCGACGCCCGGAAGCCGGGCGTCGCATCCGATGCAAGCCTGCCGGATCAGTCGAGCAGACCGCCGACGAGGTCGTCGACGTCGCTCGAGATGTCGCCGACCAGGTCGTCGACCTCGGTGCCGATGTCGCTCGTGACGTCACCCACCTCGGTGCCGATGTCACCGGCGACATCGCCCACGTCAGCCCCGACCTCGCCGATGTCGCCCACGGAGGCGTCGTTGCCGCTGCCGTTCGCCACCTCGGTGCCGTTGCCGACCTCGTTGCCCGAACCCACCTCGTTGCCCGAGCCGACCGGCGCCTCGACGCCGACGTCGTTGCCCGACCCGACCGGGGCGCTGACATCGTTGCCCGACAGCACCGGGGCGTCGTTGCCGGAGAGGATCGCGCCGTTGCCGACGTCGCTCACGAGCGGGCCGCTCACGAGGCTGTCGAAGCCCACGTTCGTGTCGGTGCCGTTCGCGATCATGAAGTCCTCGATCCACGCGTGGAGCGCGTCGAGGGATGTCTCGGTGCCGATCGTCGTCTCATCGGCGGAGGTCGTGGTCTCGGTGTCGTCGGCGTTCGCGGGGATCGCGAATCCTGCCACGGCGAGGGCGACCGCTCCGAGTCCGGCGCTCCCGATCAGTCCTGCTCGCTTCATGTTCTTGCGCATCAGTTCTTCCTTCCGTTCGGTGCGACATCAGCCGCACGTGGGGTCATCCGGAGGACTGCCCGAGGCGGATTGGAAGCCGCACGCCGAGCCGGCGATGCACAGCGCCGACGGCCCCGGAATTCCGGGGCCGTCGGCGTTTCCTGAAAGATTGCTGAGTGTCGGGATCGACACCCGTCGAGCGGTGTCAGGGGTGGGGGTTGGTCGCCTTGCCGTCGAGCCACAGCTCGTCGGTCGGGTCGGAGTGGGTGCCGCCAGAACCGACGTGCTTGTCGCTGATCCGCGGTCCCTTGGTGATCACGTGCACCATGGCCATCGCGTGGCCGCGACCCAGCCCGTAGTCGGCGGCGAGCCATTCCACGATCGGGGCGGACTTGGTGGTCTCGTCGAAGCCCTTCTCGCGGGCGATGTCGACGAGTTGCCGCGGGGTGAGACCCGTCTTGGTCTCGACGGCGTCGAGGTAGGCCTGGAATGACATGTCGCTGCTCCTTCGGCGGCGTATGCGGGCGGGTGGTCAGTGCGGACGAGTCAATCCGCAGAGGGGATGTCGAGGATACCCGGAGCGTCCTTCCACTCCTGGATGATGCGATCCGAGGCGTGGATGCACAGGATCCGGAGGCGCCCGGTGCCGGTGTTCATGAAACCGTGCCACGCCCCGGCCGGCGCGGTCGCGGTGTCGCCGGGCCCGGCGTCGATGGTC
Organism: Microbacterium terrae; assembly: GCF_017831975.1. Taxonomy (NCBI): domain Bacteria; kingdom Bacillati; phylum Actinomycetota; class Actinomycetes; order Micrococcales; family Microbacteriaceae; genus Microbacterium; species Microbacterium terrae. The sequence goes on along the minus strand of NZ_JAFDSS010000001.1, from coordinate 123,638 downwards.
TCGCCGTCGACGGTGATCCGCACCTGCCCGTCGAGGACGACCCAGGTCTCGGGATAGGGGTGTCGGTGCAGCCCCGGACCTTCGCCCGGCTCGTTGTCGACGAAGAAGTACGAGATGCCGGCACCGTGCTCGCGGCCGACGAATCGACGGAGGCGTCCGGCGCCGACGCGCAGCGTCTCGGCTGCGACGACGTGGCGCGAACGCGGGTCGGTGGTGATGGCGGTCATGATGCGTCCTCTCGTGCTGATCTCCCGTGCACGACCACCCTCGCGCCGCCGCCGCGTGCCGCGTTAGTGTTTCGACGTGGATCGAAAGTACGTTGACTTCCGGCTCGCTCCCGACGACCTCACCGCGATCCGCTTCGGCATCTCCCCCGGTCACGAACTGTGCCACGCGGTGCGCGCCCTGCAGCACCCCGACCGGCATCCGCTGCTGTGGGGATGGCTCCGCGCGGTGCGCGGACGGATCCCGAACGAGCACTTCGACGTGCTCTCGCTCATCATCCGCGACGAGGGCTACTTCCCCGACTTCCTGACCACGACCCCGGCCTGGGACACCTCGCCGGCGGACGAGGCTGAGCGACTGGCGACGATTCCGCCCGCCCGGTTCGACCTCGACATGCACAAGGTGCTCGCACGATCCACGGGATCCCGCGCGGCCGCCGTGCAGCGCATGATCGACCACCCCGACCAGGCGAGGGCGATGATCGCCCGCGCCTGGGCGGCGGTGTGGGACGCGGCAGTCGCTCCGGTCTGGCCGCAGCTCGAGCGGCTCCTCCGCGCCGACATCGCGGTCCGCTCGCGGCGGATCGCGATCGTCGGGATCGGCGCGACCGTGGGAGACCTGCATCCGCGTGTGCAGTGGCACGACGGCGCGGTGCGCGTCGAACTGTCGCTGCACAGCGAGGTGCTCGACTGCCGCGGCACCGGCCTCGTGCTCGTTCCGTCGGTCATGGCGCGCACCGGGTGCATGGTGCTCACCGAGCCACCCGCCCAGCCGACGCTGTTCTACCCCGCCCAGGGCGTCACCGAGTCGTGGGCACGGGACGCGGCATCCGCCGAACGCGCCCTGTCGGCCCTGCTCGGCCCGGCGCGGGCGCAGATCCTGCTGACCGCCGACGAGGCGCGCACGACGAGCGCCGTCGCGCGCGACAGCGGGCTGGCCGCGTCGACGGCATCCCACCACCTCACCGTGCTGCGCGAGGCCGGACTCATCACGAGCACCCGGGCCGCGAACCGCGTGCTCCACGTGCGCAGTCCTCTGGGTGAGGCGCTGCTCGGCGGCCACTCGGGCGGCTGACCCGCACAACGACGGAACGCGAATGGGATGTTAGCGATCACAGCACAACACCCAGGACGGATGCCTCGCCCACGACATCAGAACCTTTGATCACGTCGCGCGTTACAGAACTGTTATCGCTCACATGTTGCGCGCACCCCGAATGTGAGGGCTAACATTCCAACGTCGGGCGGCACAGATGCCACCCGAAGACGACCCCGGCGCAGACGCCGGGCAAGAACGAGGAGGTTCTGGGAGTGAAGAACAAGATTCTCGCCAGCGCAGCGCTCCTGGGCGCGATGGCACTGGCAGCGACCGGATGCGCAGGCTCATCCGGCGGCGACGGCGGCGGCGGCGACGAGGTGGTCACAGTCGGCTTCGCGCAGACCGGATCGGAGTCGGGCTGGCGCAGCGCCAACACCGAGTCGATGAAGGCTGCGTTCTCGGAGGAGAACGGATTCGACCTCATCTTCAACGCGGCCGACAACGACGCGGCGGCGCAGATCGCCGCGGTCCGCGACTTCATCAGCCGCGGCGTCGACGCGATCGTGATCGCCCCGATCGTCGAAGACGGCTGGGACGACGTGCTGCAGGAGGCATCCGACGCCGGCATCCCGGTGGTCCTCGAGGACCGCACGGTGACGGCATCCGACGACCTCTTCGCCAGCTGGGTCGGCCTCGACTTCAAGAAGGAAGGCGTCATGGCCGGCGAGTGGGCGGCCGAGACCTTCGGCGACACCCCGACCAAGATGGTGGTGCTCGAGGGCACGACCGGATCGGCTCCTGCCAACGACCGCGCCGAAGGCTTCGACGAGGCGATCGCCGGCACCGGGATCGAGACGATCGACTCGCAGACGGGCGACTTCACGCGCGACGGCGGCAAGACCGTCATGGAGGGCTTCCTGCAGAAGTACGGTGTCGACGGCATCGACCTGCTCTACGCGCACAACGACGACATGGCGCTCGGTGCGATCGAGGCGATCGAGGCGGCCGGCGGCGTTCCGGGCGAAGACATCCAGATCGTGTCGATCGACGCGGTCAAGGACGGCATGCAGGCCCTCGTCGACGGGAAGATCAACTTCATCGTCGAGTGCAACCCGATGCTCGGCGAACTCGCCGCGGGTCTCGTCACCGACGTGCTCGCCGGCGACGAGGTCGAGAAGCAGGTGTACGTCGAAGACCAGTCGTTCGACCAGGAGGCTGCGGCCGCGGTCATCGACTCGCGTCCGTACTGATCCTCACCGCGATCCGTCGTCCGCCGGGGGCCTTCGCGCCCCCGGCGGACGACGCCACGACTCGATCCGACACGGAAGTGAAGCAATGACCGTCGACCTCGACACCGCCACCCCCGTCGTCGCGCTGCGCGACATCACCATCCGCTTCCCCGGTGTGCTCGCCCTCGACGGCGTCGACTTCTTCCTGCGGCCCGGCGAAATCCACTCGCTCATGGGCGAGAACGGCGCAGGCAAGTCCACCCTCATCAAGGCGCTCACGGGCGTCTACGCCATCGACGGCGGAACCATCACGGTCGCCGGCGACGATCGGGTGTTCTCGGGAACCGCCGACGCGCAGGACGCCGGCATCTCGACGGTGTACCAGGAGGTGAACCTCTGCACCAACCTGTCGGTCGGCGAGAACGTCATGCTCGGCCACGAGCCGCGCCGCTTCGGAACGATCGACTGGAACGGCGTCCACCGCCGTGCCGCCGAGCACCTCGCCGCTCTCGGCGTGCTCATCGACACCCGCTCGGCGCTGTCGAGCCACTCCCTCGCGATCCAGCAGCTCGTCGCCATCGCGCGCGCCATGGTGCTCGATGCGAAGGTGCTCATCCTCGACGAGCCCACATCGAGCCTCGACCGCGGCGAGGTCGAACAGCTCTTCGCGGTGATGCGCGCCCTCCGCGACACCGGCGTCGCCATCCTCTTCGTCAGCCACTTCCTCGACCAGGTGTACGAGGTGTCAGACCGCATCACGGTGCTGCGCAACGGCCGTCTCGTCGGCGAGTACGCCGTCGACGAACTCCCCCGCGACCAGCTCGTCAGCCGCATGATCGGGCGCGAGCTCTCGGAGCTGTCCCAGCTCTCGCAGACCGCCGAGCGCACCATCGACCGCGGAGGCGTGCCGGTGCTGCGCGCCGTCGGCGTCGGACGCCGCGGTGTGCTCTCCCCGGCCGACCTCGACGTCTTCCCCGGCGAGGTCGTCGGCCTCGCCGGCCTCCTCGGCTCGGGCCGCACCGAGCTCGTCCGCCTGCTCGCCGGCGCTGACTGCGCCGACGAGGGCACCGTGGAGGTGCACGGCAAGCCGGCGCGCCTCACCTCGCCCCGCCAGGCGATCGACCGCCGGATCGTCTACTCGTCGGAGGATCGCCGCGGCGAGGGAATCATCGGCGACCTCACGGTCGCGGAGAACATCGTGCTCGGCGTGCAGGCCAAGCGCGGCGCGATGCGCCCGATGCGCGCCGGCGAGAAGGATGCCCTCGTGTCCGAGTACATCGCGGCGCTGGGCGTGCGCCCCGCCGCCCCCGATGCGCTCGTGCGCAACCTCTCGGGCGGCAACCAGCAGAAGGTGCTGCTGGCGCGTTGGCTCGCCACGGCTCCCGAGCTCATCATCCTCGACGAGCCCACCCGCGGCATCGACGTGGGCGCGAAGGCCGACATCCAGCGCAAGGTCGCCGAACTCGCCGCGCAGGGACTCGCTGTCGTGTTCATCTCGTCGGAGCTCGAAGAAGTGCTTCGATTGGCACAGCGGGTGGCGGTCATGCGCGACCGGCGCAAGATCGGCGAACTCGACCAGTCCGAGGTCGACCTCGACCGGCTCATCGACTACATCGCCAATGAGGGCGAAGGGACCGACGCATGAAGAAGCTTCTGACCCACCGGCTGGTGTGGCCGATCGCAGCGCTCATCACACTGATCGTGATCAACACCATCGCGCGGCCGCAGTTCATCTCGGTGACCGTCCGCGACGGGCAGCTCTACGGGCCGCTCATCGACATCCTGCGCAACAGCGCCCCGCTCATGCTCGTCGCCCTCGGCATGACGATCGTGATCGCCACGCGCGGCATCGACCTGTCGGTCGGTGCGATCATGGCGGTCTCCGGCGCGGTCGCCCTGACGGTCATCGACGCGTCGGGCAGCCCGGGATCGCTCGGCACCGTCTTCGTGGCGCTGCTGGTCGCGCTCCTCGTCTCGCTGGTCCTCGGGTCGTGGAACGGCCTGCTCGTGTCGGTGCTCGGGATCCAGCCGATCATCGCCACCCTCGTGCTCATGCTCGCGGGGCGCGGCATCGCCCTCCTCATCACCGACGGGTTCATCACCACGGTGACGAGCGCACCGTACAAGTTCATCGCCACCGGCTACCTCATCGGCCTCCCGTTCGCGCTGTTCATCTCGGCGGCCGCGGTCGCGGTCATCGCGGTGATCGAGCGCCGCACCGCGCTCGGCATGCTGACCGAAGCCGTCGGCATCAACCCGGCGGCGAGCCGCCTCGCCGGCGTGCGCGCGCGAGGGATCATCTTCGGCGCCTACGCGGCCAGCGGCCTGCTGGCCGGCATGGCCGGCATCCTCTACAGCTCCAACATCATGGCGGCCGACGCCAACGCGACCGGGCAGTACATCGAGCTGTACGCGATCCTCGCCGTCGTGCTCGGCGGCACGTCGCTCATGGGCGGGAAGTTCACCATCGCCGGCACCGTGGTGGGGGTCTTCACGATCCAGACCCTCGAATCCACGATCCTGTTCCTCGGCGTGCCCTCCGCCCAGGCGCCGGTGTTCTTCGCCGTCGTCGTCATCGTCGTGGTGCTCGTGCAGTCGCCGCGGCTCCACGCGTTCGTGCGCGGGCTGTTCGCCCGGCGCCGGTCGTCATCGGACGCCGCGCCACCGCCGCCGACCGCCCCGAAGCCCACCGACGCACCCCAGACCCCGGCACCCGCGGAGGTGGCATCATGACCGCGGACCAGCTGATCGCTCCCGCCCGTCCGACCCTGCGCGAGCGCTACGACACCTACATGAGCCGCCACGCGGCACTCATGCCGACGTTCGCGGCGATCGCCATCCTGATCCTGCTGCTCATCGGCGCGCAGTTCGCGTTCGGCAACTTCATCGCACCGCGCAACCTCTCGGCGCTCCTGCTCAACAACGCGTACCTGATCATCCTCGCGGTGGGCCTCACGTTCGTGATCCTCACCGGCGGCATCGACCTGTCCGTCGGCTCGGTGATGGCGTTCACCGGCATCCTGTGCGCGAAGCTGCTCGCCGACGGGCTGCCCGCGATCGTCGCGGTGCCGATCATGCTGCTCGGCGGCGCGGCGATCGGTCTGCTCATCGGCGTGCTCGTGCAGTACTTCGACGTGCAGCCGTTCATCGCCTCCCTCGCGGGACTCTTCCTGGCCCGCGGTCTCGCGTTCGTGGTCAGCCTGTCGTCGATCAAAGTGGAGGATCCGGCCGTGCTGTGGCTGCAGCGAACCCGCTTCACCGTCGGCGACTGGTATCTCACGCCCACCGGCATCCTGGCCCTCCTGGTCGTCGCTGTCGGCGTGTACGTCACGCAGTGGACCCGCTTCGGGCGCACCATCTACGCGATCGGCGGCAACGAGCAGTCCGCGCGCCTGATGGGTCTGCCGGTCGCCCGCACCAAGGTGCTGGCGTACGTGCTCTGCGGGCTGTGCAGCGGTCTCGCGGGGCTGGTCCTGACCGCGTACTCGGGCGCGGGGTATCCGCTCAACGGCGTGGGCACCGAGCTCGACGCGATTGCGGCCGTCGTCATCGGCGGCACGCTGCTCACCGGCGGCAGCGGCTACGTGCTCGGGTCGCTCGTCGGCGTGCTCGTGTACGGAGTCATCAAGACGATCATCGCCTTCGAAGGCGCCGACCCGTCGTGGACCCGCATCATCATCGGTGCGCTGCTGCTGCTGTTCGTCGTCGTCCAGCGTGTCATCGTCGCCCGCTCGGAACGGCGGCGCTAGGCGGCCCGCCATGACCGGGCGTGCTCGTCCATCACGTCATAATGGCGTGATGGACGAGCGACGGCCGCTCATGGAGCTCCGCGGCGCGACGGTGCGATTCGGCGCGGAAGCAGCGCTCGACGCCGTCGCCTTCCGCGTGTTCCCCGGTGAGGTGCACTCGCTCATGGGCGAGAACGGTGCGGGCAAGTCGACGCTGATCAAGGCGATGACCGGAGCGCTCCAGCTCGACGAGGGCACGATGACGCTCGACGGGGCGCCGGTGCGGTTCCGCACCCCGGCGGATGCGCTCGATGCGGGCGTGAGCACGGTCTACCAGGAGATCGACCTGCTCCCGAACCTCACCGTCGCGGAGAACATCTGCCTCGGGCGCGAACCCCGCCGCCTCGGCACGATCGACTGGAAGGCGATGCGCCGGCGCGCGGCCGACGTGCTCGCCGAGCTCGGACTGACGATCGATCCCGCGTCGGTGCTCTCGCACCATTCGCTCGCCGTGCAGCAGCTCGTCGCGATCGCCCGGGCGATCTCGATCGACGTGCGCGTGCTCGTCCTCGACGAGCCGACCTCGAGTCTCGACGTCGACGAGGTGGCCGAGCTCTTCCGCGTCGTGCGCGAGCTCACCGAACGCGGAGTCGCCGTCGTCTTCATCTCGCACTTCCTCGACCAGGTGTACGAGATCGCCGACCGAATCACCGTGCTCCGCGGCGGCAGACTCGTCGGCGAGTACGTGCCGGCGGAGCTGCTGCGGATCGACCTCGTCGAGAAGATGCTCGGCCGAAGCGCGACGGGCATCGGCGCCCGCACGCGCACGGAGCCGCCCGACGAATCGGATGCCGCGGTCTTCCTGCGCGCGCGCGGCGTCACGGCGACGCCGGGCATCTCCGACGCCGACGTCGAGCTGCGCGAAGGCGATGTGCTCGGGGTCGCGGGCCTGCTCGGCTCGGGGCGCACCGAGCTCGCCCGCGCGCTCACCGGGATCGACCGTCTCGACGCCGGCGTGATCACGATCGCGGGCGGCGACGGGCCGCCCGGATCGCCGCGCGCCGCGATCTCGCTCGGGGTGGTGTACTCGTCGGAGAACCGCCGCACCGAGGGGATCATCGCCGACCTCAGCGTGCAGCAGAACATCACCCTGGCCCTCCAGGCGGAGCGCGGCGTGTTCCATCGCATGCCCGCGCAGCGGCAGCGGGAGCTCGCCCAGAGCTGGATCGACGCCCTCGACATCCGCCCGGCCGACCCCGACCGGCCCGCCGGCACGCTCTCGGGCGGCAACCAGCAGAAGGTGCTGCTGGCACGCCTCCTCGCACTGTCGCCGCGGGTGCTCGTGCTCGACGAGCCGACGCGCGGCATCGACGTCGGCGCCAAGGTCGAGATCCAGAACCTCGTCGCCGAGCTCGCCGACAACGGGCTGTCGGTGATGTTCATCTCGGCGGAACTCGAAGAGGTGCTCCGCGTGGCGTCACGAGTCGCCATTCTCCGTGCGGGCAGAATCGTCGAGACGGTCGCGGCCGATGCACTCACCGTCGATTCCCTCCTCGCCCTCGTCGCGCAGGCCGAGGATGCCGACGACGAGGATCGCCCGTGACCGAGGAGAAGCCGACGAAGTCGGCGAACATCTTCGATGTGGCGCGCCTGGCGGGCGTGTCGCACCAGACGGTCTCCCGGGTGCTGAACGACCTCCCGAACGTCAGACCCGCCACCCGGGCCCGGGTCGAGCAGGCCATCTCGCAGCTGCGCTACAGCCCGTCGCCGGCGGCCCGCGCGCTGGTCACGCGTCGCACGCGCACGATCGGGCTGATCACCCCGAACGTGACCGACTACGGCCCGACGTCGATCGCGATGTCGTTCACCGTCGCGGCGCGTGCGGAGCGCTACAGCGTCGAGACCGTCAGCGCGCCCGACTCCGATCCCGCCTCGGTGCGAGACGCCATCGAGGCCCTGCTGCGCCAGCGCGTCGACGCCATCGTGCTGGTCGTCGTCGATGTGGGAGTGCTCGAGCACGTGCGCGGTCTCGACCTGAGCATCCCGGTCGTGGCGTCGGCATCCTCGGCGCGGCGGAGCCCCCTCATCGTGTCGATCGACCAGTACCGCGGCGCGCGGGCGGCGGTGCGGCACCTGGTCGACCTCGGGCACACCAACATCCTCCATCTGGCGGGGCCGCCGCAGGCCCCCGATGCGCTCGAGCGCATCCGCGGGTGGCGCGACGAGCTCGCCGCCCACCGCCTGGAGGCGGTCGAGCCCCAGCACGGCGACTGGTCGGCCGCCAGCGGATACCGCGTGGCCGGGGGCCTCGAGATCCCGCCCGGCTCAGCCGTGTTCGCGGCGAACGACAACATGTCGATCGGACTGCTGTCGGCGCTGCGCGAACGCGGGCTGCGGGTGCCCGAAGACGTCAGCGTGGTGGGGTTCGACGACGTCCCGGAGGCGGGTTACCTGTACCCGGCGCTCACCACGGTGCGGCAGGACTTCTCGGCGCTCGGCGAGCTGATGATGCAGAAGGTGCTGGTCGCCGTCGAAGAGCCCGACGGCGTCACCGAGGACACCCCGCTCGCCACGCATCTGGTCGTTCGCGCGTCCACGGCGGCGCCCACCCGCTGACGCACCCCGCACCCTCCCAGGAAGCCTCGGTAGACTTCCGGGGCCATCTGCGATGTGCATCACCTGGTCCCCACGGGACGAAGGCGGCACTCCCCCGCCGCGTGTCTGCGGCGTGACCACCACAGGAATCTCCACCGATGCACACCACCCTGGCGTCCACGCGCCGCCCGAGCCTCGTGCGCGAAGCCGGGCTCTCGTACTTCCCGATCGCCCTCGTGGCGCGCCTCCCGTTCGCGATGATGGTCGTCGGCGTGCTGACGCTCGTCGTCTCCGCGCGCGACTCGCTCGCCCTCGGCGGAGCGACGTCTGCCATGACCGGCCTCGGCACCGCGATCGTCGGCCCGCTCCTGGGCGCGGCGGCCGACCGCTGGGGCCAGCGCCGCGTGCTCCTCATCGCCGGCACGGCCAACAGCGTGCTGCTGCTCGCCCTTGCGTGGCTCGCGTTCGCACCCGTCGCCGACGGCGCCCTGCTGATCGCCGCGTTCGCGATCGGTGCGAGCATGCCGCAGGTCGCTCCGCTGTCGCGCAGCCGCCTCGTGGGCATCATCTCGCGCACGTTCCGCTCCGGCGACCGCACCCGCGTGGTCAACGGCACCATGGCGTACGAGTCGGCCGCAGACGAGATCGTGTTCGTCTTCGGCCCCGTGATCGTCGGCCTCCTCGCCACGACGCTCGACCCCGCCGCGCCGGTGATCGGCGCTGCCGTGCTCGCCCTGGTGTTCGTGAGCGCGTTCGCGCTGCATCCGTCTGCCGCCACCGGAACCGCCGCGGGCGACGCGGCGGGCGTTCCCGAGCAGGCCCCGGCGCGCGAGCTCGCACGCCCGGCACTCCTGACGACGGTCCTGGGCACGCTCGGCATGGGCCTGTTCTTCGGCGCGATGCTCACCTCGCTCACCGCCTTCATGTCGGAGCGGGGTGCTCCCGAGCAGGCCGGACTCGTGTACGGCGCGATGGGCATCGGCTCGGCCGCGCTGGCACTCGGCGTCGCCTTCTTCCCGGCGCGCTTCACGCTCACCGCGCGGTGGCTCACCTTCGCGGCCATCCTCGTCGCGGGCACGCTCGCACTGCCGTTCGTGCACTCGGTCGCCGGCATCACCGGGAGCCTCCTGATCATCGGCATCGGCATCGGCCCGACCCTCGTGAGCCAGTACAGCCTCGCCACCGCCCGCAGCCCGATCGGCCGCTCGGCCACGGTCATGACCATGCTCGGCTCTGCCGTGGTGGTGGGTCAGTCGGCGGCGTCGGCGATCACCGGGCTCGTGGCGGAGTCGGCAGGCGCGCAGGCGGCGCTCGTGCTGCCGATCGCCGCCGCGGGCATCGTGCTCGCCGCCGGCATCGCGAACGCCGTGTTCGCACGCCGCCCCTGAGCACGAGATCGCGCCGCGGGCGGATGCCTGCGGATCAGCCGCGCCCAGCGGCGCTCAGCAGGGCCCGGATCTCGGCCATCGTCTCCTCGGATTCCCGGAGCAGCGCATCGAGCCGCTCTGCCGTGGCCGGATCGAGCCCGACGGCGTCGTGCCCCGCCGCGGACGCATCGCCGGCCGGCGCATCCGTCGCATCGTCGCCGGGGTCGCTGACGCCGCCGGCGGCACCCGCGGCATCGGCACGCGCAGCCGAGTCCGCCGCAGCATCCACCCCCGCAGCCACCGCGCCCGATGCCGCTCCCGCGGCGACACCGTGGACCGCGGGCCGCGCCGGATCGACGGGTGCATCCTCATCGTCGGCGTTCTCGTCGTCGCCGTCGTCCCCGGAGGCGTCGGTGTTCCGCGACGGTCCGAGGAACAGGTTCGCCAGATATCCGGTGAACGTGCCGAAGATGCCGACGCCGACGATGATGATGAGCACGCCCAGCAGGCGCCCCAGGTTCGTGACCGGGAACTGATCGCCGTAGCCGACGGTCGAGATGGTGACCACGGTGTACCAGAGCGCATCGGAGGCCGTCGTGATGTTCGCACCGTCGGCGTCCTCCTCGATCGCGAGCATGGTGATGCTGCCCCACTGCAGCACCAGCACGCCCATGAGCAGCAGCGTGAGCAGCGCACTGTTCGCGCGATCGCGGACGAGCGTGAACCAGATCGTCCGCACGCCCAGCTGACGCATGAGGCGGATCACGCGCAGCACGCGGAAGATCCGCAGGATCTTGAACTGCGGCAGCGGCAGGCTCGCGAGGAGGTCGGCCCATCCGAACCCGCGGAAGAAGTAGTGCGACGCCGATGGCGCGGTCACGATCCGGTAGATGAAGTCGCCCAGGAATATGACGCTGAACAGCGCATTCATCATCTGCAGGATGAGCTGCAGCGAGGGATCGTCCTGCAGTGCCAGCACGAGCACCAGGTTCACGATCGAGAGGATCGAGAGCACGCCGATGAAGATCTCGTAGGCGGTGTTCTTGAGCTCGCTGCGCGCGGCGCGGCGCAGGGCCCGGCGTTCGGCGCGACGCTCGGCGAAGGTGCTCATGCGGTCTCCTCGGTGATGTGGCGCTCCATTCTCGCGCGGCGGAGCCCGCGGTCGCAGGCGACGCGCGTCAGGCGCGCAGCGCGAGCAGGCGTGCGGTGTCGCCGAACACCTCGAGCCCGGCGCAGTCCGCGACGCCCTCGAGGAGCACCGTGCCGTCGCGCGCGGTGTGGCGCAGCTCCACCTTCGCATCCAGGGTCTCCTCCACCCGGCGATGCATGGCCGTGCGCAGCGGCGCGTGCAGCAGACCGCCGCGCACCCGCTCGGCGTCGAGGTCGAGGGTGCCGTCGGGCCCGGTCATGCTCCAGCGGACATGCGTGTCGGTGATCTCGAGACGGCCCTCACGGGAGCGGTTGTACGTCGTCCAGCGGTGGAGGCGTCCGCTGTGACGCAGCCCGATGATCGAGCCGCGGAACGCCCTCCCGAGCCACGGGATGATCGCGACCGACGCGATGAGCGACGCGTCGGCGCCGTCGCCCCGGACCGCGTCGATGTGGTTGCTCGCGAGCCACACGTATCCGGCCGGGAATGCCTGGCCCCAGTCCTTCTCGATGTAGCCGCGCCCGCCGTCGAACGTGGCGCGCTCGCCTTCGACCTCGACCTCGCCGGCCAGCCCGTGCCCGAACGACACGATGCCGTGGAAGCACTCGAGGAACGGCACCATGGCGTACCAGCCCATGATGCCGGGTTCGCGGAGCGTCACGGGCCAGGGCTCGAGCGGCGTGGTGAAGTCGATGCGCCCGCGCAGCTGCGGCAGATCGAGGTCGACCCCGTCGGGTCCGAAGCGGTTGGACCCGACGCGCACGTCGAACGAGCGGTCGGATGCCGCGAACTCCGACGCGTCGAACCGGTGGTACCACGACCGGCCGGTGAGCCCGTCGAGCACCTGGACGAAGGCTTCGTCGGTCGCGCCGTCCGCGGCATCCAGTCCCTTGAACACCCCCGGGATCACCGCCCACCGCTGTGAGCGATCGGCCGAGATCAGCTTGATGTACCAGCCCTCGAAGAATCCCGAAGCGATGCCGTCGCCGTGGAAGGCGTCGGGGTGACGGATGCCGCGCACCCACGCCGCGGGCGAGCGCATGTCAGTTCGCGGCCCGGGCGGCCCGGAGCACGTCGCGCCAGTCCGCGGGCACGCGGCCCTCGGGTCCGGGTGTCGGCTGCGTCTCGGGGCGGCTCGTCGGCGGGGCGAGGACCGGGCCCTCGAGCGTCTCCTCCGCCTCGAAGTCCCAGTACCAGTCCTCCCCCGGCTCGAAGCTCTGCATCATGCGATGCCCGGTGGCGGCGAAGTGCGCCGACGCGTGGCGGCCGAGCGACGAGTCGCAGCAGCCGATGTGGCCGCATGCCGCGCAGCGGCGCAGGTGCACCCACCATCCGCCGTGGTCGTCGCATTCACCGCATCCGGTTCCCGACGGCGGCACCTGCGGGTCGATCTGCGTCTCGTCTGTCACGGGCGGCTCCTCTCGGACGGGTCTCGGCGGGGATCGGACTGCCGATCTCAGAACGCGGTCGCGAGCGCGCGGTGCACCGAGGCGACGGCGCTCGATCCTTCGCCGACGGCCGCGGCGACGCGCTTCATCGACCCGCGGCGCACGTCTCCCGCGGCGAACACCCGCGGCGTCGACGTCTCGAACGGCAGCGGCTCGCGCCCGAGCGTCTGCCAGCGCTCCAGCGATTGCGTCGCGATGTCGGTTCCGGTGCGGATGAACCCGTCGTCGTCGCGGTCGATGGCCCCCAGCCAGCGGGTCGCGGGCTCGGCGCCGATGAAGCAGAACAGGCCGCGCGCGTCGACCTCGCCCGCGGTGTCGATGCGCACCGACTCGAGGGCGCCCGCTCCGCCGAGGCCGACGATGTTCGATGCGGTGTGCAGATGGATGCGCGGGTCGTCGACGAGCCGGTCGACGAGGTACGACGACATGCGCGCGCCGACGTCGCCGCCGCGGACGACGAGCTGCACGTCGCATCCGCCCGCCGCGAGGTACAGCGCGGCCTGCCCCGCGGAGTTCGCCCCGCCCACCACGACGACCGGCGACTCCGCCACCTGGCGGAGTTCGAGCGGGGTCGCCGCGTAGTAGATGCCGGCGCGCTCGAACTCGTCCCAGCGCTCGAGGGCGAGACGTCGGTACGCGGCTCCTGAGGTGACGACCACGGTGCGGGTGCGGATGCCGCGCCCGTCGGCGAGCGTCACCTGCAGCGCGTCGTCTCGGCGGTCGAGGGCGACGGCCTCGCACGGCGCGTAGACCCGCACCCCGAACTTCAGGGCCTGGAGCGATGCCTGGCCGATGAGCGCGCCGCCGCTGACTCCGAACGGGAATCCGAGGAAGTTCTCGATGCGCGACGTCGCCGCCGCCTGCCCGCCCGGGGCGATCGCGTCGAGGAGCACCGTCTCGAGGCCTTCGGACGCACCGTAGATCGCGGCGGCGAGTCCTGCCGGCCCGCCGCCGACCACGACCAGGTCGACCACCTCGTCGGCGTCGCCCTCGTACGCGAGGCCCAGCTGCTCGGCGACCATCCCGGGCGTCGCGCGGCGGATCGGCTCGCCCTGGATGAACGCGACCGGCAGGTCGGCTGCGCTGAAATCGTGCACCGACGACACCAGCGGGTCGTCGGGCGTCACGGCGTGCGCGGCGTGCACCAGATCGAGCCGCTCGGCGAAGCGGCGCAGCGCCAGGAATCCGTTCGATCCGCTCTCGCCCACGAACTTGAGGGTCATCGCCGCGGGGCCCGTTCGCAGCGATTCGCGCCGCGCCCACAGCGAGTGGAGGATGAGGTCGCAGAGCTCGTCGTCCTCGTTCATGATGCGGCGGAGCTCTGCGCGCGGCAGGCGACGGATGCGGCCGGCCTCGCCGACGCGTGCCGACAGGAACGCACCCTGGCCGTTGAGCAGGCCCAGCTCCCCGACGAACGACCGGGGCCCCATCGTGGTCAGCACGATCTCGTCCGACCACTTCAGCGCATCGCGCACGACGTCGACCGCGCCCGACTCGACGAGGATCAGGTCGTAGTCCCGGTCGCCCGAGCGGAACACGTAGTCGCCCACGGCGACATCCTCTTCGGATCCGTGCGCGATGAGATGCTCCCACTGCGCGTCGGTGAGGCGGGGCGCGATGGCAGGATCCTTCTCGAGGCCGTCCATGGATGACACCGTAGTGCCCGCCTCGCGCCCGCGGGCCGATCGGGGCGAACTCGCCCGCCCGCGGCCACCCCGTGCTCGGACCGCCGCGGCCCACAGACCCTCAACCCCGAAATCGGGTGTTGCGGTCGGTCGGAGCCTGTGGTTATGATCGCGGAACCGACTTAATTCAATGGTTAGGTTAACCATGAGGCAGGTCAGCGAGGACGCTGATCCCCCAACGCGAAGAGGCGACGGATGTCTGTGAAAGAGGTAGTGCCGCAGCGGCGCAGATCGCTGTGGATGAGGCTGCGCGAGAGCCGCATGCTGCTCGTCATGTGCGCGCCGGCGATCCTGTTCTTCCTGGTCTTCAACTACGCACCCCTCCCCGGGATCTGGATCGCGTTCACGAACTTCAACTACACCGACGGCATCTTCGGCAGCCCCTTCGTCGGCCTGCAGAACTTCGAGTTCCTCATCAAGTCGGGCCAGCTGTGGCTGCTCACCCGCAACACGGTGCTCTACAACGTCGCGTTCATCGTGCTCGGCAACATCCTGCAGATCGCCATCGCGATCATGTTCAACGAGGTGCGGCTGAAGTACTTCAAGAAGGTCTCGCAGGGCGTGATGTTCCTGCCGTACTTCATCTCGGTCGTGCTCGTCGGCGTCATCGCCTTCAACCTGTTCAACTACGACACCGGAGCGCTCAACACGCTCATCGAGCAGACCGGCGGCGACCCGATCAAGATCTACTCGATGGCCGGCGCCTGGCCGATCATCATCATCCTGGTGCACCTCTGGCAGAGCACCGGGTACGGGTCGATCGTCTACTTCGCAGCGATCATGGGCATCGACAAGGGCCTGTTCGAAGCCGCGGCGATCGACGGCGCATCCGCGTGGCAGCGCATCCGGTACGTGATCCTGCCGAGCCTCAAGCCGACCTTCATCATCCTGCTGCTGTTCTCGATGGGCCAGATCATGCACGGCAACTTCGGCCTGTTCTGGAACCTCGTCGGCAACAACGCCCAGCTGTTCGCGACCACCGACATCCTCGAGACCGCGGTCTACCGAATGGTCATGACGCAGAACAACTTCACCACGTCCACAGCCGTGGGCCTCTATCAGTCGCTGTTCGGTTTCGCCGTGGTCATGCTGGCGAACTGGATCGTCCGGAAGATGAACAAGGATTATGCGCTCTTCTGATCTGCTCCTGCCCTCGGCGACCCAGACGATCCCCGAGGGGGCGACCGAGACCATCACCACGCTGTCGCGGAAGCGGCGCTGGTACTCGCGATCGAATCGGGCCCGCCCCGTGAAGCTCGACCGCAGCGACTACGTGCTGCGCGGCATCTCGTACGTCTTCATCACGATGTTCGCGCTGTTCTGCCTGCTGCCGTTCGTGCTCATCGTCTCGGCATCGTTCTCGAGCGAGTCGGCGATCATGCAGACCGGGTTCGGGCTGTGGCCGAAGGACTTCACGCTCACCGCCTACGAGTACATCTTCCGTGCGCCGCAGCAGATCATCGGGTCGTACGTGGTGACGATCACCATGACCGTCACCGGCACCGCGGTGGGGCTGTTCATCATCGCGATGACCGGCTTCGCGCTCTACCGCCCCGACTTCCCGTTCCGCAACCAGATCTCGTTCTTCATCTACTTCACGACGCTGTTCTCGGCCGGTCTCGCCCCGACGTTCATCTGGGTCAGCCGCACGCTGGGGCTCCGCGGGAGCTACCTCGCCGTCTGGCTTCCGCTGCTGATGACGCCGTGGCTGATCATCCTCATGAAGAACTTCATGAAGACGGTCCCCTACGAGATCGTCGAGTCGGGCAAGGTCGACGGCGCGGGCGACTTCCGCATCTTCTGGCAGCTGTCGCTGCCGATGATGAAGCCGGCGCTCGCGACGGTCGGCCTCTTCCTCGCCCTCGGCTATTGGAACGAGTGGTATCTGTCGTCGCTGTATCTCGGCTCCACCGTCGAGTTCAAACCGCTGCAGTACTACCTCTACAACGTGATCAACACGGCGAACGCTCTGCGCAACTCCGTGGCCGGCTCGAACGTCAGCATCACGGACCTTCCGAGCAACACGCTCAAGATGGCCAGCGCGGTCCTCGCGACCGGCCCCATCCTCCTCCTCTACCCCTACGTCCAGAAGTACTTCGTCAGCGGCATCACGGTCGGAGCAGTCAAGGGCTGATCGCCACCGCCGACACACGCGCCCGGTCAGCGATGACCGGATGCCCCTGCCGAAGCACCTGCTGCGGCACCCCTGCAATGCACCCTGAATGAGAGCCGAAGGAGCCTCACATGGCAAGGAAATTCATCAGGACCGGCGCGGCGATCGCCGCCGTCGGCATGACCGCGGCCGTCCTGGCCGGCTGCTCGGCGGGCGGAGGTGAGGAGTCGTCGGGCGAGCCCACCGAGATCACGATGCTGGTGCTGGGCGACAAGCCCACCAACGGTCGCCTCGAAGCGATGCTCGAGCAGCTCAACGAGTACCTCACCGAGGAGGCGAACGCCACCCTCGACCTGTTCTACGTCGAGTGGGCCGACTGGCAGACGCAGTACAACCTGCAGCTGCTGTCGGGCGACGACAACGTCGACCTCATCACCACCGCCACCGACTGGCTGTACGCGTGGGAGAACGCCGAGAAGGGCGCCTTCCTGCCGCTGACGGAGGAGATGCTCCAGCAGCACGCTCCGAAGACGTGGGAGCAGGTCGACGCGGACGGCGACTGGGAGCTGACCAAGCTCAACGACCAGATCATGTTCATCCCCGAGGACAACTACACCCAGTACACCAACCACGGCTTCTTCTACCGTGGCGACTGGGCGACGGAGGCCGGCTTCGAGGGCGGCGAGATCACGTCGTTCGAGGACTTCACCGACTACTTCCAGTGGATCAAGGACAACAAGCCCGAGACCTACCCGTGGGATGTCGCGGGCCTCAACGAGTACCCGCTGACGGGCTACCTGCAGGGGCACACCGACGGGCAGACCATCCAGCAGGTCAGCGCCGGCGTCTACTACCCGTTCCAGACCACCGAGGCCGACCCCGAGACCGTGGGCTCGTGGTACATGGAGGGCGACGAGATCATCGAGGCCGCCGAGCTCGCCAAGGAGTGGAACGAGATGGGCGTGTGGCGTGAGGACGCCATCAACTACGACGGCGACAACCGCGAGGAGTTCTACGCGGGGCTGTCGGGCACCGACCAGCACCACACCCAGACCTTCATCACGCAGATCTGGAACAACATGACCACGAAGCAGCCCGGCTCCGACCCGAAGATGTTCGTGTTCGGCCAGGAGAACGGCAACTTCTTCAAGGACATCAAGACCCACGGTGCCATGGCGGTGAGCGCCAACTCGAAGAACCCGGAGAAGGCTCTCGAGGTCTACGACCTCATCCGCAACGACCAGGTCGCGTACGACCTGCTCAACTTCGGCATCGAGGGAACCGACTACGTCCTCACCGACGACGGCAAGCTCGGCTTCCCCGAGGGCTACGACTCGTCGACCGACGCGCTGGGCTCGAACTTCTGGGCCGGCCGCATGGATGAGTTCGAGCCGGCCCGCGTGACGGAAGACCCCGACAAGCTCGAGGTCTACGCCGAGCTCGACGCCGTCGCGAAGGACTACCCGTACTCGACGCTGGTGCTCGACAAGTCGCAGCTCGACCCGATCCTGGCGGCGATGGGCGGCGTGCTCTCGGAGTACATCCCGCAGCTGGCCTTCGGCAAGTTCGACGACCCGGCAGCCGCGGTCGCCGAGATGCGTCAGAAGCTGACGGATGTCGGCTACGAGGATGCCCGCACCCTCGTGCAGGACCAGATCGACACCTGGGCAGCCGAACAGGGCTGACCCGCGATCGATGATCGGGCGGGTCGCGCACCGCGACCCGCCCGATCCCACTCCCGGACACCACACCCACGACACGAGAGGATCACCGGATGAACGCCATCTTCGCGCCCGACTCCGCGCTTATGCGCGTGCTCACGCGCATCGCCGACCTCGCGATCCTCAACATCCTCTTCATCGTGACGTCGCTACCGATCGTGACCCTCGGCGCCTCGCTCACGGCCCTCAACTCCGTCGCACTGCGCATCGCCGCCGGCTCCGACAGGACGATCACCGGCGACTACTTCCGCTCGTTCCGCCGCAACTTCCGGCAGGCGACCCTGCTGTTCGGCATCCTGGTGCTCCTCGTCGCGGTGCTCGCCGGATGGTGGATCGTGGTCACCGTCCTCGTGACGGAGCCGGTGCTCCGGTTCATCCTGCTCGCCGTGTGGTTCGTGCTGACTTTCATGTTCACGATGGCGGCGCTGTACGTGTTCCCCTACCTCGCCACCTTCGAGGGGACGATCCGCGAGGTGCTGCGCACTGCGCGCCTGATGTCGCTGCGGCACCCGCTCCCTCCGCTCACCGTCATCGCGCTGACCGCCCTGCTGGCTGTCGTCAGCATCTTCTCGCCGCAGGCGACCGGCTACGGACTGCTGTGGCTCGCCATCGGCTTCGCGGGGATCGCTTTCCTCGGCGCCGTCGTCTTCATCCGTGTTTTCAACCGCTATGCCCCCGAGCTGGTCGTCCCGGCCGCGGAAGACGAAGAGGAATAGGTACTCCCCGATGCAGACCACCCCGATCGACCGCTGGAAGTTCGCGCTCACCGATGAGCGCGGCGCCTCGGGGAAGGGCTACGACGACTCCGCGTGGCGGGCGGTCACCGTGCCGCACGACTGGAGCGTCGAGCAGCCGTTCGCCGTCGAGCACTCCAGCGGCACCGGGTACCTGCCCGGCGGCATCGGCTGGTATCGGGCGCACGTCGATCTCGCCCCGCTCGAACTCCGCGACGGGCAGCACGTGCGTCTCGCCTTCCACGGCGTGTACAAGAACGCCGACGTCTGGGTGAACGGGTATCACCTGGGCGGCCGCCCCTCGGGCTACGCCCCCTTCTCGTTCGATCTCACCGAGATCCTCGGCTACGCCCCCGACGACGACCTCGTGATCAGCGTGCGCGTCGACCACACCGACATCTCCGACTCGCGCTGGTACAACGGCTCCGGCATCACCCGTGCCGTCGAGATCGAGGTGCACTCCGCGGTGCGGCTGCGCGAGCACGGCACCGCGTTCACGACGGTGTCGGCGGACGCCGACGCGGCGACCGTCACCGTGCAGCACAGCCTCGTCAGCAGCGCGACGGAGGCGGTGACCGTACGTGCCCTCAACGAGCTGCGCTCGCTGACGTCGGGCCGGACGCACACCTTCGAAACGACCGGTGAACTCGCCGCCGGCGGCTCCGCCCACCTCGTCGTGACGACGCAGGTTCCGCAGCCCGACCTGTGGTCGGACACCTCACCATCGCTCTACCGGCTCACCTCGACCCTGGTGTGGAGCGAAGGCGGCGAGGAGCGCACCGCGGTGTACACCGAGACCGTCGGCATCCGCACCTTCCGCTTCGACCCCGACGCGGGCTTCTCGATCAACGGAGAGACGCGGAAGCTGCGCGGCGTGTGCCTGCACGAAGACGCCGGAGCCCTCGGCGTCGCCGTGCCCGCGGAGGTGTGGCTGCGCCGCCTCCTCGCCCTGCAGGACATGGGCTGCAACGCGGTGCGCATGGCGCACAACCCGCACTCCCCCGACCTGTACGCGCTGTGCGACGCGCTCGGTTTCTTCGTCATCGACGAGGCGTTCGACGAGTGGGAGAACCCGAAGAACAAGTGGTGGCACGGCCACAACGTGTACCCCCCGCGCCACGAGGGTGCCGCCGAGCACTTCCCCGAATGGCACGAGCGCGACCTCGCCGCGATGGTGCTCTCGCACCGCAACCACGCGTCGATCATCGCCTGGAGCATCGGCAACGAGGTCGACTATCCGAACGACCCGTACGCCAGCCCGCTCTTCGACGAGATGACCGGCAACAACGATGCGAACAAGCCCGCCGCCGAGCGGCTGTACGACCCGGATCGTCCCGACATCCGCCGCCTCACCACGATCTCGAACCGCCTGGTCGACATCGTGCACGACCTCGATCCGACACGGCCGGCGACTCTCGCCGCAGCCTTCCCCGAGCTCTCGAGCCGGACGGGACTGCTCGATCGCCTCGACCTCATCGGCTACAACTACAAGGAGCACCTGTACGCCGACGACCACATCCGCTTCCCCGACCACCCGTTCATCGGAAGCGAGAACTCCCACCGCTATGCCGACTGGCTGCAGGTCGAGCAGAACGACTACGTCGCAGGACAGTTCCTGTGGACCGGGATCGACTACCTCGGCGAAGCGCACGGGTGGCCCATCCACGGTTCGGGCGCCGGGCTGCTCACGGTCGCCGGCTTCCCCAAGGAGCAATGGCACCTGCGGCGCAGCTGGTGGTCGGACGCTCCGGTCGCCCGGCTGGTGGTGCGCGCCGAGACCGGCGCCGCCGACCGCAAGACGTTCTGGTCGCACCCCGTCTCGCGACGATGGGATGCCGCCCGCGGCGACCTGCTCGAGGTGCTCTGCTTCGCGGGCGGCGACGAGCAGCGACTGACGGTCGACGACGTCGCCGTGCCGCTCGCACGCGACGAGGAGACCGGATGCTGGACCGCGACGGTCTCGGCTCACGCGACGCTCCTCGTGCTCGAGACACTCGTGGGCGGACGCGTCGTCGCCCGCGACGAGCTGCGCCCGCCGCGGGCTGCCGCGCGGATCGACGCCGTCGTGTGGCGTGCGCCGGAGGAGGCATCCGCTCGCTGCGACGCCGCCGCCATCGATCGCGGCGACGTGATCCAGATCGAGTGCACGCTGCTCGACGACAGCGGTGCGGTCGCCGGAAGCGACGCCGTCGTCTCGGTCGAGGTCGACGGCGGCGAGCTGCGCGGGATCGAGAACGGCGACCTCGCCGACAATGCGCCCTACTCCTCGACCTCCCGTCGCACACTCGACGGTCGCCTGATCGTCTTCGTCCGCACGCCTCCCCGCTCCGATGAGACTCGGCAGTCGACCACCGTGACGCTCACGGCCACCGGGCTGCCCGTCGTGCGGGTGGAGGTGCCGAGGTGAAATACTCACGGAGATCGGTCGACGCACCCGCCGCGGGTGGTCAGGCATCCGGACGAGAATCGACAGCCGCCACGTTCCAGGGGATGAGCATGGGTGTGCCCAGACGTACGTCGCGCGACATCCGCAGCGATTCGCGGCTCGACGTGCTCCATGCTGTGCTCTCGGCGGGTGAGACGACGCGCAACGAGATCGCGCAGGCCACCGGCCTCAGCCCCGCTACCGTCGTGACGATCGTGGGCGAGCTGCTCGCGGGCGGCATCGTCGAGGAGACGAAATCGACGCCCGGCCGGATCGGCCGTCCGACGGCGACCGTGAGCATGAGCACGGAGCGCACCCGGGTGGTCGGCATCGACGTCGCCGAGACCTACATCCGCGCGGTGCTCTTCGACACGGCGCTCGGCCAGATCGCCTCGGTCGAAGACGCGCGCGACGAGCACGACCTCGATCCCGACGCCGTGGTCGAGGGCATCGGCCGCACGATCGACCGCCTGCTCGCCGAGAACGAGGTGCCGCGTGAAGACGTGCTCGGGGTCGGTGTGGCGCTTCCGGGGCTCATCCACGGGCCGACGGGCGTGTCGATCGTCGTGCCGCACTGGACCTGGCACAAGGTCGAACTCGACCACCTGCGCGAGCGCGTGGGCCTGCCGCTGGTCATCGAGAATCCGCTCAAGTCGATCGCCACCGCTGAGCTCTGGCTCGGGCGCGGCCGATCCTGCTCGAGCCTGGTGACCGTGAACCTCGGCACCGGTGTCGGAGCGGGCATCGTGCTCGAGGGCAGGATCCTGCGCGGCGCGACGAACTCGGCGGGCGAGTGGGGGCATTCGCTGCTCGCCCTCGACGGACGGGCGTGCCGCTGCGGCCGCAACGGCTGCGTCGAGGCGTACGTCGGCGCTCCCGGCATCCAGCTGACCCTGCGCGAGATCGCACCAGGTCACGCCCTCGCCGACCTCGACGCGCAATCCGACTTCATCACCGCCCTCGCCGCCGTCGCGAACGGCCCCGACCCCGACCCCGCCGTGCTCGAGACGATCGACCGCACCGCGTACTACCTCGGGTCGGCGCTGGCCGACCTCGTCGCCGTCGTGAACCCCGAGCTGGTGCTGCTCACGGGCTGGACGACCTGGGCGCTGGGCGACAGCCTCGTCGCGGCGACGCGCAGGCATCTGGTCGCACAGTCGCCGGGCGGCGCCATCGTCGGCGCCGAGCTCGACGTGTCGACGGTGCGAGGCAACTCGGTCGCGACGGGCGTGGCGATGATCGTGCTCGAGCGCTTCCTCGCAGACGCGGGGCTCGTGACGACCAGCATCCCGGTCGCGCTGTAACGCGGCCACTGCGCGCCGGTCCAGGAGCGGCGCGCGGATCGACGGCGCGCGCCGGCAGCGCGCGCGCACGAGCGCGCACGAGCGCGCCCGCGCACCCGCACCCGCTCCGGCGCTACGGCGTCGACGCGCCCGCCGTCAGCGCGTAAGCCCCGTCGGCGCATCCGCTGATCGTCCAGCCGCCGTCGACGGCGCTCACCTCGACGTCGCTGAGCCCCTCGCTCACCACCGCCGGCTCGTCCGAGCCGGGCACCCAGACGTCGAGGCCGCACGATCGCGACGGCGACCCGCCTTCGAGAGCGATCGATGCGCCGTCGGCCGCGAGCGAGGTGAGCTCACCCGGGGCGGAGCGCGGGTAGGCGCGGGAGAGGATGTCGAGGATGCCCTGGTTCGGACCGACCCAGCCGTCCTCCTCGCAGTCCTGGATGATCAGCCCGTCGCCGATCGGCTGCACGCCGTTCTGCGGATCGCCGCAGGCCTGCTTCCACACCCAGTACGCCCCGCCAATGCGGTACTCGTCCTCGAGTGCGGCGTAGCGGGTGAGACGCGCCTCCCGGTCGGGCTGCTCGCCCCAGTAGCCGTACTCCCCCGACCACAGCGGGTACCCGTAGGCGTCGGCCGCGCGCTGCGCGAGGGCGAACTGCCGCTCCATCCCGACGATCGGAGTGATGCCGAGCGCTCGGTCCATCGTGATCGACTCGGCGTAGAGATGGGGCGCGAAGACGATGTTGTCGTCGTCGGTGAAGCCGACCGCGGGCCCGGTGTCGAACCCGAGCCCCGACCACAGGATGCTCGGCTCGATGAACACGATCTGCGGGGCGCCGGCCTCTCGGATCGCCGTGATCGCCCGGTCGTAGAACCGCCCCAGCTGCAACGACGTGGTCACCGGCGCGGTCTCGCCGAAGCCGGGTTCGTTGAGCAGGTCGAAGCCCGCGACCGCGGGCTCGTCGGCGAACTCGGCACCCAGCCGCGCCCACGTCTCGACGAGGGCGGACTGCACGCCGTCGGTGTCGAAGTAGAAGTTCTGGAACGCGCGGTCGGATGCCGGCGAGATGTCACGGCCCTCGAACTGGCAGCGCGGCGCCGAGTCGGTGATCGTCGCCCACCCCGGGGCCCCGTCGTAGCCCCACATCGGCGCCGTGCCCGCCCGGCAGGCCTCGCTCTCGGGCGTGCCCTCGTTCCACCACGAGTCCTGATGCATGTCGAGGACGGTGCGCACGCCGTGCTCCCCACCCCACTCGACCGCCGCGACGATCTGCGCGAGGTAGTCCTCGTCGATCTCGCCGCGCACCGGCTCGAGCGCAGACCACGAGATGCCCAGGCGCGCGACGTTGAAGCCCTGTGCCGCCATCTGCGCGAAGTCGTCCTCGGTGAGCGGGGTCGTGACCGGCACGTCGGGGTTCGGAGCGTAGAAGTCCACGAGCTGGTTCACGTTCGCCCCGCGCAGCAGGATCTGATCGCCGTCACCGTCGGTGATGACGCCTCCCTCGGCACGGAGGAACCCGTCGGGGACGGATGCCGCGGAATCCGTCCCCCTCGCGGGTGCGACAGCGGTCACCACCGTCACGACGAGCGCGGCGACGGTGACCACCGCGGCCGCGAGCAGCGGCACCCGCCGCATGCCCCGCTCGGCGAGGCGATCGGCCGCGATCGCGCCGACGCCCGCCACCCAGCCGAGGCACGCGCCGAACGACACCCCGTCGGCGACGGCGACGTACGCGCTCATGAGCGGCCAGAGGTCGGTGCTCGGCATGCCCTCGACGATCAGCGCGACGACGGCCTGCACGAGCCCCACGGCTGCGGCGCCGACCAGGGCGGCGAGCCATCCGCCGAGCACGCCGGACACCCGCGCGCGCATCCACCGGAGGCACACCGCGGTGATCGCGGCGAGCAGCACCACCGCGACGAGGGTCGAGACGATGCCGCGGTCGGGGCGCGCCACGGGCACGCCGGGCGCGTACACGACCGCCGTCCACCACTGCCCGGCCAGCAGCGGCGCGGTGGCCGCGAACAGGAGCGCGGGAGCGATCACCGCTCCGGGCGTCGTGCGGGTCTTCTCGGTGCGTCCGCCGAACAGACGGGTGATCGCGGCGACGAGGAGGGCGGCCGGCACGGCCTTCGCCGTGACGTAGCCGGCTGCCCATGCCGAGTTCGCCAGGTCGCCCGTCATCGCAAGGCAGGTGACCGCCTGGGCGAGCACCACCGCGAGCACGACGCCGGCGACGAGCGTCCAGTACCGATCGCCCGCACGCAGCGCGGCCCACCACACCGTGACGAGCAGCACGGGCACGAAGACCACGTACGGGGCGAGCGGCCAGAGTCCCCGATCGAGGGCGGGGAGCGCACCCGACCAGCCGACGAGGGCCAGGAGCCCGGTGGGGTCGAGGAACGCCTGCAGGGCGACGAGGATCACCGTCGTCGCGAGCGCGACGACGGGACGACGGACAGACTTCATCGACGCTCCATCGGTTCGGGTGCGCACAGTGTGTCAGATCCCGGAAGGGGGCGATGGCGCCCTGTGGACAAGTCAGTCGCGGACGGCGGGGGTGTCTCGCGGGTAGACGCCGCCCGCGAGCTTCACCAGGTGCGCGTGCGCGTACTCGCACACGAGGGCGTGGCGATAGACCATCTGCGGCACGTCGACGTTCGAGTCCATCCACAGGCTCAGCGCGCCCACCTTCCACGCACGGAACGTGTCGTCGCCGGTGATCGCCGTGAGGATCTCGAGGAACGAATCGTCGAACTTCATCGAGTGCACCGCGCGGCGGTACTCCTCGACCGTGAGCGCCATCGAGAACGGGATGTTCATGAAGCACAGCGCCGTCTGGATGTCGAGGCGGATGATGCGACGGATGTGCCGCTCCGCGTCGAGCGGTGGGATGTCGAGCTGCGTGAAGTCCAGCGTCTCGCGCTCGGCGAGCCTCACCTTGTCGAGCGCGATGAGCACGTCGTAGACGTTGACGTCGTGCTCGACGACGGCCTGATCGCCGAGACCGGCGAGCGCGGTGGGGCGCAGCGTCACCGGAGCCATGTCGACATCGGTGTTCCGGATGATGAAGTTCACGAGGTTCGTCTCGATGACGAAGTGCCGGATGAGCAGGTCGACGGCGCTCGGCGACACGAAGTGTCGCAGGAACCACACGCACAGGGCATCCATCACCCGCAGCGGCATCCACCGGAACGGCAGCACGCGCTTGACGATCGAGACGACCGCCACGACGATCCGCGAGAGGATGCGTGCGAGCGGATACAGCCACCGGCGCGAGAGCCGCCGCTGGTCGTTGAGGATCTGCCGCACCACGGCCCGGTCGAGGGGCACCGACGGATCGGCGTAGATCGCCTCCCACATGCTCGGGTCGGAGCGGACGAACTCCCGCATGACCGGCAGCGGTGGGCGCTTGGCCATCAGCGGTCCAGCTCTTCCAACTGCAGGGCGTACAGGCGCGCGACCACCTGCGCGCAGCGCACGATCTCGTCGGCGGCCGCCGCGTCGACGATGCCGGAGGTGAGGATGGCCTCGAGGTCGCCGGTGTGGTTGCCGTCGGCCACCTCGTGGTACCGCATGAAGTGCACCTGACTGTCGGCGAGTCCCAGCGTCTCCTGGAACCGCGCAGCCCATCCCGCAGCGCGCTTCGCACCCAGCCCCTCGATGATGAACATCGCCCCGAGCAGACCCACCGGGTTCGGACGGTCGGCATACGTGAACATGTACCCCGACAGCGCCTCCGAGCCGAGGTTCTTGCGGCCTGCCCGCAGCTCCTCGAGCGAGCCGCCGACCGCGACGTAGTCGCGCTCGAGCATGAGGTAGTCACGGTGCTCCTCCTCGGCATGCTTGATCGCCGCCGCACGGAGGGTGAAGTGCTCGATGTCGAAGTTGGATGCCGCGCGCGAGATCCACGGCGAGCCGTCGACCACCTGCTGGCGCAGGTTGAACAGCAGCCGCTGGTAGTCGTGGAGCGTCACGGTGCCTTCGGCCAGCCGTCGCAGCACCGGCACGGCGTCGAGCCGCTCCTCCAGCTCGATCCAGACGTCTGCAAGCCGTTCGGCGAGGTCGCCCGCCGTCGCTGCGGCGTCGGCCGCGGCATCCGTCGTCGTGTCGATCGTCATGACTGTTCTCCTTGCGAGGTGGACGGGGCGGGGTGCGGTCCCGGCGGAGCGACGACCGTGAGGTGGGCGAACGCGAACGAGAAGCGCCCCGACTCGGGCACGGCGAGCAGGATCGTCTCACCGACCGCGAAACGCCCGGTGCGCCACGCCTCCTCGAGGGCGATGAATATGCTCGCCGACCCGGTGTTGCCGCGCGTCTCGAGGTTCGAGTACCACCGGTCGGTGTCGAGGGTCGGGATGCGACGGCGGAGTCCCTCGAACGCGAGATCGCGGAACATGTTCGTGCTGTAGTGGCACACGACGTGATCGAGGTGCGAGACGTCGACGAGTCCGATGTCGACGAGCTCCTCGAACTGCCGGAGCCCCGCCGAGGCCAGGTCGTCGAGCACGCTCACGTCCTGCCGCAGCACGAACATGCCCGCGGCCTCGGCCGTGGCGAGGTCGACGTCCTGCCAGGTGGAGCCCACGACGGGATCGAGACCCGCCATGCCCGCGCGCATGCACACATCGTGCTCGTGCGCGAGCGAGACCTGGCGCACCCAGTCGACCCGCAGCGACGGGCGATCGGGGTGCGGCTGGAACTCCACCACGACCGCTCCGGCCCCGTCGGAGAGCATCCAGCGGAGGAAGTGGGAGTCCATGCCGGCGCGGATGCCGTCGAACCGTCGCTGCCGCAGGCTGCGGCTCGACAGCTCGGAACCGACCACCGCGGCGCGCGGGTGATCACCGAGGCGGATCTTGCTGACCGCGGCATCGAGCGCGGCCAGACTCGACGCGCAGACGCCGGATGCCGAGAGCAGCTGCATCGGTCCACCGCCGAGCCGGCCGTGCACCATCGACGCGAACCCCGGCACGAGCACATCGCCCATCGTGGTCGCGCAGGCGAGCATGCGGAGGTCGGTCGCCGCGATCCCCCGGTCGGCGAGTGCCGCCTGCAGCGCCTTCACCGCGAGCTCCTCGTTGAGCTCGGTCGGCTCGCCGCTGTCGTCGAGCGCGTAGTGCCGCTGACGTATGCCGTTCGAGTCGAGGATGCGTCTGCGGATGCGCTCGGTCACCGGATCGTCGCCGCCGAGGTGCGCCGCCATGGCGTCGTTGCCGACCGGCTCGCCCGGCAGATAGCTGCCGAAGCCGGTCAGGTACGCGGACGCCGTCGTTCCCATGGCGACGACCCTAGGGCACGTCGGTGACACTTCCCGTGCACTTGTACGGAAGCGACAGATCCGGCCTTCTCAGTCGGAGAAGATCTGGCCGATGGGTGCACGCTTCTCGTCTTGGAACGCGTCTTCTGTGCGGCCGTACGCCCAATATGCCGACAGCGACATGGCCTGCCGCGGAATGCCCCACTCGCCGTTCAGGATCGCGCCGATCCGCTTGATCGCCTCACGCTCGCCGTGGGCGAAGACGTCGATCTCGCCCGCCGGCCGGTCGAGCGCAGCCACGGCGTCCACCAGCAGCGAGCCGTACTGTGCGGTGCGCCCACCGCCCGCCCGGTGCAGCCACCGCACGTCCACGCCGGCGGGTGCGGCGAGGTCGACCTGGGAGGCCTCGTCGGCGACCTCGACGAACGCGATTCCGCGGGCGCTCGATGGCAGGGCCTCGATGGCCGCGGCGAGCGCGGGGATCGCCGAGTCGTCGGCGACGAAGACGTACGTGACGTCGCCGGCCGCCGGGGCGTACCCGCCACCCGGACCCGACAGTGCGACCGTGTCGCCGGGTGCAGCCTGGGCCGCCCACGGACCGGCGAGGCCCTCGTCGCCGTGCACGACGAAGTCGACCGCGATCGTCTGCGTCTCGTGGTCGATCGAGCGCACGGTGTACGTGCGACGCACCGGCAGATCACTGCGGTCGAGCGTCTGCCGGAGGTCGTCGAGGTCGTACGGCGGCTCGAGACCGAGCTCGGGCTTGGCGAACAGGAACTTCACGTACGTGTCGGTGCGCGCGAGGTTCGCCGGGTCGGCGTTCGCGACGAACCCGGCGAACGCCTCGCCACCCAGGTGCACGCGCACGAGCTGCGGGGCGATGCGCTCGGTGCGCACCACCTCGAACACCCACTGCACCCCCCGCGGCCGGCCACCGGGGGTGCGGGTCTCAGGGGCGGCGCTGGGGGTGGGAGTCGACTCGGCCATTCCTCGAGCCTAGGCGCGCACCGGGCGCCGGGGCGCGGAGCACGTCTGCCGTCGCCCTACACTGATGACGCGATCGTGCCGGCCGCGGCGAAGGAGACCCCGATGACGACCACCCGCGGCACGATCCTGGTGCTCCCCGGCGGCGGGTACAGCCGCCTCGCCGATCACGAAGGCGAACCGATCGCGCACTGGCTGCGCGGACTCGGGTGGGACGCGCGCGTCGTGCGCTACCCCGTCGGGGTGCGGCACCCGATGCCGCTCGACGCCGTGCGTGCCGAGGTGGCGGCGGAACGCGCTGCGGGCGCATCCGTCGTCGGCGTCATCGGGTTCTCCGCAGGCGGCCATCTCGCCGGCCACGCCGCGCTCGCGCCCTCCGCACCGCACGAGCGGCCCGACTTCGCCGTTCTCTCGTACCCGGTGACGAGCTTCGTCGGGGCGCCGCACGTGCGCTCGCGTGCGGTGCTGGTCGGCGACGATCCGTCGGTCGCCGACGTGCCCGTGCAGCACAGCTATGTGCTGGCGCAGGCCCTCGCGGCCGCGAGGGTGCCGCATGAGCTGCACGTCTTCCCCGGCGACATCCACGGCGTCGGCCTCGCGAGCGGCACGGCTGCTGCGGCGTGGACCGGCCTCTGTACAGACTGGCTCACCCGCTGGGATGCCGAGCTCTGATCACGACGCCGCGGATGTCGCGAGCGTACGGACGACGGTCGTTCCGCTCTGCAGCGGCGCCGTCACCTGCCCCAGTCGGGCGGTGCCCCGCACTCCGGGCGGCAGTACGACGGTGAGCACGATCTCGTCTCCGGTGCGCTCCCACCGCGACGCGACCCGGCCGCGCACCGTCTGCAGGCTCCCCTCGACCCAGTCGAGCCGTGGATCCACGTGCGGGGCGATGACGACATCGGCGAACCCGACCGACTCCGCCGCCTGCGCGATCCCGGCGACGTCGGTGTAGATCCACTCCCCCACCGAGCCGAGCGAGTAGTGGTTGAACGAGTTCATCTCAGGGGTCTGGAATCCGCTCTCGGGCGTCCAGCCGTCCCAGCGCTCCCAGATGGTGGTGGCGCCGTTGTCGATGGAGAACCCCCACGAGGGGAACTCGCGCTGGAACAGCAGGTCGTAAGCGAGGTCCGGACGACCGAACCGCGCCAGCGTGGGGCACAGCAGCGCCACGCCGTGGAAGCCCGTCGTCAGGCGCGCGCCGCGATCTTCGACTTTCTCGACGAGTCGGGCGAACAGCGCATCGCGGTCCTCCTCGGGCGCCAGGTCCCAGGCGAGCGTCATCAGGTAGCCCGTCTGCGAGTCGCCCGTCACGCGTCCGCGCTCGGCGAGGAACGTCTCGCGATACGCGCGCCGGATCAGCGCGGCGCGAGCTTCGAGCGACGCCTGCGCGGCGTCGTCGCCCAGCACGCCGGCGATCCGCGCGGCCACCGCCGTCGCGTGCGCGTGGTACGCCGTGGCGACGACCTCCTTCGGCGTGTGCTCGTCGACCGACAGCCAGTCGCCGTAGTCGTTCCCCCGGCCGCTGCACCAGACGCCGTCGGGATTGCGCACCGCGACATAGTCGAGCCAGCGACGCATCGGCTCGAACATCTCGCGCAGGATCTCGACGTCGCCGTACGTGCGGTACATGGTCCACGGCACGAGCACGATCGCGTCGCCCCATCCCGGCGCGCCGTAGTCGAACAGCGTCGTCCCCGGGGAGCGCGGGATGACGTCGGGCACCGATCCGTTCGGCAGCTGCGCAGCGACGAGGTCGGCGAGCCAGCGACGCAGCAGCGCCTGGAGGT
Source organism: Microbacterium terrae (assembly GCF_017831975.1). Lineage (NCBI taxonomy): Bacteria > Bacillati > Actinomycetota > Actinomycetes > Micrococcales > Microbacteriaceae > Microbacterium > Microbacterium terrae. Next base: position 92,859 of record NZ_JAFDSS010000001.1, on the reverse strand, counting down.
CGGCGTTGAGGGTCGCCGTCGGCGCGAACACCTGCACGTCGGCGGTCCAGCCGAGTCGCTCGTCGCGCTGCGGGCAATCCGTCGGGACCGAGACGAAGTTGCCGCGCTGACCCCACCGGATGTTCTCGATGAGCCGGTTGAGGAACGGCGACGAGGTCGTCACCTGTCCGGTCCACTCCACGTCGGACGAGAGCACGACCGCCCGCACGTCGGCGGCGTCCACGTCGGCGCCGGAGAGCTCGGCATAGCGGAAGCCGTGGAACGTGAACGCGGGCTCGGCCGGACTCGTCGTGCGGAAGTGGTCGATCGCCTCCGCCGACCGCAGGTTCTCCACGTACAGCTCGCCGTCGGCGTCGAGCACCTCGCCGTGACGCACCCGGAGCGGCTGATCAGGACTCGCCGGCACCCGGAGGCGCCCCACGAGATTCTGCCCGAAGTCGACGATCGTGCGCTCGGGCGTGCGGTCGATCGTGACCGGCGCGAGCTCGGCGACGGCGCGGACCGGCTCGTCGCGCTGGCCGATCACGGGACCGATCTCGGGGTCGAGCACGACGGCGGCGCGCCAGCGCGCATCGTCGAACCCGCGTCCGGTCCAGCCCGGAGTGCCGAATCGCGCGTCGATGTGCTCGCCCATGAGGAGGTCGGCCCACCGCCGACGGCCCGCGTGCTCGCGCCACGCGGCATCCGTCCCCACGACCGTGCGGGTGCCGTCGACGTGGTCGATCACGAGCCGAGCGAGCAGCTGCGGCGCCGTGCCGTAGTGGTGCGCATGATGGCGATGGTCGAACCCGAGGAACCCCGACCACCAGCCCTCGGCGACCTCGGCGGCGACCACGTTCTCGCCGATCCGCAGGAGCTCGGTGATGTCGAAGGTGCGGTATTGGATGCGCGTGCGGTAGTCGGTCCAGCCCGGCAGCAGCTCGTCCGCGCCGACGCGCGCGCCGTTCACGTACGGCAGCACCAGTCCGCGCGCCGTGACGGTGAGCCGCGCGCGCTCGGCGGGAACGTCGATCGCGAAGGAGCGGCGCAGCTGGAGCGGCGGCTCGAGGTTCGTCGTGCGCGGCGTGAGTCGAACCGCCGCGACGCTGTCGCGATCGGCCGCGTCGACCGCGCCGTTGGGCTCGGGGTCACGGCCGATCCAGCGCGCGTCAGCCCAGTCGGTGACGCCGGTCTCGAACGCGGCCTCCGCGGAGTGGGTCTCCCCCGAGGGCCAGCGCACCTCCACAATCCACCGATACGTCGACTCGGGCTCGAGGTCGGGTCCGCCGTAGCGGGTCGAGACACGATCGCCCGGCATCCATTCGCTCGTCCAGTCAGCCGCATCCCCGGCGAGCGGGCGCACGCGCACGCGCACGCTCTCCGCAGCGCCGCCATCTCCCCGGAGCGACCAAGACAAGGTCGGGCGCGGTTCGTCGACCTCGCTCGGGCTGTCGCGCGCGTTGACGCGCAGTCGGTAGGCCTCGATCATCCGAAGATCACCGGCTCGAACAGCTCCGAGTCCTTCGCCGTCGTGATCCCGCCGCCCCACTGCACCCAGCCGCGCGTCCCGTCGCCGTCGGCGTCGTTCGCCACGATCGAGAGCGAGGCGGCAGAGGCCGGCCCGACCCCGATCGGAGACAGGGTGCTCCACGGCACCGCGGCCTCGTAGGTCGTGACGCCCGTGGACTCGTCGCGGACGGCGGCGATGTCGAGGTCGGTGAGGAACCCGCCCACCGAGCCCGACGCGTAGCGGTAGAGCTGGGGGCCGGCGGGAGTGCGGGCGAATCCGAACTCGATCCGGGGCTGGATCTCGGGGCGGAGGGCGGTCTCACCCGGCCACCCCGGGGCGATCGCGAACTGCAGCCCGTCGGCCTGCCAGGTCGCGTTCCCGGTGAACGGCTGCGTGTGGATGTCGTCTCGCACCTCGGCGGTCAGATAGAGATGCTCGTCGTCCCAGGTGAACCACGCCGTCGCCGCGATGCTGTCGGCGTCGACGCCCGGTGCCGCGAGGCGCTGCCCGGGCGCATCCGCGAGGTCATCGCGCACGCCGTCGACGACGATCGTGCGCTCGGCCACGGTCGCCACATCGGCGTGATCGCGGGCGGACAGGATGCCACGCGTGGAGACCACGCCGACGCCGTCCACGTGCACCGCCACGCGGTACTCCGTCTCCCCCGCTCCGGCGGGCGCCGCGGGCGAGTCCAGCGCGACACGAGCGCCCGGGGCCACCTCGATCGACTCGGCGGTGGAGTCGGAGTCGTCGCCGAACGACCAGTCGGCACGCGAGATGTGCTGCGCGGCCCCCGTCGCGTTCGTGTACGTGACGCGGAGACGGTCTTCTCCGTCGACGACGATGTGTGCAGCCGCGAGCGCCGCCGTGCGCGGGCGCAGCTCGGTCACCGACGGCGAGGAGGCTTCACCGTCGACCGTGGCGACGATGGTGAGATCGGCGATGCTCTGCTGCAGATCAGCCCCGGGGGTGATCGTCAGCGGCACCTCGACCCGCCCCCCGGCCGGGATGCCGACACCGGTGCCGGCGCCGGCCACCTGCCACCCGCCCTCGGCGGTCGCGCTGACCACGGCGGTCACATCGTGGTCGTTGAAGTTGTAGAGCTCGGCCGTGAGCGCCGTCGGCGCGGTGGTCGACAGCCCGTAGCCGTAGAGCTGCGCGTTCTTCGAGGTGTCGGCGTCGAAGACCTGCTGCACGATCACGCGTTCGGCGTCGGTGAAGCCGTCAGCGGTGACCGCGGCCGCCGGAGCGACGTGCGCCGGGGCGGCCTCGACACCGCGGAAGCCCTTCGGGGCCGAGACGTAGACCGGGTCAGGTCCGACGGTGAGCGTGACCTTCCCACCCTTCACCGCGGCGTCGGCGGGGCGGCCCATCAGGTCGGTGACGGCGCCAGTGTTCCCCTTGACCCGGATCGACACCTCGGTGTCGACGTCCGCCCACAGCACGGCCGTCGGCTCGGCGCCGGTGTCGAAGACGTATGCCGAGACCCCCTCGGGAAGCCCCGACAGACGGCCCGCGTACCGGCCCTCGCCGAGCTCGGCGGTGAGCACCGACTGCGCCGTCAGAGCCGCCATCGGCTCATCGGGGCTGCGGTACATGCTCCAGTACGACACGCCCTCTCGGTACGGCGCGGCGATGAAGAAGAACTGCTTCGTACTGCCCTGCGCGAGCGACTCTGCGGCCGAGGTCACGATGTAGCGGGCCTGCAGCTTCTCCTGGCCGGCGGTGGGCAGCTGGGTGGCGTCGGCGGTGTTCAGCGCGATGCCAGCCTCGGTCACCCAGCGGCCCTTCGCGTCGCCGCCGAACGCCTCGGCGGCGGAGATCTGGCTGCTGAAGTCCGGGTGTGCGTTGCCCGAGGCGATCGAGTTGACGGTCGTGTGCGTGTGGTACGCGTAGGCGTCGAGATAGTCGAGGATGCCGTTGCGGAACTGCCACTGCGCGTAGTGCGGGTCGACGCCGGCGAGGCCGCCGCCGATCATCTGCGCATCGGTGCCGGAGTCGAGGAACCCGAGGGCCGCGGCTTTGATCACCGAGGCGTAGCGGTCGGCCCCCTCGGACTCGAGCGCGAACTTGCGGTTCTGCTCGTTCCACAGCTGCCACGCGTCGACGAGTCCGTCGTAATGCTCCCCCGCGGCGAGCGCGAACGCGTACATGTCGCGCAGGTCCTGAGGCAGCTCGCGGGTGCTCGTCCGCGTCCACGACGGGCCGTCGTGGAACGACGACATCGTCTTCAGCCCGGCGGCGTCGGCGGCTTCGAGCCACGCCTGCGGCTGCTGCTCGCCCGAGAAGTCGATGGTTCCGGGGCGGGGGTTGATCACGTCGTTCCAGCGCTGCCGATCGCGGATCCAGTCCACGCCGGTGAGCTCGAGCACGTGTGCGAACGCCTCGGCGTCGTCTGACGCGATGAGCTTCGACCCGTAGACGTCGACCGCGAACGGGCTGTCGTCGATGTCGGCACGGTCAGCCGACGACGGCAGCACCGCGAAAGCGCCGGTGACGGTCGCCGTCTCACCGGCGAGCCGGGCCTCCACCCGGTACGCCCCGGTGTCGAGGTCGTCTCCGAGGTCGATCGCGGCGATGGTGCCGCCCGTCGCGACCGTCGTCGTGCCGGCGGCGATCTCGGCGCCGTCGTAGTCGGCGACCGTCCACTCGACCGCGGTCTCGCCCGGAGCGTCGGCATTGAGTGCGGCCTCGAGCGAGACGGACTCGCCCGCTTCGAACACGCCGAAGCGGTCGGGGGCGGTCACCGAGGCGAGCTGCACCGGCACCGGCGTCAGCGTGAACGCGTCGAGGAACATCGCGTAGTTGGTGTTCGGCGAGGTGCGCCGCTCGGTCACCTGGAACGTCACCGTGTTCACGCCCTCCGCCAGGGTGACGGTGCCGAGCTCGTAGGTGCGGAGCTCCGGCGAGACCACGGCGAGCTGGCGCGCCTTCGAGGTGTCCTGCCACGCGCCGTCGTTCACGCGGAACCGGTACGGCGACGCCCACGCGACGCCCACCGGGATCGTCGTGGCGTCGAGGCGGTAGTGGGAGGCGGCCGGCACGGTCACCTCGTAGCTCGCGACGTACCCTCCGGCGGGCGCCGCGGCAGCGGTGTACAGCTGCAGCGACCTTCCGCCGCTCGCGGCGTTCTGCGCGGCCGCTCCCGGCGTGATGTTGGTCGACGTCGGGCTCTCACCCTCGACGGTCAGCGGATCGGCGGCGGCGGCAGGTGTGGCGGCGAGCGTGCCGAGCACGAGCGCGGCGACGAGCGCGGGGGCCGCGCCGAGGCGGCGCAGGCGTGACGGATTCATGCGGATCTCCTTCGATCTCGAACGGGATGCGTCTCAGCCCTTCACGGCGCCGGCGGAGCCGGCTCCCGAGAGGAACTGCTTCTGGAATGCGATGAAGACGGTGATGGGGATGATGACGGCGATGAACATGCCCGCCATGAGCACGGCGAGGTCGGCCTGCGGCGCCACCGTGCTCAAGCCCACCGACAGCGGCTGCTTGCCTGGGGTCGGAAGAGCGAGCAGTGGCCAGAGGAAGTCCTTCCACGAGGCCACGAACGCGAGGAGCGCGACGACACCGATGATCGGACGCGCCATCGGCAGCACGATCGACCACAGGATGCGGACCGGCCCGGCGCCGTCGACGCGCGCAGCCTCGAACAGCTCGCGCGGGATGGTCTCGAAGTACTGCTTCATGATCAGCACGTTGAACGCGCTCACCCCGTTCGGGAGCCAGACGGCCCAGTACGAGTCGAGCAGGCCGAGGTCGATGACCGTCAGGTACAGCGGGATGAGCGAGATCACTCCGGGGATGAACAGCGTCGCCATGATCGCCGCGTTGAGGACGGGACCGTACTTCGGCCGGAGCACGGCGAGCACGTAGCCGAGGGTCACCGACGCGAAGACGGCGACCACGACCTCACCGGTCGTCAGGATGAGCGAGTTCGCGGTGAAGCGGCCGATCTGGATCTGGTTCCAGGCGTCGGTGAGGTTGTGCCACTGGATGCCCGAGGGCCACAGCGCGAACGGCTGCGTGAGGATGTCCTGCGTCGTCGAGACCGCCGACTTGGCGAGCCACAGCAGGGGGCCTGCGGAGATCACGACGAGGAGGCCGATCGCGACGGCGAGCAGCACCCGGAAGACGATGCGCGTGCTCCGGCGCGAGAGGTCGGCATCCGAGACGTTCGACCGCTCGAGCGAGCGCGAGCCGGTGCGACGCCGGGCGGCGGCCGGGGCGACGGCGGCGATCGTGCGCGTGGATCCGGTGAGGGTCATCGCTTGCTCCACTTCCGGGAGAGCCACAGGTAGACCGCGGCGAAGAGACTCAGCCCCACCGCGAGCATCAGGCTGAGCGCGGCCGCCTGGCCGAAGTTGCCGTAGATGAACGCATAGCGGTAGATGAGCATGAGGAGGGTGACGGTGCTGTTGTTCGGGCCGCCGCCGGTGAGCAGGAACGGCTCGGTGAACACCTGGAACGTGCCGATCAGCTGGAGCAGGAGCAGGAGCAGGATGGTGCCGCGCATCTGCGGCAGGGTGATGTGCCAGATGCGTCGCAGGATGCCGGCACCGTCGATCTCGGCGGCTTCGTACAGCTGCGTGTCGATCGACAGGAGCGTGGCGAGGTAGATGATCGTGGTCGACCCGAACGCCCCCCACGTCGCGACGAGCACGATCGAGAGCATCGCCGTCGACGGCGACTGCAGCCACGGCAGCGGACCGATGCCGACCGTCGCGAGCACGGTGTTGAACAGGCCGCGCGAGCTCGGATCGTAGAACACCTGCCACAGCAGGATCGAGACCACCGGAGGGATGACCACCGGGAGGAAGACCAGCACGCTCGAGATCTGGCGCGAGCGTCGCATCTCGGCGATCAGCACGGCGAAGAAGATCGGGATCGGGAAGCCGATGAGCAGCGCCAGCGCCGCGTAGAGGGCGGTGTTCGCGAGCGCCTGACCGAGGAGCGGGTCGGCCAGCACCCGCTGGAAGTTCTCGATGCCGACCCACGAGGTGTCGATCAGGTTCGTCTTCTGGAACGAGAGGACGAGGCCTCGCAGGATCGGCCACCACGAGAACATCGCGAACAGCAGCACGGCTGGAAGGGCGATGAGAAGTCCGGATGCTCCGCCCCGGAACAGGCGCCGACGCCGCTGCGGGGGCGGTGCGACGATCTCGTCCATCGCGGTGACGGCGGGGACGACCGGCGGCGACGTGACTGATGACATGGGTTCTCCTTGCAGGGGTGCGGGGGCGGCATCCGCATGCCGCCCCCGCGTCGTGTCACTCCGCCTGGGCGTCGTCGACGATGGTCGACGCCTGCTGCTGGGCCTGGGCGAGGAGGGCGTCGATGTCGGCGTTCTCGTCGGTCAGCACCGCTTGCAGCACGGTGTCGAGCAGTCCGTAGACCTGCTGGGCTTCGACGGCGGGCTCGGTGACCACCTCGAAGTCGGGCGAGCGGGTCGCGGAGTAGTACGTCTCGAGGTTCTCGAGCGGCACGTTGATGCTGTCGGCGATCGCCTCGAGGTACGCGTCGTACTGCTCGGGTGCGACCAGCGGCAGACCGACGCGCGGAACGGTTCCGCCCGCCTCGGCGGTCGCCGCGGCCTCCTCCGCCGCGAAGTCGGCGTCTGCGAAGCGGTTGAGGTAGAAGAAGTTCGTCCAGTCCACCGCGGCGTCGGTCTCGGCCTCGGTCGCGTCGGCGCGCACGATCGAGACGGATCCGCCACCCAGCGAGCCGAGGCCGCCCGCAGCCTGGGGCAGCGGGAACAGACCGTAGTCCTCGGGCGCCATGCCGAAGTTCCGGACCATCGGGTTATACCACTCGGAAGCGCCGACCATCATGCCGTACTGGCCGGCCGCGAACGCGGGCCCGGCGGCGTCGAAGTCGAGGAGGAAGTTGCTGCCGAGCGCATCGTCGTCCCAGCGGAGGTCGGAGAGGAACTCGAGCGCGTCGGCGGTGGCGTCGTTGTCGATCGTCGAGGTGGCGACGCCGCCGTCGGTCTCCTGCACGAGCCCTCCGAACGCGGCGCTGAGCGCGGTGAGGGTCCATCCGCCCTGGTTGGTCGTCGTCAGCTGCGCCAGGCCCGCGGCATCCGTCTTCTCGGTGATCGTCGCGGCCGCCTCCGCGACCTCGTCCCACGTCTCGAGGGTGACGTCGGGGTCGAGACCGGCCTGCTCGAAGACGGCGCGGTTCACGAGGACGGCGAGCGTGAAGGCTGAGACGGGGATGCCGTAGTAGCCGCCGTCGGGGCCGACGACGTTGGCCGTGACGGACTCGTTCAGGGTCGTGAGCACCGGGTCGGCTTCGAAGTACGCGCCCAGCTCCTTGACCTGCTCGCGGGCGATGAGCGACTGGATCTCGGTGACCGGCACGCCCATCACCACAGGCAGCGTGCCGCCGGCGAGCTGCGCGGCGAACGTCGTCGGGTCGTACACCGTCTCGCTGCCCTCGATCGTGATGCCGGGGTTGAGCTCTTCGAACTCGGCGACCTTCTCGTTGAACAGCTCGAGCGCGGCCTCGTCGGTCGCGGCGGGCATGCCGCCGACGGTGAGCACGACCTCTTCGCTCTCGGCAGGCGTCTCGGAGTCGGCAGCGCTGCAGCCGGCGAGCACGATCGCGGTCGCGGCGAGGGAGGCGAAAGCTCCCAGTACGGCTGGGCGTCGCAGGGGACGTTGCATGGACTTACTCCTTTGTAATGGGATGCGGCGGCACCGATGCCGGGCGCACGAGGTTTCTTGCTGCAGGAACGCCTCCGACGGTGCCGAGGCGATGTCGACCGTACAGGAATTGGATCGGTTCAACAACCCCTCAAAATCTCGAGTCGTTCGCGGCGAGGCCGGTATGGTAGACATCACTGGAGACAAGGATTCACAGCGATTGACGCCTGAATTCGCAAAACTGGATCAGTTCAATCCTCGCGACTCGGAGCCGACAGGCTAGGGTCGGACCACATCGACTCACTGGAGGGGTTCATGAAGCGGGTCGCCATCACCGACGTCGCCGCGGCGGCGGGGGTCTCGAGGTCGACCGTGTCGAACTACCTCAACCGCCCCGAGATCCTCTCCCCGTCTGCGCGCGGGCGCATCGCGCGTGCGATCGACGAGCTCGGGTTCGTTCCGAGCGACGCCGCCCGCAAGATCAGCTCCGGCGACACCAGCACCATCGGCTACGTCGCACTGGAGTTCACGAACCCGTTCTCCGGCCTCATCGCCGACGCCATCGAACGGCGCGCGATCGAGACGGGGCGCACGGTGATGATCGGCAACTCCGCCGGATCGACGGCGCGGCAGCTGGAGTACCTCGCACTGTTCGAGCGCAAGCGCGTGTCGGGGATCATCATCGCCACCCTCGACGAGATCGAGCCGCACCTCGCCGCCATGCGCAGCCGCGGCACTCCGAGCGTCGTCACCGGCAGGCGCCCGCTGACGGCGGAGCAGGCATCCGTCTCCGCGGGCGACGCCGAGGGCGGTTACCTCGCCGCCCGGCATCTCCTCGAGATCGGGCGACGGCGTCTCGCATTCGTCGGCGGCCCCTTCAGCGTGCAGCAGGTCAGCGAGCGCTTCGACGGCGCGAGCCGTGCCGTGCGGGAGTTCCCCGGAGCGTCGCTCAGCGTGCTCCGCGCCGATGACCGCACCATGAGCGCAGGCTTCGCGGCGGGAGTCGAGATGGCCACCCGCGGCGATCAGCTCCCCGACGGCGTCTTCGCCGTGAACGACCTCGTCGGGCTCGGGGTCGTCCGCGGCCTCACCTCCTTCGGCGTGGAGGTGCCGCGCGACGTCGCCGTCATCGGCTTCGACGGCGACGACATCGCCGCAGTCGCCGCCATCCCGCTCTCCACGATCAGCACCCCCGGCGAAGCGATCGGCGAGACCGCCTTCGACCTGCTCCTGCACGAGCTCGGCGACACCGGGCGCTCGTTCGACTCCCGCCAGCAGGTCGTCGCCCCGAGGCTCATCGTGCGCGCCTCGACGAGCGGATCGGATGCGCCCGAGCCCGACATCGACCAGCTCGCGCGTCCCACCTCTCTCTGATCCACCTCCGATTCGAAGGACTGTCGCCCCATGGATGCTGCGACCCGCCCGCTTCGCTACGCCGTCCTCGGCGCCGGCGCGCGCTCCGAGACGTACGTGCGCGGCATCGCCGACGCCCGGCGCACCGATGCCACCCTCCACGCCATCGGCGATGTCAACGCCGGCAGGGCCCAGCACTTCCGCGCTGTCGCGACGACAGCCGGCGCCGAAGACGTCGTCACGTTCGCGCCCGACGACCTCGAGGAGGTCATCGCGCGACACGACATCGATCGCGTGATCGTCACGACGCCGGATGCGACGCACGCCGCGTACGTCGTGCGCGCGCTGCACGCCGGGGCCGATGTCATCGTCGAGAAGCCGCTGACGACCGACCTCGAGGGCGCGCGCGCGATCGCTGATGCCGCGGAGGAGACCGGACGCTCGGTGACGGCGACGTTCAATTACCGATACTCGCCGCGCAACTTCGCCCTGAAGGAGCTGCTCCTCTCGGGCGAGATCGGCCAGGTGACCTCGGTGCACTTCGAGTGGGTGCTCGACACGGTGCACGGCGCCGACTACTTCCGCCGCTGGCACCGCCTGAAGACCAACTCGGGCGGGTTGCTCGTCCACAAGTCGAGCCACCACTTCGACCTCGTCAACTGGTGGCTCGCCGATGCGCCGCGGCGTGTCTACGCGAGCGGCGGACTGCGCTTCTACGGTGCGGCCAACGCCGCCTCACGCGGTCTCGGGGCACGACCCGAGCGCGGGAGCGTCGGCGCACCGACGGACGATCCGTTCGTGCTCGACATGCGCACCGTTCCCGGCCTCGCCGAGCTCTATCTGCGCAACGAGACGCATGACGGGTATGTGCGAGACCTCGACGTGTTCTCGGCCGACATCACGATCGAAGACAACCTCGCACTCGTCGTCGACTATGCGCGGGGTGCGACCATGACGTACTCGCTCAATGCCCACTCCCCGTGGGAGGGCTACACCGTCTCGATCAACGGCACGGAGGGTCGCGCCGAACTGACGGTCGTCGAACGGGCCGCGGTGTCGAGCCCGGCGGTGGTCGATCCGAGCTACAGCGACGTGCGCACGCAGTCGCCGCAGCGCACCGAGGGTGAGCGCCTGCTCGTGCAGCGCCACTGGGGCGAGGCGCGCGAGGTGCCGATCCCCGGCGGCGGCGGCAACCACGGCGGCGGTGATGAGCGGATGCTCGACGATCTCCTGCATCGCGAGCCGGAGGCCGATGCGCTCGGCCGACGAGCCGACTTCCGCGACGGCGTGCGCGCCATCGCCGTGGGCATCGCGGGGAACCTCTCGCTGGAGACCGGCACGGCGGTCGACCTCACCACCATGGGCCTCCCCGGCTGGGCGCGACCCGACGCGGCGGTGACCCGATGATCGATTCCACCGCTGTCGTGCCCGCGGCGATCGAACTCACGCGCGACGCGGTCGCCCTCGTCGTCGACACCGGCGACGCCGCTCCCGCCACGGTGCGCAGTCTCGCCCGCGCAGATGCACCGAGCGTCCTCGCGCCGCACCGTCTCGTCGAAGTCTTCACCGCCGCCGAGCGCCACGATCGCATGACGCTGGGCTACGTCGGATCCGCGATCGGCTCACGGCTGCGCGTGGTCGCGGCCGAGGTCGACGCAGACCGCGGCGCCGTCCGCCTCACCCAGCACGACCCGGTCACCGGCCTGCGCGTGGACTCCCGCATCGAGCTCCTCGCCGGCGGTGTGCGCATCGCCCACACCGCGACCAACTCCGGCGAGCGCGACGTGGTGCTGTTCGGGCTGCCGACCCTCACGGTGCGCATGGCCGCCGAACCTGCCGAGCTGACGCTCGCGTCGGGCAGGAGCGAGTGGCTCGGCGAAGGCCGGTGGCGTGAGGATGCCGTCGCGGGTCTCCTGCCCGAACTGGGCTTCGCCGCCGTCGCCCAGCCCGACCGCACCGGCTTCGGCCAGAGCAGCTCGGGCGGATGGTCGACGGGCAGCGTGCTCCCGGTCGGCGTGCTCGCCGCCCACGACGGCCGGGCGCTCGGCTGGCAGATCGAGTCGTCGGCCGGCTGGCAGTGGTCGCTGTCGCGCGGCGACGGCGGTGTCGTCGTCAGCGCCGGCGGTCCCACCGAGCGCGAACACCAGGCCGAGGTGCGGCTGCGCCCCGGTGAGAGCACCACGACGGTGCATGCCGCCTGTGTGATCAGCGATCACGGCCGCGACGGGGCGTTCGGCGAGCTCACCGGGTTGCGGCGCGCTCTGCGCGCGGACCATGTCAGCGGGCATCCGGTCGAGTCGACCCTGCCGCTCGTCTACAACGACTACATGAACACGCTCATGGGTCAGCCGTCCACCGAGAAGCTGCGCCCGCTCATCGCCGCCGCCGCACGCGCCGGCGCCGAGTACTTCTGCATCGACGCCGGCTGGTTCACCGACACCGCCGACTACTGGTCGGAGGTCGGCGCCTGGGAGGACGCACCCACCCGATTCACCGGCGGCCTCGGCGGTGTCATCGACGAGATCCGCGCGGCCGGGATGCGGCCGGGCATCTGGCTCGAGCCCGAGTCCGTCGGGCTCGACTCCCCCGTCGCCGACACGCTCCCCGCCGACGCGTTCTTCCAGCGCTTCGGGGAAGCGGTCGTGCAACAGCGTCGCAAGCACCTCGACCTGCGCCACCCGGCCGCACGCGCGCACCTCGATGCCGTCGTCGACCGGCTGGTGCGCGAACACGGGATCGGCTACATCAAGCTCGACTACAACATCGAGCCGGGGTCGGGCACCGACCTGCACGGCCTCGCACCGGGGCACGGACTGCTCGAGCACACCCGCGCCCTCCGCGACTGGCTCGTCGCCGTGCAGCGCCGGCACCCGGCACTGCTCATCGAGAACTGCGCGTCGGGCGCCATGCGCAGCGACTACCACCTGCTCGCGGTCACCCATATCCAGTCCACGAGCGACCAGCAGGATGCGCTCCGGTATGCCGCGGTCGCGGCATCCGCTCCTGCGACCGTGCTTCCCGAGCAGGCCGGCAACTGGGCGTATCCCGCCGTGGCGATGACGCCCGGAGAGCTGGCCGTCACGCTCGTGTCGGGGCTGTCTGGTCGGCTGTACCTCGCCGGGTTCCTCGACCAGCTGTCAGACGACGCGTTCGCGTCTGTCGCAGAGGCGGTGGCGTTCGCACGCGACCACCGGTCCGCGCTGACGGGCTCGACGCCGTTCTGGCCGGTGGGCCTCCCGGGCTGGGACGATGACACGCTCGCGCTCGGCCAGCACCTGGGCGACGGCACCGACCTCGTCTTCGTGTGGTCGCGCGGCGCTGGGGGCACGATCGACCTCGGGGCCGCATCGATCTCGCAGGAGTTCGGCGTCGGGGCGGCGTGGCAGACCACTGGCGGATCGGACGGCGTCGTGCGCATCGCGGTTCCGTCGGGGCCTGACGCCGCGGTCTTCCGCACGGTCCGTCGCCCGGCATGACGAGAGGAAGGCGACCCTGATGGCACGCCTGGACATGGCCCTGGCCGACCTGCAGTCCTACCGGCCGACGATCGCCGAACCCGCCGACTTCGACGAGTTCTGGACGACGACCCTGACGGATGCCCGCGCCGCCGGCGATGAGCCCCGGTTCACGCCCGTCGCCGCCTCGTTCACCGGCATCGACGTGTTCGATGTGTCCTTCCCCGGGTTCGCGGGCGACCCCATCGCAGCGTGGCTGCTCGTGCCCCATTCCGCCGCGCCGCTTCCGGGCATGGTCGTGTACCAGGGCTACGGCGGAGGGCGCGGACTCGCCCACGAGTGGCTCGCCTGGCCGAGCAGCGGATTCGCGACGCTGGTCGTCGACACCCGCGGCCAGGGCTCACGCCAGGACTCCGGCGACGGCACGGCCGACCCGCACGGCTCCGGGCCGGCCGTGCCGGGGTACATGACGCGCGGGATCACCGCGCCGGAGACCTACTACTACCGCCGGGTCTTCACCGACGCCGTCCGAGCCGTCGACGCCCTGCTCGCGCACCCCGCGGTGGATCCGCGTCGCATCGCCGTCACCGGCGGCAGTCAGGGCGGCGGCATCGCGATCGCCGCGGCCGGTCTGCATCCGTCGGTCGCGCGCTGTCTCGCCGACGTTCCGTTCCTGTGCCATTTCGACCGGGCGGTCGGGTTCGCCGACGCCGACCCGTACGACGAGATCGTGCGCTATCTGCGCGTGCACCGCGGCCACGAGGCGGTCGTCTTCCGGACGCTGTCGTACATGGACGGCGTGAGCTTCGCCGCGCGCGCCACCGCACCGGCGCTCTTCTCGGTCGGGCTCCACGACGCGGTGTGTCCGCCGTCGACGGTGTACGCCGCCTTCAACCACTACGGAGGACCTGCCGAGATGGTCGTCTATCCGTTCAACGGGCACGAGGGCGGTGGCGCGGCGCACTGGCTCCGCCAGGTGGAGTTCGCCGGGCCGATGCTCGCGCGCTGAGCGGGGGCGCCCGGGCCGATCACTCCGAGACGGCGTCGACGAACTCCACGCTGGCAGCCGAGATCTGCGCCCGCGCGTCGTCGTGGCTGATCTCCGGTTCGCCGTCACCCGACTGCGGCCCGTAGTCGCCGAACTGCGCGTGCGACGCACCCTCGATCTGCAGGAACGCCGCGTCCTGCGGAAGGTTCCCGCGTGAAGCGTCGATCTTCTCCGGCGTCGCGAGTCCGTCCTGGCTGCCCGAGATCGACAGCACCGCGGCGGTGAGCGAGTCGCGGATGTCGTCGGCCGGATACGACGCGTAGAAGAGCAGGCCTGCGGCAGCGGATGCCTCGTCGCCGCTCGCCTGGATGGCGGCGACGGTGCCGCCGAGCGAGTGCCCGCCGACCACCCATGCCCGCTCGTCGGGGTGCTCCGCCAGGACGGCGGAGAAGTCGCCGAGCGAGAAGAACGCGATGCCGAAAGGCTGCTTCGTGATCACCACGGTGTGCCCGGCCTCGGCCACGGGGCGCAGTACAGCCGCGTACGCCCGCGGGTCGACGAGCGCGCCGGGCTGGAAGAAGACCGCCGTGTCGTCGCCCGCCCCGGTCGGCTCGAGCACGATCCGCGTCGCCGTCTCGGTGACCGTGACGGCGGAGTCCGACTCCATCGCCGACAGCGCCGGCTCGACCGCGGTGTGCGGGCGCATCCAGGCGATCGCACCCACCCACACCGCCGCGAGGACGATGAGGGCGACCCGGCCGATCACCCGCCACACCCCACGACGAACACGGCGCAGGAGCGCGATGGCGCCGAAGCCGACGGCGCCCAGGGCCGTGGCGGCGAGGGCGATCGCGTACGCAGGATGCCCGTGCACGACGCCGCCCCACTCGGTGACGCACACCCAGACGACCACGACGAGGGCGGCGACGGCCACCGCGAGACCGATCCAGCTCAGCGCGTCGCGACGGGCATCGTGGTGGGCGGGGGTCTCGGCGGGCTGCTGGGGCACGGGTCGAATTCTCCCACGCGTGTCGGTACCCCGGTCTACGCTGGCGCGGTGGCCACCCTCGACGACCTGCGCACGACCGCGTCGACCCTTCCCGGCAGCGAGGAGCGAGCGACGACCGGCGGCGCAGCGTGGTTCGTCCGCAACAAGCTCTACGCCTGGGAGTGCCACCCGTGGCCGAGCACCCCCGAGCCTGTCCGCGCCATCATCGCCTCCGAACTCGTCGTGGGCGTGAAGATCGCCGACGCGATCGACGCCCTCGCCCTGCGCGAGATGGAGCCGCGCGTGTTCCTCCCAGCGACGACTCCATGGGGTGAGCCGAAGATCGCGTTCCGGATGGCCGACATCGACGTCGATCATCTGGCGGAGCTCGTGATCGAGGCGTGGCGGGTGCAGGCGCCGAACTACCTGCGGCGCGAGTACGACGAGAGCGTCGGCTGACCGTATCGTTGCAGCATCGTCCGCGAAATCCGGCAGCACCCGATGCCGTCGCGGCCGCCTCGAGGGAGAGCCACGTGGACATCGCCGAGATCGATCCGACGCTGCGCGCCGCGGCGAAGAGACTGCCGAAGATGAACTTGGAGAACCGGTTCCTGCTGGCGCTGGCGGGACGCAGCGGTGCGCTGATGCGCGGACGACGGGTCGACAGCGTCGAGCGCGAAATCGTCCGCGACGGCGACCTGCGCCTGCGGGTCTACACGCCGGCGCGTCCGACGGGGGCGGCCCTGCTGTGGATCCACGGCGGCGGACTCGTCCTGGGCGCCGCTGCCATGGACGACGTGCTCTGCGGCGAGACGGCGCTCGAGACCGGGGCGACCATCGTGTCGGTCGATTACGGGCTCGCTCCGAAGCACCGCTTCCCCCGCGCGATCGACGACTGCTTCGCGGGCTGGCAGTGGCTGCAGACCAACGCGGTCGGCCGCAACCTCGACCCGCAGCGCTTCGCGATCGGCGGTCAGAGCGCGGGCGGCGGACTCGCGGCGAGCCTCGTTCAGCGGGTGCACGACGCCGGACATCCCCTCGCCGCGCAGTGGCTGTTCTGCCCCATGCTCGACGACCGCACCGCCGCCGACCGCAGGCTCGACGAGCGCGACCACCTCATCTGGAACAACCGCTCGAACCTCGTCGGCTGGACCTCGTATCTCGGTGATGAGCGCGTCGGCGCCCCGACGCTGCCGCCGTACGCCGCGGCCGCGCGTCGTACCGACCTCACCGGCCTGCCGCCCGCCTGGATCTACACCTCGGACATCGAGCTGTTCCACGACGAGGACATCGCCTACGCCCGGCGCCTCAAGGCCGCAGGAGTCGATGTCGAGCTCGATGTCGTGCCTGCCGCCCCACACGGATTCGAAGCCTGGGCTGCCGACTCCGCCCTCGCCGAGGGGCTTCTCGACCGCGCGCGTGCGTGGCTCGCTGAGCGGCTCCGGCCCTGAGGCGCCCGCATCCGTCGTAGCGTGAGGGCATGCGAGCACCCGCGAGCCGGTTCACCGACACCCGCAGCCCGTCCTGGCGACCGCTCGTCGCCGCCGCGGCATCCGTCGCCATGCTGCTGACCGGGTGCAGCGCCGGCACTCCGCCCGAGGCCGGGCCGCGGCCCTCGGTGAGCGTGCCGACCGCTGCGGGCACGCCGACGGCGACCGCGTCTCCGACGGCGGCCGCGATCGAGAAGCCCCTCCCGGTCGGCGACCCCGAGGTGGTGGTCGCCGGTCTCGCGGCGCCGTGGTCGATCGTCTTCACGGCCGACGGCACGCCCATCGTCGACGAGCGCGACACCCGCCGCATCCTCGAGGTTCTCCCGGGCGGCACGACGCGCGAGATCGGCGTCGTCGGCGGGGGCGGCCAGAGCGGCGAGAGCGGCGTGCTGGGTCTGGCGCTCGACGACGAGGACCGCCTCTACGTGTACTCGACGGTCGGCGCCGAGAACCGCATCGACCGGTTGCCGCTCCTCGGCGAGGCCGGGGAACTGCGCCTCGGCGATCCCGAGGCGATCCTCACCGGCATCCCCGCGGCCCGCTTCCACAACGGCGGGCGCCTCGCGTTCGGGCCCGACGGCATGCTCTACGCGACGACCGGCGACGCGCGAGACGGAGGAACCTCGCAGGACGCCGCCTCGCTCGCGGGCAAGATCCTCCGGATGACCCCCGACGGAGGTGTCCCCGCCGACAACCCGTTCCCCGGATCGCTCGTGTACACGCTCGGTCACCGCAACCCCCAGGGCATCGCCTGGGCGGCCGACGGCACTATGTTCGCGAGCGAGTTCGGGCAGGACACCTGGGACGAGCTCAACATCATCGTCGCAGGCGGCAACTACGGCTGGCCGATCGTCGAGGGGGTGGGCGGCGGCGAGGACGGATTCGTCGACCCGGTGCTGCAGTGGACCCCTGACGACGCCAGCCCCAGCGGTGTCGCCATCGTCGGCGACACCGTGTTCATCGCGAGCCTGCGCGGCGAAGTGCTGTGGACCACGGCCACGACGGCTCCCTCCAAGGCGACCGCGTTCTACCGCGGCGAGTACGGACGGCTGCGCGATGCCGTGCTCGCGCCCGACGGCACGCTGTGGCTCCTCACCAACAACACCGACGGGCGCGGATCGCCGCGCGAGGGCGACGATCGGATCCTGTCGGTACGACTGGGGTGATCAGCGCCGCCGCCATGGGCCGGTGCTCCACAGTGCCCAGGCGACGAGCACGGGCTGCAGGAACAGCCGCACGAACCGGGCGCGGTCGGTGCGCAGCATCGGCGCCGACCGCCCGGTGCGCCACTGGTGCACGTTTCCGGGGAACACCGCGACGAAGAATGCTGCGGCGGTCGCGCCGATGGTGCGCCGCTCCGCGGGCAGGGCGACCAGCGCACCGCCCAGCATGATCTCGACGGCTCCCGACGCGACGACGATCGCATCCTTGTCGAGACCGGTCGCCCGTGGCGCCCAGTCGGGCACGGCGATCTGGAAGCCGCGCCGCGCCCAGAACAGGTGCGCCAGCCCCGTGTAGACGAGGAAGCCCGCGAGCACCACGCGAGCGCCCACCCGCACGACCTGAACCGGGGTGACTGGGGTCGCCATCGGGCCAGTGTGCCATGCCGGGCGCCGACGCGCGCGCCGACGCAGCGTGTGCGGGCGCGTCGGCTTACTGGGTGGAACGCGCGTTGCCCGTGGAATTCGCCCACGCCTAGATTCGCACCAGCCCCGGGGTCGGGTGGTCACCGCATCGCCCGGGGCACCGCTCGAACCGATCAAAGGAGATCACATGAAATCGCTCATTCGCTCCGGGGTCGCCCTCGTCGCGGCCGCTGCGCTCGGCGCCGGCCTCGTGGTCGGGGGCGCCGCCTTGGGCAACGGCGGGCGCGGCGACGACGACCGCGGCGACGGCAAGGGACGCGGTCAGCCGGCGACCGCGAGCCAGATCTACCTCGACGAGGTCAAGGACTACGGCGTGTGCCGCGGCACCGACACCTCCTGCTACAACGAGTGGGGCAACGGATGGACCGAAGGCGAGGCGAAGCGCATCCTCATCTGGAGCCGCACCGCGGGCCCCCGCCACGCGCACCTCGGTTCACCGCTCCCCGCAGGACTCAACCCTCCGCTCGCCGACAACAACATCGCGCAGAAGGCGCTCATCGCCTGGGCGGCCGAGCGCGGCATCGCCGCGGACTACACCGAGGACCTGTCGCAGTTCCGCCTGGGCAACTACCAGGCGGTCGTGTTCCTCAGCTCGAACCGTGACACGCTCGACGACACGACGCAGACGACTCTCATGCAGTACATCCGCGGCGGCGGCGGCTTCGTCGGCATCCACAACGCCTTCGGCGCCGAGTACCACTGGCCGTACTACGAAGGGCTGCTCGGCGGCGCGAACTTCTACAACCACGGTCCCAACCGAGACGGAACGGTCGAGGTGATCAACAAGAAGGACGTGTCGACGAAGTTCATGCCCAAGACGTGGGCGTTCAAGGACGAGTGGTACAACCTCGTGCCGTACCCGAGCTACGTCAATGTGCTCCTCGAAGTCGACCAGGCCACGAGCGAGGCCACCGTGGCAGGTCACGGCAAGTCGCACCCGGTGAGCTGGTGCCAGTACTACGACGGCGGGCGCTCCTGGCTGACGACCCTCGGCCACGACGCCGCGGCGTGGACGGATGCGCCGCTCGCGGGCGACGAGTTCTTCAAGCAGCACGTGATGGAGGGCCTCGAGAGCGCCATGGGCATCAAGCCCTTCTGCGCGGCCTGAGGGCCTGCCGGCAGATCGCTCGATCCGCCGGCGCAAGAGGGTCCGGATCCTGTCCCGAAGCAGGTCCGGGCCCTCTCGGCATGCCCGCCGCCGAGCGCCGAGCGCCGGCCGCCGGCCGCCGGGCACCGAATGCTCGGTGTTCCACTCAGCGGGACGATGCACGGATCTCATCGCGGGATGCTTGCCGCCTGCGTCGACAGCGTCGGATACTGCACACATGCGATCCGCGCCCCAGGGCGAGCCGGTGTCGGTGCTCGACAGGATCCTCGCCATCCTCGAGGCCGTGCGTGAGTCCCACGGAACGACGACGATCACGCAGGTGGCCGTGATCACCGGCATCCCGAAGTCGACGGTCTCGCGCCTGGTCGGCGATCTCGTGCGCCGGCGCTATCTCTCGCGATCGGCCGGGGGCGTGGCGATCGGGCTGAGACTGTTCGAGCTCGGAGCACGGGCGAGTACGCCTCGACGCCTCAGCGCGGCAGCGCTGCCGGTGCTCGCCGAGCTCTTCAACGCGACGGGAGAGCACCTCAACGTCGCGGTCCAGGAGGGGTGCGACATGCTCTCGGTGGTTTCGGTGCGGGGCCGTCTGCGGCCGGTGCCGTCGCGCGCCGGCGTGCGGGTTCCGTCAGCGACGACGGCGCTCGGGAAGGCCGTGCTGGCATTCACCGAAGACGATCTGGTCCTGCGCGGAGTGATCGGCGAGTTCGATCCCGGCACCCGCCACTCGTACGAGAAGGAGCTCGCGGGAGTCCGCGCCGGCTGGGTCGCCATCGACCGGTGCGAGACCTTCCCCGGTGTCGTCGGGGTGGCGAGCCCCGTCCTGTCGCCCGATCGCATCCCGGTCGCCGCGATCTCCGTCGCCGGACCTGTCACCGACATGGACCCCCGTCGCGTCGCCCCGTTCGTCAGGCACGCGGCTCTCGCCCTGACGCACCGTCTGGCCCTGCAGGTGGCGTGATCGTGCTCGACGACGCCGGCTCCGATCCGTTCGGCGTCCTCGACCGCGTCACATCGATCCTCGAAGCGTTCGACCAGGACGACCACGGACTCGGCATCTCGGAGCTCGCCGTACGCGCCGACCTGCCGAAGTCCACAGTCTCTCGACTGGTCGCCACGCTCGTCCGCGAGCGGTACCTGGAACGCGACGGACGCCGGATCCACCTGGGACTCCGGCTCTTCGAACTCGGTCAGCTCGCCGAGCGGCCACGCGCCCTGCGCACGGCGGCGTCGCCGGTCATGGCCGACCTCCGCAACAGGACCGGCCACAGTGTGCACCTGGCGATCCGCGACGGGCACGAGATGGTCTGCATCGCGGGGATGCGCGGACGCTTCGCGGCACCGATCGCGATCCGCATCGGCACCCGCGTCCCACTGCACGCCACCGCGCTCGGCAAGATCGAACTCGCGCACGCCACGGCTGCCGATCTCGACGCCGTGATCGCGGCGGCGCTGACGCCGTGGACGCCGCACACGATCGTGGACCCAGTTCAGCTGAGACGGGAGCTCGCACGCGTCCGCCGCGCAGGGTTCGCCGTGGAGGCGAGGGAGTTCTCGGCAACGTCTTCGGCAGTCGCGAGCCCGGTGTTCACGGCGTCGGGGACGCTCGTCGCCGCGCTCGCGGTGTCGGGCGACGCGGAGGTCTTCGATCCTCGGGCAACCGCGGCGTCGGTGCACGAGACCGCCCTGGCACTCACGCGCCGTATGGTGCTCGACGCCGAGCGCTGACGCGCACCGACGGGCAGCCGCCCTCGATCACCCGTGAGGAACGGCTCGCGGGTCGGTCATCGTCGCGACGACCATGTCGCCGATGAGTCTCCGATGCGACTCCTGCAGCGCCGGCGCGAGCATGTCGCGATCGAAGATCGCGGCGAAGGTGTGCCGGTTGGCCACATGGAAGCAGGCGTAGGCGCTGATCATCATGTGCACGTCGAGCGCGTCGACGTCGTCGCGGAAGATCCCCTCCCGCACCCCCCGCTCGATGACCTGCTGGAGCAGGGTGATCACCGCGATGTTCTCGCGCAGGATCGTCTCGGACTGACGCAGATGCTCTGCGCGGTGGATGTTCTCGATGCTCACGAGCTGGATGAACGCCTCATGCGTGGTGTGGTGCTCGTAGGTCGCCTCGGCGAGTCGTCGCAGCGCCTCGTCGGGTGAGAGCTCGTCGATCTCCACCCCGCGCTCGACCTGGCGGATCTGTGCGTAGACGCGCTCGAGGACAGTGAGGTAAAGCCCTTCCTTCGAGCCGAAGTAGTAGTAGATCATGCGCTTGGTCGTGCGCGTGCGGGCCGCGATCTCGTCGACCCGCGCCCCGGCGTAGCCGTTCGCGGCGAACTCCGCCGTGGCGACCTCGAGGATGTCCTCCCGGGTGCGCTCGGCCCGCTGCGTCACGCCCCCTTCGCGCACCTCTCCCAGGCGACCCGTCATCGGATGCTCCCTCCGGCGGCCTGTTCTTCGGCGCCGATGAGTGCCCGGAAATGCCGCTCCATCCGTGCGCGATCAGGATTCGCGCCCGTGATGATCTGGAGACTAGCGCATGCCTGCCCGACGGCCATGAGACCGCCGTCGAGCACCGCATGCCCGCGCCTCGTCGCCTCGCGGACGAGCGCGGTCTCGAGCGGTCGATAGACGACATCCGAGACCCAGGCGGCGGGCTGGAGGAGCCCGACGTCGAACGCGACTCCAGGATGGTGCAGCATGCCCATCGGCGTCGCGTGCACGACCCCGGTCGCCGTCCTGATCGCCGCCTCGAGCCGGCCAGGCTGCACCGTCTCGACCACCTGCCCGGGGAAGTGCGGACGCATCCGCTCAGTCAGCTCCTCCGCGCGGTCGACGTCCGCGTCCGTGAGGACGAGATGCGCAGTGCCGTGCGACAGCAGCGCGTACGCCGTGGCCGCCCCGGCGCCCCCGCACCCGATCTGCACGACACGCTCGAACGACGCACCGGCGAGCCCCGCGACGAGTCCGTCGCGGTAGCCGATCCAGTCCGTGTTGTAGCCGACCAGCCGCCCGTCTGCGAACACGACGAGGTTCACCGCGCCGAGGCGCGCGGCATCGTCATCGAGGCTTTCGACGATGTCGAACACGAGCTGCTTGCACGGGTGCGTGATGTTCATCGCCGCGAACCCTGACTCCCGCGCCTCTTCGAGGATGCGCCCGACGCGCTCGGCGGGCACACCGAGATCGAGGAGGTCGAAGATCCGGTACTCGTACGCGAGGCCCAGCGCTGCAGCCTCGGCCTCGTGCATCGGAGGGGTGAGGGAGGCCGTGATGCCCTGCCCCACGAGACCGACACGGATCACGCCGCGACCCCGGGCATCCGTCCGCGCCACGGTCGGTGGTCGATCGATGTGCGCATGACGCCTTCCTGCGGTCACCGACGCTGGTGCCGCGCGATCTCCGAACAGCATTGCATGGATACGTACTAACTAGTACGTTCGAATCCACCAGGTGATCGACGACGATTCAACCGGTTGGAAGGTGATCCTCGATGACGAGTCCCGCCGAGTGGAACACGACCCCCGCAGCGTCGGGCGCTCCTGTCTCCGTGCTCGAACGCATCATCTCGATCCTCGACGCGGTCCGAGACTGCGACGACGGATCGACCTCGATCACCGAGATCGCCCTGCGCACCGGCATGGCGAAGTCCACAGTGTCGCGCCTCGTCGCAGACCTCGACCGGCAGCGCTACCTCGCGCGAACGCCCTCGGGCGTCACGCTCGGGTTGCGACTGTTCGAGCTGGGCGCGCGTGCGAGCATCCCCCGGCGCCTGCTCGCGGCAGCAGCCCCGGTCATCCGCAACCTACGGGACGCGACCGGCGAGCGTGTCGGACTCTGGGTTCAGCAGGGCGACGACATGGTCGCGCTCGCGACGCTCGCGGGACGCCTTCCGATGCTCCCGAGCCGCCCCGGCACGCGCTCGCCCGCGCTCACGACGGCGAGCGGAAAGGCCTACCTCGCCTTCTGCGCCGATCAGAGCCTGATCGACAGGCTCAGCGCTCCGCTCGTCCGCAACGCCGCTGACGACTTCCGCCACGAACTCGACGACGTTCGTTCGTCGGTCGTCGCGATCGATCGCGAGGTCGCCTACCCGGGGATCCTCGCGGTCGCGAGCCCCGTCCTCGCCGCAGATCATGCCGTGCTCGGCGCGCTCTCGCTCGCGGGGCCCAGTTCGACCATGGACGCCGAACGCCTCGCACCGCTGGTTCGCGCCGCCGGTGCCACCCTCACCCGACGACTCTCCGCCGCATAGCCCGTGCGCACATCAGGCTGGACCGATTCGGTCAGCGTCCTCGATCGGATCACCGCGGTGCTCGAGGCGTTCGGCGAGCATGACGACGGACTCGGTGTCTCAGAGCTCGCGCGCCGCGCGAATCTGCCGAAGTCGACGGTGTCGCGGATCGCCGCCGACCTCGTCGGGCAGCGATTCCTCGACCGAGACGGCGACAGGCTGTACATCGGGGTTCGGCTGTTCGAGCTCGGTCAGACCGTCGAGATGCCGCGGAGACTGCGCCGCGCCGCCCTTCCGGTGATGAACGAGCTGCGAGACCGCACCGGTCAGACCGTCAATCTCGCGGTGCTCGAGGCGGCGGACGTGATCATCGTCGCCACGGTGCGCGGGGAGCCGACATCGAAGCCGCCGACGCGGGTCGGCGGACGGCTCCCGGCCCACGCGACCGCACTCGGCAAGGCACTCCTCGCGTTCTCCCCCCACGCTGTCGTCGCCGGCGTCGTCGGCGCCGGCCTCGGGCCGCTCACACCCCGCACGATCTGCGACCCGGCCGTGCTGCAGCAGGAGCTCGCCGACATCCGGCGCGCCGGCGTCGCCGTCGAGCGCGAGGAGTGCATGCCCGGGCGGCTGTGCGTGGCGAGTACCGCAGTCGGCGCCGTCTCCTCACCGCTCGTGGCGATCTCCATCACCGGCCTCATCGCCGATGTCGCCCCCGAACGTGTCGCTCCCGCGGTGCGGGCGGCCGGCATTGCGCTCGGACGCGCGATCGCCGCGGACCACGTGTCTTGACCCGGAGAAAAAAGGAGTGGCGGGTGCGATCCGCACCCGCCACTCCCTCACTTCTCGGTCAGTCCGCCATGTCGCGGATGGCCTGGTAGGCCGCGAGGTTCTCACCGGTGAAGTAGGTGCCGAAGAACTCCTCGGCCTTCTCGATGAAGGCATCCATGTCGATGTCCTCCTGCTCGATCACCGTGAAGTCCGCGTTCGAGCGGTAGTCGTCGAGGATCTCCTCGGTCGCCTCGTCGACGCAGGTCTCGTTCTCGGGGCGGATCTCGTGGATGGTCTCCTCGAGCAGCGCGGTCTGCTCCTCGCTCATCTTCTCGTAGGTCTTGTCGCTCACGAGGATCCAGTGGATGCCGACGTTGTGGTTGTTGAGCACCGCCGTGTTGAGCACCTCGTCGTAGCTCGACGAGTGGGTCGCGACGATCGGGTTCTCCTGGCCGACGGCGATGCCCTGCTGAAGCGCCGAGTAGACCTCCTCGACGGCGACGGACACGGGGTTCGTGACCCCCAGCGCCTCGGCGTTCGCGAGGAACTGCGGCGAGTTCGGGAACCGGATCGCGACGCCATCGAGATCGTCAGGGCTCGTCACCGCGACGTCCTTGGTCGTGAAGGTGCGGTTGCCGAAGAACCAGCCGTCGACGATGTTCACCCCGGTCGCCTCGTGGAACGACGTGAACAGCTCCTCCGAGCCTTCGTCGATCCACTGGAATGCGTGGTCGACGTCGTCGAACGCGTAGGCGGCGTCGACCACGCCGATGGGCTCGAACGTCGAGCTCAGCGCCGATGCGCCCTGCAGGTCGATGTCGATGTCACCCGCCTGCACGAGGGGGAAGCGATCGGCGTCGGGACCGAGCTGGCTCGCCGGGTAGAGCTCCACCGTGAAGCCGATGTCGGCCGCCTCGAGACGATCCTTCAGCAGCTCTACGCCGCAGTAGTAGTTCGGGGTCTCCTCGTTCTGGCTCGTGGCGACGGTGAGCGTCACCGGCTCGCTCTCGGCGGCGGGTTCGCTCGTCGTGCTCTCGGGGGTGCCGCCGCCGGCGCAGCCGGTGACGACGAGGGCGGATGCTGCGAGCACCGACGCCGCGAACCGGCTCCGGCGCGTCGATCGGGCTGTGCCCATGTGACTCTCCTCTTACTGTGTGCACGCCATCGTGCAGGTGCGGATGTGACTTTCGGTTGTCGGCTCGCGGCATCCGGGTCGATCCTCCCCCGCCCGGAGGCGGGTTCACGTCGACCGCGCTGTCGGGAGACTGTCTCGTGCCAGTGCCGACTTTCGCGGACTTCCGCCGCTTCGCATAGCGATGTCCCGTCGAGTGGAACATCCACGCTCCCGGGCACCGGCGCGCACGCGCGAGGCCCCCGCGGCGCCGGCTTCGCACGCCACGGGGGTCCTCGGGATCGACGCTCGTGGCGCTACATCAACCCGAGCAGCGTCGGCACCAGCGTGACGACGACGGGGAAGATCGTGAGCAGCAGGAGCACCACGCCCAGTGGTATGAGGAAGGGGAGGATGCCGCGGAACAGCTCTCCCATCGGTCTGCGGGTGATCGAGCCGACGACGAACAGCACGGCGCCGACAGGTGGCGTGAGCGAGCCGATCATGAGGTTCAGGATCATGATCACGCCGAGCTGCACCGGGTCGATCCCGAATTGCCCGATGATCGGCATGAGGATCGGCACGAGCACCAGGATGACCGGCGGCGCCTCGAGGAAGATCCCCAACAGGATGAGCAGCACGTTCAGGAGCAGGAGGAACACGATCGGGTTGTCGGTGAGCCCCGTCAGCCACTCCCCGAGCGCCCGCGAGACCTGTTCGCGGGCGAGCACCTGACCCATGAGGTTCGACGCTCCGAGGATCAGCAGGATGCCGCCCGAGATGATGACCGTCTCCTTCGCGGCCTTCCAGAACACCCGCCAGGTGAGGGTGCGGTAGATGAGGCCGAGCAGCAGCATGTAGACGGCCGCGATGCCCGCGCTCTCGGTCGGCGTGAACCACCCGCTGAAGATGCCGCCGAGGATGATCACCGGAAGCAGCGCCGGCCCGATCACCCGCGCGCTCGCCTTGCCGAGCATCGCCGCGACGAATGGACGGCTCGAGGCGACCTCGGGGTGGAAGCGGACCCAGACGAACACGTACAGCGCGAGGCCGAGCGCCATCAGGCCGGCCGGGATGATCGATCCGGCGAACAGGGCGCCGGTCGAGATCGACGCCGTGGCCGCGAACAGAACGGCCGGGATGCTCGGCGGCATGACGGTGCTCATGAGCGAGCCCGACGCCGTGAGTCCCGCCGAGAAGCCGTAGGGGTATCCCGCTTTCAGCATCTGCGGGATCTGAACCTTGCTCGTGGAGGCGGCATCGGCGAGGGCGGAGCCGCTGATCCACGAGAAGCCGATGGCCGTGCCGAGGTTCACGTACGCGAGGTTCCCCGGGAGACGAGGAAGGAGTGCCCGCGCGAAGTCGTAGAGCCGGGTGGCGATGCCGAGGTTGTTCGCGATGGTGCCGACGAAGATGAACAGCGGCACGGCGAGGAGTGGGAAGCTGTTGATGCCGTTGACCACGGACGTGATCGCGTAGCCGGCCGACAGGTCGTGGCTGTAGAAGTACAGCATGCTCGCGGCGATCATCGCGAAGGCGACGGGCACCCGCAGGAGCAGGAAGACGACGAGCAGCAGGATGTAGAGCCAGAGATCCACGACCTAGCCCTCCATCTCGCCGATGTCGAGCTTGCGCTCGGGGCGGTTCGCGTACGGGATCTTCCACGCGGAGTGGATCGCCGCCGAGAGGAACCCGACTAGAGCGAAGATGTAGAGCGCGCCGAACGGGATGTGCATCGCGGCGCTGGCTCGGCCCCACTCGATGGTGATCTTGACCCAGGCCTCGTAGGCGAGCGCGAGACACGTGACCACCATGATCACCGCCGAGACGATCCGGAGGACCGCGAACAGCCTCCGACCCGCGAGGAGCTCATCGAAGACCTCGAGGACGATGTGCCCGTTGCGGCCGACGAGATAACCGGTCATGACGAAGGTCATCGCCACCATCGACAGCAGCGCGAGTTCGCCTGCGCCGACCCAGGACACCCCGGGGAAGTACCGCCCGAGCACCTGGTACATCACGCCGATGACGATGAGTGCGAAGAGCGTGACCCCGACCGTGATCTCGATGGCGGACAGCACGCGCAGCACGCGCGGGTCGGGTGGCACATCCTGGTTGAACTTCGGAACCGTGAACACGGTGTTGGTGTGCCCGTAGATCGAGTCGCCGAGGCCCGACTCCGCGGCCACGGCGGGGTCGACGCCCGACGGTTCCTCGGGCTTGTCCCCGGGATCCTTCTCGGTCATGGCGCAACCGCCACGGTGTCGGGGTGCATAGTCAACCTCTCTGTTGATGCGGGGGGCGGCACATGCTCGCACACGCTGCCGCCCCTGCGACTCTGGCCGCCCATTCGATGCGCGCAAAGCACAGTCTCGCCGAATGGGACACCACTCGCGCACATCGGTCCGCCCCCGCCGTGGCGGCGAGGACGGACCGATGTTCGGGCGGGCCGGCCTACTTGACGACGGTCACCGTCGCGGTCGATGACAGGCGCTTCTGGACACCGTCATGGGTGAAGTCGGCGACGAGCGTCAACGACACCTCTCCTTCGGGCACGTTGTTGTCGAGAGCGGCCTTGTCGAACGTCACGACGAGATGCTTTCCGAGGCCGACCACCTTCCCGGCGGGGAGCGGGCTGTCCGACAGGGGGGTTGTCAGCATCGCCCCACCGTCGTAGCGATAGCCGCGCGGAACCGCGAAGTGCGCGATCACCAGACCCTTCACATCGGTGAAGAGCCCCGATCGAGCCCCGAGATCCAGTCGCTTCGGGATGAAGGTGAGTGCACCGGGACGATCCTCCGCCTCGAGGTACACCTCGATCTTGCCCGTGGGTCGCGGGTCGGTGCAGTCGTTGAAGTAGTACTCCCCGGCACGGTCGAACGTGTGCTGGTACGACTCCCCCGGCTCGAGCCGCACGTTGAACTCGCCCTCGAAGAACTGCGTCGCGCAGTGCGCCTTGACGTTCGGGAAGCTCGGGAACGTCTCGGCCCCCGGGTTGAGGAAGGTCACGGTGCTGCCGACCGGCACTCGCAGGTGCGTCGGCTGCATCGCGCTCTGCGCCACACTGTCCCGTGCCGCCGCGGTGTCGGCCGTACGGCTGCTGCGCGCGAGCAGGACGGTGTTCCCGACGGTCGCCCCCTCGACAGCCGCCCCGCTCACCGGACGCCGGATCGTCAGCGGTGCCGTGTCGGGCCCCTCCTGGCTTCCCGACGCGGTGACGTGGTCGCCGCCCAGCTTGAACGCCCACAGCGAGTCGCCCTGCGTCACCGATGCGCCGTAGGGGTTCGTCGAGCCCGCCGCGATGACGGCGACATACTGCTCGCCGTCGACCTCGTACGTCACGGGCGCTCCCGCGATCCCCGATCCGGTCTGGAACTCCCACAGCTGCTTGCCGTTCTTCGCATCCAACGCGAGGAGACGCCCGTCGATCTGCCCGGCGAAGAGCAGATCGGTCGCCGTGACCAGGGGCCCCTGACCGTGCGACATGTCGGTGCCGAGGTGGTTCTGCCACGCGACCTCGCCCGTCGAGGCGTCGTAGGCGAGGATGCCACCCGTCTGGTACTGGCCGATCGCGCGCTGACCGTTGGCCGCCGCTCCGTTCCAGTGGGCCACGGGGTTGGTGCCGTAGGGGTAGTAGACGAGGTTCGTCCGCGGGCTGTACGCGTTGTTCGACCAGTCCGCGCCACCGTTCTGGCTCGTCGTCGACAGGATCGGCAGATCCCACTGCGGGTCGTACATGCATCCCTCGCGGTGATCGGCCGAACCGGCCGGATACGTCAGGAACGGCTCGTCCGCCGCGACGTAGCTGTCGGGGTTGAAGACGAGGTTGCCCTCGGCGTCGGGCTGGTAGCCGTTGTAGTTGGGCACGGCGCGCCAGGGATCGCCGGGGATGTTGTCGGGGTCGAGCTTCTCCCACACGACGCAGTCCGGCAGGAGCCGGTTCTCGGGGAACGGCTGCGTCGCAGAGTGAGCCTGGCGCGAGTCCGTGATCATCTCCTTCTCGACGACGGGGAGCGCCGGAGTGCCGTCGGTGCGGTCGAGGACGAACTGGTGGCCCGACTTGCTGCCGTAGAAGAGGACCTTGCGCTCCTCGCCCGCGATCTCGATGTCGGCCAGTGTCGGCGGGTGGACGTTGTCCATGTCCCACACGTCGTGATGGATCGACTGGTAGTGCCACTTGTAGTCGCCGGTCGCGGCATCCACCGCCACGAGCGTGCTCGAGAACAGGTTGTCGCCCGGCCGCAGCGACCCGTTCTGCGACGACGTGCAGCTGCGCGCATTGCCGAAGGTCATGTAGTACATGCCCAGTTCGGGGTCGACGGCGCCGTGCATCCACGACGTCGCCCCGCCCTCTTCCGAGCAGTCGGTGCCGTCGGCGAGCACAGGCCCCCAGGTCGCCGACGCGTCGAAGGATACGCCGTCGAGCCCGGTGAACACCTCGCCGCGGGGCGGGCCGCCGAAGAAGTGCCAGACGTACGAGCCGTCGCTCGCATCGAGCGCGACGACGGCGCCGCGGTCACCGTCGGCGGCGTGCGCGTACACGATGCCGTCCGAGTAGACGGTCGCGACCTTGCCGACGCGACCGAGGTCTTCGCCCGCGGGCCCGGTGGGCTGCACCGCCCACACCTCGGCGCCGGTCTCCTGGTCGAGTGCGACGACGCGGTTGCCGCCCCCCAGGGTGAAGATCTTCCCGTCTCCGGCTGCCACGCCCCGGCGCGTGCCCGACAGGCCGTAGACGTCGTTCTCCCACTTCCACACCGGTGCGCCCGAAGCGCCGTCGACGGCGATGACTCCCCCGCTCGGCGTGTCGAGGTAGATGATCCCGTCGACGACGATCGGCGTGGTCTGCTGACCGACGTCGTCGGAAGCGGGTGCCACCTCCGAGAGATGCGTGCGCCACGCCGGCGCGAGCTTCTTCAGGTTCTTCTTGGTGATGTCGGTCAGCCCGGAGTAGTGCTGGTTGCCGAGGTTGCCGCCGACAGTGGGCATGTCGGCACCCGTGGGATCCAGTCCCGACAGTCCTGCTGGGGGAACGGGCTCGGCGGGACTCCCGATTCCGTACGCGGGTGAGGCCGCGAGGGCGAGCACGACGAGTGCTCCGATCCCTGCAGCACCCAACCGCCGGGTCAGTCGCTTGCGCATCGATGACTCCTTGATCGTCGTTGATCCGATGACGTCGAGCGGAGGCGCCTTCCGTCATCTCACTGGGTGCGATCGCTCCGGCGAATCTGGGGAATCGGCCGGGACGGTCAGCGCTCGGACGCTATTCCCGCTCCCTGGCGGCGGCAACCCTTCGGCCCAGCGAGTGGTACACGCGGCGTCGACACCGCGGTCGTCGAGCCTGGATTCCTGCCCAGTGAGACACGCTTTGCCGCAGCCGTCGGCGGCTCAATAGCATTCGGCCGTCGACATCGATGCCGATGAACGGAGTTGTCATGGCTGAACCGGCGAGCAGAGTGCTCTCGAGCGAGCAGGAGGCGGAGCTCGACGATGTGTTCGAGCGCGCCCGCGCTGCTCTGGCTGTCATCGAGACCTACGACCAGGAGCGCGTCGATCGCCTCATCCGCGCGGTCGCCTGGGCGGTGGCGAACCGCTCCTCGTTCCATCGCCTCGTCGAGATGGGCATCGAGGAATCCGGCCTCGGGGACTACGGGAGCCGCATGAACAAGCGCATGAAGATCCGCGGTGTGCTCCGCGACGCGCTCCGCAGCCCCTCGGTCGGGATCATCGAGGAGGATGCTGCGCGGGGCCTCGTGAAGTACGGCAAGCCGGTGGGGATCATCGGATGCGTCGTCCCCACGACGAACCCCGACCTCACGCCCGCAGGCAACGCGATCTACGCGATCAAGGCGCGTGACGTCGTCGTGTTCTCGCCGCATCCGCGGTCGAAGAACACCACGTTCGAGACGGTGCGCCTCATGCGTGAGGCCCTCGAATCCGAAGGCGCCCCGGCAGACATCCTGCAGTGCATCACGCTCCCGAGCCTCACGGCGTCGCAGGAGATCATGCGCCGGTCGGATCTCGTGATCGCGACCGGCGGTCAGGGTCTCGTGCGTGCCGCGTACAGCTCGGGCACGCCGGCCTACGGAGTGGGCGCCGGCAACGCCACCGAGTTCGTCGACGAGACGGCCGACATCGCCGAGACCGCCCGCAACTGCATGCTCTCGAAGACGTCGGACTTCGGCTCGGGATGCTCCGCCGACGGCAACGTGCTGGTGCCGGCATCCCGCTACTCCGACATGCTCCACGCGCTCGTGGCCGAGGGCGGGTATCTCGCCACGTCCGAAGAGCGGGCAGCCCTGAAGTCCGTGATGTGGGATGCCGAGGGGCACCGTCTCGCCGACACCGTCGCCGTGTCGCCTCAAGCTCTCGCGCGGGCGGCAGGCTTCGACATCCCCGACGACAGGCGATTCATCGTGGTCGAAGGCGACGGCATCGCCGAGGACCGGCAGTTCTGCAAAGAGAAGCTGACCACGCTGATGGCCGTCCATCCGTACGACGGCGGCTTCGAAGACGGCGTCGAGGTCGCGAAGCGGCTCTACGACATCGGCGGCAAGGGGCACTCGTGCGGCATCGCGTCGACCGACGACGCGCACATCGACTACTTCGCGCGGCACATGCCGGTCTCGCGCATCATGGTCCGCCAGCCCAACTCCAAGGCAAACGCCGGCTCGTTCACCAACGGCATGCCGATGACCTCGTCGATGGGATGCGGCACCTGGGGCGGCAACATCACCTCGGAGAACGTCTCGCTGCGCCACTACCTCAACTCGACCTGGGTCTCACGCACCATCGCGGAGGACCGCCCGTCCGACGAAGAGCTCTTCGGGGACTTCTACGATTCCGCGCTCGAGGCGACGGGAACCGGGCGATGACCGGCGGCACGCCCGAGGAACTCGTCGACGAAGCGCGTCGCTGGTGGCAGACCGAGATCATCGAGGTGCGCCCGGGTGAGATCGACCTGCGCGGATATCCGGTCCAGGAGCTGATCGGCAACGTGAGCTTCGTCGACGCGATCTGGCTCATGCTCCGCGGCGACCTGCCCACACGCGCGCAGTCCGCGCTCTTCGAAGCCGCACTCGTGTCTTCGGTCGACCACGGCCCGCAGGCGCCGTCGATCGCGATCGCGCGGATGGCGATGACCTGCGGTGCGCGCATCAACAATGCGATGGCGTCGGCGATCAACGTGCTCGACGACGTGCACGGCGGCCCCGGACAGCAGTGCATGGAGCTGTACTACGCCGTCGACGCGGAGCTCGGCGACGACGGCGACCTCGCGTCGGCGGTCCGCACCGTGCTGCAGCGCAGACGAGACGCCGGCGAGCGCTACGTCCCCGGATTCGGCCACCGCTGGCATCCGCTCGACCCGCGCACCCCGCGGCTGCTCGCCCTCGTCGACGCCGCGAGCGCGAGCGACGACGTCGACGGACGCTTCGCCGCCATCGGGCGCGCCGTGGAGGACGCCATCAGCGAAGGACGCCCGCAGCGCATCCCGATGAACGTCGACGGTGTGACAGCGGTCATCTACTGCGAGCTCGGCCTGACTCCGGAGCTCGGTCGCGGCGTCTTCATCCTGTCGCGCTCGGTGGGCATCCTCGCCCACGCGAACGAGCAGCTGCTGCAGGGCGGCCGCATCAAAGGACCCACCCCGAAGTCGATCGGTTACACGTACACCGGGCCGGCACGCCGATCCGTTCCCCTCGAGCGCGAGCAATGAAGGAGCACGCCATGAAAGACCTGGTCTCGAACCAGATCGTCCGCTATCTCGAAGCGCGCGCCGTCGAGCACATCTTCGGCCTGTGCGGTCACACGAACATCGCTCTGCTGGCTGCACTGGAGAAGAGCGAGAGCATCTCGTTCGTCAACGTGCGCCACGAGCAGATCGCCGCCCACGCCGCCGACGGCTACGCACGGGTCACTCAGCGCGCCGCCGTCGTGCTCACCCACCTCGGACCCGGCATGACGAACGCCGCGACCGGCGTCGCGAACGCCGCCCTCGACTCGATTCCGATGGTGGTGATCGCCGGCGACGTTCCCAGCCATTACTTCGGCAAGCACCCGCACCAGGAGATCAACCTCCACGCCGATGCCGCGCAGTACGAGATCTATCGCCCGTTCGTGAAGCGCGCCTGGCGCGTGGACCAGCCGCACCTCGTCGCCGAGGTGCTCGACAAGGCGTTCACCCTCGCAGAGAGCGGCAGGCCGGGTCCGGTCCTCGTGGACGTGCCCATGGACGTCTTCTCGGCGGAGGTCGACACCGCCCTCTTCGACAAGGTGCTCAGCAACACGAGGGCGCTCGTCAAGCCCAGTCTCGACGAGGACGTCGCCGAGCGGATCGTCAAGAACCTGCTCGCAGCAAATCGGCCGGTGCTCTACGTGGGAGGCGGGATCGTGGGCGGCGACGCCGCCGCCGAGCTGGAGGAGTTCGCCGAGCTCCTGTCGCTCCCGGTCGCTCACAGTCTCATGGGCAAAGGCGCGCTCCGGGACGACAGCCCGCTTGTCCTCGGCATGACCGGATTCTGGGGCACGGCCTTCGTCAACGAGACCACCCGCACCGCGGACTGGATCCTCGCGCTGGGCACCCGCTTCGCCGAGGCCGACTCCAGCTCGTGGTACGCCGAGTACACCTTCGACATCCCCGCGACGAAGCTCATGCAGATCGACATCGATCCTGCCGAGCTCGGTCGCAACTATCCGCTCGAGATCGGCGCCATCGCCGACATCAAGGCGGCCCTCACCGTGCTCCTGCGGGTCGCCCGGCGCCTCGCACCCGCAGGCGTCGACCGCCCGGAGCTGCTGGCGAAGATCGCGGCCGACCGCGCCGACCAGCGCAGTCGCAACACCGAGGCCCAGGCATCCGACGCCTGGCCGATGCGGCCGGAGCGCATCCTGTCCGAGACGAGGGAGGTGCTCCCCGCCGACGCGATCATCACCACCGACGTGGGATGGAACAAGAACGGCGTCGGGCAGCAGTTCGACATCCTCACCCCCGGCACGTTCCTCACCCCGGGCGGCTTCGCGACGATGGGCTTCGGCGCGCCGGCGGCCGTCGGCGCCAAGATCGCCCGTCCGGACCGCGTCGTCGTCTCGCTCGTCGGCGACGGCGGTTTCGGTCAGAATCCGGCCGTCCTCGCCACCGCTCGCGAGAAGAATGTCGCGGCCGTCTGGGTCGTCATGAACAACAACGCCTTCGGCACGATCGCGGGCCTCGAGAAGGCGGCCTTCGACACGACGTACGGCACGGTGTTCGGCACGGACGGCGATCCGATGTACACCGACTTCGCGGCGATCGCCGAGGCGTACGGTGTCACCGGCATAAAGGTGTCGTCCGCCGCGGAGTTCAAGCCCGCACTGGAGCGTGCCATCGCCGACGGCGGCCCCGTGGTGATCGACGTGTCGATGGTCAACGTCCCCACGCCCACCGCGGGGCACTGGAACATCATGGACATCTACTCGCCCGGCGCGAGCTTGGAGCACGTCGCGACCGACTGACCCCGGCTGTGGTGAAGCACCCGCGAGCATCAGCCCGCGGGTGCTTCACATCGCGGCGAGAGCCGCCACGTCGTCGAGGTCGCGACGGGCGGCGCCGATCGCGAGCCGCGCGTGCTCCTTCGCGCCGACCTGGGCGACGAGCATCGCGCGCGGGATCTCGAGCGCGTACGGGATGCCCGCGGGCAGCGCTCCCAGGATCGCGTGGATGTCGAGATCGCCGTCGCCCGGATAGAGCCGCTCGAACCGCGCCGTGTGGATGAGCCCGGCCGTCGTCGTCGGGATCTCGCCGGGAGCGTCGCAGACGTGCGCGTAGTGGAACCATTCGCGCGGCAGGGCGCGGAGCTCGTCGACGCTCGATCCTGACCGCGCGAAGTGCAGCACGTCGATGAGCATGCCGGCGTTCGGCTGGTCGGCGGTGCGAAGCACCCGGGTGGCCTCCGTCAGGTTCGGCGTCTCCGTCCACGACGGGAACTCGAGGTCGACCGTGAGGCCGAGCGGCAGGGCAAGCTGGCAGAGCTCGGCGAATCGGTCGGTCTTGCGAGCGAAGTCCGCATCGGGAAGCTGCGTGATGACGTGACGCGCGCCGAGTTCGGCACCGGCCTCGAGGAAGCGGAGGTAGTCGCGGGGGCTGTCGCCGGAGGTGAAGCGCGCGAGCTCGATGTCGAGCACTTCGACACCGGTCGCGGCGAGGTGGGTCTTGGTCGCCCGCATGAGCGCAGGATCGTAGGTCAGTGGATAGTGCGGCTCCTCGGCGGTGACCTTGGTCATGCGGAGACCCACATAGCGGTACCCGGCCGCGGCCGCGGCATCCACCAGCTCGGGCGGCGACAGGCTCAGCGCCGTCAGGTGCGCGAGCGAGTACTGGTGCGGATCGTCCGGCGACGCGGTCGTCGGGGCGACGGCGAGCATCCGCAGTCGCTGGCGCCGATGCGCCGCCATCCGCAGCGGGATGCTCTGCGCGGCGCCGAACCCGCTGTACCCGTCGATGCGCTGCACGATCTCGAAGAACACCCGCGACCCGAGCATCTCGGTGAACATGTGCAGATACTCACCGCTCTCATCGCGGTCGTAGAGGATCGAGTGCTCGCGCAGGGTGTCGACGAATCCGTCGGGGAGCGTGAGTCGACCTTCGAGGTCGTCGTAGTAGTTGGCCGGCATCTGCAGGATCGGCGCGCCGCGCTCGCGCAGCGCCCGCGCACACGCGATGGCGTCAGCAGTCGAGAACACCACGACCTGCGGGTTCGAGACCGCCGGCGCCCAGTCCCCTCGGCGAAGCGGCGTCGTACTCAGCGTCACGCGCACCCGACCGCCGGGGTCGCTCGCCGCCCAGCGCCGCACGGTGCCGAACGGCGCGGTGATCTCCGTCGGCTCACCGGGAACGAGTCCGAGCACCGAACGATAGAAGAGCGTCGACTGGTCGAAGTCGTCGATCGACTCGGTGATCGAGAGATGGTCGATCGAATCGAGCACGGGGCGTGCGGGCGACGGCATGCCCGTCGGCGCGAAGTCGTCGAGCCAGTCGCGGGCGGGGTCGCTGTCGCCGTCTGCGTCGCCGTCGCCGGCGCAGAGGAAGAGCGCGGTGCCGTCGGGCGTGGCGACCGAGCTGAGGTCCGCCTCCTCGGCGCGGCGCGGCCGAGGCAGCTTCGGCGCGAGCAGTCGCGCCGCACGGGCCATCGACGCTTCCGGATCGGAGCTCTCGACCGCGAAGGCGCAGATGGATGCGGTCGCCGGCGCTATCGTGCGCTGCGGTGCGAAGTTGAGGAGCACTCGCGCGTCGCCCTGTTCCCAGAGCTGCACCGGGATGGACCGGTGCTGACCCACGTGCGCGAAGCCGAGCGCGGAGAGCGTGCGCGCGACGATCGGCGCCGACACCTGGTCGACCGCGAGCTCGGCGAACGCGAATCCTCCGAGCGAGGGCGCGGGCGGCAGATCGTCGGAGCCGATCCCATCCGGCGTGCCGAGCAGCCCGGCTGCGCCGACCGTCTCGGCGAGCACGAGCATCGCCCGCATCGCATCCGTCGCGGCATGCCGCGGATCCTCCTGCTGGTACACGTCATTGAACACCTCGAGCGCCATCGGGCCGTCGTAGCCCATCGCGAGGATCTGACGAAGGAAGCCCGCTACATCGAGCGACCCCTGACCGGGGAACATCCGGTGGTGGAGGCTCCATTCGCGGACGTCAGGACTCGCCGCGGGCGCGTCGGCGAGCTGCACATGGAACACCTTGTCCACGTCGACGCGCGCGATCGCCGCCGGGTCTCCGCCTCCCGCGAGCACGTGGGAGCTGTCGAGACACAGTCCGAGGGCGGGGTGATCGACCCGCTCGACGAGGCGCCAGGCATCCTCATGGCTGCGGACGCGACCCCACGGGACGGCCTCGTAGGCGAGACGGATGCCGTGCTCCGCGGCCCGGCCGGCGAGCACGTGCAGCTGCTCGGCCGCCAGATCGTCATCGTCGAGACCGCGCTCGGTGCGGGTCGAGCAGCACACCAGCACTCGCGCTCCAAGCTCGGAGAGCAATCGGAACTTCTGCTCCGCGTGGCGGAGTGTGCCATCGAACTGATCGGGCGGCACCGTCTCGAGGTGGAACGGCTGGTAGACCTCGATCGACAAGCCGCGCCCGCGCGCCTCTTCCGCGAGCCGCTGAGGGGACCACGGCGACATGACGAGGTCGTAGTCGAGGATCTCCATGCCCGCGAACCCGGCCGCCGCGGTCGCAGCAAGCTTGTCTTCGAGCGTCCCCGACAGGCACACGGTCGACAGGGCGAGCCTCGGCTGGCCGGGTGTGCCGCTCATCGGAACCGCCTCAGGGAGTCAGGATGCCTGAATCCTGCGGCCTGCCGCGTCTGAGGGCAAAGATCGTTCCACTCAGCAGGTGCATCGGACGAGTCCGCCACGAATACTCACCGGCGGCTTCCCGCGTGAAACAGGTCACTCAGCGGGCAGCCGATCGTGCAGGAGAGCGATGCTCGGCGCGCGCCCCTTCTGGATGTGCGAGTACGCGATCGCTCCGGAGAGCTCGACGTCGCCGGCGTAGATCGCGTCGGCGAGCTCGGTGTGCTCGCGGTACTGCTCGGATTGGTCGCGCTGCGTGGTCAGCCGGAACAGCCAGCGAGATCGACCCATGATGGTCTGCATGACACTGCCGAGCAGATCGTTGCCGGCGAGGCGGACGATCTCTTCGTGGATGGCGCTGTTGACCGAGGAGATCTCGTGCTCGCTGTGCTGCTCGGTGAACTCGAGGGCACGGGCGACGAGCTCCCGCAGCTGCGGTCCCGGCGGCGTCGTCTGCGCGCGCAGCGCTGCTTGACGGGCGGCGAACACCTCGAGCGTGATGCGCAGGTCGAACAGCTCCTCGATGTCGCGCAGGGTGAGCTGCCGTACGATCGCTCCCCGACGCGGCATCGTCACGATGTACCCCTCGGCTTCGAGCCGAGGCAGTGCCTCTCGGATCGGAATGCGGGAGACCTGCAGATCCTCCGACAGCTCGCGCTCCGGCAGCCGTGTGCCGGGCGGGTAGAGGCCTTCGATGATCCGCTCGCGCAACTCCTGGAACACCTGCGTGGTGAGCGACTGATAGGTCGAGCCCACCGCGAGCGGCCGGCGAACGTCGCGAACGGGGCCCACCGCATCGTCTTGCTCGGTCATGTTCCCGTCCTATGCAGCCAGATCCACCTCGAGGCCGAGTCCACGAGCCCGCGCGCGCTCGATGTAGAGCGCGGACACGGCAAGGTCCTGCACGCCGATTCCTACGGAATTGTAGAGAGTGATCTCATTCTCATGTGTGCGTCCCGGTCGCGTGCCGTTCAACACGGCACCGAGCGTCGTGCGCAGAGCATCGGCCCCGATCATGCCCTCTCCGAGTGGAATCAGCACGTCGCCGGACTTCACCATCGCGGTTGCGACGTCATCCAGGAACACGCTCGACCGCCGCACGACCTCGCTGTCGATCTCGCGATGATCGGCGCGGGGTGGAGCACCGACCGCGTTCACGTGCTGGCCCGGTTCGAGCCAGGCACCCTCGAGCACGGGATGACGAGCCGGGGTGAGCGTGCAGACCACGTCGGCCCCCTGTACGGCGCCTTGTGGCGTGGGCGCAGCCCGCACCTCGACGTCGACGTCGGCGAGCGCGAGCTGGAGCGCCTCGATGCGCTCGCTCGAACGCGACCACACCGTCACGCGCCGGAACTGCCGCACCTCGCAGAGCGCGCGCACGTGGGGTGCAGCCAGTCCGCCCGCCCCGATCAGAGCGAGCTCCACGCTGTCGGCGCGCGCGAGCGCGTCCGTCGCGACGGCGGTCGCCGCTGCTGTGCGCTCGCGTGTCGGCACCTTCCCGTCGAGAATCGCGACCGGAACCCCGTCGCTGAGCCGCGTGATGAGAATGGCCGACCGCTGGGTGGGCAGTCCTCGCCCGGCATTCGCCGGGATGTCGCTCATGAGCTTCGCCGCGACGAGGTCGTCGTGGCCCGACGCCGCCATCACCAGGAACTCCTCTGGGACGTGGGCTGCTGTGACGATCGACGGTGCAGGCTGGAACGCCGCCGACTGCTCGACCGCGCACAGGGCAGCCCGAACGGCGGCGACGGTCGCCGCCGGGTCGACGAGTTGCTCGAGCACGCTTCGAGTGAGCAAGAGGGTCATCGCGGCTCTTTCCTGCGGGTTGGGATAACGGCGCCTTTGGGTATCTTGTATACCAGATCAGTTCCGTCAGAAGGAGACTCATGACCACCTCGATGCACCGATCAGCCGCCGCTCCCCACACCGCGTCGACCTTCGTCGCGACCCTGTCCGAAGGCTCGGAGATCGCGCTCGTCGACCTCGCCGGGCGCGCCGCGGACAGCGTCGCGCGGCGGACCGTCGACGTCGGCCCCGCACCGTGGGGCGTCGCCGTCAGCCCGACCGACGGCACCGTCGCCGTCGCCACCGCCCGGGGCGTCTCACTCGTCGATCGGCAGGTCACGGAGCTCACCGGCCTGATCCCGTACCGCGACGCACCGGACACAATCGCGTATGGCGAATACCGCCCGGGCGGCACCGGCATCGTCGCCGCACCCGACGGCAGGACCTTCTTCGTCGGCGTGCACCGCGAGGGACGGATGTCGTCGGTCGAGGTGGTCGACACGGCCGTCGGCGCCGTGGTCGACAGCGTGGAGATCGGGGAGCGACCGTTCGATCTGGTGCGCTCGGCCGATGGCCGTTCGGTGCATTCGATCGATCACGACTCGTTCACCCTTCACACGATCGACATTGCAAGCCACGCGGTAAAAGTCCAGGAAATCGCGCCTTTCGGAACCGCCGGTGGGCACATGTCCCACATGAAGCCGCACTACGCCGCTGTTGCGGAGGACGAGACCATCTACCTGCCGTATCAAGGACGAGGGCTGCTCGTGATCGACGGTGCGACCGGGGCGCATCGCACGGAGCCGATGACCGGCGACACCCATCAGCACGGGGTCGCCCTGACCGACGACGGCCGGCTGCTCGTCGTCGGCGTCGGCCAGGTGGGTGGCGCGAAGCTCGGCCCGAGCCTCACCGTCCGCGACCTTGCGACAGGAGCGGAGCGGCTCGTCGAACTCGATCGCGGGCACGAGAACGTCATCTTCTGGAGAGACCCGGCGGACACCCGCGCGTACGCCGTTCTCACCGGCGGGTCGACGAGCCGTGGCCCCTGGGACGGTCTCACGCTCGTCGCGCTCGACGACGATTCGGTCACCCGCGTGACGGTTCCCGGCAAGCCCCAGGTGCTCGCAGCGGTGGTCGTGTAACGCGGATGTTTCGCGGCGTGAACTCCGCGTAAAGGAAGCGTCGCCGGTTTGGCATGACGTCGACGAGCCGGACAGACTTTTGGTAGATGGAATACCAAATGCTCCACCTCGATGAAATGGACCAGACATGAACCGACGCCGGACCTCCGCCATCGCGCTCACGATCGCCGGCGGACTCGTCCTCGCCGGGTGCGCCGGCGACGCCGAGCCGACATCCGCAGAAGAGGTCTCGGCTGTGATCGCCCTTCCGGCCGAGCCGCCGGGAACCGACCCGATCATGACCCGCTCGGTCGCCGCGTGGAACATCTACTACGCGCTGTACGACGGCCTGACCCGCATCGCGTCGGACGGGACGATCGAACCGGGCCTGGCGACCGAGTGGGAGTCCAGCGCGGACCTCACCACCTGGACTTTCGTGCTCCGCGACGGCGTCGTCTTCCACGACGGCACGGCCGTGACCGCCGATGACATCGTCGCGACATATGAGACGATCCTGGCCTCGCCGGAGTCGACGAACCGTGCGGCGATCTCCATGCTCTCGACGGTGGAGTCCGATGACGCAGGGCGCGTGGTGTTCACACTGAACAACGCGTACGCCGCATGGCCATCGATGGTCGGCACGATCGGCATCGTCCCGGCCGTCGCATATGCGGACGCCGACGGCCGGTTCGCTGAGGCGCCGGTGGGAACGGGCCCGTACAAGTTCGTCTCGCAGTCTGCGGGGGTCGACTATGTGGTGACGCGCAACGACGAGTACTGGGGCGACGCGCCCGAGGTCGCCGACGTCACGTTCGCCTTCGTCGGGGCTGAGGACGCCCGCGTCACCGGCGTCGAATCGGGCACTCTCGACATCGCATCGATCCCGGCCAGTCAGGTACCCGTGGTGGAGGCGAACCCGGCAGTCGAGGTCGCGACCGCGCCCGGCAACCAGGTCGCCTTCCTCGGCATCAACCCCGCTGCGGCGCCCCTCGCCGATGTGCAGATCCGCGAGGCGATCGCCCTGGCCGTCGATCGCGATGAACTCACCGCCAACCTGCTGGGTGGTCTCGCGACGCCGACCGGCCAGCTGCTCGCCGAGGGCGTGCAGGGCAACGTCGCCGACTACCCGGTTCCCGCCGCCGACCTCGACGCCGCGGCGGCACTCGTTGCGGGCTCCGACTACGACGGAACTCCGATCACCCTCCAATACGCGTCGTCGGGGGGCATGTCGCAGGCCGGCGACGTCGCGCAGGCGATCGCCGGGACGCTGACCGAGATCGGCCTGAACATCGAGCTCGCCGGCACCGATCAGGCCACGTTCTCGCTCGCACTCGCCGATCACGCGGTCTCGGGCCTCTACCTCAACGGGTGGGCGCCGTCCGTGATGGACGGCGACGTCGTGGTCAGTCAGCTGCTCGCCGGCGGTCCCGAGGACTACTTCGGCACCCCGGAGATGGTCGAGCTCTACTCCACGCAGCAGGCAGCGGTCGGCGAGGAGCGTGACGACGTGTATCGCGACATCTGGGCGCTCAACGACGCGAACGTCCAGACGGTGCCGCTGTACGCGAACAACTACACGTACGCGATCGACCCCTCGTTCGACTGGTCTCCGGCTGCAGACGGCATCTTCCGCGTGCAGGACATCCGCGTAGCGGACTGATGATCCGGGGCGGGCGATCAACGATCGTCCGCCCCGCAGTCGAAGGGATGTCGATGCTCACCTATGTGATCCGCAGAGTGCTGCAGGCTGCGACGACGATCGCGATCGTGCTCGTCGTCGCGTTCACGCTGGGGCGCCTCACCGGCTCGCCGGCCGCACTGCTCCTGGGCGAGAACGCGACACCGCAGCAGGTCGCGGACCTCGAGCGCTCGATGGGATTCGATCGGCCGCTGCCGGTCCAGTTCGTGGACTTCGCCACCGGCGCGCTCGTCGGAGACTTCGGCGACTCCTACCGCCGCCCCGGCACCCCCGCTCTGGCGATCGTGTGGGAGCGGATGCCCGCGACGATCTCGCTCGCGCTCCCGGCCTTCGCGATCGGGCTGGCCGTCGCCGTCGCAGCGGTCCTGGCGATCTACTTCGCCGCCAGCCGCCGCCTGCGTGCGGTGTTCCTCTGGTCGGGGACCCTTCGTCACTCCGTGCCCGACTTCTTCTTCGGTGTGCTCGCCGTGCTGATCTTCTCCGTGATGCTTGGCTGGCTGCCGTCGCTCGGAGCGGCGTCGCCTGCGGCCTACATCCTGCCGATCCTGACCATCGCGACGGGTCAGTTCGTCCTCTACGTGCGACTGCTCGACGCGGAGATGGCCGAGCAGACCCGCATGGACTACGTCAGGACCGCCCGTGCCGCAGGGAGATCTCGAGCCGGCATCCTCGTCCTCGACGTCCTTCCCAATGCCTTCCTCCCCGTCCTCACCGTCGCAGGTCTCAACCTCGCGATGCTCCTCGGCGGAACGGTCATCGTGGAGCAGGTGTTCGCGTGGCCGGGGATCGGCTCCGCCCTGATCGAAGCAGTCGCTCAGCGAGACTTCCCGGTCGTCCAGGCGGCGCTCCTCGTCGTCGCTGTCGGGTTCATCGTGGTGAACGTGCTGAACGACATCCTGCATCGTGTCCTCGACCCGAGAGTGAGAATCCGATGACCGACGCGATCCTGGCGGCACCGACCTCGTCGGGCGCCCTTCCACCCCGTTCTCGTCGACGCGGCAGCGCGCGTCCGCTGATCCTCGTCGGCGTCGCCTTCCTCACAACGGTCGTCGCCTTCGTCGTCATCGTGCCGCTCCTTCCCGATTTCGACCCGATGGGTCAAGATCTGAGCGCAACGAATCTGCCCGCCTTCCAGGATGCTGCGCACCCGCTCGGCACCGATGCACTCGGGCGCGACATGATGAGCCGCCTCGCCCTCGGAGGGCGCATCAGCCTCCTCCTCACGCTCGCGATCGTCCTCATCAACCTGATCATCGGAACGATCATCGGACTGATCGCCGGCTATCGGGGAGGATGGGCGGACAACGCACTCAGCACGGTGTCGGACGTCCAACTCGCCCTGCCTGTCGTGCTCCTCCTCATGGCGCTCGCCGCGACCCTGGGCAGCAGCGTCGGGCTCACCGTGGTCGTGCTCGGAGTGTCGTACTGGATGGGGTATGCGCGCGTCGCGCGCAGCATCGCCATGTCGCTGCGTGATCGGGACTTCGTGCTGGCACCGATCCTCCAGGGCGCCACCACCGCGCACGTGCTGCGCCGTCACATCCTCCCGTCTGTCGCCGGCCCGCTCCTGATCGTGACGGTGACCGATATCGGTGCGGTGATGCTGATCCTCGCCGGACTGGATTACCTCGGCCTCGGCGTGCAGCCACCGACGCCGACGTGGGGCGGGATGATCTTCGAGGGGCAGCGCATGATGCGTCTCGTGCCGAGTCAAGCCCTTCTCCCCGGCATCGCGATGTTCTTCGTCATCGGCGGGGCAGCCTTCATCAGCCAGCGATTCACCACGGAGAACGG
This sequence comes from Microbacterium terrae, assembly GCF_017831975.1. Lineage (NCBI taxonomy): Bacteria > Bacillati > Actinomycetota > Actinomycetes > Micrococcales > Microbacteriaceae > Microbacterium > Microbacterium terrae. Next base: position 48,862 of record NZ_JAFDSS010000001.1, on the reverse strand, counting down.
CGATTTCGTCCTGGGCCGGAAGGAACACCGTTGAGCACCCCACTGCTGGAGATCGACCGACTCGTGCTCCGCGCGACCGAACCCGACGGCACCGAGCGTGATCTGGTGCACGGCCTGTCGCTCACGGTCGAGGAGGGCGAGGTGCTGGGCCTCGTGGGCGAATCGGGGAGCGGGAAGACGCTCACCATGCTCGCCGCGATCGGCCTCCTCCCGCCCAGTGTGCGGATCGCCTCCGGCGACATCCGCCTCCGCGGCGAAAGTCTGCGCGAGGCGACCGACGCGCAGCTGCGAAGCCTCCGCGGCCGGTCGGTGTCGATGATCTTCCAAGACCCGCTGACCGCACTGAACCCGCTGCGGCGAGTGGGGACGCAACTGGCTTCGTCGCTCCGGCAGCACCGTCCCGGGCTCTCCCGGCGCGGTGCCCGGGCCCTCGCCGTCGACCTGTTCGAGAACGTCGGGATCCGGCGTCCGGCGGAGATGGCTCGCGCGTACCCTCACCAGTGGTCGGGTGGGATGAGGCAGCGCGCGATGATCGCGATGGCGGTGGCGAACGACCCGGCTCTGCTCATCGCCGACGAACCGACGACGGCACTCGACGTGACCGTGCAGGCACAGGTGATGCGCGTGCTCGCCGACGCTCGTTCGAAGACGGGAGCGGGAATGATCCTCATCACCCACGACCTCGGGCTCAGTGGCGGTGTGGCCGACCGCATCGCCGTCATGCGCGACGGCCGGCTGCTCGAGTGCGGCGACGTCCTCGACGTATACGACCGCCCCGCACATCCGTACACCCGCGCACTCCTCGCCGCCGCCGAGGTGGGCCGTGTTCCCCGGGGCACCGCGTCCCTCACCATGCCTCCGCGGGGCGCATCCGGTCCCCTGGTGGAGATCAGTCCCGGCCACCTCGTCGCACAAGGAGCCCCCATTGGCTGATCCGCTTCTCTCCATCCGCGATCTGCGTGTCGAGTATCGGTCGGGCTTCGGCCCCGGCCGCAGAGTCGTGCGGGCCGTCGACGGGGTCAGCCTCACGATCGCGCGCGGTGAGACCCTGGCTGTCGTCGGGGAGTCCGGCAGCGGCAAGACGACCGTGTCGCGCAGCATCTTCGGTCTCACCCCGGTTCGTGCGGGACGAGTGCTGCTGGATGGTCTGGACATCACCCGCCCCAATCGATTCGGCCGTCAGGAACTCAGCCGGCGCGTGCAGATGGTCTTCCAGGATCCGTACACCGCGCTGGATCCTCGGATGACCGTGCACGACAGCGTCGCCGAACCCCTGGTGATCGCGGGAGAGTACCGGCGCGATGAGGTCATCCGGATGCTCGATCTGGTGGGGATCGGGGGGCTCGCCGGGCGCCGCCCCGCGGCGCTCTCCGGCGGGCAGCGCCAGCGCGTGGTCATCGCCCGAGCGCTCATCAGACGCCCGGACCTCGTGGTCCTCGACGAGCCCGTCTCGGCACTGGACGTGTCGGTGCGAGCACAGGTCCTCGACCTCATCGCGCGGCTGCAGGACGAGCTGGGGTTGTCGTATCTGTTCGTCTCGCACGACCTGGCGGTCGTGCGCCATGTCTCCGATCGGGTCGCGATCATGCAGCACGGACGGATCGTCGAACAGGGCGGAACCGCGGAGGTGTTCGACGCGCCGAAGGAGGAGTACACCGCGCGGCTGCTCGCCGCAGCTCCGACACCCGACCCGCGCGACCGCACCTGGCTGCACCCGGTGGAGCACGTGATGGAGAGCGCCGACCGCGGCATCTGAGAGGATCGACCCATGTCGAATGCCGTTCAGCGTCCCTCGAACCCCGTCGCCTGGGCCGCCTTCTGGGTCGCCCTGGCCGGCCTCGTCCTCATGCCGATCCCGTTGTTCATCGGGCTGATCGTGGGCGGAGGCCTCTCGGTCATCGCCGCGGTGCTCGCGGTCATCGGACTGTTCAAGGGTCTGGCCCGCGGTGGCAAGGGCATCGCACCTGTCGTCTTCGCGGCGATCTTCATCGCCCTCACGTGGGGCGGAATCTCGATCGGCGGCGGCGTCATCTGGTAACGCCCGGTGGCCTGAACAGGCCGCCTACTCCGGCGCCTGCTGGGCGCGCTCGAGCCTGCTGTAGCGTCCGCCGCGCGCCATGAGCTCGGCATGGCTTCCCACCTCGACGATGCGCCCGTGCTCCATGACGACGATGCGGTCGGCGCCGCGGATCGTCGACAGCCGGTGCGCCACCACGAGCGTCGTGCGCCCGCGCATCAGGCGGGCGAGCGCATCGCGCACGAGCCCCTCGGACTCGGGGTCGAGCGCCGACGTCGCCTCATCGAGGAGCAGCACCTCGGGGTCTCGCACGAGGGCGCGCGCGATGGCGATGCGCTGGCGCTGCCCGCCCGACAGACGTGCGCCGCGCTCTCCGGCGACGGTGTGCCATCCCTCCGGCAGCGCGTCGACGATCTCCGCCGCGTTGGCGTCTTCGAGAGCGCGCCGCACCCGCTCGTCCGACACCTCGCCGAGCCCGTAGGCCACGTTGTCGCGGATCGATCCCTCGAAGAGCACCGACTCCTGCGGCACCACCGACACGTGACGACGGAACGTGCGCAGGTCGAGTGCCGCGGCATCCATCCCGTCGATGAGCAGTCGGCCACGGGTCGGACGGAGGAAGCCGAGCGCGAGGTTCAGCAGCGTCGACTTGCCCGACCCCGACGACCCGACGAACGCCACCGTCTCGCCGGCCGCGATGGCGAGGTCGATGTCTCGAAGGGCAGGTTCGCGATCGTCGTCGTAGCGGAAGGTGACCGCCTCGAAGCGCAGGGCGCCGGTGACCTCCGTGACGACGCGCTTGCCCTCGTTCTCCTCCAGGTCGGGGTCGGCGAGCACCTCGCCGATCGAGCGCACCGACTCGATGCCCTTTGCCGCGATCGGCCAGAGCATGAGCACCTGGGTGAGCCCCCCGGTGATCAGCCCGAAGTACGACGACAGCTGCACCACCTCACCGGCCGTGATCGAGCCGGGGTTGATGATCGCCACCGCGGCCGCGGTGACCAGGCAGCCCACCGACAGCAGTTGCAGCACGATCCACGACAGCGACTGGAACCGGCCGTTGAGCATGTCGAGCGCGTAGCCCGAGGTAGCCACCTCGTCCGCTCCCTCCGCGACACGGGCGCGGGCGGTGGCTTCGAGCCCGTGCGCACGGGTGATGGGCATGAGCGTCGCCATCTCACCGACGCGGCTCGAGAACACCTCGACGTCGCGGCGGAAGGCTTCGTTGCGGCGCCGCGACCGCGCCGCCAGGAGCGACCGCATCGCCACGGCGATGGGGATCGTGAGGGCGTACACCGGCAGGAAGTAGGGCATCGTTATCGCCGTGACCACGATCGCGCCGATGATCACCATCGACTCAGCCAGCACCGAGTGAGTCACCTGCTGGAGCATCAGCTCGATGTTCTCGACGTCGCGGACGACCTTGGTCTGCACGATCGAGCTCGACACGCGCCGATGGAAGCCGATCGACAGGGTCTGCAGCCGCGCGGTGAGGGCGTTGCGCAGGTCGGCCCCGCTCTGGCGGACGGCACCCATGAACAGCCGGGTCCACAGCACGTGCGTCGGGTAGTTCTGCGCGAGGGCGAGAAAGGCGATGCCCGCCCACAGCGCAAGCTCATCGAGCGGGCCGCCCGCCACGACGAGGTCGATGACCTGGGCGGTCACCACCGGCATGAGCCAGCGCGGGGAGTCCTTGATCGGGAAGATCATGGCCGACGTGACGACCCGGCGACGGTAGCGGCCGAGGAGGCGGAACACCGACCGCACCGGGCGGGAACCGTCGATCTCGACCGGCGCTGACGAGGCCGCGGCGGTCATGCGCGCACGAGGGGGTGGATGCGGGCTCCGTCCAGGTCGCCGCCGACCGTGAGCCGCGAACCGGGTGCGACGAGCGCGCCGAACACGCCGAGCCCGGTGGTGACCTCGAGCACGGGCCCGTCGATGATGATCCGGACGACGCCGGCGAGCGGCATCCGCGATGTCTGCACGGCAGTCTCCACCTGCACCTCGTCGCCGTCGATCCGCAGCGCGACGAGCGCGCCCGCGGTGCCGTCGATCGTGAGGGCGTCGCCCTCGCTCGGCGACCACTCGATGTCGACGGCGGGCGCATCGACAGCCGGGCCCGACTGCGGGCGCCGATGACGCAGCAGATCGGGGTGCGGTTCGAGGGTGAGAGCGTCGCCGTCGAGCGAGAGCAGGTAGGGGATGCTGAGCGTCCCGGCCCAGTCCTCGCCCGCGGTCTCGGAGAGCCAGAACACGAGTGACGGCCGTCCGACGGCGTCAGGGAAGAAGGTCGGCGCATAGGGGCTGCGACTGAAGCTCAGTCGCCCCCACGCCTCGGCGTCGAATCGCCCGTCGCTCCAGCGTCCGACGGCGTAGCCGACATAGCGCGGCTCGCCAGGGTCCTCCACCGAGAGCACGAGCACGTGCCGGCCGTCGATCTCGAACAGCTGGGGACACTCCCACAGCGTGTTCCGCGCGAGCGCGGTGTCGGGGTCTTCGGCGGGTCGCAGCGCGAGGCCGCCGTACGACCACGTGTGCAGATCGTCCGACCGGTACGAGACGATGGCGGCCGCACCGTCGTCGTGGCGGCCGCCCACCACCATGCTCCACCCGCTGCCGTCGCGGAACACCCATGGGTCGCGGAACACGCTCATCCCGGCCGGCGTCTCGGCGACGACGTCGCCCTTGCGCCAGGCGATCCAGTCGTCGTCGCGGGGCGTGGCCGTGCGGATGCGTCCGTGATCGAGCGTCGGCAGGTCGGTCGACGTGTAGAAGATCCGCGCGTCGCCGGCGTCGTCGACGACGAGGGATCCTGTCCAGATGCCGCCGTCGCCCTCGCCCGGAGAGATCGCGATCGGCAGCTGCCGCAGCGACAGCAGGTCGTCGCCGACTGCGTGCCCCCAGTGCACGTCGCGAGCCCAGTCGGTGCGTCCGGGGACCTGCTGGAAGAACACCTGGTAGCGACCGCCGTGGTGGCGGATGCCGTGCGGATCGTTGATCCAGCCGGCATCCGCGGTGAAGTGGAATTCGGGACGCACCGCGCTCACTCCCCGCGGACGATCCGGCGGATGCGCTCGACCGGCAGCTTCGGCACCCGGTTCTCGTCCACCAATCCGTTGCGCTCCTGCACCGTGTCGGTCAGCTGCGTGTACACCCACCCGGCGAGCGCCGTGCTCGCGTGGAGCGCTCCGAAGATCGCCGTGAGGTGACGGTCGAGGTCGTCGGCGCTCCCGACGAGCCGATACCCCCACGAGTCCACACCGGCATCGGGCGTGAAGGCGACGCCGCCGAACTCGCTGAGAACGACGGGGGCGGATGCCGTCGCCGCAGCCTCGGCGGGAGTGCCGACCAGCACCCGCTTGCCGAAGGGGGCGACGCCCTCGACCGCCGCAGCGATCGCGGCACGGGTGCCGTACCGCGCCGACAGCTCCTCCGCGTCGTTCGTGTAGTCGTGCAGCGTGAGCAGATCGGACTCCACGTGCTCCCACCCGTCGTTCGAGATGACCGGCCGCGACCCGTCGAGGGTGTGCGTCAGGTGGTACAGCGAGCGCGCGAACGCCTGCTGCCGCGGGTCGGTCGCGATGTGCCGCACCGCCCAGCTCTCGTTGAGCGGCACCCACGCGACCACGCTCGGGTGCGACGCGTCACGGCGCACGATCTCGGTCCACTCCGCCGCGAGGTTCATCACGGCGGAATCGGAGTGCTGGAACGCGCTCGGCAACTCGACCCACACCATCAGCCCCAGCCGGTCGGCCCAGTACAGCAGCCGCGGATCCTCCGCCTTCTGGTGGAGCCGAGCGGTGGTGAACCCGAGGTCGAGGATGAGCTCGACCTCGGCCCGCAGGGCGGCCGCCGACGGCGCTGCCAGGTGCGACTGGGGCCAGTAGCCCTGCGACAGGACGCCGTGGATCGGATGGGGCCGCCCGTTCAGCAGGAACGTGTCGCCCGCCGTCTCGATCGAGCGCAGGCCGACGTACGACGCGACCACGTCGACAGCACCGTCGGCAGCGCCGTCGGCACCGACGAGCTCGATCCGGGCGTCGACGAGCACGGGATGCTCGGGCGACCAGAGCAGCTCGTCGAACCCCTGCTCGGTCGATAGCGCCGGGATCACGATGTCGACGTCGCCGCCCGGACCATCGAGCACAACGCCCACCTCCGCGAGCACGCGGTCGTCGCGGGTGAGCGTGACACGGGCCTCGACCGGCCGGGTCGGCCGGTGCGACAGTTCGAGAGCGAGGTGAACGCGGTCGTGCGGCACGTCGGGGCGCCACGCGACCCGCGTGATGTGCAGTTCGGGAACCGATTCGAGCCACACCGGCTGCCAGATCCCCGACGTGCGGTGGTACCAGATCGAGTGCGGGTCGACGCGCCAGTCCTGCTTCCCGCGCGGCTGGCTGACGTCGTGCGGGTCGTCGACTGCACGCACCACCACGTCGAAGCCCGCGCCCGGCGTCGGCACCGCGACGTGGAACGGGGTGTGTCCACCCCGATGAGACCCGACGTGAGCGCCGTCGATCCAGACATCGGCGGCGAAGTCGACCGCACCGAAGTGCAGGAGCAGGGTGCGCCCGTCGCCGTGGCCTGTCTCGGCGACCTCGTCGGACGTGACGCGGCGGCGATACCAGAGCACGCGATGGAAGCCGGTGTCGTGGATGCCCGAGAGCGGCGACTCTGGCGGGTAGGGGACGACGATCGTCCGCGGCAGGTCGCTCGGGACGCCACCGGGGCCGACCGGGTCGACCTCGTCGCCGTAGGTGAAGTCCCACTCCCCGCTCAGATCGAGCCATCGGTGGCGGACGAGCTGGGGTCGGGGGTAGGTGCCGTCCTGCGCGGACGCGCGCACTTCCTCATGCATAGGGGGAAGCCTAGTGACAATTTCCAGCGCTGGAAATATCTACTTCGGCGCCGTCGTCTCCCGTTCGACCACCGCGTGCGGTGCGATGCGGTGGCGTCCGACCCCGTCGTATCCGTTCATCCGCTCCTCGAGCAGATCGAGAGCCGTCCGGGCGATCGCGGCCTTGTCGGGCGAGACGCTCGAGATCGCCGGCGTGCTGTAGCGCGCGAACCGGGTGTCGTCCCAGCCGAGCACGGCGACATCGCCCGGCACCGACAGCCCCGCCCGGTCGAGGGCCTTCATCGCCGCCATCGCGAAGAGGTCGTCGCGGCACACGATCGCATCGAACCGGATGCCGGCCGCCAGGGCGTCGAGCAGCGTCTGCATCACCTCCTCAACGGTCCAGCCGGTGCTCTCGAGCACGAGCTGCGGGTCGATCTGCATCCCCGCGGCGACCAGCGCCTCCTGGTAGCCGAGCAGCCGCAGGTGCGTCGATTCGGTGATGTCGCCGTGCACCAGGGCCAGGAATCCGATGCGCGACCGTCCCTGGGCGATCAGCAGCTCCACGCCCACCCGAGCCGCGGCGACGTTGTCGATCATGACGTGGTCGGTCGTCAGCGGCCGCGCCACCTCGCCGAGCAGCACGAGCGGGGTGTCGGGCCGCAGCCGCGCGATCTCCATCGTGTCGATGCGCATCGGGTGGAAGATCACGCCGTCGACGAGCCCTTCCTCGCGATCGCTGATGATCGCCCGCTCGGCCTCCACCTCGCTGAGGGTCTGCTCGACGATGACCCGGTACCCGCGCCCGGCCGCCTCTGCAGCCACATAGCGGACGATCTCGGCGAAGTACGGCTGGTCGATCTCGGGGATGGCCAGTGCGAGCATCCCGGTCCGGCCGGTCGCGAGCCGGCGGGCCGTGAGGTTGGGCCGGTAGCCGAGCTGGTCGATCGCCGACTGCACGCGCTCGCGCATCTTCGCCGAGACGTGCGGGTGGTCGTGGACCACGTTCGACACCGTCTTCATCGAGACGCCGGCGAGGTTCGCGACGTCCTCGAGCCTGACCTTGCCGCCCGGTCTTCCACTCCTCATCCGCTCATCTTAGGATCATCACCGTGTACAGCGCTGTAGTCCCGCCTCACCTGCGTCTCGTGTCGGCTCCCCTCGCCCATCCCGATGCGATAGTCGCCGGCGATCGCTGGAGGTTCACCGTCCTCACCGACGGCCTCGTGCGCGCGGAGTGGTCCGACGACGGGGCGTTCGAGGACCGGGCGACGACATTCGCGCTGAACCGCGCGCTGACGGTGCCCGACTTCGAGGTGATCGACGGGCCGGATGCCCTCGAGATCATCACGTCACGGTTCCACCTGCGCTACGACCGGCGGCCGTTCAGTCCGAGTGGGCTGCGCATCCGCCCGCTCGGGCCGGGGCGCGGCCTCGAGGAGTGGAAGTTCGGCGAGCGGGAAGATCTCGGGGGCACGGCCCGCACGCTCGACGCCGTCGACGGCCGCACCGAGCTCGACAGCGGGATCATCTCGCGCAAAGGCGTGGGCGTCGTCGACGACTCGACATCCTCCGCGTTCACCGACGACGGGTGGGTGGGCCCGCACGCCGAGGCGGGGCACGACCTGTACGTCTTCGCCTACGCGCACGACTTCGCAGCTGCCCTGCGGGCGTTCTACGCGGTCTCGGGCTCGCAGCCGGTGCTGCCCCGGTGGGCGCTCGGCAACTGGTGGAGCCGGTACCACCGCTACTCGCAGGACTCGTACCTGGCGCTCCTCGATCGCTTCGACGCGGAGGACGTGCGCTTCTCGGTCGCCGTCATCGACATGGACTGGCACCGCGTCGACAGCGTGCCCGCCGAGCACGGCAGCCCCTGGACCGGCTACAGCTGGGAGCCGGAGCTGTTCCCCGACCCGGGGGGATTCCTCGCGGCGCTGCACGAGCGCGGCATGCGCGCGACCCTGAACCTCCACCCGGCCGACGGCGTGCGCTCGTACGAAGACGCCTACCCGGCGATGGCGGAGGCCCTCGGTCTCGATGCGGCCACCGGCGCGCGCATCCCGTTCGACATCGACGACCCCGCCTTCCTCGAGGCCTACCTCACCGTGCTCCATCACCCGATGGAGGCGCAGGGGGTCGACTTCTGGTGGATGGACTGGCAGCACGGCCCGCACTCGCGCGTGGCCGGCATCGATCCGCTGTGGATGCTGAACCACTTCCACTACCTGGACTCCGGCCGCGGCGGCGAGCATCCGCTGCTGCTTTCGCGCTACGCGGGCCCCGGCAGCCACCGCTACCCGCTCGGATTCTCGGGCGACACCATCATCAGCTGGGACTCGCTCGACTTCCAGCCCGAGTTCACCGCCACCGCATCGAACATCGGCTACGGGTGGTGGAGCCACGACATCGGCGGGCACATGTTCGGCACCCGCGACGACGAGCTGACCGCGCGCTGGGTTCAGCTGGGCGTCTACTCCCCCATCCTCCGGCTGCACTCGGCGGACAGCCCGTTCCTGTCGAAGGAGCCGTGGAACTTCCCCGCCGAGACCCGCGCGGCACTCGGCGAAGCGCTGCGTCTGCGCGTCCGGCTCGTGCCGTACCTCCACACCATGAACCACCGCGCGGCATCCGACGACATCCCCCTCGTGCTGCCGCTGTACCACGCGTGGCCCGAGCACCCAGAGGCGTACGCCTCCCCGCGCCAGTACCTGTTCGGCAGCGAGCTGCTCGTCGCCCCGATCACGTCGCCGCGAGACCCGGTGACGCTCCTCGGCCGGGCCGACGCGTGGCTGCCGCCCGGCACGTGGATCGACGTGCACACCGGGGCCGTGTCGCAGGGCGGACGCAACGTCGCCCTGCACCGCGCGCTCGACTCCATTCCGGTGCTCCTGCCGGCCGGCGGCATCCTCCCGCTCGCGAGCGCAGCCGACACGGATGCCGCAGCCAACCCGGCCGCGTTCGAGATCGTCGTCGCGCCCGGCGCGGACGGGGAGTTCACCCTCGTCGAGGACGACGGCGTGGTCGGCGGCGAGATCGTGCGCACGACCATCCGCTGGGAGCAGGCGCCCGGCGAGCTGACCGTGCTGCCGGCCGACGGGCCCGACGGCGTCGTGCCCGAGACGCGCACCTGGATGATCACCTTCCTCGCGCTCGGTGCCGACGAGGTGCCGGGCGCCGACGTCACGCCGCGCGGGGCGACGGTGACGGTGCGGGGCGACGTGCGCGCGCCGCTGGTCGCGACGACCGCCGCCGATCCGTCACCGCGCACCCGCGGGACGACCGACCGGCTGTTCGCCGTGCTCAATGCGGCGCAGTACGCCTACGAGGACAAGACGGCAGCCTGGCGTGTGCTCACCTCGGGCCGACCCGACGCCGAGGTGTTCGCCGAGCTGCACGCCTTGGAGCTGCCGGCCGCCCTGCTGAGCGCGATCGCTGAGCAGCTCGCAGCGCGCGGCGAGGGGCTCACGTCGTGACCGCCACCACCACCACCATCGGTGCCGTCTCGCTGCCGGCGAGCGACGGCGCCATCGCCCCGGCCGACGCGGGCACCTGGACCGTCACCGCCACGGGCGGCCGCACGTCGATCGAGTTCCGCTTCCCCCCGGGGCCGGCGTTCGTGCTCGACGGCGACGCCGAGCTGTTCGTGCTCCCGAGCGACGCGACCGGCCGCACCCTCTCGGGCTCAGGGGCGTGCTGGATGCTCCCGGTCGACGCGTTCGCCGCCGACGGCGCCTGGCACCTCGAGGCCGACGGCGCCATCACCGCCACCCCGGGCGACACCGCATGGACGGTCGCCGTGGGGGCGGCATCCGCTCGCCTCACGCACCATCGCGCCCGCCCGCACGCCGACGTCACCGGAGGCCGGTTCGCCCTCGATCTCCCCGGCGGCGAGCTGCTCGCCGACGCAGCGGCGGGGTTCTACTGGGGCACGATGCTGCCGTCGGTGATCGAACGGACCACGGCCGCCGAGTACCCCGACCCGATCGGCTACGTGCGCAGCACCATGGCGGGCATGTACGCCGGCACCTATCCCGACGTCGATCACGAGTTCCAGATCAAGGGCCGGCTGGCGTGGGGCGGAGACCTCGACCGCGACGTCGTCCGACGCATGATCGAGCTGCAGCTGCGCCTGATGCGCGAAGACCCGACGGGGCTCTGGCGCGATCCGTGCGCGGTGCAGCCCAACGGCGACCGCGAATACCACGTGCGCCGAGGCAGCATGGACGGCACCGAGAACGCCGTGATGTTCCTGGTCACCGGCAACATCGAGGTGCTCGAATCGATCTGGCTGTTCGTCGCGCGCACCGCGGACCTCGACTGGCTGCGTCGCAGCATCGCCGACATCGAGGGGGCCGCCTCGGGCATCGAGCTGCACATCGACGTGCTCGGGCGCCTGTGGGGCGACGTGTACTACGAGGACCAGGTCATCAAGGACGGCCGCGAGACGATGGCGCAGGCTCTCGCCGTGCGATCGTTCGACCTGCTGGCGCAGCTGGAGGACCTGCTCGGGCGCGACGCCCAGGCGGCGCGCTACCGGTCGCTGAGCGACGCCCTGGCGGCCTCGCTCACGCAGCCGCTCCCGCACGGGTGGTGGGATGCCGACACGCGACACTTCGTCGACTGGGTCGATCGGTCGGGGCGCCCGCACGACCACATCCACCTGCTCGCGAACATCCTCCCCGTCCTCGTCGGCGCGGCGGACGACGCGCAGCAGCAGGCGGTGCTCGAGCTCGTCGAACGGGAGCTGCCCGAGTTCCAGCGGTTCCCGACGTTCCTCTCGGCGCGCATCGCCGACTACACCGATGCCGAGATCGGCGACGGCGGGCCGTACGACCTGTGCGCCGCCGGTCGCTACTGGTGCTGGGATGCCGCGTTCTGGGCGTCCCGAGGCGACGGCAGCATGCTCCGTCGTCAGCTCGAGCAGGTGGCGCGTGAGGGCGAGCGGGATGCCTGGATCATGGGCGAGCGCTACGACATGGGCCACGTGTACTACGTCGACGGAACCTCCTGGCACGGCGCCGAGCACTACTACGAGTACCCCTGCGTCTACGCCTGGGTGCTCTTCCACGAGTACCTCGGCCTGCGTCCGGCCCTCGACGCCGATCTCCTGATCGCCCCGCGCATCGCGGAGCACGGGGAGGTGACGCTCGCGCAGTCGGCCTATCGGGTGCGCTACCGGTACGCCGCCGACGGCTTCACCGTGTGGAACCTCGCCGACGACGAGCGCTCGATCCGCATCGACGCGAGTGCGCTGTTCCCCGGCGTGCGCGTGGCGCTCGACGGCGAGGAGTACGACGGGGCGGCCCTCGTGCTGGCCCCGGGAGCACACGTCGTGCTCACCCCCTCCTGAACGGGAGCGGACCGATGGCTCGGCCCGCTCCGTCAGGTCACGCCCGGCGCACCCGCAGGGTCACGAGCTGGAACGGCCGCAGCCGGAGCGATACCGCCTCCCCCTCGCGCACGAAGCCGGCGGGCGGGTCGATCTCGCGCTCGATCAGGTCGGTCGCGACGACCTCGGCGACGTCGAAGTCGAACGCGACCCGCGTCGTCGCGCGGGCACCCTCCGACTCGTAGAGCCGCACCACGACGTCGCCGCCGCGGTCTTCGGCGAGCTTCACCGACTCGACGAGCACGGCAGGATGATCGACCCGCACGAGCGGGGCGATCGGACCGGGCGCCCTGCGGTCGCCGAGGTTGAGGCGGTAGCCCTCGCGGATCGCCGCGCGCACGTCGGCGCCGACCCGGATCGACAGCCCGATGCGGTGGCGCCCCTCGTCGCCGCGCGGATCGGGGAAGGTCGGCCCGCGCAGCAGCGAGACCCGAGCCGTCGTCGTCGTGCCGCCGTCGGCACGGGTCGTGCGCTGCGCGTCGTAGCCGTGGCTCGACTCGTTGGCGATCGCGACGCCGAAGCCGGGCTCGGCCACGTGGAACCAGCGGTGCGCGCACAGCTCGAAGCGCGCGGCATCCCACGACGTGTTGCTGTGGGTGGGGCGCTGCACGTGGCCGAACTGCGTCTCGGCGGCCACCCGGTCGGCGTGCACGTCGAGCGGGAAGGCGAGCTTGAGCAGCTTGGACTTCTCGTGCCAGTCGACGTCGTTGTCGATGTGGAGGGCGGGGTCACCGGCTCGAAGGGTGAGCGTCTGGGCGATGCTCGACGCGCCGAACATGCGCGCGACGGTGACCGACACGGCACCCGGATGCTCCGCGCCGGCGATCGACGAGATCGAGGCGATGTCGGTCGAGACGCGCAGGTAGTGGTCGTCGACATCCCACGCATCCCACTTGTTCGGGAGATCGCGGTGCAGCTGGAGCAGGTTACCCTCCGCGCCCGGTGCGATCGCGTCGCGCCCCGTGGTCAGATCGACGAGCGAGACGATCAGGCCGCGGTCGTCGATCACGACGCGTACGAGGCCGTTGTCGAGCACGTGACCGTCCACCGTGCGGTCGAGCGTCGGAGCAGCAGCCGAGGTCGCGCGCCGGGCGGCGCCGAGTGCCGCGACGCCGTCACGGGTGAATGGGGCGGCGTTGGCGAGGTACGCCTCGCCGTCACCGGAATCGAACCGCGCGAGCGCCTCGGCGATGAGCCCGTCGAGCTCGGCGGCGAGCGCGACGTTGTTCTCCTCGACCTCGCGGTGCACCCAGGCGATCGAGGTGCCGGGCAGGATGTCGTGGAACTGCTGAAGCAGCACGAGCTGCCAGATGCGCTCGAGGGCGTCGTACGGGTAGTCCGCCCCGGTGCGGACCGCGGCGGTCGCCGCCCACAGCTCGGCCTCGCGCAGCCAGTGCTCGTTGCGGCGGTTGCCCTGCTTCGTGCGGTGCTGCGTGGTGTAGCTCGCGCGATGCAGCTCGAGATAGAGCTCGCCGCTCCACACCGGCGGCTGCGCCATCTCGGCCTCGGCCCGTTCGAAGAAGCGGGCCGGGGTGTCGATCTCGACCGTCGGCGAGCCTTCGAGCGAGCGCGTGCGCCGCACGGCTGCCATCATCTCGCGCGTGGGGCCGCCGCCGCCGTCGCCGAATCCGAAGGGCAGGAGCGAGACCGACCCGTCGCGATGGTCGTGGAACGTGCGCTCCGCGCGGGCGAGCTCGGCACCCGACACCTCGCTCACGTACGTGTCGGCGGGCGGGAAGTGGGTGAACACCCGGGTGCCGTCGATCCCCTCCCAGAGGAAGGTGTGATGCGGCATCGTGTTGGTCTGGTTCCAGGAGATCTTCTGCGTCAGGAACCAGTCCGTGCCGGAGGCGCGGATGATCTGCGGCAGAGCACCGGAGTAGCCGAAGGTGTCGGGCACCCACGCCTCACGCGTGTCGACGCCGAACTCCTCGAGGAAGAAGCGCTTGCCGGTGACGAACTGCCGCACCATCGCCTCGGCGCCGGGGAGGTTCATATCGGGCTCGACCCACATGCCGCCGACCGGGATGAACTGGCCGCTGCGCACCTTCTCGACGATCCGGTCGAAGATCTCGGGGTAGTCGTCCTTCATCCACTTCAGCTGCTGGGCCGACGAGCACGCGAAGCGGAACTCGGGGTCGGCGTCCATCAGTGCGAGCACGCTCGAGAACGTGCGGGCGCACTTGCGGATCGTCTCGCGGATGGGCCAGAGCCACGCGGAGTCTATGTGCGCGTGGCCGATCGCGACGACCGCGTGGCTGCTCGCCGACGCCGGCGCCGAGAGGGCCGGCACGAGCGCGTCGCGTCCCTGCGCGGCGGTGCCCGACACGTCCGCCGGGTCGACCACGTCGACCAGACGCTCCAGGGCCCCGAGGATGCGGTGCCGCCGTGGTGACTCGACGGGCAGCTCGCGCATGAGTCCGTCGAGCGTCCACACGTCCTGCAGCAGCTCCCATACCGTGACGTCCATCAGTGCGACGTCGCATCGGCGGAAGTCGTAGAGCAGCTCATCGCCCGCGGTGCGCTTGTCGCCGAGCGGCGTCGGCTTCCACGTCCAGTCGCCCGCGATGTTCGGATTCGCCGCTCCTTCGATCAAGAGGTCGACGATGCCGTCGCCGGTCTGAGCGACGGGGACGTGGCTGCTGCGCGGATTCACCGACTTGACGGTGGTGCCGTCGGGCCGGAACACCAGACCTTCGACCTGGAAGCCCGGGCGGTCGTGAGTGAACCCCAGGTCGACGATGAGCTCGACCCGCGTCGCGGCGTCGTCGCCCCGCAGCCAGCGCTCGGGCACGCGACCCTCAGCTCGGAACCACGACGTCGACCACGCGCGTCCCCACGCGTACGGCAGTTCGACGGGGCGATAGGCCTGGGCGGCGGCGTGGGCGAACGGCACCGGCTCGTCGAGGTCGTCCCACACTCTTACCGCGAGGGGAATCTGCTCGATATACAGCGCTGGAAAGAGGATGTCGCGAACGAAACGCTCGATCCGTCCTTCGGTGACTTCCCGGTTGTCGTGCATCATCGCTCCGAATCTCAATGAGGGCCGACAGCAGTATGCCGGTAAGCGGTGGAAAACCCTAGACTGAGGGTCGCTCAGCTACGACCCGATCGATGGAGAGAAGGATCTGAACGTGGTGTCGACGATTCACGTGGTCTTCAAGACGCACCTCGACATCGGGTTCACCGACTCGGCGGCGAACGTCACCCGGCGGTACCTGCACGAATTCCTCCCCCGTGCGATCGCCCTCGCCGAAGAACTCGACCGACGCGGAGGCGAGGCCCGCTTCGTCTGGACCACCGGTTCGTGGCTCATCCACGAGGCGCTGCGGACCGGGAGCGACACCGAGCGCGACGCCCTCGAGCGGGCGATCCGCGCGGGCCGGATCCGCTGGCACGGCCTGCCGCTCACCTCGCACAGCGAACTGATGGATGCCGGCCTGTTCGCGCACGGGATCTCGATCGGCCGCGGGCTCGACGCACGATTCGGCGTGGAGACCATCGCGGCGAAGATGACCGACGTGCCCGGCCACACAGTCGGGATCGTGCCGCTGCTCGCCCGCGCGGGCCTCGGCTTCCTCCACCTCGGGGTGAACGCCGCCTCGGCAGTCCCCGAGGTGCCGGAGTTCTTCGTGTGGCGTGCCCCCGGCGGCACCGAGGTCGTCGTGAACTACGCGCAGGACTACGGCACCGGCGACCTCGGACTCGCCGTCGCGCCCGATGGCGAGTCCGCCCTGCATCTCGCCCACTCGGGCGACAACCACGGTCCGCCATCCATCGCGGCGATCGAGGAGCTGTTCGCCCGGCTGCGGGCGGCGCATCCGGAAGCCAGAGTGATCGCGTCGACCCTCGACGCCTTCGGTGCCGCGGTGCTCCGGTCCCGCGCGAGTCTGCCTGTCATCGAAGCCGAGATCGGCGACTCGTGGATCCACGGCGCCGCGAGCGACCCGCTGCTGACGTCGCAGCTGCGAGCGCTGCTGCGCCTGCGCGCGAGCTGGGTCGACGCGGGCACGGTGCGGGTCGACGAACCTGAGATCGCGGCGTTCAGCGACGCCCTGCTCCTGATCGCCGAGCACACCTGGGGCAAGGATCTGAAGACCTATCTTCCCGACTACGCCAACTATGAGAAGGCGGACTTCCAGCGGGCGCGGGCGGCGGATGCGGTCGACCCCGCGGGTATCGCGCCGGCTTTCGCGGCCTACGCGTGGGCGCCGGCACAGCGGGCGAACCGCTCGCCCCTCACGTACTCCGCCTTCGAGGCGTCGTGGGCGGAACAGCGCGCGTACGTCGACCGTGCCCTCGACGCACTCTCACCGCAGCGGCGGGGCGAGGCGGCCGCCATGCTGGAAGCTGCGCGACCGGCGGGCGAGGCGGGCGACCGTGACGGCGTCGCGATCGATCCCACCGCGATCCACGATCTGGGCGTCTACCGCGCACGGTTCGGCGCAGACGGTGCGCTCGTCGGACTGACCGACGCCGACGGCCACGACTGGGCGGGTCCTGAGCATCCCCTCGCGAGCCTTCGCCATCAGACCTACGACGAGCGCGACGAGCAGCGCTGGCTCGACGAGTACTGCCGCGAACTCGACGAGAACGCGTTCTGGGCCGTGCCCGACCAGTCCAAACCGGGACTGAGCATCGCCGACCGGCTGCCGGCGAGGGTGTTCGTCCCGCGGGTGGTCTCCGCCCACCGCGTCGACGGCGACGACGGCGCGACCGCCGTGCTCGTGCTCGCCCTGCCCGCGGAGGCCTCGCAGGCGTGGGGCGCCCCGCGCAGCATCCGTCTCTGCTACCGGTTCCCGTCAGGCGGCGGGCCTATCTCGATCACCCTCGACCTCGCGGGCCGTGACGCCTCACGGCTGCCGGAGGCGACCTGGCTCGAGTTCCGCCCCCGCGTCGGCGCAGCCGCATCCTGGCATCTGACGAAGCTCGGCACGCCGGTCGACTCGCGCTCCGTGGTGCGGGGCGGCAACCGCAGCCTGCACGCGGTGTCGGATGCCCGCCTCGATGGCCCGCGCCGCGCGGTGCTCACCCCGCTCGACTCACCGCTGGTCGCCGTCGGCGAACCTGCGCTGCTGCGCTTCGACCACCGGTTGCCGCAGCCCGACGACGGCATCCACGTCAACCTGCACAACAACGTGTGGGGCACGAACTTCCGCATGTGGTTCGACGACGACATGCGCTATCGGTTCACGCTCGACCTCGCCTGATCACCCCGTCGGCTTCTCGACGCGGGCAGTGGTCGCGCCGGTCGCCACCCAGGAGGCCAGCATCCGGAGCCCGTCCGCCGACGGCGACCCCGCCGGGGCCGTGTACACGTTCAGCACCAGCCCCGGTTCGCTCGGCAGCTCCATCGACTCGTACTGCAGGTCGAGGTCGCCGACCACCGGGTGGTGCAGCCGCTTCATGCCGCTGCGGTGGAACTTCACGTCGCGCGAGGCCCATCGCTCGCGGAACGTCTCGCTGCTGGTGGAGAGCTCGCCGACGAGGCGGATGAGCTCGGGATCGTGCGGGTTGCGGCCCGCTTCCATGCGGAGCATCGACGCCGCATCGTGGAGGATCTGGTCGTAGTCCCGCCAGAACTCCCGCGCCGCCGGGTTGAGGTAGGCGAATCGCGTGGTGTTGACCGGGCGATGCGGGTCGTCGAAGACGGGCGAGTACAGCGCGCGGCCGAGGGCATTGGTCGCGATGATGTCGTGGCGGCCGTTGCGCACCCAGGCTGGCGCATCCGCGATCGCGTCCAGCACCTGCTGCACGGCCGGGCGCACCGCGTTGGCGGGGTTCCGCCGGCGCCGGGGCGCGGGGCCGGCCGCTCGGGCGAGGTCGAAGAGGTGCTGGCGCTCGGCATCGTCGAGCTGCAGCGCGGTCGCGAGCGAATCCAGCACGCTCTCCGACGCGCCGGCGAGATTGCCCCGCTCGAGTCGCACGTAGTAGTCGACCGACACCCCGGCGAGCATCGCGACCTCCTCGCGCCGCAGTCCCGACACGCGGCGGTTCCCGCCGTACGCCGGGAGCCCTGCCTGCTCCGGCGTCAGCCGGCCGCGGCGGGTCGAGAGGAACTCCTTGACCTCGGCGCGCATGTCTCCCATGCCGTCCACGCTAAGCCTCGCGGAGACGTGATGGGAGGCCCTGCCGTTACCTGCTCGTCGCCGCCGAGCGCGGAGCATCGAGGTAATGCGGGGGCCTCCCTGCTCGCTCGACGTGCGCGTACCGTTGCGGTCGTGAGCGAAGAACTGATCCTCAACAACGACGTCCGCATGCCCGCACTGGGGCTGGGCGTCTTCCAGAGCCCTCCCGACGAGACCGCCGCCGCCGTGCAGACCGCGCTCGAGGTCGGGTACCGGCACATCGACACGGCAGCCGCCTACGGCAACGAGCGACAGGTGGGCGACGGCATCCGTCGCTCCGGGCTCGACCGTGCCGACGTGTTCATCGAGACGAAGGTGTGGCCGAGCGACTACGGCTACGAAGAGACGCTGCACGCGTGGCAGAAGTCGGCGCGCAAGCTCGGCGTCGAGCAGATCGATCTGCTGATCCTGCACCAGCAGGCGGCGAACCTCTTCGACCGGACGATCGCGGCCTACACCGCGCTCGAGACCCTGCTGGCCGACGGACGCGTGCGCGCGATCGGCGTGAGCAACTTCACGCCCGCCGCGATCAGCCGGCTGATGGATGCGGTCGACGTGGTGCCTGCCGTGAATCAGGTCGAACTGCACCCGTACCACGTGCAGCGAGCCGTGCAGGAGGCCGACGCCGACCGCGGGATCCTCACCCAGGCGTGGTCACCGATCGGCGGCATCACGTTCTACCCCGGCCCGTGGGGCGACGAGCGCCGCAGCGTGATGCAGGACGAGACGATCGCCGCGATCGCCGCCGCGCACGGCAGGTCGCCCGCGCAGGTCATGATTCGGTGGCACCTGCAGCAGGGGCGGTCCGCGATCCCGAAGTCGACGAACCCGACCCGCATCGCCGAGAACTTCGCTGTGTTCGACTTCGAGCTGTCGGGAGACGAGCTGGCGCTCATCGACTCCCTCGACACCGGCCGCGAGAGCGGACCCGACCCCGACCGCGATTTCGACGAGCGGATGCTGTTCCCCATCCCCGAGGACTGACGCCGTCACTCGGCGACGGCGACCGCGCGGCAGTCGAGAGTGGACCCCGGCCTCCCGCCCGTCAGGCGAAGTCGGCCGGGCTCCACTCGTCGAGCCACTCGATGACGGGGCGGTCGCCCTCGAACCGGATGGGCAGCCACACGTCGTCGGCGAGCGAGCGAACTTCCGCATGTGGTTCGACGACGACATGCGCTACCGGTTCACGCTCGACCTCGCCCGATCGAGTCCGCACGACATCAGGCGATGATCGCGACGGGGCCCGATGGTCGGTGCGCGAGTGCGCTTCGCGCTGATCAGGGGAGTCGGTGACCGGCCGCGCGGAACAGGCGGTACCACTCCTCGCGCGTGAGCGGCACGTCGGATCCGGCAGCGGAGTCGGCGACGCGGCCTGGGTTCGTGCTGCCGAGCACGACCTGGATGCCTGCGGGGTGGCGGGTGATCCAGGCCACGGCGATGCCGGTAGGAGTCACGCTGTACTTCGCCGCGAGTTCGTCGATGGCCTCGTTCAGTTCGGCGTAGTTCTCTCGATCACCGAGGAACACGCCGGTGAAGAATCCCGCCTGGAACGGCGACCACGCCTGCAGCGTGATGTCGTTCAGGCGCGCGTGCTCCAGGATCCCGTTGTCGCGGTCGATGGACTGATCCTCATCGAGCATGTTCGCCGCCACCCCCTGTGCGAACAGCGGGGCATGGGTGATGCTGAGCTGCACCTGATTGATCACGAGCGGCTGACGCACGGAACGTCGGAGCAGTTCGATCTGCCCTGGCGTGTGGTTCGAGACGCCGAACGACCGCACCTTACCCGCGGCCTCGAGGTGGTCGAATGCCCCGGCCACCTCATCGGGCTCCATCAGCGTGTCGGGACGATGCAGCAGCAGCGCGTCGAGGTAGTCCGTGCGCAGCGCCGCCAGCGCCTCGTCGACCGTCCGCAGAATGTGCTCGCGGGAGAAGTCGTAGAACCCCGACCGGATGCCGACCTTCGACTGGATGTAGACCTGGTCGCGCTCCGATGCGGGGACCGCGCCCGCGGAGCCGAATCGCTCCTCGGCGCCATGGCGCTCGTCGCCGTAGATGTCGGCGTGATCGAACACGTTGATGCCCGCGTCGCGCGCTGTGCGCACGAGCGTGCGGATCTCCTCGTCGGCGAGCGAGCCGATCCGCATGAGGCCGAGGACGATGTTCGACACCGGCAGGTCAGTGCCGCGGAGGGCGAGTGTGCGCATCGAGTCTGCTCCGATCGAGCGGGTGGTGCGGTTCAGGGGACGCCCCTCACTGTAACGTCACAAACGGCCATGGCGGGTCACTCGAAGTCGGCCGGGCTCCACTCGTCGAGCCACTCGATGACGGGGCGGTCGCCCTCGAACCGGATGGGCAGCCACACGTAGTCGGCGAGCGAGGTGTCGACGTGCGCGAACTCCTCCATCGGCAGGTCGCTGTCGCGCCCCGGCGCGAAGTGCTCGATGAACGCGTCCTGCGCCTTCGCGCCGTGATCGAGGTAGCCCGGCAGCCACCGGTCGGCGATCGCGATGTAGAGGTCCTCTTTGCCCGGGTGGCGGAACACCGACGAGATCTGCGAGTGGAACGAGGTGCGCGACTGATCGGTCGGGTGCAGGTCGCCGAGCACCTCGAACGGGCCGTGATAGCTGCGCGAGACCGCCGACTCCGACGGGTTCGGGTAGTACCCGGTCGTGCCGGAGGTGAGCAGGTAATGCAGCCTGTTGCGGCTGAAGTGGGCGGGCGCCTCGCGCACGAACGGCGGCTGCGGCTGCGGGAAGTGCGTCGAGTAGTACCCCGTGACATCGGTGTAGTCGCTCGTCAGGTCGGCGCAGATCATCTCTGAGTGCACGCGTTCGAAGTAGTAGTACCCCTTGCCGTCGTGGGGGTCGACGACCAGGTCGAAGTCGCCGGCGCTCATGTCGAGCGGGCGCAGCCACGTGCGGGCGATCTCGTACGGCCCCAGGATGCTGTCGGCGGTGAGCACGGTGGAGCGCTGCACCGACCCCTTCGTCATCACCTTCACCCAGCAGACGAACTTCTCGGTCGCCGCGTTGTAGATGATGTGCGGCCGGTCGAGGCCCTGCGCGGGGTGCAGTGGCGATGACTCGTCGTGCTCGTCGGGCGGGATGATGACGCCCCGGTCCTCCCAGTTGACGAGGTCGGTGGAGCTGTAGCACCGCACACCCCAGTGCCAGATGCCGCTGCCGGGCGTGGAGAACTCCTTGTTCTCGCCGTACCAGTAGAACGTGCCGTCCACCTCGATCACCGAACCGCCGTGGGCGTGGATCCGCTCGCCCTTCGTGTCGAGCCAGGGCCGGCCAGGGCGGATGACGGTCTGCGGGGTCGTGCTCATCGAGATGTCCTTGCTGTCAGGGAGGCGAAGTCGGATGCCGCGCCCCGGGTCGGGCGGAGCGTGCGTGCGGCGGGTCAAGCCTCGACCGCGGCCGGTTGAGGTCGGCGCCATCCGATGAACGGCGGCTCGGGGTCGTCGTCGGCACTGCGGCACTCGGCCTCGAATCGGTGGCGACCGGGCCCGACGTCGATCGCGTCGCCGCCACCGGGCAGCACGACGGTGCCGCGCGCCCCGGCCGGCACCTCGACGTCGAGGGTGAACGCTCCGCCGTCGCGGCGCCAGGCGCACCGGGCTGTGCCGAGCACGCTGTCGTACGAGGCGGAGGCGTGGGTGAGCCCGCCTCCGGGGCGCGGGGCGAAGCGGATCTCGCTCCAGCCGGGTGCGGCTGGAGCGAGTCCGGCCACCACGCGGTGGAGGAAGTCGACCACGGCGCCGAGCGCGTAGTGGTTGAACGAGGTCATGTCGCCCGGGTTGATGGTGCCGTCGGGGAGCATGCTGTCCCAGCGCTCCCAGATCGTGGTCGCCCCCATCGACACGGGATACAGCCACGACGGGAGCTGATCCTGCAGGAGCAGGTGGTACGCGTGGTCCATGCTCCCGGCGAGCACCAGGGCGTCGCAGATGATCGGCGTCCCGACGAAGCCGGTGGCGATCTTGTAGCCGCCGTGGCCCACGAGGTGCAGCAGCCGCTCCCCCGCGCGCGCGACCTGCGCCTCGTTCTCGAACAGGTCGAACACGAGGGCGACGGCGATCGACGTGGGGGTGTCGCTGACCACCCGCCCCGACGCGCTGATGAACTCGCGCTGGAATGCGGTCGTGGCGCGCTCGGCGATCGCGCGGTAGCGGTCGGCGTCGGCGTGCTCACCGAGCAGCTCGGCGGTCTGCGCGAGGATCCGTGCGGTTTTGACGTGGTAGGCGGTGGCGACGAGGTAGCGATCGGTGTGGGAGTCGCCGGGGCTGTCGGGCGGAGCGAGCGGATCGAGCCAGTCGCCCAGCTGGAAGCCGTGGTTCCACAGCCCGGTGTGTTCGGTGAGGCGGTCGATGAGGTCGACCCAGGCGCGCATGCTCGGGTACTGGGCCTCGAGCACGGCGGTGTCGCCGTCGTTGAGGTACATCTCCCAGGGCACGACGACCGCAGCGTCGCCCCACGCCGCGGTCGGGAAGTTCGGGAATCCGCACTCCACCCACGGCACGAACTGCGGGACGTGCCCGTCGGGCCACTGCTCCGCCGCCAGATCGCGCAGCCACCCGGTCAGCGTGCCGTGCGCGGCGTAGAGGCGCAGCGCCGTCGGCGCGAACACCTGGATGTCGCCCGTCCAGCCCACGCGCTCGTCGCGCTGCGGACAGTCCGTCGGCAGGTCGACGAAGTTGTCGCGCATGCTCCACACCACGTTCGAGTGGAGCTGGTCGAGCGCCGCGTGGGAGGTCTCGAACGTGCCGGTGCGCACCATGTCGGTGTGGATGACGAGAGCTTCGACATCGCCCGGCAGCAGGTCGCCCTGCCATCCTTCGATCTCGGCGTACTGGAACCCGTGGATCGTGAACCGCGGTGCGTAGGTCTCGCCCTCGACGCCCCGGCACGTGTAGGTGTCGATCGACGTCGCCGCCCGCAGGGGGCGCGTGCCGAGTTCGCCGTTCTCGATGACCTCGGCATGGTGGAGCCGGATGACCCGGCCTCGCTCTGCGCGCGGGCGGATGCGCAGGACACCCGAGATGTTCTGCCCGAAATCGAGACGGATGCGCCCGTCTGCACGGCGCTCGACGGTCGCCGGAGCGAGCGTCTCGATGACGCGCACGGGGAGCGCCGTCGGCGCTTCGATCCCCGCGTCGAACCGGGTGCGCTCGAGGGTGGTCGCGGCGACCCAGCTCGAGGCGTCGAATCCTGCGGCGGACCAGCCGTCGAGCTCCTGCTGGGCGTCGTACGTCTCACCCTCGTAGAGCCCTGCCGCCGTGATCGGCGACGCGTGCGCCGTCCACGACAGGGGCACGATCACGTGCCGGCCGTCGTCGGTGTGCACCTCGAGCTGCAGCAGCAGCGCGACATCCGGTCCGTAGATGTCCCACAGCCCGCCGTCGAACCCGATGTGCCCGCGATACCAGCCGTCGGCGAGCCAGGCGCCGACGACGTTCTCGCCGGCGCGCAGTGCACCGGTCACGTCGTGCGTCTGACAGCGGATGCGGCTGCGGTAGCTCGTCCAGCCGGGCGCGAGCCGGTCATCCCCGACGCGGTCGCCGTTGAGCTCGAGCTCGTACACGCCGTGCGCGGTGGCGTAGACGCGCGCACGGCTGACGCGCTCGGCATCGACACCGGATGCCGCCAGGTCGAAAGCCGCGCGCAGGAGGTGCGCCGGACGCACGTTTCCCTGCGGCGCGCTCACCGAGGGCGACACGAAATCCGAGCGCCAGTCGCCTGCGAGCCCGCGCTCGACGCGCACCGGCGCCGACCAGGAGTCGCCGCCGACGGCGCGCACCGACAGCAGTCCGCCTGCGCGCGGCGCGAGCGCGGCGAACGGCCACGGCGCGAGGTGCGTGCCGTCCAGACGGGCGCTGACCGCTTCGGCCCCATCTGCCTCGAACCGCGCCTCGAATCCGTCGACGCCGCCGTCGGCGACGAGGGACAGCCGCGGAGCATCCTCATCGATTCCGATCGTGATGCCGCCGCGCCGGTTCTCGAGCCAGAGCTCGGTGATCTCCGTCATCATCAGCCCTTCACCGATCCTGCCGTCAGACCCTTCATGACCTGCTGGTTGAGGAACAGGTAGAGGATGAGCGTTCCCACGACGTTCACGGCGATGCCCGCGAACATCGGCCCGTAGTCGATCGCGCCGTACTGACCGGTGAAGTTCAGCAGGCCCACCTGGATCGTGCGCAGGTCCTGGGTGTTGACGAAGGTGAGGGCGACCAGGAGGTCGTTCCAGATGAAGAAGAACTGCACGAGAGCGACCGTGAAGATCGCGTTGCGCACGAGCGGCATCCCGATGCTCCAGAACAGGCGGTAGATGTTCGCCCCGTCGATCGTCGCCGCCTCGAAGACCTCGCGCGGCACCGACCGGAAGTAGGTCGCCATCATGAACACCGTGAGCGGCATGCCGATCGCGACGTACGTGATGATCAGCGGCCACAGCGTGCCGGTGAGATGCAGCCGGAAGTAGATGGTGAACAGCGGCAGCAGGATCATCTGCACCGGGATCATGATGCCCGCGAGGAACATGAGGAGCACGACCCCGCGTCCGCGCCACACCATCACCTCGAGTGCGAACCCGGCTGCGGTGCCGAACAGCACGATGAGGATGATCGACGGGAACACCGCGATCACACTGTTGCGGATGTAGGTTCCGAGGCCGCCGTCGACGAAGGCCTCGATGTAGTTGTCGAGGTTCCACTGCTGCGGCAGCGCCCAGAACGGCTCGCTCAGGAACTCGCTCTGCGTCTTGAAGGAACCGAGGAGCATCCAGATGAGCGGGTAGGCCACGATGATGACCAGGATCGCGAGGCCGATCATGACCGGGAGCCGTCGGAGGAACCGACGTGCTCCGCGGCGGCGGCCGGCGGCGGGCGGCTGCACGGACGGCATGGCCACCGTGCGGGCGTCGTCGATGTCGAGAGTCATGGCTCAGCCCTTCGTGAGGTCGCGACGCGTCGAGTTGAAGATGAACAGGGTGACCAGGAGGCACAGCAGCGTCAGCATGAACGCGACGGTGCTCCCGTACCCGTACTCGCCGAAGCTGAACGACGTGCGGAACATGTACACCGTCAATGGCGTCGTCGAGGTGCCCGGCCCGCCGTTGGTGAGCGCCACGATCGTGTCGAACACCTTCAGGGTGCCGTTGATCGAGAAGATCAAGGCCGAGAGGAGGACCGGGAGCGAGAGGGGCACGACGATCGACCGGATGAGGCGCCAGCCGCTGGCCCCGTCGATGCGGGCGGACTCGATCAGCTCGTCGGGGATCTCGACGACTCCGGCGTAGAGGAGCACCGCGTAGAAGCCCATCGATCGCCACAGGTCCATCAGGATGATCACCCAGAACGACGACCCCGACTGCCCGAACCAGTCGACGTTCTCGCCGCCGAGGAACATGATGATCGAGTTGATCGGGCCGACCGCCGGCGCGGCCTCGAACATGCGGCTGAACAGCAGCGCGACCGCCACCGTGGGCAGGATCACGGGGAAGAACACGAGGGTGCGGATGAGCGCACCTCCGCGCTTCAGGTAGAACACGTACAGCAGCGCGAGGCCGTAGCCGCAGGCGACCTGGAGGATCGTCAGGACCAGGGCGTAGCGGATGGTGAACCCGACGGTCTGCCAGGCCGTGGGGTCTTGGAAGAAGCGGATGAAGTTGTCGAAGCCGACGAACTCGAACCCGCGGATCGCGTTGCCGTCGAACATCGTGTAGCCGGTCGACCAGAAGATCGGCACGAGCATCACGACGCTGTATACCGTCAGTGCCGGTCCGAGGAGGACCGCGACGGCGCGCCAGTCACCGAGCATCCGTTGCATGGTGGAATTCTCTTTCGTTCACGGTCGGGTGGAGCCGGATCGCCGGCTCCACCCGACCCGAGGTGAGGCGATCAGCCTTCGTTGCCGGCCTGGACGAGCTCCATGAACTCCTGACCCGAGAGGTTTCCGGTCGCGAGTCCGCCGCCGTTCGTCTGGCTCACACTGGTGCCCTCAGGCGAGAACTTCGCTTCGAACCAGAGCACGCTGCCCGGTGCGTTCGCGATGGTGTCCTGCACGAGTGTCGTCAGCGCCGGCTGGTCGGCCGGCGGGTTGTCGACGACGAACCCGGTGACCTGACCGAACTCGTTGAGCGCGACGTCGCCGTAGCCCTGCGCGACGCACTCGAGCCACGCGGCGGAGCCGTCGTCCCAGCCGCCCGTGGTGAACATCACCGGGATGCCCGCGTTCGCGGGAACCTCGTCGATGCTGCCGGCACCGCCCTCGACGGCGGGGAACGGAGCGAAGCCGATGTTCTCGGCGCCGATCTGGTTCTGCTCGGGGTCGTTGAAGTTCGCCAGTGCCCAGCTGCCCATGTAGAAGAAGGCGCCGCCACCGGTGAGGAACTGGTTCATCGCGGTGTTGTAGTCGATCGACCCGGCCGCGTCGCCGAAGTAGCCCTGGCGGCCGAACTCGGCGACGGCCTCGGCGGCTTCGACGTACTCGGGGTCGGTGAGCGACGCCTCGCCGTCGGCGACCTTCTGGAGCGCGTCGGCGCCCAGCGAGCGGAAGATGTAGTCGCCCACGAGGCGGGTGACAGGCCAGCCGTCCTTGCCCGCTGCGACGAACGGCTGGATGTCGGCCGCCTTCAGTGCGGCTGCAGCGTCGGCGAGCTCGTCCCAGGTCGTGGGAACGTCGACGCCGGCCTCGTCGAGCAGCTGGGTGTTGTACCAGAAGCCCTCGATGTTGAACTCGGTCGGCAGCGCGTAGAGGTCGCCATCACCGTAGAGCGCGGTCAGCGTCGACTCCGCAGCCGGAAGGATGCGGTCGGAGACGCCGAGCGCCTCGAGCTCCTCGGTCAGGTTGACGACGAGATCGGCGTCGATGAACTCCTGCATGAGCGACGGGGTGCCGCCGGCCATGCTCATGTCGGACAGCGCGTTGTTGCCGGCGAGCACCTGGAGCTGCTGGTCCCACGTCGTTCCGTCGATCGCATCCGTCGACAGTGCCGCGGCCTCGTTCGCATCGGCGCACTGGTCTGCCGAGAGCGCCTCGAGGGTGCCGACGATCGTCGTGTTCTGCGTCTGGCCGAGGTAGGTGAACTCGCCGTCGCTCGCGGCGCTGTCACCACCGTCACCGCTGTCGGCCGGCCCGCAGGCGGTGAGAGCGATGGTCGCCGCGCCGATCACACCGAGTGCGACCCACGCACGACGCCGGGCCTGTGGTGCTGTGTTCACGATTCCTCCTTGAATGTGTCGCTTCCGACTTTGAAGCGCTTCAAAACAAACATTCCCACCAACTCAAGTACTGTGTCAATGTCGGAACGGTAACGATTGAATCGCTTCAGAGATTCGGCGAAGTCATCTGGAGCCAGCAGCGGCGCTGGAGGTCACCATCACACTCAATACGCAGCCCCCCGGGCGCGCACAGCCGAGCATGACCGATGTGGCACGCCACGCCGGGGTGTCACTCGGCACGGTCTCGAACACGCTCAACAGCCCGGAGAAGGTGTCGGATGCGACGCGCCGCAGGGTGCTCGCGTCGATCGCCGAGCTGGGCTTCGTCCGCAACGACGCGGCGCGGTCGCTCGCTGCCGGCACCAGCTCCACCGTCGGACTCGTCGTGGCAGACCTCGGCAACTCGTTCTTCGTCGACATCGCCCGCGGGGCGGAGCAGGTGCTGCGCCGGCAGGGCATGAATCTGCTCATCGCCAACACCGACATCGATCCGCAGCGCGAAGTCGGCAACCTCGAGACGTTCGAGCGGGCTCGCGTGGCCGGGATCATCCTCGCCCCGCTCGACACCGCTCTGGCACGCACCGAGGTCCTCCCGGTGCGCACGACGCCGACGGTGTTCGTGAACTGGCGATCAGACGCGCGGTTCTCCTCCGTCGCCGTCGACGAGGGCCACGGCGGTGCGCTCGCCGCGAGCCACCTCCTCTCCCTCGGCAGACGCCGGCTGCTCTACGTCGGCGGGCCCCTTTTCCTCAACGCGGTCCGCGAGCGCTACGAAGGCGTTCAGCGCGCGGTCGCCGCCCACGACGACGCGCGCATCGACCTGATGGAGACGCGCGGCCTCACGATCCGGCACGGCCGCGAGGCCGGCCTGCGCATCATCGAAGACGGCGCCGGCCGCTACGACGGCATCGTCGCCCCGTCCGACCTGGTGGCCGTCGGACTCGTGCAGGCCTTCGCGACGCAGGTCGGTTTCTCGGTCCCCGGCGACATCGCCATCACCGGCTACGACGACAACCACTTCGCATCCGAGAGCGCGGTGCCCATCACCACCATCAGTCAGCCGGGCGAGCAGATGGGCAGCGTCGCAGCAGAGCTCCTGCTCGAGCGCATCGCCGAGCCGGGGGCGATCGCGCGGTCGCTCGTGCTCGAGCCGCACCTCATCCCCCGGGCATCCACGCTTCCGCGCGCGTAGCGCGGAGGCCGCTCCCGGACACCCGCCTCAGAGCGGGCGCCACCGTCCGCGGGCGCGGACCCTCACCTCGCCGACCTCGGCGAGGGCATCCGTCGCCGACCGGCGCGCCTGCGAAGCAGACGGAAGCCATACCGTGCTCCGGGCCGACAGCGGGAGCACATGCAGGGTGACGACGCTGCCGGCGGCGACCCCGGCATCGATGAGCGAGATGCTCCACGACGTGCCGTCCCAGAAGCGGTCGTCGACCGGCACGCCGTCGACGCGCAGCTGTGCGACGTCACCGGCCCAGTCGATCTCGAGCACGGCGTCGGCGTGCTCTTCGGGGGCCCAGTCGGGGAGGTCGAGCCGGTGCACCGCTGCGAGCGCGTCGAACGCCTCCGTCGACGGAGCGCGATGCCGCACCCCGCCGAACCCGTAGTCGGCGGGCGCCTCCTCCGCCTCCCGCACGATGTGCGGTGCGAGGATCTCCGTCGCGGGCAGGTCGGGCGCGTCGATCTGCACCGGCTGCCAGGTTCCGGACGCGGGGTCGTACTCCTCCACCGTCGCGGCGCCCCGGACGACGTCGCCGGTGCCGGCGAAGGCGAGCTCGCCGCCGGTGCGCAGCATCCGTCGCCCGGCCACCGACTCCTGCACCCAGACGGATGCCGACGACTCGAGGACGAGCACATCTGCGGCGTCTGCGGCGAAGACGCCGGGGGCGACCGTGACCGGCTCCCGATCGTCGAGGGCGAGCTCGGTGCCGACGCCCGCGGTGGCCACCAGCACGAGCGTCGGGCGAGACCCCGGGAGGACGGTGAGGGCGGATGCCGTCGCCCAGCGCACGCGCATGTCGCCGATGCGAAGACCGACGGGCCAGCGCGCGAGGGTGCCCGACGGGATGTCGACCGGCTGCGACGGCAGCGTCACTACGCCGTCGTCCAGAGTGATCTCGAACTGCGCGCCGGCGACGCCGTCGACGGGCTCGTAGGGCTGGTGGTGCGAGATGACGATGAATCCGGCATCGCCGTCGGAGCGCAGCGCCCAGCGCAGGGTGCCCGTGTCGTCGAGGCCGGCCGGAAGGCGATCGGGCAGCGTCGACGGCATCTGCGACAGCATCCCGCCGAAGGCGGCAAGGAACGCGTGCTGCTCACGCAGCGCCGCGGCGGTGTCGGTGAGGTCACCCGACTGGCCGATCGGCGCGTGGAAGTCGTAGCCGAGCTCGGGCATGTCGTTCGGATAGCCCGTCGCGATGGTCTCCTGGAGCCCGGGGCGCGGATTGCGCCCGCCGGCGAACATGAAGAAGCCCTGCCACGCCGAGCCGTTGCCGATCTTGTTGTGCGCGAGCGCGGCGATGTCGAGCGCGGTCAGCACGGGCCGACGGTGGTACGCCGTCGCCATGCCGCTGCCGAGCTCGCAGGTGGCCGGGGGGAACCCGTGCAGGTCGGTCGGCGACCC
Organism: Microbacterium terrae; assembly: GCF_017831975.1. NCBI lineage: Bacteria > Bacillati > Actinomycetota > Actinomycetes > Micrococcales > Microbacteriaceae > Microbacterium > Microbacterium terrae. The sequence continues at coordinate 18,636 of NZ_JAFDSS010000001.1, read as the reverse complement.
GCCCGCGGCCACCGCGTCGGTTCCGAGCGCCGCCCGCACGTCGGCGCCGACGCCCGGGTCGTCCCACTCGTGCGACGGGAAGAAGTGCGCGCGGAACGAGGCGTCCCATCCCTGGGCGGGGTCGGCCCAGAAGCCGTCGGCGTAGCCGCTGAACAGGGGCACGACCTCGCCGTCGGGCAGCTGGGCGCTCCCCCACGCGGTCGCCGTCCACAGCGGCGCGGCCATCCCCGCCTCCCGCGCGAGCCGCTTGAGGGTGACGAGGTGGCCGGGCTGGTCGTAGAGCTCGTTCTCGAGCTGGATCGCGATGATCGCGCCGCCGGGCCGCGCGCGCCCGGCGAGCGCCGTGGCGAGCTGGCCGAACCACCCGCGGACCAGCTCCAGGTAGGCGGGGTCGTCGGTGCGGTGCCCGACGGGTGCCTCCTGCACCCAGTCGGGGAAGCCGCCGTTGCGCGCTTCGCCGTGCGCCCACGGCCCGATCCGCAGGACGACCTCGAGGCCGGCGGCCGCGCACTCGTCGATGAAGGCCCCGACGTCGAGCCCGTCCTCGAACGACGGCGCCCCGCGCTCGGGCACGTGGTGGTTCCAGAAGGCGTACGTCGAGGCGTGGGTGATGCCCGCCGCACGCAGCTGCCCGAGCCGCTCCGCCCACCGTGCGCGGGGGATCCGGCTGTAGTGGATCTCGCCCGAGACCGGCACGAATCCCACCCCGTCACGGTAGAAGGCCCGATCGGTGACCGACAGCCCGCGCGCCGCCTCGGCGGGATCGGGCTGGGCTGCCGGGGTCTCGGGGCCGGAGAACGGACGGTGTCGTGCGGTGTGCTTCATGGTGCCTTCATGCCGGAGCGGACGGTGCGACACCCAGGCTAGCCAGGCGGATGCGCCGGGCCCATGCACGATTGCCTCGCGCACATGGACGATCCTGAAGGCGGTGCTGGTCACCCCCGCTTCGCGGGTGACCGGTTCTCGGCGCTGATCATCCAGGCGAACTGCTCGAGCTTCTCGATGATCGCGTGCAGGATGTCGGCGCTCGTGGGATCCTCTTCGTCGACGTCGTCGTGGACATCGCGGATCGTCGCGACTGTCGCCTCCAGCCGGACGGTGATCAGATCGACCGTCTCAGCGGTGTCGATCTCGCCCTGGGGGAACTCCGGCAGCGTCGTCGTGCCCGCGACGGTGTCGCTACGCCCGTCGGGCACGGCGTGGAGTGCCCGCATGCGCTCGGCGACGCTGTCGCTGAACTCGCGGGAGGCATCGATGATCTCGTCGAGCTGGAGATGGGTGTCGCGGAAGTTGCGTCCGACGACGTTCCAATGAGCCTGTTTGCCTTGAATGCCGAGTTCGATCAGATCGACGAGCACCGCCTGCAGGCTCTCGTCGAGCTTCTTCGACGCGACGAACCCCTTCTCCGCATTCTGGCGCCGCGTGGGCTTCGCCCCGGTTCCGCCGGGTGCGGAGCGAGCGGTTCTGGTCTTCGATGTCGTAGCCATGACGGGACCCTACGGCGAAGACGAGAGCCGCACCCCGCCCTTGACACCGCCGTGTTCCCGGACTACAGAAGCCGCGTGCGGTCAGGTCGCGCCGGAGGCGAGACTCTCGGCGGTCACTCGCAGAAAGTCCGCGTATCCGCCGGGGGCGCGACCGACGATGCGACCCGACGTGACCACCTCGGCATCGTCGCTCGCCACCACGACAGCTCCTCGGGATCTGCAGGCCTCGACGAGTTGCACATCCTCGCCCAGAGCCCGATCCCCGAAGCCGCCGACAGCCCGGTAGGCGCTCGCACGGACGCCGAGATTCGCGCCATAGGTCTTGCCTTCGGGAGCGCCGCGCGTGTGCCTGCGGAGCCAGTGTCGCCGATGCGCGGCGGAGAGGTCGTCGAAGTCCGGGCGGACGGTGCCCAACACGACATCCGCCCCGCGGTCCGCCAGGTCGCGGTGCACGCGCACCCAGCCGCGAGGCACGACCGAGTCCGCGTCGGTGTTCGCGATCCACACGCGCTCCGCGGGCAACGCCGCGAGAGTTGCGAGTGCGGCGTCGACACCAGCTCGCCGCGCGAGTCCGACCGAGTTCGCCTCGATCCGCACCACCGGAAAGGGATGCCGCGCCGCGATCTCGGCGGACCCGTCCGAGCAGCGGTCCAGCACGATGCGCACGACGCACGGCACGGGACTCTCCGCGACGGCGGCCTCAAGAGAGTCGAGGCATCGCGCGAGCAGCGCCCGCTCGTTGTGCACCGGCACGACGACGGCGACAGCCGCGAGCGCTCGCGTGCTCATGCGAGTCCTTCGCGCCGGGCGACTGACGCGGTGTCGCGGGTGAACACCTCGAGGACGAAGTCCTCCTCCTCGTGCGACGACAGCCGGTGCCATGCGTCGACTGTCCGCAGCCGGGCATGCACCTGGTCGCCAGTGAGCGGGTAGTCGGCGACGGGATGCCGCCAGTGGCATGCGACCAGCGTTCCTCCCGCGGCGAGCGCGGAGTCGATCAGCGAGACCGTGCGATCGAGATCGCTCAGCGAGAAGTAGTACCCGACTTCGGAGAGCACGATCGTGTCGAACTCCCCGTGCGGCCAGTCCCCCGGCACGACGCCGAGCCGGAGATCGACGGACTGATCGTCGCCGATGCGTGCACGCGCGGCGTCGAGGGCGATGGACGAAGCATCCAGCGCCAGGACGTGTCGAGCGCGCTCGGCGAGTTCGGTCGTGATGAGCCCGGTCGCGCATCCGATCTCCAGTACCGAGCCGAGCGATGGCGACGGCAGGCTGGCGAGCAGCAGAGCTCGTTTGCGCTTCTCGTACCAGCGGCTCTCGAATCCCCACGGATCATCGTGGCGCGCGTAGAAGTCGTCGAACCATGCAGCGTCGACCGATGCCGCGTCGCCACGCGATTCGGTCAGGAATAACTCGCGATCGCGCGCGAAGTGACTCGCCATTCCGCTCGAGATGATCGGCTCGTCGCCAGGGGCATCCGACAGCCTGGCAACCTGCGAGACGTGTGCGCGGAGTGCCCGCTCCTTGGCCTCTCGGTCTTCGTCGGAGAGATCCAGCCCGTAGCCGAGCCGCCACGGCACGTCTTCCGGGAGTCCCCAGTGCCACAGCCAGATCGGGTACCCGACGTGGCGGATGCCGCGGGGCCCAGCGACCCGTGACACGGACTCGGCGGCGATTCTGTGATCGCGGTGACCATCGCCCGACCACGGCGCTGCGATGAGTGCGCGCTCGGGCCGGCCGGGCGATGCGTCGATGATGGCCGCGAGCGCGACTTCGAGGTCTGCCGCGCTCGCGTCGAGTCTCCCATCGGGCAAGGCGAGAAAGTGCACGCGCGCTCGAGGAGCGACGGCGAGCAGGGCGGTGATGAGTTCGATCCTCCGCCTTCCGGCGAGCGCGGTCGGGCTGTATGTGCTCGAATCGGGATACGACGCCTCACCGTCGGTGGCGATCACGACCGTCACGCGGCCTTCTCTGCGCGACACCTGATGCATGAGCCCGCCGGCGCCCAGCGTCTCATCGTCGGGGTGCGCGGAGACGACGATGAGATCGTCGACGTCGATGTCGAGCGCGGGCAGCGATGCGAGTCTCGTGTCGGCCCGCCAAACCGCCTCGGGCGTCCCGGGATCGAGGTGGCTGAACGCGGCGGTCATCGACCGCCCCGCTCACGGAACGCGCGTCCGATGCGAGCCATGTCGCGCAGGCCATGGTGCTGTCGGAGGTAGAGATGCAGGTCGGCCACACGACGGGCATGCACCGGGTCGGCGACGAGGGGCCCCGGGCCCAGCGCGGCATCCGACTCGGCCAGGGCGAGAGCAGCGGCATCCGCGACCACGGCCCGCACCCGCTGGGCGAGCAGTCCGTCGCCGACCGCCGCAGAATCGCCTCGGTCGACCAGAGCCGCCGCTTCTGCGAGGCAGGCGCGAGCGGCCCAGAGCGCCGCATCCACTCTTCCCGCGTGAACGAGGGCGACCTGATCAGCGCGCGACGAACGTGCGGCGGCGATCAGCGCGTCACGGAGAGGCAGCGCGCCACCCCACCAACACGCCGCGACCGACATGCCGCCCCAGGCGAACCCGGGGCGTTCGAGATACCAGTCGTCAACGCCGAGCGGCACCGCGCGTACCCGGTCGAAGTCCACGGGCGCACTCACGACATCTGCCAGGCCGTGAGGCGACCACGGACCCGGATGGGCGTCGACGCCTGAGGATCGAAGATCGACCGCGAAGATCCTGCGGTGCGACTCATCCACCCATGCGGTGACGAGCGCGTGGGTGAGCACCCCCGCGAGCGAGCACCACGGCTTCGTCCCGGTGAGCAGCCAGGCGCTGCCGTCCGGTACTGCGTCGACGCGCATGCCCGGCGCCTCTGCGGCGAACACTCCCCACGACGACGTCTCCCCTGCCTCGATGTCGGAGAGCGCGCCGGGCGCGACACCGCCTTCCGCCGCCACGACGCCGGACTGGCGGAGGATGCTGAGCGCATCGAGATGCGGTTCGAGAACGCGCGCAGCGGTGACGTCGACGGCCGCGACCGCCCCCAGCAGATCCCACAGCTCGCGCGTACGGCCGTCGCCGGCGAGCGGCACATCTGCAGCGATCTCGACGCACCAGTTCAGCACATCACCGATCGCCGCCTCAGCGCCCAGGCGTCCGCGCGCCGAGGCGAGCGCATGCGCGATGATCGGACTCTGCCCGGCTGTCGGATCCAGCGCCGCATCGGGGATCTCCGTCACGGACGAAGAGGAGCCCCGGATCGTCATCGCCTACTCGGCATCGATGATGCCCTCCTGCACGAGCAGCTCGCGCAGCTGCTCTTCGAACTCGTCGCTGAACTCGTCGTCCTCATCGCTTGATCCGTCGTCGAGATCGACGGTGAGATCGTCGCCGTCGACGCGGTCGGTCGCTGCCGGGGGCGGTGACGGAACAAGCTCGTCGTGATCAGGCCTCGTGGGCCGCTCGGGGGGTTCGACGATGCTCAACGTCATCACTTCCCATCTCTGTGGTTGCGTGCAGTCATTGTCAGGAAGACGTCTCGTCAACGCCCGGGGGTTGACATTCCCGGTTCGAGACGGGTAAGCCCGCTCGTCGTGAAGCGGCACGACCCGCGATCGCGCGCGATGCCTCTTCGCGGAGCGCGTGTCAATCCCCTGTCGGCTCCACGCGACTCGGCTCACCATCGAGACATGACCGAGATGACAGGCGCAGAAGCCATCGCCAAGGTGAAGGAACTCGTCGAAGACATCGACTTCACGATGCTCACGACACAGGACGAGTCGGGGAATCTCGTGAGCAGACCGATGAGCACGCGCGAGATGGACGACGCGGGCGACATCTGGTTCTTCACCGCGGAGGATTCGAAGAAGGTGGAGGAGGCTGAGGCGGACCGCGATATCGGGCTGTCGTACTGCGACGCGAAGGGCCACCGATACGTCTCCGTCGCGGGGCGCGCGAGCGTCGTCCACGACACCGAGCGGATGAAGGAGCTCTACACGCCTGACCTCGACATCTGGTTCGCGGACGGACTCGACACCCCGGGCATCGCGCTGCTGCGCGTCACCCCGGTCGAGACAGAGTTCTGGGAGCCCGCGAAGGGGAAGGTAGCGACGGCGGCCGGCATGCTGAAAGCCCTCGTCACGCGGGACACGCCTGACGACGACATCATGAACCACGGCCGGGTCGTCTGCTGACGCGCGCGCCGAGGGGCGGCATCCGTCGTCACCCGCGCAGGTCGACCTCGTGCCACTCGCCGTCGTCGAGCGTGACGACGAGTGCGCCGCCGGGGTGGTCGACGCGATGCGTGCGCCGCGCGGCATTCGTCATCGCGCGCATCCGCAGCGACGTCAGCCGCGGCGCGTCCTCCGCCGTGTCCCACGAGAATGCGAGCGCGACACCGGGTCGGGCGACGAGCCCGCGCACCTCACCGGATCCGAAGGATGCCGGCACCGCCGGCAGCAGCCGGAGGCCCTCGCCGTGGGAGTGCACGAGCATCTCGGCGACGGCGGCCGTGTAGCCCAGGTTGCCGTCGATCTGGAACGGCGGGTGCGCGGCGAGGAGGTTGTCGTAGAGACCGCCCGACTCGCCGCCGCGGTCGTCGCGCATGTCGCGGAACACGAGTGCGAGCAGACGGTCGACCCGGTCGGGCTGGCTCAGGCGGGCACGCAGCGCGAGCTTCCACGCCAGCGACCATCCTGTCGACTCGTCGCCGCGCAGGTCCAGGAACCTGCGTGTCGCCGCCGCGAGCACCTCATCGAGTTGGCCGACGCCCGGGTAGGCGAACAGGAGCGGCGAGACGTGCCGGTGATGCGGATCGGTCGGGGTGACCGCGTCGCGCCACTCCGCGACCGATCCGTCATCGGTCAGCGGAATGCCGGGGAGATCCGTCAGCATGTCGCGCGCGGCCACGACGACGGGGTCGTCTGCGCGGCCGAGGCGCTCGGCGAGGTCCGTCAGGTAGCCGAAGTTCGCGTGCAGCAGCACGAGGTCGAGCGTCGCCGACCGTGCGACCGATCCTCGGGCACCGTCTGCGGTCGTGAAGTCGGTCTCGGGTGAGGTCGACAGCAGGGTGCCGAGCGTGCCGTCGGGCTGGCGCGACACCCAGGCCTGAGCGAACTCCACCGCACCGCGCACGATGTCGAACGTGCGCTCCAGCTCCTGCCGGTCGGCCACGCCGAACCTGTCGCGGTCGGCGAGATGCAGGCACAGCCACAGCCCCGCCATCGGCCAGAACGCCCACGCGGGGTCGTGCTCTCCCCCGCCGACGGGCTGCGTGTACGCCCACGCGTCGGTGTTGTGGTGGGCGACCCACCCCGGCGCGTCGTAGAGGCGCTCAGCCGTCTCGGCGCCGCGGACGGCGAGCGCCGCGATGAGCGCGACCAGCGGATCCTCGGTCTCGCTGAGCGAGGTGGTGTGCGCCCCCCAGTAGTTCATCTCGACGTTGATGTTGGTCGTGTAGTTCGAGCTCCACGGCGGGCGAAGCTGATCGTTCCAGATGCCCTGCAGGGTCGCCGGCAGCCCGCCCGGGCGCGACGAGCAGATCAGCAGGTACCGGCCGTAGTGGAACAGCAGCGCCGCGAGCCCCGGGTCGGCCGGCAGGTCCGCCGCGTCGGAGCCGTTGACCGCTCTGAGGCGCGAAAGGGTGTCCGAGCCGTCGTGCGTCGAGTCGCCGAGCCGGATCGCCGCGGCGTCGTACAGCGCCGCGTGGTCGGCCAGCTGGCGTGCGCGCACCGCGTCGATGCCATCGACGAGCGCTGCATCGACACGCGCCCGAGCCCGAGCCTCGGCCGCGGCGACGTCTGCCTCGAGCGGCTCGCCGATGCGCGTGAACGTCGTGTCGGTGGCGAGCACCACCGTCACCGTCCGTGCGTTCCGGATGCTGTCGCCCTCGGCGACACCGTCGGTCTCGACCCTTGCGTGGACGACGCCCGCGACCGACTCCTCATCGGCGGCGTAGCGGATGGGTTCGTCAGCGTCATCGTGGCCGGGGACCACGTCGGTCGGCAGCCGCACGTGCACGGTCTGCTCGAGGGCGACGCCATCGCGTCGCGTCTCGCGGAGCGGGGTGTCGAGCAGCACCTGCACGTCGACCGGCTCCTCCGACTCGAACGTGTGCACCAGCACCCCGTGGGGCCCGCTCACCCAGGTCGAGTGCGACACGGCGATGCCGGCGATCGACCCGATCGCGGAGTGGGTCGCGGTGGTCAGGTCGAGCTCGCGGCGATACGCCTGGGCGGGCCCGCCTGCGGTGTCGGGCGCCTCGCCCCGCGCGGTCACCTGTACGCGCAGGTCGCCGAACGGCAGGTAGGCCTGCGTGTGTCGGTGCTGGAGGCGGCGCACCGCGGCATCCGCCTCGGGGTATTCGCCGCGCGTCATGTGCGCGCGGGCGGCGTCCAGCGCCGCTCGGGCATCCTCCGCCGAGACGACCGGCTCGGCGGACTCGCTCTGCGGGCTTCCCGACCAGGCCGTCTCGTCGTTGAGCTGCACGAGTGCGTCAGCGAGTTCGCCGAAGCACATCGCCCCGAGCGCTCCGTTGCCGACAGGTAGCGCCTGCGTCCACGTCCGCGCCGGCTCGCGGTACCACAGCACATGATCGCTCACGCGTCACCTCCATCGGCTCAGTACAACGGTGCTCGACGCCGAGCGCTCACCGCGCTCGGGCCTGGCGGCGTCTCAGAGCGAGACCGTCAGAACGAAGTCGCGGGTGGTGCGCGTCGGCACCAGAACCCGGACGCCGTCGACGCGGTCTCGTCCGCCCACCGCGGTGAACGACTCGCCCTCGTCGAATCCTGTCACAGCGGGCTCGCCGCCCGTCCACGACACTGCGAGTTCGGCACCGCTCGGCGATCGGACGACGAACGAGGCTCCGGTGGGAACCAGCGCGTCGACCGCGGCATCGAAGTCCGCTCCGAGCACCGAGTGGCCGGCGGGGAACACGAGCTCGACGGCCACCGGAACATCCATGCCCTGCCACGCGGCATCGAGGGTGAAGCCCGACGCTGCGCGCGAGATCGTGACGTCGCTCCGGAGCGTATGCGGATGCTTCGGCCGCGCCCCGAAGTCCATCGCCGCGAAGAACCGGCCGTCGGGAGTGAGCGGGTAGTCGCCGCCTGCGCGCAGACGCGTGATGGGCAGCGGCCCGTAGAACGCCGCCGAGCGCGACTCCTGCAGCACCGCGGTGTGTTCGTCGGCGAAGACGAGCCGGGGGCGCAGGGCTCCGATGCCGAAGAACTCGGGGGCGATACGCAGTGCGCGCAGCTCGAGGTCGCCGCGACGCGCACGCACGAGCGTGGAGGAGTTCGAGAGCCCGGACGCGATACGCCCGGTGGTGGCGAAGTCCGACCCGGCGAACACCGTGGTGGTGAGGGCGTCGTCGCGCCAGCGCACCAGGCCCGAACTGGGAAGGACGGCCGTCTCGTGGTCCGACCGCGGCGCACCAGGCGGCAGCGGGGCGTCGTCGTGCGCGTCGAGGATCTCGACGAGACGGGATGCCGGATCCGTCAGCCCTCGACGGACGATGTCATCTGCGGCTGCAGTGAAGCGCGCGTCCTGCGTGCGGCGGGCTGCCCACAGCAGCAGGGGAAGGTACGGCTCGGCGTCGAAGTCGCCCGACTGGTCCTGTCGGCGCGAGTGCACGGTCTCGACCCGGCCGCGATCATCGATGAGCGGAAGCGTCGCACGCAGATTGCGCTCGACCGCCGCGGCGAGGTCGTCGCGGCCGAGCAGCCGCGCGAGCTCGATCAAGCACGGTCCGCTCACGTGCACGGCGTAGTTCGCGCTGCGCTCCGAGTACATCCCGTCGGCGTCGATATCGACCCCCTCGGCGAGCCAGGCGATCGCGCCTTCGCTGAGGGAAGGGTGCCCGAGAACCTCACCGAGGGCCGCGAGGGCCGACGCGATCTCCCAACGGTGGTTCGGCGTGTGGACGCCGCCGACCAGCAGGGCCGGGGCGAGCCTCGACCCGATCTCGACCAGGCGCGCACGCTGGGCATCGAGACCCGCGACTCCCGACCTGTCGATCAGGCGGATCGCGCGACACAGGTCGTTCGCGGTGAACGAGCTGTCGGGCGGCGACTCGCCGTTGTCCCCTCCGGCGAACAGACCCGACGGGCGCTGCGTCAGGGTGAGATCGTCGAGCGCAGCATCCGTCCGTTCGCGATGCTCGGCGGCCGCTGCGCCGTCGACCACCGCGAGAGCGACGGCGATGAGCGCGCGCCGCATCGCACGCCGGTGCGCCGGAAGGTACGGCGAGTAGGCGTCACCGCTCGTGCTGACGCGTGCGCGGTCGGCGAGCGCGGCGAGGTCGAGGTCGACGGCCGTCGCCGTGCGAGCCGGCACGCTCAATCCTTCAGCCCCGCGTTCAGATCGGCGCTGACGATGTACTTCTGGAAGATCAGGAAGATGACCAGCAGCGGGAGGATCGAGATGACGGATGCCGCAAGCAGCAGCGACCACTGGATGTTCTCGGCGCCGACGAGCGAGCGCAGCGCCGTCTGCAGCGTGAACAGCTCGGGCGAGTTGAGCACGATGAGCGGCCAGACGTAGTCGTTCCATCGCCACTGGAACGAGAAGATCGCCAGGGTGACGAGGATGGGCGAGGCCAGCGGAAGCATGATGCGGAAGAAGATCGTCAGCTCCCGGGCGCCGTCCATGCGCGCGGCATCGATCAGCTCGTCGGGCACGGTCATGAAGAACTGCCGGAACATGAAGATGCCGGTCGCGGTGATGATCGACGGCACGATGACGCCGGCGAGCGTGTCGTACAGGCCGAGGTTTCGCACCACGATGAACGACGGGCTGAGGATCACCTCGGTGGGGAGCATGGTCGTCGCGAGGAAGCAGATGAACAGTGCGCGGAGCACCCAGGACTGGTACTTCGCGAGCGCGTAGCCCGTGCAGGCGCTCACGAAGACGGTGAGCGCGGTGGTGACGGTGGCCACGAGAGCGGTGTTGCCGACGTACCGCGCGAAGTCGATCTTCTCCCACGCGCCGGCGTAGTTCTCGAGGGTCGGGTTCTCGGGGAAGACGCTCAGCGGGAAGGTGAACAGCTCGCCGGCCGGCTTGAGAGAGCTCAGGATCAGCCACAGGATCGGCACGAGGAACAGCGCCGCGAGGATCCACATCGCCGCGGTCGGCAGTGCGGACCGCGTGAAGCGCACGCGCCACGGGACGCGACGCCTCCCCGGGGCTGGCGCCGTGTCGACCTGCGCGGGGGCGGAGGCGACGACAGCCTCTGTGGTGGGCGGAACCGAGGTGAGGGTCATGATCGTCTCTTTTCTGGGGTCCGGGTCACGCGAGGTCGCGGCTCGCACGGCGGTCGATGCCGAGCTGGATGACGGCCATGACGATGAGGATGACCATCAGCACCATCGAGACCGCGCTGGCGTATCCGACTCGGGCGAACTCGAACCCGGTCTCGTAGATGTACTGGACGATGAGGCGGTTCTCGGTGCCGGGTCCGCCGCCGCTGAGCGCCTGGATCAGAGCGAACTCCTTCATCGAGCCGATGGTCGACAGCAGGATGACCATGAACGAGGTCGGAGCGATGCTCGGCAGCGTGATGTGGCGGAAGCGCTGCCAGCCGTTCGCCCCGTCGAGCGCCGCGGCCTCGTAATACGACGCGGGCACATTCCGGATCGCCGCCATGAACAGCAGCATGTTGAAGGCCGCACCGCCCCACGCGGCGGCGAGGACGATCACGATGAGCGCGAGCGTGCCGTTCGTCGACCACTGCAGCGGATTGCCGCCGAGTTGCGAGATGGCGTAGTTGACGATGCCGAAGCTCTCGCCGAAGAGCCACCGCCAGGTGACCCCGGCGACGATCGGAGAGATGAGCCACGGCAGGAAGAACACGAGGCGGGCGACCGGCTTGCCCTTGGTGTGGGGGTTCACGAGCAGCACTGCGAGGGTGAGCGACAGCACGAAGCCGACGGGCACGCTCATCGCGACGAACAGGAACGTGCGCCCGAGTGCTCGGTAGAAGTCGGGGTCGGCGAACAGCTCCGCGTAGTTGGCGAAGCCGATGAAGTCGGGACTGCCGACGCCGCGATAGTCCGTGAACGAGTAGCTCAGCCCGAGGACCGCGGGCCAGAGGAAGAAGATCACGAACAGGATCGCCGCAGCGCCGACGAGCACCGTCGGGGCGAAGATGTGCCGGTTGCGACGCGGGCCGCGGCGCCGCAGCGCGGGCGGGTGGTGCCGGCGGACCCGCGGGCTCGGCGGGGAAACGGTGACGGTCACGGGGGTCTCCTGTTCGGCGGGAGGTGATGAGTGGGGGCGGGTGGGCGGACGCGGAGTCCGCCCACCCGCGGGTGTCAGCCGTTGACGAGCGCGTCCATGCCGGACTCGACTGCGGTGATGGTGTCGTCGAGCGACTGCTCGCCGTTGAGGAACGCCGGGATCTCGGTGGTCAGCGGCTCGCTGTCGAGGGCCACGCCGTCGTACGCGAACTCCACCATCGAGCGGGTCTGCAGGAACGAGAGCTCGTTCGCCGCGGCGATCTCGTGGTTGTACAGATCGAGGTACTCGGCGTTCTGCTCGTACGGGACCTCGAGCCCTTCGATCACGGGAAGGAAGCTCGCATCGGCACTGAGCTGCGCGTAGTTCTCAGCCGTGTACATCCAGTCGATGAAGTCCTGCGTCTCCTCCTCGACGCCGGTTCCCTCGAAGCCGACGATCCAGTTCGTGCCGATGTTGGTCGCACGCTCGGTCTCGTACGGCATGTAGACCGGCAGCCAGTCGAACGCCGTGATCGACTCGTTGAACGACGAGATCTGCCAGACGCCCGAGTAGTAGGCGGCGATGCGGCCGGACTGGAAGAGTGCACTCGCGTCGTCACCCGACAGCCACACCGATCGCGGCATCATCTTGTCGTCGTTGATGTCGGAGAAGGTCTGGAGCGCCTCTTCGGTGCCCTCGCCCATGACGAACTCGCCGTCCTCCTGGTAGTAGTCGCCGTTGGACCCGAACTGGTACAGCATCGAGCGCAGACGGTGAACCGATCCGTCCATCACCATGCCGTACTGCGCGTCGGTGTTCTCGACGACCTCGGTGAGCGCGGCGAGGTACTCGTCCCACGTCCAGATGTCGGACTCGTCGGTCGGGTACGAGACTCCGGCCTCGTCGAACAGCGACTTGTTGATGTACAGCCCGACCGCGGTCAGGTCAGAGGGCAGCGTCAGCACCTGGCCCTCCGGGCCCTCGACGATCAGCTCGTCCATGATGTCGTGCGCCTCGGCGATGTCGCCGAGCTCCATCGCAGCGTCCTCCCACAGCGGGTCGAGTCCCGCGGTGCGTGCGAGCGCCGGCAGATCGCCGGCCTGGGCGCCGTTGCGGAGCCGCGTGGTCAGGTCGTCGTAGGGCACGTCGACGATCTCGACGGTCACGCCCGTCTCCTCGAAATAGCGGTCGGCGAGCGCCTGGTACGCGCCGTTCTGATCGCCCGAGATGACGAACTCAAGGGTGGCGGGACCATCGCCCGCGCTGGACGACGAGCATCCGGCGAGGGCTGTGAGGGCGGCGACTGCAGTGACGGCGGTCGCAAGTCGGGTGTATCGCAAGGCGACTCCTGTGAGTGAGAAGGGGAAGGTCCTGTGGTGCGTTCCCATTTCTTATCACTCTGAGATCTAGTCGTTCAATTCGAGATCAACTATCCGACACATGCTTCACTCACTCGTTACCAGCCGAAACATGAATGACACATTCGACTGAAAACTCGCGGGTTTGTTTGCAGATCGACCTCCGGTTCTGCTTTTATCTCATCGCAAGCATCTATTAGAGGACGATCCCCCGACAGGAGTCAGCATGCGAGAGGGCGACACCACCTCCGCTCGCGCGACGGCCACGAACCACACGGTCACCCGGCTCAATCGCACCGCGATCGTCGACGCGCTCGAGCAGCACGGCCCCCTCACCCGCGCCGAGATCACCGAGCGGACCGGCCTCGCCAGCGCGACCGTGCATCGCCTCTGCACGCGTCTCGTCGACGAGGGCACGATCGCGGTCGAGCGTGAGGCAGACGGAGGCATCGGGCGACCGACCCATCGCTACCGCTTCCTCGGCGAAAGTCGAACGGTCGTCGCGATCGACATCACCGACGACACCGCGCGGGGCGCCCTCATCGACATGAACGGGGCCGTGTCGCACACGCACGACACTCCCCTGCGCGGGGCCGACGGGGCGCTCAGCCCGACGTCCCGCCTCGACGGCGTGCTCCAGGCGGTCGAGGATCTCATCGCCACGGCCGCCGAGCGCGGCACCCCGGCGCAGGGCGTCGGCATCGCCGTTCCGGGCCTCGTCGACCGGAGCGGCGTCGTCGGCCATTCCGTCGAACTCGGGTGGAGCAGCGTACCGCTGCGCGATCGTGTCGCCGAGCGCACCGGCGGGCTTCCCGTCGTCGTCGAGAACGACGCGAACGCCGTCGCCGTCGGCGAATGGGCTCGGGGCGCCGCGCAGGGCAGCCAGCACATGGCCGCGTTCCTCCTCGGCGTCGGCCTCGGCGCGGGCATCGTCGCCGACGGCCGACTGCTCCGCGGCTTCCGGTCGGGCGCGGGCGAGATCGGCTCGCTCATCGCGGATCGCTCCGCGTTCGCGCGCACCTACGACGAGGCGGGCGACCTCGAGAGCCGCGTGCTCTCGCTCGGCGCCGCCCGCACCCCCGGCGCACGGCGCGACTCGAGCATCTCGATCCTCGACGAATACGCCGAAGGCGTGCCCACCGCACTCGACCCGGCAGCCGAACTGCTCGACTACATCGCGATCTCGATCGCGGCGCTCTCCGTCGTGCTCGACACCGCAGAGGTCATCCTCTCGGGCAGGCTCCCCGCGCGCGCCGATGTGCTCGTCTCCGAGATCGAGACCCGCCTCCGCGGCCGCATTCCCAATCCGCCGCGCATCGTCATCGGCGCCCTCGGCGAGCGCGCCGCCGTCATCGGAGTGGGGCAGCTCGTCATCGAGCAGGTGAAGGGCGGGCTCTACCTTGCGTGACGATGCATCCACGACTGCACCTGCCCCGGGCGCCCCGGCCGTCGGCGTCGACGTCGGCGGCACGAAGACCCACATCGTGACCGACCACGGCGTCGACGTGGTCGTCGCCAGCGCCGTCTGGCGCCGCGGCAGCATCTTCGAGCACGATGGCAACCTCGCCCGGCTCGCGCAGGTCGTGGTCGATGCCGTCGGCGGGGAGCCCGGCAGCACAGTCGTCGGCGCGCACGGCATCGACAGCATCGCACAGCAGCAGCACGCGACCGCGGTACTCCGCTCGCACCTCGCCGGGCACGTCGAAGCGGTGAACGACGCGGTGCTGCTCGGCCCCGCCATCGGCGCCGACGACGCGATCTGCGTCATCGCGGGCACCGGGTCGGCCGTCGTCGGCGTCGGCCGAGGCGGTGAGACCATCGCCGCCGATGGCCATGGCTGGCTCATCGCCGACGACGCCAGCGCGCCGGGACTCACCCGTCAGCTCTGCGTCGCGGTGCTGCGCGAGGTCGACCGCAACGGCACGGCGTCGCTCGCCGACCCGGCCGCGCGGAGGCTTCTGCGCCACTTCGGCACCGACGACCACGTCGAACTCGCACTGCGCTTCCAAGCAGCACCGTCCGACACCCTGTGGGGTGGATTCGCACCCCAGGTGTTCGCCGCCGCCGACGAGGGATCGCTGATCGCGAAGCAGGTCATCCGCCGCTCGGGCGCGCATCTCGCCGAGATGGTGCAGGCCGTGCGCGCGCGGGGCGCGACCGGAACGACCGTCGTCGCCGCCGGGGGTGTGATCACCGCCCAGCCGATGCTCGCCGACGCGCTCGTCGCGTCCCTGCGCGAACGCGCATCCGACTTGACGGTGCGCGTGCTCGACGTGCCGCCGGCCGCCGGCGCGCTCGCCCTTGCGCGACGGCGCACGGCGCTGACCGCGGCATCCTTCTCATCGTGATGCGGAGCCCACGCCGCATCCAGCCGACGACGCTCGCGGTCGGCCTCGCCTATGCGACCAACGGCTTCTCGATGGCTTCGTGGAACGCGCGCCTTCCCGAGATCGGGTCGTCGGTCGGCACCGGCACCGAGGGCATCGCGGCGTTCCTGCTCGCGAACGCCCTCGGCACGCTGGTCATGGTGTCTCTGGCCGGCCTCCTCGTCGAGCGCCGCGGCGCGCGGTGGGGGTACGGACTCGCGACCATCGCGTTCGCCGCCGCCTACCTCGTGCTCGCTGCGGCGACCACGCTCGGCGTCTTCGCGGTGCTCCTCCTCGGCGGGGTCGTGCACGGAGCGGCGTTCGCCCTGACCAACGTGCCCCAGGGCGTGCTCGGCGCCGCCGCCGAAGCGCGCGCCGGCAAGACCATCGTTCCGCGCTTCCACGCGTTCTACTCGCTCGCCGGAGCCGGTGGCGCTGCCCTGGGCGGGGTGGCAGCGGCGGCAGGCATCCCGATCGGCGTGCAGTTCCTCGCGCTCGCCGTGATCGCTGCGGCACTGCGAGTCGCGGCGCAGCTGCTGATCACGGTGGATGCCGGTCACCGGCAGGCGACCGCGAGCGTCGCCGACAGCGCAGTTCCGACCATCACCGCCGGAATCCGCCTCCCCCGCTCGGTCTGGACGACGCCCACCGTGCTCATGCTCGGCGGCATCGTCTTCGCGGCGACGCTCTCGGAGAGCGCCGCGAACAACTGGCTCGCCGTCGCCGTGGTCGACGGCCACGGCGCGCAGGCGGCCGTGGGCGCGGGAGCCCTGTCGACGTTCCTCATCGCGCAGACCGCCGGTCGACTGCTCACCGGGCCGCTCATCGACCGCGTCGGGCGACGGGTGTCGGTGGTCTCGTCGACCGCGCTCGCAGTCTCCGGCGTCCTGCTGGTCGCCGTCGCACCGTCGGTCCCGGCGGCCCTGGCGGCGGCGGCGATCTGGGGGCTCGGCGCCGCACTCGCCGTGCCCGTGAGCATGTCGCTCGCCGCCGCGCAGCCGCGTGCCGCGGCGAGTGTCGCGGCCGTGGCGTCGGTGGCGTCGCTGGCGACCGTGATCGGCCCGCCCGTCATCGGACTCGTCGCCGAGGCCGTCGACGTCCGGCTGGCGTTCGCCGTCATCGCTCTGGCCCTCCTCGCATCCATCCCCCTCACCGTCCAGGTCTTCACGCGTCGCACGCGCGCGGAGGACTCCGCAGCACCGGCCCCCGAGAGTGAGCCTCCCGTGTCGAAAGTCCAGGCCTTCATGACCGAGCAGCCCGAAGCACTCGCCCGCGCGAGCGAGGCGTGGCCCGATTCGACAGTGGTCGCGCTTCGCGCGCTCGGCGCACGGGCGGAGCGCGTCGTGTTCATCGGCTCCGGCACCTCGTCGTTCGCGGCACGCGCGGTCGAGGCGTTCGCCGCCACCGTCCTGCCGGGCGCCGAGGTCCGGGTGCTCACCCCGTCCGAGGCGGTGTTCGCCCTCCCGGCTTCGAGATTCGACGACCACACGCTCGTGGTTGCGATCAGCCAGTCTGCGCGCTCCGTGCTGGTTCGGAACGCTGTCGACCTCGCCCGCAGCCGCGGCGCGATGACGGTGTTCGTGACTGGCGCCGCAGAGCACGCGCCGCCGGTCGACGTCGTGCTCGACATCTCGGCCGGACCGGAAGACGTCGGCGCGAAGACGAAAGGCTACTCCACGACCGTCGTGACTCTGCTCCGGCTCGCCGCCGTGCTCGCCGGAACGACGATCGACGGCATCGGCGAACTCCCCGCCGCAACACGGACCGCCCTCGACGGCGGTGCCGGGGCCATCGCGTCGTTCGCGGACGCCGTCGACGTCGCCGACGGACTGCACATCGTCGGGACGCAGACTCACCTTGCGACCGCCCAGGAGGCGGCGCTGAAGATCGTCGAGATCGCGCTCGTGGCGACCTCCGCATACGACGTCGAGGAGTTCACCCACGGTCCGCATCGCCGGCTCAGCCTGGACTCGTCCGTGGTCGTCGTCGCGACGGCCGACCCGATGTTCGACCGCGCGGTGTCGCTCGAAGCGTGGCTGCGCGACATCGGCGTGGCGACGCTCGTGCTCACCGATCGCCCGGAGCGCTTCGCCTCGTCCCCCGCGGTCGTCGCCCTCACTCCCCTGCCTCGGACTCTGGCGCCTATCCCCGCCATCGTGCCGCTGCAGCGCCTCGCGCTCGCGCTCGCCGCGCGCCGCGGGCTCTCACCCGACGCCGTGCTCTACCCCGAGGTCGACACGCTCCTCGCCCGAAAGGACCCGTCATGAGGATCTTCGTCTCGCCCGACGCCGCCGCAGCCGGTGCCGCCGCCGCCGATCTCGTCGCCGCCGTCGCGGCGCGCCGACCGCGGCTGGTGCTCGGCGTCGCAACGGGGTCATCGCCTCAGCCGCTGTACCGCGCCCTGCACGAGCACGTCGTGCGCAGCCTCGACCTGAGCGGTGCCACCGCATTCGCCCTCGACGAGTACGTCGGCATCGATCCGCGGCATCCGCAGAGCTACCACGCGGTCATCGATCGTGACGCGAGGCAGCCGCTCGGCCTCGACCCGGCCCGCGTCCACGTTCCCCACGGCGCGACCGCCGACCGGCACACCACCGCGGCCGCGTACGACCGCGCGATCGCGGCAGCCGGCGGTGTGGACCTGCAGATCCTCGGCATCGGCTCGAACGGGCACATCGGGTTCAACGAACCCGGGTCGGCGTATTCGTCACGCACGCGGGTGGTCGACCTCGCACCGCAGACGATCGCCGACAACAGCCGGTTCTTCGACAGCGCCGACGACGTTCCCACGCAGGCGGTGACGCAGGGCGTGGGCACGATCCTCGACGCGCGCGAGATCGTCCTGGTCGCCGCGGGCGCGGCGAAGGCGGATGCCGTCGCCGCGGCGGTGCGCGGACCGATCGGCCCGGCGGTGCCGGCATCCTTCCTGCGACAGCATCCGCGCGTCACCCTCTTCCTCGACGAAGCGGCCGCGGCGCTGCTCCCCTCCTCGCATCTGTCGATCGGGGCAGTCGCGTGATGCCCGCCGCCGGCATCGACATCGCCCGCATCGGACCGGGTGACGGCACCATCGCACCGCGCTCGCGCATGCGCAGCGACGCCCCTGAGCAGTCGCTCGACGGCGCGTGGCGGTTCCGCCTCTCACCGTCGCCCTGGGACGCACCCGACGACTGGCGCACCGGTTCCGCCGCCGGCGAATGGGACACCATCG